>NZ_OZ246016.1:2637066-3296332 GCF_965230735.1 Motiliproteus sp.
TGAATTAGTACTGCGCGCTAAACAACTGAAAGAACTGGGCTTTGAAGAAGCAAAGACGCTGACTGTAGATGAGATCCGGCGAGTGTACCGGAGTTACCTGGAGCGATTAGAAATGAATGAGCAGCTAGCCCTGACGACTGACCAACTACTTGAGTTCCCGCAGAAACTGCGGTCCACCTACACGCTATGGCAGATCGGCGAGGATCTGCGATCAACACTTCCTAAGGCGACTTATTACCGCCACCGCAAGCAGCTGCTCGAATACGGCATCGATATCGCCCTCCGGCAGGAAGCTGCACCGCGAAACAATGTCGTACCTCTGGTGCGAGTCCTTGAGGCAGAGCCGGCAGAAATCCCGCAATGGGCTTTTGATGAGCAGCTGGTTCATCAGTCCGCCAGACACTGATCAATGGTCTCACGACCAATCAGGCGCTTCCTGGAGCCGCTGGACGATATCGAGACCCGGGCTCGCCGAACCTTCGGCCACTGTACCAGCCTCTACATGCACTACATCCTGCAGGAGTTCATGCGTTACTGGCGCGAGCTGGAGCAGCAGGGGCACCCGGAACTGAAAGGGAAAGCGATCGACGAGCTGTGCTTCTTCTTCGACCAGAAGCTACGCGATATTGCGTTCGCACGGTTCCAGATGGAATGGATGATCTACGAATACGACGGTGAAGATCTATATCCGATCGGTCACGAACCTGGACCGTTCTGGAGAAAAAGGAAGTAGCGCACCCAGCATCAGTTGCAGCTGATCCAGGGTGCTAATCACAACCAGCAAAGAGGTGCTGACCATGACTAACTTGGATCTTAAACGAGAACTCGATCTTGTGAAGCAGAGCTTGATCGATCTACAGGATCTCACCAAAACCGACGGCGTCGACGCAGTAACGCTCGAGTCGTTTATTACGCTGATCATTGATCGCTACGAGTGGGCGCATGACGAACTGGTATCGATGCTCCGGATAGCGGACCTGTTGGAGATCTCCAAAACCGAAGGCAAAGAAGCGGCGTTAGCGGCTTACGAAACCTGGGGGCAGGAGCAGAACGCAGCGCACTAAGCGCAGTAGCGCCACAACCGGCCCCAACCTTACCCATATACAACTTCGCATAATATAGATTATGTTAAATGATAAATTATTAAGGATGATTGACCTCTGATAAGGGCTCGCTTTTTGGGGTTGAGTTGAAGAGCTGGTGATTACCTTCTCCGTTTAGAAAGCCTTAGTTTCAGGCTTTCTAAACGGTGTTGGCTCTGAGTAGATTGATTCCACTACTGCGGTGAAGAATGGATTTCAGTTATCAGATTCTGGCTGACGGCCATCGGTAGCCAGGCTTCAAAATCAAAATCGCTCGACTGCGCCAGATCCAGTGACACCGACAGCGTGTTCCCTGCACGCAGTGAGTTGATCCATCGCTGCTCCGCCACACCGACCTGTCGAACTTCGGTACGCTGCTGAACGCGGTAGATCAAACCAGACTGTCCCTGTCCGCGCTGCATCTTCTTTTTTGCTGCTGTAAACCATTCCTGCGGATCGGGCGTCTCTGCCTGGTGCGCCACCCATATATCAACAATCGGATACGCAGACTCTACAAACCTGACCGCTTGGTTAAATTGTAACCTCAGCTGCTCCGTCGGCTCACTGCCCAGCAGCGACAACGATGAAAGATCGAGCGGCGCGCTCTGGGTGCGGTTCATCCTATGCACGGCAAAATCTAATCGAGCGCAATCGCCGACATAAGGATAGGCTTCCAATTCTGATAATTGGTCCAAAAGATCGGCAAACCCACTCCCCCACAATCCCCAATCGCCCTCCTGCGGTGGCGAGGTTAATAGCAGCCGGTCAGCGGCATGCTGAAACAGCGCCTCACCGATTAGCTGAGCCACCGTCGGAAAACTGATCTTCAACGCCCGTCTGGCCGTTGCTTTCAGGTTGCGCTGATAGATCGCCAACCCTTTGGGTTCAAACCGATCCGATCCTTCATCGGCAAAGATCGCGGCAATCAAGCGTTGTTGATCAGTCAGCATGATGGATCACCTCATTGGCCAGATTTCGGGCTTTTTGGGCCTCCTCAACCAGTACTTGCCAGGTCGGTAGCTGGTTATCCCATTCGATCAAGGTTGGAACGGGGCCAAATCGTTGCAGCGCGTAGCCATACAGCGACCAAACTTCCTCCGACACCGGTTGTGCATGGTCGTCGATGACGATTTCACCGCTGGGGACTGCGCTATAACCGGCCAGGTGAATCTCACCGACCTTGTCTGCTGGAATCTGATCCAACCAGGACTTTGCATAGCTATTAACGTCTGCAACACCCAGGTTGCGGGCGTTCACAACGATGTTGTTAAGATCCACCAGCAAGCCACAACCGGTATTGCCGGTGATCGCCGCCAGAAACTCGGTTTCGCGCATACTAGTGTTCTCCGGCGTGATATAGGCCGAGACATTTTCCACCAGCAAACGCCGCCCAAGCCGCTGCTGGCAGCGGTCGATATTTCGGCAAATGATCGCGAGGTTCGCTTCGTTGTAAGCCAGCGGCAACAGATCACCGGCATGAATCGGGCTGTCGCGCCACTGACTCCAGGCAAACGCCGCGTGATCCGACAGCATAATTGGGGAGACCTGATCAACCAGCTTCCCTAGCGAATCCAGGTATGATTCCGGAATCTCGTGTTCAGACCCCAACCCCATGGCCGTGGAATGGAGACTGATCGGATAATGCTGTGCAACTTCAAGCAAAATGGACCGTGCCACACTGCCCTGGCCAAAAAAGTTTTCCGAATGCACTTCAATGAAATCGATCGGTGCCGGAGCGACCAAGACGTCCTGATAGTGCGGATGCCTGAGCCCCACACCGATGGCAGCTCCCTGTCCGCCAAGTGACTGCTGCATAGTTTCTCCTTACGGCAATCGCTGAGATATCTCCATTCCTGGAACTAAGTGAATGAAAAGTTGCCGTTTATTGTTGAACTGCTAACTGAGTGGTCATCCCACCCGCCATGTGGTTCTCAATGTAAAATGCATAGAGGTCTGGCAGGGATCAGATCATCCAGACCTTGAATCAGATCGTCCAAAAAGGCGTTATTTCGATGGATAGACTCTCGGACATACTCAACCGCTTCTCGATCAATGCCCAGGTGTTCTTCAGCGGTAATCTTTGCGGTATTCAAGCCTTCGGCGGCAACCAGGATGATGGTGGCAGCCTGCACCTGCTCAAATCCGGCACGCTGGCCTTTATCAATGACGAAGGCCACAAGATGGTACTTGAACGCCCGTCGGTGATTTTTATTCCGAAGATGTTCAAGCATCGGATCATTGCCAACGAGTCGGACAACGCTGAGCTGGTATGCGCCAACATCCACTACAGCGAGGGATTGAGTAATCCGCTGGTCGATGCACTGCCCAAGTTCCTCTACTTCGATTTGGAAGATACCGGCATGATGGGCCAAGCTGCGCAGTGGCTGTTTGATGAGGCGTTCGAAAACCGCTGTGGTCGCGACCCGATGATTGACCGCCTGTCCGATATCTTTCTTATTCAGCTGCTTCGCTATGTGCTTGACGAAGGAACGGTTACCCATGGATTGATGGCCGGCCTGGCGCACCCGCAGCTCTCAAAAGCGCTGACAGCGATGCATCAGGATCCGCAATCCCACTGGACGCTGGATTCGATGGCCGCCGAAGCCACGATGTCCCGATCCAAGTTCGCTGAGCTGTTTCGCGAGGTCATCGGTCAGCCCCCCGGTGACTACATCACCGAGTGGCGAGTCGCCCTGGCGCAGGGGCTGCTGAAGAAAAACAAACCTGTTGGTCTGGTTGCCCACGAAGTCGGCTACGAGAATGGCTCTGCCCTGGCTCGGGTCTTCAGAAAGAAAACCGGCCTATCGCCCAAGGAGTGGCTCGATAAGGTCAGAGGAGTCAACTAGCGGTAAAGACAGTGATGGCAACAAAAAGACGGCCTCAACGGCAACATCAACGAGCCAACGCAAGCTGGCTCGTCTCTTTTATCTACGGTCGCTGTCATCAGGGCCAGGAGTAAGCTTACTGCCCCGCTCGCTTACTGACCTTGAGGTTGTTTTTCAACCAAGCATCGGCAGACAGTGCGCCGGCTCCCCAGACGACAACCTGGGCCAGCAACAACCCCCAGATCACATGCAGACCCAATGCGGCGGGAGCAATCTCTTCCAAACTGATCACCGCCACAACGTTAACGACACTTAGGCCCAAGGCACCAAAACGCGCTCCCAATCCCAGAACAATCAAAATCGGGAGCAGAATTTCTCCGGAAGTCCCCAACACAGCGGCCCACTCGAAAGGCAGCAGTGGAACACTGTACTCTTCCTCAAACAAAAACAGCGTGGTGTCCCAATCCTGTAGCTTGGTCAGCCCGGCAGCAAAGAACACCTTGGCAACATACAGCCGCGCTGCCAACAGCGCGACCGGCTGCAGGTAATTCAACGGCTGGGTCGTTTGCCAATAGAAACCGGCGAATTGACCGATCATGCTTTTCATCGTCAGATACCTCTTGTTTGAATGGCCAGTTACATTAATTCGGGGTCAGTCCTCGCTGGACGAGACAGAAGCTGACCCCGTTCAAGATCGGCATAGCAAACCAGATTAACTTTGGTTTTTTAGCCTTTGTTTTGCTGATGTTTTTTTTTGGCTTCCGCTTTTAGTAACCCGCCTAGGTCGTGGCAGGTCCCCTTAGCGACCAGCTTCCACTCACCCGGGTCGTTATCGACCGTTGACTGACCTGCACAGGAATGGGTCCCCGCCAGATTACCGCAGTCGTTCTGACCGGCTTCGGCGATTCCATAACACTTTTCCTTGCCTGCTGCTTGGGCCGGTGTCACGACGCCTGCGGCCATCACGGCGGCTAGGGCTGCACTCGCTACCAGTTGCTTATTCATGTTCTTGCTTCCTCTTTTCATTAATCCAGTTCGCCAGCATCGTGCCCGGCATGGCACCAACCTGGCCGTCGACCACCCGCCCCTGTTTCAACAGCAGCAAGGTGGGAACCCCGCGCAGTCCGTATCGACCCGCGAGCTCCGGCACCTCGTCGACATCCGCTTTGAAGGTGGTCAACGACTGCTCGTAATCAGCGGCCAGGCGCTCGACTATCGGACCCATGGTTTGGCACGGGCCGCACCAGGTGGCGCTGAAGTAGACCAACGCCCAATCTTTTTCTTTGGCAATTGACTCAAAGTCATCATTAGGTGTGAGTCGTTTCATCACGCCACCTCGCTATCGTTTACAGGTTTACCGGCGTTACTCGGCGTTCAGTTCCGCAGCCGCAGTGGTGCGAATCTCCGGCCAGTTCGCTTCGGCGGTATCGATGTAACCCGGCACATCGGTCAGCCACTTCTTCTGCACCGCGTGATTCAGATTCAGATACAGCTTGTTATCGGCGATGTGCCAAGCGGTCGGGTCGGTATCCAGTTTTTTCTCAAGCGCGACACCCATGGCGCAGTAACCGCCGTACTGAGGCGCATACTTCTCCGGGTTTTCACGGAACAGGTCGCGATTTTCTGCGCTGCTGAACTGGTAGATCGCGTTTTTGTAGGTGGCGGTAAACTTGGCATCACCCTGGGTCGGCTTGCCCTCGGTGAAGTAAGCCACGGTGTCGTAGCCCTGAATCGCCAGATCATTCGCATCCGCGTTCATATCGATATCAGCCGCGAAAGTCAGGCTAGCGCCGGCCAGTGCCGCTACGGCAGTCAGTGCTTTGAAGGTTTGTTTCAGTTTCATGGTCAAATCTCTATTCGTTATTGATCGTTTCCAGGGCGGGCTGCGAACATGTCGTGCCGCCTGGTGATCAATTTAGGGATTCAGCCGGGATGATTGGGATCAGATCGTCCAGAACTTGGAACAGATCATCCAAAACAGATAGAAATATGTTGTTAAAGGAGGCACGCGCCCGTACCGGCGCATACAGATAGCGCGAAAAGGCGCGGATTAAGGATCTAAACCGGCGTTGCTAGCAATCAGCGCCAGAGCCCAACGTTGAGCTTCCGGATAGTGGTCAGCATCCAGTACTGCCTCCTGCCAACGCCCCGACGTGTCCAATAGCACCGTTTCACCGTCGGGCTGCCACCGTTTGGCGGCTCCCAGATAGGTGATCGGCGGTTTGACCGCCATCGAATCATCGTCGAAATCGCTGTCATAGGGGCAGAACCAGCCAGGTAACCGCCAACGACTGACCCGCGGCTTGGACGCCTCTGATGCGGTCTCTGTGAGCACCAGTCCTGAATCATAGTTCGGAAAGACGCCAGCACCGGCAAACTCAAGGTCAGCGTCGCCCAGTGACAAGTGGTTCGCAGCCAGATACAGGGTGTTATTGGTGATATCCGGCGACACCAGATGGGGATGATAAGCGGCCCATGGGAACTGAGTTGCGGTATCCTCACTGACCAGCACCACCTTCCCCACCTGCATCCAGCCCCAAAGCACGTGCTGCTTGGGTTGGCTGCGGTCAAACGCCCAACCCTCTGCCGTCTCTTTTACGGCCTGATAGAGCCCGAAAAACAGGAACAGATCCCCCTCGGCTACACCCTGCTTGTGAAGATGTCCCTGGGCTTGCTTCATCTGTCCAAACACCGGTAGCCAACCGGGCTGACGCGCCAGAACTTCGCTTGAGAGATCCGGATCCAGATGGGCCTGGTTGTCTGAGCCAACCTTGCTTCCGCCCAACTGATCAACCAGATCGCCGAAGTTAATGCCGTACTGATTCAAATCCCGATAGCAGATTCCGGAGCGACTATCGGGGATAGGCAGCGAGATCATCCGACCATCAGGAAGAATCGGGCTCGGACAGCCGCCGGAGCTGAGGTCAAAGCCTTTGCGGCTGATGATGATTTTCATGCTGGATGCTGCTCTCTTTACCGCCGACAAACGCGAATGTGCCGACTCGACCCGCTTGCAAGAGTATGTTGAGCGACGAAGGCGCGCGTATCAAGGCTTCAATATCAGCAGGGCTATCAGAGGGTCGGCTTCAGGTCACAGCGCAGGGTTCCTTGAGCAAATCGTTCAATGTCGATCTGTTGCTGCAGCCCCCGGTGAAACTCCTTGGTCGTGCCCAGCAATCGATCACAGCTGTTATTGGAATAATTCGGCGACTGGCGACAAATCTCGACTGCCTGCCCCGTCTCATCGAAGGATACCCAGCCGGTACGCTGATATCGGCCCCGCTTATCCTCCAATTCAATCGCCCTGACCTCTCCCCGGACCAAGTCGAACGCTACCGGCTGTGCTGATTTCCATTTGCCGGAGAATCTGACCTGCAACGGTTCCAGAACGCACTGCACCAGATCACCGTAGCGGGCGTGGCGTCTTAGCGCTAATTGCTGTTCCTTGATTCGGGCTTCGGCGGCCAGCTCAGCCTGTCTTTCTTGGGCTCGCGCCTGTATCCGGACCTTGTCGATCTCCGCCTGCTGTTGATAGGCCTGCAACTGCTCCTCCCGGCTCAGCTGAGCCCATTCCTCATCGGGGATACGAAGCGGATTGGATGCGATACAGCCGCTGAGCAGCAGCAACAAAAGCAGGATCATTACCGCGACGATGAAAGCGGGTAGCTTTTGCAGAACCGATGGTATAAGCGGCGACATAAATTGACCTCTTAGGTTGACGAAGTCAGCCTAAGTCGCTGTAACTTAACGGCAGCTGAAACCGATCTCGCGATCAAATTTGATCACCGGCAGCGTCGCTGTCCTGTTTGCCTGCGGCTTATCCGAGTGACATAAAAAAGCCCGGCGCGATTAACGCGCCGGGCTTCATCGATGGCTTAACGAATGCTTAGCCGTCAGGCAGAGCCCGCTTCCAACGCACCGACACGTTGTTGCTTCTTCTGCGCTTCGCCCCAACGGACCAGGTATTCACCGATGGCCAGGGTGATCAGTACACCACCGCCGACCTGGGTGATAAACATCAGATCCAGCGGCTCGCCCGGAACCCAGACGAACAGCACAATGGCCATCGACAGGATCGTCAGACACAGCAGAGAGATGGCAAAAGCACCTACGGTACCGCCGGGGATCCGGAATGGACGTGGACGCTTGGCATCGCTCAGGCGCAGCTTCAAGAACGCCAGATGCATGGCCAGGTAAGGCAGCAGGAAGATGATCGCGCTGAAGGAGAACAGGGTCCAGAACAGCTCTTCGGCACTGTTGGCCATCAGTCCGTACAGGATCAGAATCGAGGAGCTGATGATGCCGGTCAGCACTGCTGAACCGATCGGAGCCTTGTGCTCGGGATGGACCCAGCCGAACAGTGCCGGCATCTCTTTGGCATCCGCCGCTTCAACCGCGGCCCGGTTACCGCCCAGGGTCCAGGTCACCATGGTTGAAAACAGGGTGTAGAGCGCCAGCGCGCCGATCAACAACGCCATGGAGTCGCCCAGTGCGCTACCGCCGAACAGCTCTTTCAGGGTTACCGCTAGGATATCGACCATGTCGACATTCTCGGCGGGCACTGCAGCCAAAACCCCAACGGTACCAAAAATATAGAACGCCGCAGCCACCAGGCCTGCACCCAGCATCGCGCGAGGGATATTGCGCTCCGGTTTGATGATCTCGTCGCTTTCGGCACTGATCAGCTCGATACCCAAGCAGCCGTAAACCACCACCGGCAGATACAGCAGACCGGCAGAGAGGTCATCCATCGCCGCGCCAAAGCCCAGGTCGTTGGCAAAGCCGTGGTTAAGTCCGTAGAAGATACCCGCGCCGCCCAGTGTCAAAATGACTGCGAACTTGGTCAGGGTGCCGACGTTGGGAATCCACTTGCTGTAATCGAGCCTGATGCAGTTGGCCCAGGTGGTTAACCAGCACAGCGCCACCCCCAAGCCGATCTGGGCCCAAAGACTCATCTCCGGTGCAAACAGGGCCGCAAAGATACCGGCAAACATGATGTAGACCGCCGGCATCCACAGGGCGATATTGATCCAATATTGCCAGGTGATACGGGCTGCCCAGCGGGTATTGAAGGCATCGCGGACCCAGGCGTAGATACCGCCCTGCTCCGGATAAGCGGTGCCCAACTCGGCGGTTACCAATGTGTTCGGAATCAAAAACAGCACGATGATTACCAACCACCAGAAGATGGCAGCAGGGCCGACAGCGGCCGCCATCGCGATCTGATCGACAAGCAGCACCGCCGAGACGGTGTAAATCGTGACGTCCAGTGCGGTAAGCGTTTTTTTATGACTACTGGGAGAACTCATAGTTATTACCTTAGTTATTGTTGTACTTCAGGTTTTAAGTATCAAAAGCCGTGTAACTAGAGTCCTTTTCGGTTGCGATCGGCCAGAAGATAGAGAAATTCCAATGCCAGCGTGGCCGCAGCCAGCGACGTGATTTCGGCGTGATCATAGGAGGGAGCCACCTCCACCAGATCCATACCGATCAGATCCACGCCCTTGAGGCCACGGATCACTTTCAGGGCGCAATCGGTGGTGATACCGGCGGTGACCGGTGTGCCGGTACCCGGCGCGCAACTGGGGTCGAGGCCGTCGATATCAAAGCTCAGGTAAGCCTTGCGATCTCCCACCCGATCAAGGATTCGCTCAAGTACCGCGGCCGGACCATGATCATTGACCCAGGCCGCATCGAGGACTTCCAGGGGATGGCTATCGGCGTCAAAGGAGGTACGGATTCCGATCTGGATGGAGTGCTCGATATCGATCAAACCTTCCTTCATGGCGTGATAGAACACCGTGCCATGATCGTATTTGGAACCGCCGGAATAGGTATCGGTGTGGGCATCGAAGTGAATCAGCGCCACCGGGCCGTATTTCTTGGCGTGAGCCCGAAGCAGCGGCAGACTGATGAAGTGATCGCCGCCGAAGCTGAGCATCTGCTTGCCCGCCTCCAGCACGCGGCAGGCATGGGCTTCCGCGTTGGTAACGAAGCTTTCCGGCTCACCGTACTGAAAATGGATGTCGCCGCAATCGATCACTTTCAGGTGATCCTCCAGGGCGAAGTTCCAGGGCCAACGAACCGCTTCCCAAACCAGGTTGGATGAGGCCGCGCGAATCCCTTTGGGTCCCAGGCGAGAGCCGGAACGACCGCTGCAGGCCAAATCAAACGGCACACCGCTGACGACTACCTGGGCATCACTGCCCTCGATATCCCGACTGGCTTCGAATCCCATAAAGGTGTCGGTATGGGTGGCATAGATGGGAACGTACTCTTCGTTTGCCTTGGCGTAAGGATCGGCGGAACCGCTCATCTGGTCATCCTTTTTACTGTTGTTGTCATGGAGAATTGCCACAGGCCGGAATCGAAATCGGCCGAGGGCTTTAATTCAGTCTGCCGCTAGCCGGGTCGCAGGGCCTATACCCTGTTTAGGGGGGAGGTCCCCTGATCAGGGTATATCCGATACCGGCTTGGACACCTAACCTGTTGAGTACCGTCTTCGTCGCTGCTTCCGTTTAGCTGAATCGGAGCCGAAGCAGCCTACGATCCAATAAGAGAACCCGACCCTCAGTGGTTAAGGAACCGAGACATGAATGCAATCAACAAACCCACGGTTAAGCAGTACGACTACGACAAAATCCGCCAGCAGGACAAAGCGCACTTTCTGCATCCCTGGCAGGTATTCGATGTGTTTCGTGAGGAAGGCGCTCTGCCGATCGTTGAAGGCTCGGGCAATTACATCGTCGACGCGGACGGCAAGCGTTACTTTGACGCCGTCGGCGGACTCTGGTGCAACAACATCGGGCTGGGTCGGGTCGAGATGGCCGAGGCAATTGCGCAGCAGGCGCTGCAGCTCTCCTACGCCAACCCGTTCGTTGATATGACCAATGCGCCGGCGGCGGAGCTGGCGGCCAAGTTGGCGGAGCTGGCGCCGGGTTCGATCAATCATGTGTTCTTCAGCTGCGGGGGCTCCACTTCCGTGGATACGGCGTTCCGGTTGATTCACTACTATCAGAACTGTCGCGGCAAGCACGACAAGAAGCACATCATTTCGCGGATCAATGCCTACCACGGCAGCACCTACGCGGCGATGTCGATCGGCGGTAAGCCGGGCGACCACCCGCCCGAGTTCGATTTCATCAAGGATACGATCCACCACCTGAGCTACCCCAACTTCTACCGTGCCCCGGAAGGGATGGACGAGCAGCAGTTTGTCGATCATCTGGTACAGGAGTTCGAACACAAGATTGCCGAACTCGGCGGTGCCGACAAGGTCGCGGCTTTCTTCGCCGAACCGGTGATGGGCGCCGGCGGCGTGATCGTGGCGCCCGAGGGCTACCTGAAGCGGATGCACCAGATCTGTAAGGACAACGATATTCTTTATGTTTCCGACGAGGTGGTCACCGCCTTTGGTCGCCTGGGCCACTGGTTTGCATCCAAGGAGCGCTTCGATATCCAGCCCGATATCATTATCAGCGCCAAAGGCCTGACCTCCGGTTACCAGCCCCTGGGTGCCACCCTGTTCTCCGACGAGATCTTTGCGGTGCTCGATGCCGAAGGCTCCGACCGCTGCTTCGCCCACGGCTTCACCTACTCCGGCCATCCGGTGGCCTGTGCCGCGGCATTGAAGAACATCGAGATCATGGAGCGTGAGCAGCTACTGGACAATGTGAAGCAGGTGGGCCCCTACTTCGAACAGCAGCTGAAAACTCTGGAAGACCTGCCCATCGTCGGTCAGGTTCGCGGCATCAACTTCATGCAGTGTGTCGAGTACGTCGCCGACAAAAATACCAAGGCGCTATTTCCGGAAGCGCTGGATATCGGCAAGCGGGTCTCCAACCATGCCGATGCCCGCGGCCTGATCACCCGTGCCATCGTGCATCTGAACGTCATGTCGCCATCGCTGACCATGACAACCGAAGATGTCGACTTTATCGTCTCCACCCTGCGCGAAAGCATCGAGGCCACCATGGCGGATCTGCGTGCCGAAGGCCTGCTGGACGGATAACGGAGTCCTTATGAAGATTTTCGACAAACTTTATATCGACGGGCAGTTCGTCGCGGCCGACGGCGACCTGCTGGATGTGACCAACCCCGCCGACGAGTCGATCGCCGGTCGCGCCCCACTGGCCTCCGCGAATGATGTGGATCGCGCCGTCCAGGCCGCGCGGCGTGCATTTGCCGATTGGTCCGCTACTTCTGCGGCCGAGCGGTCCGACTACATTCAGAAGCTGGTTGACGAGCTAAGAACGCGTCGTGAGCAGATGGCACAGCTGATCAGCGCCGAGATGGGCGCCCCGCTCTGGTTCAGCCAGGAGGTACAGGTCGACGATCCGATCGACGCCCTGGCGCAGCATGCCGAATATACCCCACTGCTGGAGCAGGAAGTTAGCATCGGCAACTGCACCGCAGTACGCGAGCCGGTCGGCGTCTGCGCCTTCATCAACCCCTGGAACTACCCGCTGCACCAGTTGATCGGCAAGATGGCGCCGGCATTGGCGGCCGGCTGCACCATGGTGCTCAAGCCCAGTGAAGCAACGCCGCTACACGCCTTCATGCTGGCGGAGGCGGTCCACGCCGCCGGGCTTCCGGCTGGCGTATTCAACCTCGTTAACGGGGACGGCCCCAGCGTCGGTGAACCCCTGTGTACCCACCCGGAGGTAGACATGGTCTCGTTTACCGGCTCCACCCGCGCCGGGATTCGAATCGCCCAATTGGCGGCCCCGACGGTCAAGCGGGTCTGCCAGGAACTGGGGGGCAAATCACCGCTGCTGATCGCTGAAGAGGCGGACTTGGATGCAGCGGTGCGGTTTGGTGTCGAAGATGTGATGATCAATTCCGGTCAGACCTGTACGGCGCTGACCCGAATGCTGGTGCCCGCCAAACGCTACGATGAGGCCGTAGCGATCGCCAAACAGTATGCCGAGTCGCTTAAGGTCGGCCACCCACAGGAGGCGGACACCTTTATGGGCCCGCTGGCATCGAAGAATCAGCGCGATATCGTCCGACGCTATATCACCGTCGGACTCGACGAGGGGGCGCGCCTGGTGACCGGCGGTATCGAACCGCTGGAGGGGTTGGAGCTGGGCTATTATGCCCGACCGACCATCTTTGCCGATGTTCGCAACGATATGACGATTGCGCGCGAAGAGATCTTCGGTCCGGTCCTTTGCATGATTCCCTATGCCGACGAAGCCGAGGCTCTGGCTATCGCCAACGATACCCCTTATGGGCTCTCCGCCCGGGTCTGGGCATCGGATGCTAAGCATGGCCGCACCCTGGCCCGCGGCATTCGAGCCGGTCAGGTTTATATCAATGACGGCGACTGGAACAACCAGGCACCCTTCGGCGGTTACAAACAGTCGGGCAATGGGCGTGAACTGGGGGAATTCGGCGTGCACGAGTTCTTCGAAACCAAGGCACTGATCGGCTAGGCCCTACCGCCTCAATTGATTTCAAGGGAGCCTCGGCTCCCTTTTTGTTGCCGATATCAGACGTGATCAGCTGTGGGGCTTGCGGCTATTCAGGATCGATCGCAGCGCTTGTCGCCCGAATTGGCCAACACCAGGCACTTCGCCTTCGGCAAAGGGAATCGGGCGACAGGCCTGCATTCCCAGCACGCCGATACGACCGGTTACCAGCGCCACACCGATACCCTGCCCCAGATTGGCTCCGGTCTTTGCCAACAGCAATGCACTGCTGCTGCGGGCCGCATCTTCAAGGACTCCCTGGGAAGAATCGGCCAGTGTCTGCGACACGCCGGCCAGCACCATGTTGCTTAAAACCACCCCTAGAATATTGAGACGATTTCTCAAAGATGGCCGTAAGCCATAGATTTTACTAATCTCTTCCAGCATCTTTAGGTTGCGCCACAGGGTCAGCAGCATATCGATAGCGGCCCAGGGGCTCAGCGCAACAGCTACTCCGGTCTGCATCGAATAGCGCGCCACCAAGGCCTTGGCATCACTATCCATCGGCGCAACAAACTGCTGTTCCAGCAACGCAATCCGCTCTGAATCGTCGGCATAATCGGGCAGGTTCGACAGCGCCCGCCCCAGCTCCGGTGACTGCGGTTTGTCGCGATAAAACGCGGTCAGCTGCCCCATGAAAGCATCACTTTTACGGTGAGATCGAACCGCGCGAAAGTGCTCAGCCTGGGTCTGCAAGACCCGCACTCGAGCATACCGATCTTTGTCGCAGACCCACTGCAACAACACCCAGGCGACCACCAGCAGCAGCGCGGCCAGCAGCGCAAGAAAAGCCGCTGCCAGAATGCTGCTCTGCGCCGTTAACAGCTGGTATTGCTGGTAGCTCGATTGGCCCAGCAACCAAACGACATAGAGCCCTAACAACGCGAACAACGCTTTCAAACCGCGAACAGGTCTTGCCTGCAACTGCAGTGACTCCCGTGCGCGACTCGATTGGGCCGAACCGGAGCCGGCCTGCGAATCGGCACTGATGGACTCCGGTGGAGCCTCCAGCGTCTGCTCCCGGCTGGGCACGAAGGTACCGGGTTCGACGGTTTCTTCGATCTTGTCGGTGCTATCGGCATCCAGTTGTTGTGACGGATCCGGCACAAAACTGAATCCGTCTTGATGCTTGCCTTTGTCACTCATGGCGACAACCTCGTGTAATCAATTCCAGCAGGCTATCCAGCCGGATATGGGGAATGGCTTGATGGTGGAAGTTCGCCCGTACCGGGGGCTGGAAAGCCGGAATCTTCCAATCCCTGAACCCGGAGAAACCGGCCTCGTCATCCAGACGGCTCGGAATCGGCGGGTGCACATAGCCGACCGGTCTGCCCGAAAGATCGTAGCCGCTCAGGGCCTGCCTGCCCTGCTCAATCACCTCCCTTGAGGCCCTTATCGCGGCGATCGCCTCGATACGTGGTGCCGCGCCACGGTGAGCCGCCTGGCTGTAGGCATCACGAACCAGTTGTCCCAGCAATTGACGCACCGATTCATGGTCAGCGGCGATCACCTGGTCCATTTTGGTGGCGACAAAGGCCAATTCTTCGACCTGCGGCGCAAACAGCTTACGCAACGGGTTGTTGCGTCCATAGTGAAAGCTCTCACTGATCTGTGCGATGGCCTGGCGCATATCATCGATGTAGGCACTGCCGCCGTTCAACGCATTCACCAGATCGATCAGCACCACCTGGCGCGTAATCGGTCGGAACTGCTGCTGATAGAACGGTCGCACCACCCGCTTGACGTAGTCCCGGTAGCGTCGCTCAAAGACCTTGTAGTAACTGTCTTGCGGCGCCGATTTGAGCAAATCCTCGGCCAGCGTCGAGCAACCCGGCAGCGGCACGAAGCCCAACACCGGGTCATTTCGAAACTGGCCTGGCAACAGGAATCGGCCCGGCTGCACCAGGCTGAGGCTGTGTTCACCGCCTTTACAGCGTTTCAAAAAAGCCACGTAAGCCTGCCGCAAACGCTGGCAAGTCGCCTCATCGTAAGACGCAAGCGGATCCAGCTGCTGCAGCTGCTCCAACAAGTCGCCAATCAGTTCGAGCCGCGGCGGCTGATTAAACAGCCGCGATGACTGCGCGCACCAATCGACGTAGCTCATCTGCATCATCGGCAGATCCAGCAACCACTCACCGGGATAGTCTCGCAGCTCGAGGAAAACCGAACCGGTCTCAGCACCGAGCAGTTGCTTGAGGCTGCTGTTTTGCTTCAGTTTCAGTTCCAGCAGGCAGCCGCTGATATCAGTCGTAGGCTCGGGCCATCGCGGCGGGTTGGCAGATAGCGCCTCGATCGCCTGTTCATACGGAAATTCGGCCAGCCCCGTATCCTCCAACGGATGAACTCGCACCTCCAACAGGCGCTGACTGATAACCGGTGAAAACCCGCCCAGACTGGCATGTTGATGCTGTCTAAGCTGATTGATCAGGCTGCAGATCAGGGTGGACTTGCCGCTTCGGCTTAGGCCGGTAATGCCGATACAGTGGCGGTTCTGAAGCGCACGCTTAAGGTTTTGCCGCGCGCTATCGAAAAACTGTCCCGCCTGATCGCCCTGTGCCGATTGTGTTTTTCTACTCATCTATACGTTGACTATCCGTCTGGGGAATCCCTGTATTATTAACCGGGCGGGCAATTTGGAGTGGGTTACTAGCGATGATCAATAGATCCCTCTATCAAAGTATTAACCCCCAAGTTTATAAATGCTCTTTATCAAGACCCTGGCGGCCATAAACAGTTCCGGGGATCGGCTTCTCAGCCGTTAATCGTACAGGGTGCCGCAGTTTTGCACGCTTGCTCGCCTGATCCCCCAATAATTTTAACCGATGGAATTTCATCGAATAAATGCCATAATTGACACCAAGAGGTGAAAAACAGGCGCTTAAAATGATCAACAACTGGTATGCGATGACCGACCAGGCGATCGCAGAACGGCTGGGACAGCAACTGGATCAGTACCGCAAAGACGGCCAGATCATCAGCCAAAAAGACATGGCCCACGAGCTGGGAATATCTGAATCCACGCTGCGCCTGGCCCTGAAAGGGCGAGGCAAATTCAGCGTCATGATCGGCATTATGCGCACCCTGGGGATTCTCGATCAACTGGACAACCTGGTTCCCGACCGACCTGCAAGTCCGCTGAAAATGCTGGAACAGGGTGCGCACCGGCCGCAGCGGGTTCGCTCCAAAGCCCCGGCTGAGCCGGATCGACCCGGCAACGCCCCCGATAACCAAGAGCTCGACTGGTAATGGTGATCACTAGAATCAAACTCTGGGGTGATACTGTCGGCGCCATGTACTTCGACGAGCAGCGCGGCTGCTGCATCTTCGAGTACAGCCCGTCATGGATCGCCAAGGGTATTGAAATCAGCCCGCTGCGTTTGCCGCTGGCACCGACGCTGTATCAATTCCCGCAGCTCTCGGAAGCGACCTATAAAGGCATGCCGGGCGCCTTCGCCGACACCCTGCCCGATGACTTCGGCAATGCCGTCATCAACGCCTGGCTGGCCCGCCAGGGGCGCGACCCCGACTCCTTCAGCGCGCTGGAACGATTGCTATATACCGGCAAACGCGGCATGGGTGCGTTGGAGTACGAGCCCGAAACCGCCCGACTGGATCAAAGCAGCGAAATCGACCTGACCAGCCTGACGCGGATGGCTCAGGAGGTGGTCGACCAGCGCCTGGGGCTGAGCGAGCAACTGGCCGATGGCAACCAGCGAAATGATCAGGCGATGCAGTCGATTCTGCAGGTCGGCACCTCCGCCGGCGGTGCCCGTGCCAAAGCCGTTATCGGCATCAATCAAGACCGCACCGAAGTCCGCAGCGGCCAGGTCGATCTGCCGCCGGGGTTTGAGCACTATCTGCTCAAATTTGACGGCGTGGTGGAGCACTCCCGCTCGCAGGAGACCTTCGGCGACCCGCAAGGCTACGGCCGGATGGAGTATGCCTATTACCTGATGGCGCGCGACTGCGGGATCGAGATGATGCCCTGCGAGTTGCTGGAGGAAGGTGAGCGGGCTCATTTTCTGACCAAACGCTTCGACCGGATCGGCAACCAGAAGGTCCATTACCAGTCGCTTTGCGCCATGGATCACGCCGACTACAAGCGTCCCGGGCATTACAGCTACGAACAGCTGTTCAGTGTGATGCGCACCCTGCGACTAAAACGCGACGAAGCGCTGCAACAGTACCGGCGTATGGTCTTCAATATCATCGCCAGAAATCACGACGACCACACCAAGAACTTCGGTTTTATACTCAAACAGGGCGGAACTTGGCAGTTGGCTCCCGCGTTTGATGTTGCCTACAGCTACAAACCCGGCTCTCCCTGGGTCAACAGCCATCAACTGACTCTGAACGGTAAACGTGACCAATTTGAACGAAGCGACCTGCTGGTGCCGGCCGAGAGTTTCCGCAAGCAGGCGCTGCAGATTATCGAACAGGTCCAGGATGTCGTTGCAGACTGGCCGACCTATGCGGCCAGAGCACTGGTGCCCGAGTCACTGGCACAGGAGATTACGGCCGCCCACCGACTTAATCTCTGATTCGCGTCAATCAAAACTAATACATAATACATATTTTGTATTGTTTTGCTTTAACAAAACCTACAGCGCTAACTTGCTGCCGGTCGGCCTGCCCCGAAACCGGTGACTGCACAGCACCACGGTGCCCGCGAAGATCGGAAGCGCACAGCCTCCTGGTATGTAAAAGAACCTATGTTTTGTTTAAAAAGATATCGTAGCCTGTTGTTTTTAAATAGCTATTATAAGCAGAGCTATAGATCCAGCACCAGATCCGGCGTCTTCGAGCGGGACACGCAGGGACAGATCAGCTGTCGACGTTCGCGCTCTGTCAGCGCCTGATCACGGTGATCCACCTCCCCCTCCAGCACCTTAACGGCACAGCTGCGACACTGTCCCGTCCGACAGCTATGGGGGATATCGACCTCGGCCTGCAACAACGCATCCAGCAGCGATTGGTCCGCAGCCACCTCCAGCCGGCGACCGGATCGTGCCAGCTGCAACCGCACCGGCCGATCTGCTGCGCCGTGCCCGGCGGTAAAACGCTCGATCCGAATTCTGTCCGCCGCTATCCCAAGGCGATCAGCCGCTTCCTGCAACGCATCAAGCAACCGACCGGGACCGCAGCCGTAGAACAGCGCCTGATTCGGGGCCTGGCGGATCAACTGGTTAAGAGGCATACGTTGCCCCTCATCGGCCGGATAGAGATGCAGCCGATCGCCTAATTCACGCTTCAGCCGATCGGCAAAGGCCATCTCGACCCGGCTCCGACCGGCATAATGCAGTTCAAGCTCGCGCCCGCTGCTGAGCAAGGTCTGGGCCATTGCCTTGATCGGCGTGATCCCGATACCGCCGGCAATCAAAACAGCCGGGCGAGGTTCGGCATCCAACCGGAAGTGGTTGCCCGGTGGATCGACACGTAACTGCAAGCCGAGACGATAGTGTCGATGGATGGCGTCTGAGCCGCCCTTACCGTCCGGCTCATGCAACACAGCGATCTCATAGATATCGCGACGCGCAGGATTGGAGGCGATGGAGTAGTAACGCACCTCCCATTCGTCCCTGTGCCCTGGCACGGGGACCGCAAGATGCGCTCCGGCTTCAACCTGCGGCAACAGAGTGCCGTCGACAGCACGCAGCTCGTAGGCCCGCACTCGGGGTGTCAACTGGCGAATGCCACTGATAACGAGTTCCAACTCGCCCTTGCCGATCGAATCCCCGCTCAGTTGAACCGCCGAAGCGCCGGCCGTCTGCTGTGATTGTCGGAGCTCGGCCAGCTGCTGTTGGAGTGGTGCTAGCATCACTGAAAGCTCCGCCTTGTTGTAGCGCGGCGTGATGTGTTGAGGACAGTTCCAGTCAAACGCCTCAACCCGAATCAGCATCCCCCGCTCTATCTGAGCTTGATAATCATCATCCTCAAGCAATGCGATGGTATCGCCCTGCTCCAGACCAACCAGCTCCACGCGACCCAGTAGTTTCAAGCGACGCCGATTCGGGTAGTCCATAAAGAACAGCGCCACCCGATCATCGTGCTGCAGGTTGCCGGTGCTGATGTACTGGCGATTGCCGGAATAGTCGGCGAATCCGAGGGTTTCCGGATCCAGCACTTTGACGAAACCGGCTTTGCCTCCCCGGTGCTGGATATAGGGCCAGCCGGTCTCAGAAACGCTGGCCATGTAAAAGCTGTCACGGGCAGCGATAAACTCGGCCTCGGCAGACCCGATCCGGTGGTTGTAATCCTCACCCTGATCCATTCTGGCATAGCTATCGCGACTTCCCTGCTGACGTTGGATCTCTCTTATCCCCGGGGTAAAGGCGATATCGGCGAATTTATGTCCCATGATGATGGCTCCGGTATTAATCGATCCGCGTGACCTGGGGCGTTATTCTCCAGGCCAGATAAACTCGAGCCGGATACCACTGGGCTCATAGCACATCATGTGCCGCATCGGTCCGCCGTTTAGCGGCTCAGGGGCAAATTCAACCTCAACGCCGTGCGCCAGCAGCTTCTGGTGGATCTGATCCAAGGCACTGTCTTCCGGGACCCGGATCGCCACATGATGCAGTCCGATATTCGACTTGCGGTCGAAAGCAACCGACGGCTCCTGCTTAACGGCCCATAGCGTCAGCATGACCGTGCCGTCGCTGACAAACACGGCCGGATATTGCTCGTTTCTGGCCACTTCATTCCAGCCAAGCAGCTCGGTGAAAAATGCAGCGCTCTTTTCAAGATCGGCGACCGTCAAGCCGATGTGATGGGCACCTTGAGTCAATGATTTCATCGGATCTCCTCCTGATTGTGATGGCGATATCACGCTGTTCCGCTCAAGACAAACTATCGCCATTTCTCAGTGAATAGGAAATAATCAATCAACGCACTTTATAATTACAGCTAGCGGAATAATCAGTATGGATCGACTCCATCAGATGCGGGTTTTCGTCGCCGTGGCGGACGAATCAGGCTTTGCCGCAGCAGCACGGCGACTCGGCATGTCGGCACCGGCCGTCACCCGGGCTGTAGCTTCGTTGGAGCAAACGCTGGGGGTGAAACTGATCAAGCGAACCACTCGGCACCTGCGGGTGACCGAGGCCGGTTATCGCTACCTGCATGATGTACGCCGCATCCTCGACGAAGTCGCGGCCGCCGATGAAGCCGCCGCCGGTCTCGACGCAACCCCGCGAGGTCGGCTGGCGATCACCGCGCCGGTGATGTTCGGCAGAATGTTTGTGCTGCCGGGGGTGGTCGATTATCTGCGACGTTATCCGCAAATGCAGGTCGATACGGTTTTTTTAGACCGAGTGGTCAGCTTGCTCGAGGAAGGGCTGGATGTGGGCGTTCGGATCGGAGAGATCCCGGATTCCAGCATGCGCGCGATCCGTGTGGGCCAGGTCCGAATGATGTTGGTGGCTTCCCCGGCCTACCTGGAACAACACGGCCAGCCGGAGACACTGGAGCAACTGAATCAACACACCCTGATCGCATCACGGGCCGGCAATTTCTCCAACCACTGGCGTTTGGGCAATCCGGGTAATGAACGACTTGTCCGTATCGAGCCGCGACTGACGGTCACCACCAACGATGCGGCGGTCAGTGCCGCGCAGCAAGGGCTGGGAGTCACCCGGGCCATCTCCTACCAGGTTGCCGACGAGCTGGAGTCCGGAACCCTGAAGTCCCTGCTGACCGACTGCACGCCGCCCCCCTTGCCGATCCACATCGCGCACCGGGATGACCGCAACCCGCCAGCCAAGGTCCGCGCCTTCATCGACCTACTGGCGGACAAGCTTCGTAACGACCCGGCTCTAATGCCGAGTCTGACTAACGCCGAGGATTAATCACCGGAAGTTAGTTACGCCCGGCCGCCACACCGCCGCTTGTTGCAGCCGGGGCCGGCTGCAACGTATCGCTTACGACGCCACCCGCTTTAGTGATTCACTTGTCAGCAAGCCGTTTCGAATGTTTAGTTAAAAAAAAGACCGCGCAGATATTCATCATGCGCGGCCAAAAAAGGGTCCACTAGGAGGCTTCCTCAGTAGGGTGTCGAGCTGGACCCAAAACTTTCGCGGGTATTAAGACTCCGCTTTCTCCGGATCGGCGAAGACGATTTCGTCGGCCGGATCGTGTTTGCCCATCAACTTCGGACGCTCAATCAGCAGGTAAAGCACCACGCCAATTACGATCGCATAAACGGTTGATTTCGGATCCGGCATCGCCAGGGTCACCGCCACGATACCGGCGACACCGCGCTCGGTAGAGTTCTTCAGCTGTTCCATGCCCACCATGATGCAGATGTAGGCGGTCAGGATCAGGGTCAGCGACAGCGCGATCGGCAGTACCGGCTTGAACATGGTGACCAGCGGCAGCATGAACAGCGCGAACAGACCGGTCAGCCAGAAGGTGCCGGCACCGCTGTAGAAGGAATCCATCGCCTTGCGGCCCATGGCGTAACGCTCGGCGATCGACGCATGAGCGGCGGTAAACAGCGGACCGGACAGACCGGGCCAGGGAGCGAAGAACGCGTGGATGGCGTTACGCAGCGCGGTCACCAGGTGAACACGGTCCACGTTCTCTTCGATTTTCTCGTCGTCGCGCAGATAGTCGACCCGCTTAACCAGGGTGAAGCCGACGATGATGTCACCGAACGCGATAACGTAGGCGATCAATGCGGTCGGAATGGCCAGCAGGAACACATCCCAACCGGGGAAGCCCAGGCTGAACACCAGGTATTCCCACATCAGATCGAAGTTAGGCTGGGTGATGCCCCACTGGATATCCGGAATCGGGTACTCACCGACGGTCCAACCAACAACCATCGCGATGATCATACCCGGCACCATGCCGTAGTTAGCGATCTGCTTAGCCAGCTTGCTCTCGTTCATAACGTTCTTGAACGACAGTGAGAACAGGATGTAGGCGCAGACGATGCTGCCGATAATCAGCGAGACAGGCGTTGCATCAACACGACCACCGACCTTCAGCTCACCCATCATTGCAGCGATACCGGCACCGATAATAATGCCGGATTTCAGTGAGTTGGGGATCGCATCGACCAGCTTGGAGCCCAGTCGGGTAACCCCGAGGAACAGGAAGATCAAGGTCACTTCGATCTGCAGCGCGAACATCGCCTTGATCGCTTCAGGACCTGGCTCAAAGCCTTTCAGGTACAGCAGCACCACCGGAATTGCCGGGGTGATCCAGCCGGGCACCAGCGGTACGCCCAGAATTGCTGGCAGGCAGTAACAAACACCAGCGACAAAGGTAAAGGCCAGGGCTGCTTCGTACGGCATACCCAGATAGGTTTCCAGCAGCGGAATCATCGCCAGGCCGACCACGAACATGATCAGACCCTGAACCATCTCAGGGGTCTCTAGGCGATGGTGAATAAAAGGAAGGCGGATTTTGAACGGTCCGAAGCCCCAGTAGGGTTGCTCCTCGCCATGTTTACGGCTCATCAAAGGCATAGTCGGTCTCATCAAGGTCTTAGAATTGTGGGGTGACCAGTAGACGCGACAAATGAAACCTGTTTTTTACCTAAACCTTACGAAATGTAACATTTGTAGTGGCATAGTGAATTTGGCCACCTGAATAGAGGTGATAGCATCACCTCTTCAACAACAGGTGATCCAATGACCCGAAAATCTCGACCTAACTTCAGCCCCGAATTCCGTCTCGAATCAGCTCAACTGGTTATCGACCACGGCTACACCATCCGCGAAGCTTGTGAGGCGATGAACGTCAGTCGCTCCTCAATGGAGAAGTGGGTACGTCAACTCAAACAGGAGCGTAGCGGGGACAGTCCGAAAGCCGCGCCGATGACCCCGGAGCAGCGTCGTATAAGGGAGCTAGAGAGACAGCTCAAACGCGCAGAGACGGAGAAAGAGATTCTAAAAAAGGGCTTGGCTCTCTTGATGTCAGACGAGCTGAAAAATATTCGATAATTCAGCGTCTTCAAGAGAGCTATCCGATCAAACAGCTGTGCCAGATCTTCGATATTCAGCGCAGCAGTTACAAGTACTGGCGCAGCCAGCCTCGAAGCGATAACCCTTATCGTCGCAAGCTTAAACTGATGGTGCGAGCCGCCCATCAGTTGAGCGGAGGGTCTGCCGGAGCAAGAACAGTGGCCAGCATCGTCACTCAGCGAGGCGTGGCACTCAGCCGTTATGTTGCAAGCAAGCTGATGAAGGAGTTACGCCTCGTGAGCAACCAGCTGCCAAAACATGCGTATAAGCGAGCCGATAAGCTTCATGTGGCAATCCCGAACGCACTAGATCGACAGTTCGTGGTCGGCAAACCTAACCAGGTTTGGTGTGGCGACATCACCTATGTCTGGACTGGAGAGCGTTGGGCTTACCTGGCGGTCGTACTGGATCTTTATGCCCGCAGGCCAGTCGGCTGGGCGCTATCGCTAAAAGCTGATAGCAAGCTGACAAGTAAGGCGTTGATGATGGCGTATGAATCGAGAGGAAGGCCGAAGGATCTGATGTTCCACAGCGACCAAGGTGTTCAATACACCAGCTTGCGGTTCAGGCAGCACCTATGGCGCTACCAGATCCAGCAGAGCATGAGTCGAAGAGGAAACTGTTGGGATAACGCGCCAATGGAACGCTTCTTCCGCAGCCTGAAAACGGAGTGGATACCCGAAACTGGCTACACCTCATTTGCTCAAGCCAAGCAGTCGATTACTGATTACTTGATTGGCTATTACAGCCAGGTCCGGCCGCATCAACACAACGATATGTTGCCGCCGAATATGACAGAGAAAAACTACTGGAATGCGTACAAATCCGTGGCCAGTTTTACTTGACCACTACAATTCGATTCTAGGGGTTGTTACGTTGTACGTTCACGCTGGCCAAATCAAGACCGACGCAGGGCGCGTATCTGCAACAAGGCCGTGCGCTGTTCAAAGAAATTGCGGCGCTGGTTGGCCATCATGGCGCCAAACTGGCTGCCGAGAAGCTGGCTGAGGTTGGCCCTCTTGGCCGGTTTGCCGGCCTCTCGGGAGCGCTGCTGCATCTCCAGCTGTTGCTCAAGCCAGCTGCAGACGGCAGCGGAGCGATCATCCAGATCAATCACCTCAAAGCCGGCCTGCTCAAGCAATGCAATGAACTCTGTCTGCCCCACCAGATGATTGTCAGAATCCGTCTTCGCCCAGGGTACCGGCAACAACACAGCACCGCCCGGCCCCTGCACCACTTCCTGCATCACCAATGATCCACCCGGTTTCAACACCCGCGCGATACCGCTGAAAAATGCCTGCTTGTCGGCCAGATACATATTCAAGTGTTGCAACCAAACATGATCAAAAACATCTGATTCAAAAGGAATATCCAGCGCGCTTCCTTGAATGAATTCGATCCTGTCGGCAAAGCCTGTCAGGCGCGCCAGTTCTCGGGCCAGCTCGACATAATCCGGATTCAACTCCAGGCCGACGACCTGGCAGTCTCGGTGTTGCTGCAGATAACGCGCAGCACCGCCAACACCGGCTCCCAGATCCAGCACCCGTTGCCCGGGCGTCGCCGCCATCAACTCGGCAAGCTCCTCAGTCGCGGCCTTACCGCGCAGATGGAACTGGTCCAGCGCCACCAGCTGCTCGGGTTTCAGCTGACTCAAATCCCTACCATCCTGCACCAGCGCTTCAAGCACCTGCGCCACCAGCGAATTGGAACTAGGATTGATCATCGTTGAGCCTCCTTGAAATCCTGCAGTCTAACAACGAAAAAAGGCCCCTCGAAAGGGGCCAAAAAACCGCGATGCAAATGACGAAAAATGGTATGCAGCGGTTACGTTTGCCGTACTCTCAACCAAGGCCTGATAGAGCCATCACAAGAGCATGATCCATACACTTCACCCTTTCGGGCTCAGGGTCTGTCACATCCCTGAATGAAGCGGCTTAGCGGATCGAGAGCCAGTATGGCAGTGAGCTGTTACCCAATGATTGCCTAAACGTACGCAATTGTAAGTTTTGCAATCGACCGCTGTTTTAGCGTCATTGCCGACGAGCGATAAAATCTTGCTCAATCAGATCAGCCTCTCCCTCTACGACCTTGGCGTAAGAGGTTTTGGCATTGACTCTCAACACTTTAACCTTGGCGATCTGCTCTTCCAAAAAGCCCAAGGATTCCTTGGTATAGGGATCGAACATCTCTTCACCGAGTAGATAAATGTCCAGCAGTTCGCCTTTTTTGACTGTTTTGCCACCCTGATTCAACACAACAGTTTTACCTTTCACAGCCACGACACGCATGGGATAAATGTTGGCTAACGCTTTTTGAGCCAGTGTATCTGCAAGGTATTGAGTCATTCCCGCTTGGCTAGATCCGTATTGGGATAACATTTTACGAATCTGCTTATCGTTGAATTTCACCCTTATCGAGTCAGACCACTTTACCTGCCTGGTCGCTGCCAAAATAATCTTATAGTCAAGCTGCGCAGACCCTGAGAAGCTCGACAAGGTTTCCCCGGTCAACTCCAAAGTCTTTACATGCTTACGACTATTGATACTTGTCAGACGACCAACAACCAGATAATCCACGCCCAGCACATTCCCGGCTTTTGCTCGTTCCTGCAACTGACTGTCATCGCTAAGCCAAAGCGCTTTTTCATCGGCAAATTCACGATCAAAGTCACGATCAAGAACTACCAGTCGGCGAGATTGGGTGAACTGGTCGATCAACTTATTTCGAAACTCTGACTCAACTTTACCTGAGGCGACATTGTCACCGAGCAAGTGGAAGGTCCGCTTATCAAGATGAAAAGGAACAACTGCCAGCCTACGGCGTGAGTCGTCCGGTAAACCCGGTTTTTCATACTTAGATACGTAGACTGTCATATCAGCCTGGTAACTCATGTCGTCCAGCTGGGTCAACGAATGGACATTGTATCGAGACACAATGCCTTGTGACTCGAGCGTCATCGCCCCGGACTGATTGACCGCTGTACTGACACTGGAGTTATTTTCGTCGTTGTTACTAACTGAAACTCGTGCGGAAATCGACTTCAGCATCTCCGCGCTAGAGATAGAAACGCCCTTTAGTTGTTGTACAGCCTGCGCCAAACCATCTGCGATAGCACGCTTCTGATCGGAGCCATAGCCAGACACATCAACAGCCTGTTCTGCTGCAAAGCTGGCGCTGCTGAAAAACAACAGCAGCACCAATATTTTTGTCCATTGCATCATTGATCTAGTCCCTAGAAATCATCAGCACGCATGCGATCAGCACTGCTACTGGTGCCGGCAGACAAATTTGCATTTGTCTTAGCTTTGGCGGTGGCAGCAACCTGTTTTTTAGGTTTAAAGTTTTTGAGGTTTCGTGCTGTTTGCTCCAGTTTCGGGGACCAGATATACACGACACCATTGATTTCATGGCCGTGGATTGGGTGCTTTTCAGTCCAACGGAACAATTCTTTGGTTCCCGGCAGGTTATTAACCTTACCCTGAGCAGTAATTTCGCGATCGATGGTGCGAATAAAATCTACCGAAAACTCTTCGGTGTTGGTCACCCCATCATTATCCTTTCGAGCAACCCCAACCTTGGTCCGCTTGGCCTTCTGAGAAGAGGCTTCATTGGAGGAAGCGCTGGATTTAAACAGATAGGCAAAGTTGGCATAGGACTGCGCCTTAGCTGAGGCATAGGACAGGTCGCGATTATCCGCACGGGTCTGATAATCAGTGCCACGATAGGGGTTACTGGATTGTCCGAAGGATACCAGCACTGGGTAACCCTCTTCGTCGTACAATCGACGAATACCAAACTCATCAATCAGTGCTTTCTTATCACCGCGCAACTGCGCAAGAATACTCATGTCTGCTGCCCGTTCAGGCTTTGGCGCTATGTCTCCTTTGCTGTTGATGACGTCTTCGACAAACTCACGGAAGCGCGGAGAGGCCACAATAGCGACGGCAACAACATGGTTACCCTGGCTGTCATAAGCTTCGAAGGTTTTTACCGGGATGACGCCGGTAATGCTTTGTCGAGCCTTGGAGATCGTACGCTCCGAAACCGAGCGTTCAAACATCAGTGCCCGCTTTTCCGGTGGTGCTGCATTAAATTCAGTCGGATCAATGCCAAGCTCCTCGAGCTTTTGATCCAACACCCCTCCAGCGTAGGCAACCGCCTTGTTCAGCAGCTCCATCATCTTGCTGCTGCTGCGCAGCTCTTCAGCGGTAAAGGAAGGCATCTGGGTTTTATCGTCGAACAGTTTCTGAACCGACTCTGTTCTTATGGAAACCCCTAACGATTCTACATATTTGGCCTGGGCTTTAAGCAGTGCCTCTTTATAGGCCATTACCCGGTAGTTGCCCCAGTCACGGTTCTCGGGTTTAGCCATCACAGTAGCGATGGCAGTGGTGTAATACAGCTCGCCTCGGTCCGCTCGTGCGACAAAGCGCTGTCCCATGCCATTGGTCTCAAAATCCTCGAGCAAGGCTTCAATTTTAAGCCCCGGATCTTCCAGCTCCGGCTGTGCAGCCTGAATAATTTCTGCTTCGACCTGTGCCTCACCCGTCATCTCTTTGGCTTGAATCAAGTACGACGGTGAGAAAAGTAGCGCTGATACCAGCAGAGCAACACTTCCCTTGTTGGTGTTCAGTTTCATCTCGATATCTCCTTACCAAGAAACGGTATTAGCACCAGTCAGTTTGCGGATCGGCGTCTCGCCTTCCCAGATCGCTAGACCGTCACTCAGATCGGTCAGAGTCAGATGGAAGTAATACTCGATCAGCTGCTGTTCTTTTGCCGTACGGTTATTGCGCTGGATAATTTTTCCGGAGAGGCTGAGGTTTGGTGCGGTGAAGCTCTGCTTGACCAGCGTTGACTTGTTCACTTTGCTGGATTGCCGGAGCTGGGCGTATTTTGCATTCATAGCATCTTCAGCACCGTTCAGACCAATCGCGGTAGTCGTTTTCACCTTGCCGCTGCGAAGCAATTCAACACGAATTTTCTTTACCAACTGATCGGTATCGATACGCTGCATGGTGTCATTGAGGATCGATGAAATGACCAAGATGTTTTTCTTGCCGTCTGTACGATCAACGGCTCCAGACTGCAGCATCGATTGCACGGCATCACCGGCGGCCTGCTGGAAATCTGTATTGGTTAGGCCTGTGGAAACAGGTGCTTCATCAACACCAGGTTGTAATAGCTGCGTTTTGGGTGCACAGGCGGTAGTTAACACAACCGCCGTTACCAGGCTTAAGGCCTTCAGCGTGTTCTTGAGATGAAGTTTCATCATTCCTCGATTCCTTTTGAGTGGTTTGAGCTTTTTCGAGCATTGTCATAAATACGGATCAGGTAATCAGCTGATTTAGGGTTGGTAGCAATCATCTCCAGGCTAAAGCGCTCTTTCGGTGGCAAGGTTCGATACTGCCATCTTGAAGAGAGGTCATTGATTTCAAATCCATCGCGGTCAAACCAAACAAATCGATAGCGAAGCTCTTTGCTTGCTTGACTGGTATTGATACCGCTCATGCCAGCGCGAAGCAGGTTTGAAGAGGCGATACCTGCCCGTTCCGAAGTAACTTGGATAAAGTTGGATGAGCTTGGTCCCAGCTCGACCTTGCTTAATGGCGCCTCTTTAACGATTTGCTGTTGACAGCCGCCCAGCGTGAGAGAAGCGCCCAACACCAGCGTCGAAATAACCTTATGCATGAAAACTCCTGTAACGCTTAAGCATCAAACCCGACCACACGGTAGGTCGGTGGGGTTGAAACCGTCGGTGCTTTGATAAAGACAATAGAAAACCGACTGTCGGGCAGATCGATGGAAATGGGCGCATCCAACTCCGGTGCGCTGACTTCGATACGACCGCTTTTGGGTTTACGGACCCGAGCAATCTGGACCTCTTTGGGAAGGGTTGTCCAACTGCGTGTATCCGCATGGGTCGTAGCTGCCTGATAGACGATTCCAGCAAGGCTACCCAGGAGGCCGCCCTCTTTTCTCGCCTGATACTGAATAAAGGCTTTTGTCATCGTGCTGGCAACGGCTTCCGTCACCTTGTATGGCAATTCTTTTTTAAATTCCGTTTGAATCACCCTATCGATACTAGCCAGCTGCTCGGTTTTACCGATTTGATTCTTGCCATCAGATATATTCAGGTATGAATAGGCATCACTCCGCATTTTTAACTTGGGTAAAGCAACCTGCATATATTCAACTTTGTCACTTACCAAAAACAGCGGGATTGGAATAAGGTTCTCTTCAATAACCGGTGCCTGACCATTTTCAAAAACAACCCATACAGCCGGATTGAGTTTATGCTTACGCCATTTGCCTTTCTGAAGGTTGTCAACAACCATCAAGTCAGTAGCCACTGATTTATTATCCGGCATCATCCCTGAAACTCGGCGTAGCGATTGGCGTGACTTACCAAAATCGCTTTTGTCTTGGCTTCCAAGAAGAAAGTACAGACCATGCATGTAGTCTGTGTAAGGGTTGACGTAGTCGGGATAGACCTTCCAACCCTCTAACTCCGGATAGGTTTCATAGATGGTTTTTGTCGATTCCGAAGTACTTTTTTCGAAATCCATCACCTGCGCAGTGGCTGAAGTTTCTTTAGAACGCTCTTGTTCTTTTTTTGAAACGGCCTCTTCCTGCTCTTTTATTTTTTCTTTGAAATGCTCGATGGCTCGTCGTTGACGATCAGCAGCGCGATTAAATTCAATCCGCGCATTTTGAACATCCTTCTGCATTATATAATTGACGGCTTTATAGGTATTAACCATAACGCCGTCATAAACGGTCGGGGTGTAGTCATTGAAACTGTTGTTGAGCAATACAGCCGTGACCTTCTCCACCCCTTTCTTACCGATATTCTCAGTATCTTCACCCTTCATCAGGATTTCGGCACTGTCAAAGATTTTGGTGCTTTGCTGATAATCTCCCTGAGCATTCAAAGCCGCAGCCGCTTGAAGAGACCAATAGAGATTATCGGAAGTACCATCGGGTTGAATTTTGCCAGCGATCAGCGCGGTATCCGAAGCTGCCAAATAATCCCCTTGCGAGAACTGGGTGTCGAAATCGGCTGTGCTTTGTTTAGTTGCTACCGTTTGGCAGCCGGAAAGGAAAACAGCCACAGAAAGGGCTGCAATACGTAATCCTTGGCTCTGCATAGCTACTCCTTAACTATTCATCCGTGAGGCCTAAGCGCATGATCCTACACTATTAATAGGGTTACTCAATCATTGGCATCAAACATTTTCCTGATATAAATCAAACTGATGGAATACTTGAAATAAACATTCGTTTGAAATTGAACAAAAGACACACAATCCTTTAAATGCTTTACATACATTCGAATGTTAGTGATAATCTCTCGCATTATCGTTTCAAAAAAGGTGCTGAAATGGCTATCCCGCTCCCCCACCTGCTGCTCGCCTCCGTCCTGTTGTTCGTTATGCTGACCGGAGTCGATGAAGCGGACGCGTCTGAAAACCGTCTTACGGAAAGCAAGGGTACGCTGATTGTCGGCGACAATGACCTGCTGCCCAAAGTCTGCCCTTTCTCGGGGGTATCGCGCTGACAGAATCAATGCGGGCAAATCTGAACGTAGAGACCGCTTGCTATCGCTCAGAGCAGCCCTCCTGATTGGCTGTCGTAAACAGGCAGTTTACCGTTGCTGAGAGACAGCCTCGGCCCATTCAACCGTCATACCCTGTCAGTTCGAATAACGATAAACGGCGGACTGCTGCAATCGGCTGCGATCGCCTAATAGGCACGGGGTAACAAGCATGAATAGCGCTATTGCTTTGAACATTACTGACGACCTGATCGCGACCGAGGCGTTGTACAGCTGCCGGATTCAGTCGCTGGCGGAACTTCATAACACCTGCATCCAGGTGTTTTTAACCGTTCCCTCGGATTTCCCTCGATTCCATCCGGGCCAGTATCTGGAATTGGTACTGAACGATGGGCAATCAAGACCCTTTTCGATTGCTAATTTCGATCCGCAATTTCGTTGCGTCGAGCTACATATTGAAATCAACCCGAATAGCGCAACCACCACGGCGATTCTCGATCATGTTCGAACCAGAGCTTCTATTCAGGTAAAAACGCCTCAAGGTGACGTTCGTCTGCGGCAACCTACTGATAATGTCTCAGTGCCGCACGTATTCCTGGCCGCGGGAAGCGGATTTGCCCAAATTAAAGCGTTATTGCAGCAACAGCTGCATCGGTATCAACAAGCCGTAGATAACGGCTCGGCGATGCCCCCGCTCTACCTGCTTTGGGGCACAGAGACGGCGAATCAGCGATATTTGAAAGAACTGGTCAGAAACTGGCTTGGACGCCATCAGAGTCTCAAATACTTTCCCTTGATTTGGCAGCAGGGCGACAGCTGGGAAATTACGTTGAAACCCATTATCAACGAGTTGAAGCAGGCCCAGTTTTATCTGTGCGGCTCACCCAATCGGGTGTATCGAACGCTGGACTTCCTGGAACAACAAGGGATCGATACAGCCCAGGTTCAATCGGATGTGTTCTCCTATGCACCCAGGCCGCTGCACCGGGCTAACCGAGCGAAAGCAGCGTCAGTAAGCTAGCTTCATCGCTGTCGGGGTTATCAATCTGGTAACCCCTCCCACCATCGAAATAAACACTGTCGCCCTGTTTCAGTACCAATGGCTGATAGTCTGGCAGACGTAAGACACCCCTTCCCTGCAATACCATCAGTAACACTTCGCCCGGGTGCTGCTCGATCAGAGGGCCACCGGTACTGGATGCCTTTAACCGAGTCGAGACCGGTAACATCTTTGTCTGCCCCAGCTCGGCATTGAGAAGGCGTTGCGGGTGCCCGGACACCGTCAGTAGGGTTCCGCTCTCAGCTCGGACCAGCGTGCGGCGGTTGCCGCGCTCAGCCTGCTCATCCATCGCCATAAAAGTGTCGAAATCAGCGCCCAGCAGGTCCAATAGTCGAATCAACAGGTCGACTCGGGGCGACTGGCTATCCTGCTCAATCTTTCTGAGCGACTGCTGATTGATACCCGCCCGCTCGGCTAAATCCCTGACCGACAACCCACTACGCTGACGAAGCATGGCAAGACGCGCTCCGGGGCTGAAGGGTTCGGTACGTTGATGTCGGGGATCATCACCAGGCCCATTCCACCGGTGTGCGGAGACTCGTCGCTGCCATAGCTCTACCTTCATCGCTGTCTCGGCATAATTCAGAAAAAAGCTCCCCATCAACCGGGTGAGGCCGGCTGTTTCAGGGGGAGCAAGAGGGTTGGAGAGAAAATCAGGGAAGGACGGAGGCAGCTTATATCCTCGACTCCGTCCGAGGTTGATGCCTAGTCGGGGAAAACCACGGTGCGCTGACCGTGCAGGAAAACCCGCTTCTCGATGTGGTAACGAACCGCACGGGTCAGCGTCAGGGACTCGATATGCTGGCCTTTAGCCACCAAGTCTTCCGGGTAGTGGCTGTGATCCACCGCTTGAACGCCCTGGGCAATGATCGGGCCTTCATCCAGGTCGCTGTTAACGTAATGGGCCGTGGCGCCCACCAGTTTGACGCCCTTCTCCCAGGCCTGATGATAGGGTTTGGCCCCTTTGAAGCCGGGCAGCAGCGAGTGGTGGATATTGATCGCCCGACCGCTGAGCTTTTCGCACAGATCATCGGACAGAACTTGCATGTAACGCGCCAGCACCACCAATTCACAATCGTATTGCTGCACCAACTCCCAGACCTGCTTCTCCTGCTCGGGTTTGGTTTCCGCAGTGATCGGCAGATGGTGATAAGGAATCCCATGCCATTGCGCCAGTTCTTCCAGATCCGGGTGATTGGAGATGATCACCGGAATTTCGATCGCCAACTCCCCGGTCCGATAGTGATAAAGCAAGTCATGGAGGCAGTGATCGTACTTGGACACCATGATCGCTACCCGGGACTTATGGTCTGGCGCGGTCAGCTGCCATTGCATATCGAAGGCGGCGGCTCGTTCGGCAAACTGCTGATTGAACAGATCGGCATCGAAGTTTTCATCCAACGGATGGAACTCCACCCGCATGCTGAAATGATTGACCTCCTTATCGTCGAAGGAGTGGATCTCGCCGACATAGTTACGGCTCTCCGCCAGAAAACGGGTGACCACATCCACCGTGCCCAGCTGGCTGGGGCAATCCGCATTCAGAATCCAGGGCTTGTTTTTTCTACTCATTCTGTCGCTCCGCAATTCGATAAAGGGAAATGGCTGTGCAGCAGGGTCAATCCAGCCCCTGCCCACAACAGCGTGTCGAGGCGGCTTTATCCGCGTACGACCAGACCGTACTCGGCACTGGCATCCTGCAGCCACAGCCAGACGTAGTCGGCAAAGCTGCGCCGGATCACCAGCTCCCACTGCTGGACATCGAGCCGACGAATCACCGCCTGCGTCTTGGCAAAGGTGGTGGTTACCACCTTGCCGACCGGGAAGTTGCGATCATGCAGGTCGTAACCGGTGCTCTTTTTCAGCACCTTGACCGCATCCGGCCCAGACAGCTGCAGTATAGTCTGGCCACCCGAAACGTTTACGATCGAGAAATGGCCTGCCATCAGCTCGCGCAGACGGCCTTCCAGTTCAAAAGCCTCGTTTCCGGGGACCACCAACAGCCACTCATCCGGGGCAATCCAACGCACCGAGGCATCGCCCTGTTCGACACTGGCCAGTTTGCCGGGCAGCGCAAAACCCATCGCCTGCGCAAACCCATCGACAAAGGCCGGATTATCCAGTGAACCGCGGATAACCAGATGTCCCAGAAAAGACAATTCCTGCAACTGGACCCCGCCTTCGAGCGGCCCCTTGGCCGCTATCGATGCCAGATCGGCGTGATAGAGCGGGCTTTCCGCGCGCGGCGCTTGGCCCGCGTCAGCCTGCACTGGAGTTTGCCGCATCTGGGCACAGTCCGGTTTGAAGGCGGTATCAAGGTCGGTTACTGCCGAATCCTGCGGGTTGATATTCAAATTAGACATTTTGACGCTCTCCTTTCGGATCCAGGAAGATCGGACTGCAGATCTCGGCTTCAATCACACTGCCATCGGCTTGCGGGTAGTAAACGCTCTCACCCATCTTGTCTAGACCACCACGGACAAACCCCATGGCGATGCTGTGCCCCAGGCAGGCGCTGTAATAGCTTGATGTCACATGACCGAGCATGGTCATAGGAATCGGCTGATTGGGATCTGCGACCGCTTGGGAACCCTCAGGGATCACCTTCTGCGGATCCTTGGTTTTCAGTCCCACCAACTGCTTACGGTTGGGTTTGACGCAATCCTCGCGGGCCATACCGCGCTTGCCGATATAGCTGAACGGCTTCTTGTTGGCGACACACCAGCCCATACCCAGGTCCATCGGTGTCACCGAACCATCGGTGTCCTGACCGGCGATGATGAAGCCCTTCTCGGCGCGCAGGATATGCATGGTTTCGGTACCGTACGGGGTCAGGTTGTACTTCTTACCCGCTTCAAATACCTTCTCCCACACCTGCATGCCGTAGTTGGACTGCACGTTGACTTCGAACGACAGCTCACCGGTAAAGGAGATCCGGAATACCCGCGCCGGAACGCCGGCCACGGTACCTTCACGCCAATCCATAAACTTGAAGTTGTCGTTGGACAGATCGATATCGTCGGTCAGCTCCGACAGCAGCTTGCGACTGTTGGGACCGGAGATCGTCAGGGTCGACCACTGATCGGTGACGGTGTTGAAGTAGACCTCCAGCTCCGGCCACTCGGTCTGGTGGTAGAGTTCCAGCCACTCCAGCACCCGGGCGGCGCCACCGGTGGTAGTGGTCATGACGAAGTGGTTTTCCGCCAGGCAGGCAGTGACCCCGTCATCGAACACCATGCCGTCTTCGCCGCACATCAGGCCGTAGCGACATTTGCCGACCCCCAGTTTGGCCCAGGCATTGGTGTACACCCGACCCAGGAACTCGCGCGCATCCTTACCCTGGATATCGATCTTGCCCAGGGTCGAGGCGTCCAGAATACCGACGCTCTCACGGGTGGCCAGACATTCGCGATTCAGCGCGTCCTGCATCGACTCACCCGGCTTGGGGAAGTACCAAGGCCGCTTCCACTGCCCGACATCCTCGAACTTGGCCCCGTTCTCGACGTGCCAGCGGTGCATGGCGCTATAGCGCTTAGGATCGAACAGTTCGCCACAGTTGCGCCCGGCAATGGCACCGAAGGTGATCGGCGTATAGTTGGGACGGAAGATGGTGGTACCGGTCTCCGGGATCGACTTGTTCATCGATTTGGCCGCGATCGCCATGCCGTTGATGTTGCCCAGTTTGCCCTGGTCGGTACCAAAGCCCATCGCGGTGTAACGCTTCACGTGCTCAATCGACTCAAATCCTTCCCGAGTCGCCAGCTCGATCCCCGCCGCGGTCACGTCGGTCTGATAATCGACGAACTGCTTCGGTGCCCGGCTGGTCGGCTTGGTGTGGGGAACGTGGAACAGCGCCATCGGAGCGGTCTGTTCAACTTCACCGTCAACGCTGGGAATATCGACGATATCATCGGACTGTTGGCCAAAACCCGCATTGGCGGCCGCCAATACTCCCTGACGAACGCCCTCTTCCAAACAGGCACTGAGGCGATAACTGCCGTTGATCGCTCCGGCGGTGAGCTGCTTCTGCACGGTTTTGCCCGGAACGAACGCCTGCACATCCTCGCGCCACTCCGGGCGACTGCCGGTATGACAAGACAGGTGTACCGCCGGGCTCCAACCGCCGGCACTGGCCAGAGTGTCGCAGCTCAAGCTGCGGATGTTGCCGGTGACCCGCTCGCCGCTGGCATTGATCGCAGCGACGCTAACGCCATTGACCCGCTTGCTGCCCTTGGCTTCGATGACGGCCGAGCCTTTGATCAGTGCGATACCGCGACGCTGCGCTTCCAGCACGCAGGCACCGGTCGGTTCGGCCCGGGTGTCGACGATGGCCACTACCTTGCGACCGGCATCATGCCAATCCAGTGCCGCCTGGTAGCCCTGATCGTTGGTGGTCATCAGCACCAGCTGATTGCCGGGGACCACCGCGTAACGTTTGATATAGGTGGAGACCGCTGACGCCAGCATGCAGCCAGGAACATCGTTATTGGCGTAGACCAGTGGACGCTCGATCGCCCCGCTGGCCAGCACGACCCAGGCCGCACGGACTCGGTGCATCCGCTGACGAACCTGTCCCTTGGGTGCAAGATCACCCAGGTGATCGGTGCGACGCTCGTGGATGGTCAGGAAGTTGTGATCGTGGTAACCATTCACGGTTGAGCGCGGCAGTAGGGTCACATTCTCCAACCCCACCAGTTCACCCACCACTCGGCTGACCCACTGCTGCGCCGGCTGGCCATCGATCTGCTCGTCACTGTGCAACAGCATACCGCCGAACTCGGCCTGTTCATCGGCCAGGATCACCCGTGCACCGGTTCGTGCCGCGGCCAACGCCGCCGACAAACCGGCAGGCCCCGCGCCCACGACCATGACATCGCAGTGATGATTGATCTGATCGTAGATATCCGGGTCGTTCTCGACCGGTGAGCGACCCAGACCGGCCGCCTTACGGATAAAGCCCTCGTAGGTGTCCCATAGCGACTGCGGATACATAAAGGTCTTGTAGTAGAACCCTGGCGGCATCATCCGACCACCGACCTTGCCGACGTAACTCATCAGATCGTTATCGGTGCTGGGCCAACCATTGGTAGATTTGGCTACCAGGCCATGGAACAGCTCCTGCTGGGTCGCACGGACATTGGGAACCTGGGTCGCTTCGGTGGCACCCAATTGCAGCACCGCATTCGGTTCGTCTGCACCGGCGGCAATGATGCCGCGCGGCCGGCTGTACTTAAAACTACGACCGACTACGTCAATACCGTTGGCCAGCATCGCTGATGCCAGGGTATCACCGACAAAACCGGGATAGGTTTTGTTGTTGTATTCAAATGTCACCGGCTGGCTGCGATCGATGCGGCCGCCGTTCTGGAGACGGTTAAGCTGAAGATGGTTGGAAGACGTCATATTGTTCTCCTCAGGCACTCTTGTCAGCAGTTACGCTGGGCTGCTCGCCGACCTTATAGGTCTCTTTGATCTCGTAACTCTGGGTGTCGCGGGTGATATTGAAAAACTTGCGACAGCCGCTGGCATGAACCCAGAGCTCGTGGTGCAGACCGCGTGGATTATCGCGGAAATAGAGAAACTGGGCCCACTCCTCATCGGTACAGTTGTCCGGGTCCAACGGCCGAGCGATATGGGCCTGACCTTTGGCGTGGAACTCCTCCTCTTCGCGATGTTCTTCGCAGTGGGGGCAATAGATCAAAAACATGGGAATCCTCCTCCGGTCAGTGGGCGACGCCGGCCGCGCCGTGTTCGTCGATAAGGGAGCCGTCGTGGAAACGGAACATGGAGAACGGTTTGGCCAGCTCGTGGGCCTCGCCCTTGGCCAGGGTGGCGGCAAACACGTTGCCCGAGCCCGGGGTCGCCTTGAATCCACCGGTACCCCAACCACAGTTGAAGAACAGGTTCTCAACCGGCGTGTCGGAGATGATCGGACAGGCATCCGGACAGGTATCGACGATACCGCCCCACTGGCGGTTCATCCGCACTCGGCTGAAGATCGGGAACAGCTCAACGATCGCCTGGATGGTGTGCTCGATGGTCGGGTAGGAACCACGCTGACCATAGCCGGTATAGCCATCGATACCGGCACCGATCACCAGGTCACCCTTGTCCGACTGGGACACATAACCGTGTACATGGTTAGACATCACCACGGTATCCAGAATCGGCTTGATCGGCTCAGATACCAACGCCTGCAGCGGATGAGACTCGAGCGGCAGCTTGAAACCGGCCATTTTGGCCAGCACGCTGGAGTTACCGGCCACCACGCAGCCGATCCGATCGGCATGAATGGTGCCGTGCTGCTTGGTTTCGACCCCGATGGCAGCGCCATCTTCGGTCAGGATGTCGATCACTTCGCACTGCTGGATCAGATCGACCCCAAGCTGATCGGCCGCACGGGCAAAGCCCCAGGCCACCGCATCATGACGGGCCACACCGGCGCGGGGCTGCCAGGATGCACCCATGACCGGATAACGGGTGTTCTCGCTGCAATCCATGATCGGTACGATCTCGGAGACCTGCTTGGCATCCAGCACTTCGCCATCGATACCGTTAAGACGGTTGGCGTTGACCCGACGCTCGATATCACGCATATCCTGCAGCGTATGGCCCAGGTTCAATACGCCGCGCTGGGAGAACATCACGTTGTAGTTCAGATCCTGCGATAACCCTTCCCAGAGCTTCATCGCATGCTCGTAAAGGTGCGCGGCCTCGTCCCAGAGGTAGTTAGAGCGAACGATGGTAGTATTCCGTGCCGTGTTGCCACCGCCCAGGTAACCCTTCTCGATCACCGCGATATTGGTGATCTTGTGTTCCTTGGCCAGGTAATAGGCCGTCGCCAGCCCATGGCCGCCACCGCCGACAATCACCACGTCGTACTTTTTCTTGGGCTTGGGATTGCGCCAGGCCCGCTGCCAGTTTTCGTGGTAACTCAGGGCGTGTTTGAGCAGCCCGAAACCCGAATATTTCTGCATTGTGTTAGTCCTCATGATTCATCCCTGCCTTTCAAAGTGCAGGTATTGGTTTCGGTCGGTCGATCAACACTCGATCACGTTGACCGCCAGCCCGCCCCGAGACGTTTCTTTGTATTTCTCCAGCATGTCCTGACCGGTCTCGCGCATGGTGTGGATCACCTTGTCCAGCGAAACGAAGTGCTCGCCATCACCACGCAGGGCCAGGGCTGCGGCATTGATCGCCTTCAGCGCCGCCATGGCGTTGCGCTCGATGCAGGGCACCTGCACCAACCCGCCGATGGGGTCGCAGGTCAGCCCCAGGTTGTGTTCCATGCCGATTTCGGCAGCGTTCTCCACCTGCTCGGGCGACCCACCGGTTACCTCCGCCAGCCCGGCGGCGGCCATGGCACAGGCCGAACCCACCTCGCCCTGACAGCCGACTTCGGCGCCCGAGATCGAGGCGTTTTCCTTAAACAGAATGCCGATCGCAGCAGCAGTCAGCAGGAAGCGGATCACCCCCTCCTCGTTGGAGTTGGGGCAGAAATTGATGTAGTAGTGCAGCACCGCCGGGATGATCCCCGCAGCACCATTGGTCGGCGCCGTGACCATCCGACCACCTGCTGCGTTCTCTTCGTTGACTGCCAGGGCATAGAGATTGACCCAGTCCATGGCGCCCATCGACGGCGTGATCAGGTCCATCCGGGTACGGTTGTTGAGGCTCTGATACAGGGCCGCCGCCCGACGTTTGACCTTGAGCCCGCCCGGCAAGGTGCCCTCGTTATGGGTGCCGTTATGGACACACTCCTGCATCACCTTCCAGATCTGGAGGATGCCTTCGCGCACCTGCTCTTCGCTGCGCCAGGCCTGCTCGTTTTTCAGCATCACTTCGGCGATGGACAAACCGCTCTCGCGACAGATCTGCAACAGCTGTTCGCCGGTGCTGAACGGGTACGGCAGCTCGGTTTGGTCTTCGACGATCCGATCGGTCCCGACCGCATCCTCATCGACCACAAAACCGCCGCCAACCGAGTAATAGACCTTGTGATTGACCACCATCCCCTGGTCATCGAAGGCGGTAAAGCTCATGCCGTTGGCGTGAAACGGCAACGATTCGAGTCGGTGATAGATCAGGTCCTGATCTTCCTGGTAGCTGATCGGGTGACTCCCGGCCAGTATCAGCTGGGCGGTACCGCTGATCACCCGGCTGCGGGGTTGAACGATGGAGGGGTCGACGGTTTCGGGCAGGTGCCCTTCCAAACCCAGTAATACCGCCGGCCCGGAGCCGTGGCCCTTACCGGTTGCTCCCAGAGAGCCGTACAGCTGCGATTGAACCCGTGCGACCTGGGTTAACAAGCCGTTCTGCTCAAGCGCGGTGGCAAAGATATGGGCGGCCTTCATCGGCCCCACGGTATGAGAGCTGGACGGCCCGATACCGATCTTCAGCATGTCGAACAGACTGATCGCCATGACAAAATCTCCTGCTCCGCCCGGCAAGCCGGGCGGTCGTTTCTTGTTGTAATCAGGTGGTTCTTCGTTGCCGGATCAACTTAGCGATACACTGGGTAGTCCGCGCAGAGGCTGGCCACTTTCTGCTTCACCTCGGCAATAGCCGCGTCGGCGCTACCACTCTGCATGGCATCGAGGATGTCGGCGATCCAGCCACTGAGCTCGCGACACTGTTGCTCTTTCATGCCACGGGTGGTGATCACCGGTGAGCCGATACGCAGCCCTGAGGTCACAAACGGCGACTGGGGGTCGTTCGGCACCGCATTCTTGTTAACGGTGATACAGGCGCTACCCAGCGCGGCATCGGCATCCTTACCCGTCAGCCCCTGCTTGATCAGACTGAGCAGGAACAGATGGTTTTCGGTGCCGCCGGAGACGACGTCGTAGCCGCGTTCGATAAACACCTCAGCCATCGCCTGGGCATTGCGCACCACCTGTTGCTGGTAGGTTTTGAATTCAGGCGACAGCGCCTCTTTGAAAGCCACCGCTTTGGCCGCGATCACGTGCATCAACGGCCCGCCCTGACCACCTGGGAAAACAGCCGAGTTCAGCTTTTTCACCAACTCATTCAGGTCGGAATGACCGTTGTCCTGAGCCAGAATCAGGCCGCCACGGGGGCCGCGAAGGGTCTTGTGGGTTGTGGTGGTGACGACATCGGCGTAGGGAAGAGGGTTCGGATAGAGACCGGCAGCGACCAGCCCGGCAACGTGGGCCATGTCGACAAACAGGTAGGCGCCCACCTCGTCGGCGATCTGGCGGAAACGGGCCCAGTCGACGATCTGCGAATAGGCGGAGAATCCGGCGACGATCATCTTCGGCTGATGCTCACGGGCCAGGGCTTCGACCTGATCGTAATCGATCTCGCCGGTCGCCTCGTTGAGGCCGTACTGAACCGCGTTATAGATCTTGCCGGAGAAGTTGACGTGGGAACCGTGGGTCAGGTGGCCACCGTGGGCCAGACTCATGCCCAGTACGGTATCGCCGGGATTGACCAGCGCCATATAGACGGCGGCATTGGCCTGGGAACCGGAGTGCGGCTGCACGTTGGCGTAGTCGGCACCGAACAGCTCTTTGGCACGATCGATCGCCAGTTGCTCAACCACATCGACATGCTCGCAACCGCCGTAGTAACGCTTCTCGGGGTAGCCTTCGGCGTACTTGTTGGTCAGCAGCGTCCCCTGGGCCTGCATCACACGGGCACTGGTGTAGTTCTCCGAGGCGATCAGTTCGATATGGGCCTCCTGACGTACCTCTTCCTGCTCAATCGCGGCCCACAGCGCGGGGTCGAAGCTTTCGATGTTGTCACTCTTGCTGAACATTCTTTTTATTCTCCCGTTGGGGGCCACCGGCCCCGTTGTCTCGATACCCGCGGCATTCGGCGCCGATGAAGCGACTGGCCGTATGGGTTGGAAATCATCTTAGGGAGGGCAAGGCGAGCGAAACTGTCTGACAACGACTCGATGCTGCGGATTTACGACAGTGCTTGCAGATAGCGACAACAGCTGCGTATTTGCGACAAGGCTGTCGCATACAGCGGCTCAGGCTTGTGAAAATTTGTAAATCATATGTAAACGGATCGGGCGACCTGATCGCCAACCGATAAGGAACCGTCAAACAACCACCGCTCCCCTAACCATAACCATAACAAAGCCGCCTGACGTCGGCTGATCAAGGGCCAGCAATGATGGAAACTGAAGCCAGTATTCTTGTCGTCGACGATGAGAAAATGACACGCCAATGCCTGAACAGCTACTTCGAGGAGGAAGGCTACCGGGTATTCAGCGCGGAAACTGCCGAGCAGGCCGAAGGCATCCTGCGTAGCGAGATGATTGATGTGCTGCTGCTCGATATTCGCCTGCCGGGTAAAGACGGCCTGACTTTAACCCGTGAGCTGCGAGTCAACAGCGAGGTCGGGATCATCCTGGTCACCGGACGCCAGGACGAGGTAGATCGACTGATCGGACTGGAGTGCGGTGCCGATGAGTACATCACCAAACCGTTCAATCCCCGTGAGATCCTGGCCAGGACCAAAAACCTGGTACGCCGGGTCCGCCACTGTAGCGATGCCAAGCCCACCGATGCATTAATGCATAACTTCAAGCAGTTTGACCGCTGGAAGTTGAACATCGACCGGCGCCAACTGATCGATGAGCAGCAGCACCCGACCCAGCTGACCGACGGTGAGTTTCAGCTACTGAACTGTCTCATCAATCATGCTGGCCAGGTGATGAATCGGGAACAGATCATGGAGCAGATTCGCGACCGCGAATGGGTTCCCAGCGATCGAACCGTGGATGTGCTGATCGGGCGGCTCAGGCGCAAGCTCAACGACGATCCTAGCAACCCGAAACTAATCTTGACCGTTCACGGTACCGGCTACCTTTTCACGCCGAGACCGACGGAACTCACATGAACGCCCGGCTCGCTCGGTGGCTACAGGGCAGTCTGATCGTTCTGTTGCTGCTGGCCTCTGGAACAGTCAACGCCCAGGCACCGGTGATCAAAGCCTGCGGCCACCCGTTCTATCCGCCGGTATCCTGGGTACAGCAAGGGCAGTTGCTGGGGGTTGCCCCCAAGGTCAGCCAGCTACTGTTCAATGCCTTGGGCTACGAGGTCGAACTCCAGGCCGAGAGCAACTGGAAGCGCTGTCTGCGCCAGGTCGAACAGGGTCAGGTCGATATCGTGGTGGCCGCCTATCGGATAGCCGAACGCGAACGCTACCTGCATTTCAGCAGTCAGCCAGTGATCAGTGATCCGATCAGCCTGTTTATCAACCGCCAACACCCGTTTAGCTTTGATCGGTTAGAGGACCTCGAGGGTAAAACCGTCGGCCTGCTGCTGGGCGACAGTTTCGGCGACAAGTTCGACCGTTATCTGCGCGACCACACCCGAATCGAGTACGTATCAAGCGGGCTGCAAAATTTCGGCAAGTTGGCCTTGGGTCGGATCGACTTTATGCCGCTGGGGCGCCTGAGCGGCGAGCTGCAAAGCCAAAAACTGGGCTTTAACCAGATCGTGCCGCTCGACCCGGTGATAAGCACCGAGTACTACTACCTCGCCATCGGCCACCACAGTGACCTGGCCCACCACCTGCCCAAGATCGACCTGCATCTGACCCGGATGCGTCAAGACGGTACCCTCACCCGCCTGATCCAGCAACAGAGCCAACGCTACCTGGCTCCCGATCAATGAGCCTGCCCATGTCTGATCGCCTATCGATGCGTCTTCAAAACCTGACCGGCTATGCCCAGAAACACCCTCTGGGCTATCGAATCCTCGGTTACGTACTCGCCACCGGAATCCTGTTCACGCTCTGTGCAACCGCGCTGCAACTGAATCTGGATTATCGTCGTGAACTACGCTCCCTTGAACATCAGGCCGAACTGATCCAGTCCAGCTATCTGGAGACCCTGGCAAAGAGTTTATGGGATCTGGATCGGGCCCAGGTTGAGCTGCAACTCAAAGGGATTAGGAGTCTGCCCGATGTAGGACACCTCCAACTCAGTTACCAGGATCGTCTCGGTGCTTTCACGCCTAAAACCAATGAGTCGAATCTCCCTTCGCACCAGCTTGAGCGCAAAGCCTTTGAGCTGGTGCATCTATCGGCCTCAGGTGAGCGCTATCCGTTAGGACAGTTGGAAGTATTCTTCGATATCCAGGCCATCGATCAGCGGGTGTGGAAAAACGGCCTCAATACCCTGCTGAGCCAGACCCTGTTGGTAATGCTGATCGTGCTGGTGATCGTGGTGATCTTCTATCGTCTGATCACCCGACACTTGGAGGCAATGGCCGATTACAGTCACCAGATCGGAGCCGGCAGACTCGATCACCCGCTGGAGTTGGATCGTATCGCCCCCCAACAGCCGGATGAGTTGGATCAACTGGCATCGGCTCTGAACGAAATGCGCCAGGCGATCCGCCATGACCGTCAGCAACGGGACCAAGAGCAACAGGCACTGCGCTATAACCGCGACAAATTGCAGACGATGGTGGAACGGCGCACCCGCAGCCTGCAACAAGCCAAAGAGGCCGCCGAACAAGCCAACAACGCCAAGTCACAGTTTCTGTCGACGATGAGCCATGAGATTCGCACCCCGATGAACGGCATGCTGGGGATGATCCAATTGCTGGAAAAGAACAACCTCGGCAGCGATCAGAACGATCAGGTTAAAGTGCTTCACGAAGCCTGCGATGCACTGCTGGAAACCTTCGATCATGTGCTGCAATACGGCCAACTGGTCGAAGGTGCCTATGTCGCAGAAGAAACCCATTTCTCACTCGAGGCGCTGCTCAACAGCCTGATCACCTTGATGGGACCTGGAGCGGAACAGAAGCAGTTGGCGCTGAACCTGCAGATTGATCCTGGCATCAACGATGATTGTTTGGGCGCCGCTGGCGCGCTGCGGCAGATACTGACCAACCTGTTATCCAACGCGATCAAATTCACCGACTCGGGATCGGTTAGCCTGGCTGCAGCTCAGCTAAGTGGCGACGACAACAGCCAATGGCTGAGACTGACGGTGAAAGATACCGGTATCGGAATCGACCCTTCGCTGCAGTCACTGATCTTCGATCGATTCACCCAGGCGGATGACAGTATCACCCGACGTTTCGGCGGCAGTGGCCTGGGATTAACGATCTGCAAAGAGCTGGCCGCCGCATTGAACGGCCGTATTGGGCTGGACAGCGATCTGGGTGAAGGCAGCCGTTTCTGGCTGGAGCTGCCTTTGCGCATTGAACCCGCCCCTCAACAGATAGCACCACCACCCCAACCCGCCAATCGCAAAGAGATCCTGCTGGTGGAAGATATGCGGATCAATCAACAGGTGGTGCTGGGTTTACTGGATCATCACGGTCACCGGGTGACGGTGGTAGAAAACGGCCCCGACGCCGTCGACATCGCCATGCAGCAGCGGTTTGATCTGATCTTGATGGATATGCATCTGCCCGGGATCAGCGGTCTTGAGGTCAGCCGCAAAATTACCGCCGAACCTGACTCGGTAAATCAGCACACGCCCATCGCGGCACTGACCGCCAACGTACGCCCCGACGATGTGCACCGTTATCCCGAGGTCGGGATCCACCATGTGATTGCCAAACCGGTCAAAGAACAACAGCTGCTCGATTTTATTGCGCAATCGGCTCCAGCTTCCTTGGTGACGACGACCAAGTCGGCAACCACAACAGCGCCCACCAGCACCGTCACCGAATCCACACCATTGGTCGATCACTCTGTGTTGGACATTCACCGCAAACTGCTAGGTGATAAAAAGCTGGCTGCCTTGATGGAAAGCTTCTGCGAGGTCTACCAAGAGCTCTGGCCGGCCCTGCTTAAAAGCCTGGAAGACCAAGACCCGGTCGACTGTGCCGAACTGGCCCACAAGCTTGCTGGTGCTTGCGACACCCTGGGGTTTATTCGCGCCAGTCGATTACTCAGACAGCTTGAAGTCGAGGCCGAAGACGGGGAATTACCAGTGAACGGGCAGCCAGATATTGAGTTGGTTGATGCTTTAAAGGATTCAATGATGGAGGCGATAAGCCGTTGTCGACGTTAACTAATCCGAACCGAACACTCAAACTATGAAGAGTCATCAATTGGGCTAAAGTGGACATCGGCTTCAGGCTGGCTAGCAGGCAGCTATCGGCACAGAGCGGCCCTTCGGCTAAAGATCTTTGAAAGGCAGCTACCGCCCCAAACCGGACGCTCAAGCCTGGATTATTGACTTAAAAAAATGCTCGCGACAGTACAGCTCAATAGCAGCCCAGATTCCGACACCAACTAGGCATACAACGAAAGAGATCAAGCAAAAGGCCAACAAGTAAACCATTGCCGGTATGTTGGTTGCGACGAACGATAATCCCCCCGAAAACAGCGGTGCTCAAAAGTAGAATTTTCTCGTAATCTAAACGCAGGAGATTCTGCACATCGGCGAACAGGACGATACGGCTCATCCCTCCACGCCCTGACTCTTCAGGTAGTCGTCGTAGCTGCCGTGGAAGTCGTTGATGCCGGTGGGGGTCAGCTCGATGATGCGGGTCGCCAGTGAGGAAACAAACTCACGATCGTGGCTGACAAACAGCAGCGTGCCGGAGTAGTTTTCCAGTGCCAGATTGAGTGACTCGATCGATTCCATATCCAGGTGGTTGGTAGGTTCGTCCAGCACCAGCACGTTGGGGCGTTGCAGCATCATCTTGCCGAACAGCATCCGCCCCTGTTCCCCGCCGGAGATCACCGTGACCGACTTATTGATCTCCTTTTGCGAAAACAGCAGCCGGCCGAGGGTACCGCGGACCACCTGTTCGTCGTCCCCCTCTTTGCCCCATTGCCCCATCCAGTCGAGCAGGGTCTTGTCCATCTCGAAGTCGGCGGCGTGATCCTGGGCGTAGTAGCCCATGGCGACTTTTTCCGACCACTTGATGCTACCGGCACTGGGGGTGAGATCACCGACCAGGCAGCGCAGCAGGGTGGTTTTGCCGATTCCGTTGGGCCCGATGATAGCGATGCGTTCACCGACTTCGACCATCAGGTCGAGGCCGCTGAACAGGGCTTCATCATAGGACTTGCCGAGTCCTTCCACTTCCAGCGCCAGTCGGTGCAGTTTTTTATCTTGCTCGAAGCGGATAAAGGGGTTCTGGCGGCTGGAGGGTTTAACCTCCTCGAGCTGTATCTTGTCGATCTGCTTGGCGCGCGAGGTAGCTTGCTTCGACTTGGAGGCGTTGGCAGAGAAGCGGCTGACAAAGGTGCGCAGTTCGGCGATCTGAGCCTTCTTCTTGGCGTTATCGGCTAGCAGCCGTTCACGGGCCTGGGTCGCAGCGGTCATGTATTCATCGTAGGAGCCAGGGAACAGTCGCAATTCGCCGTAATCCAGATCCGCCATGTGGGTGCAGACGCTGTTCAGGAAGTGACGGTCGTGGGAGATGATGATCATGGTGCAGGTGCGGGCGTTGAGCACCCCTTCCAGCCAGTGGATGGTGTGGATGTCGAGGTTGTTGGTGGGCTCGTCCAGCAGCATGATGTCAGGTTCCGAGAACAGCACCTGCGCCAGCAGCACCCGCAGTTTCCAGCCGGGGGCCACTTCGCTCATTGGGCCGAAGTGCTGCTCCAGCGGAATCCCCACCCCCAGCAGCAGTTCACCCGCACGGGACTCGGCGGTGTAGCCGTCGAGCTCAGCAAATTCCGCCTCCAGTTCGCCGGCGCGGATACCGTCGGCCTCGCTCATCTCCGCCTTGGTGTAGATGGCGTCTCGTTCCGCTTTGATTGCCCACAGCTCCTCGTGGCCCATGATCACGGTGTCTACCACGCTGTATTTCTCGTAGGCGAACTGGTCCTGCTTCAGTTTGCCGATCCGTTCGTGTGGTCCCTTCGAGACGTTACCGACACTGGGTTCCAGATCGCCGCCGAGAATCTTCATCAGGGTGGATTTGCCGCAACCGTTGGCGCCGATTAGGCCGTAGCGGTTGCCATCGCCGAACTTGACGGAAACATTTTCAAAGAGGGGTTTGGCGCCAAATTGGATGGCGAGATTTGCGGTGGTCAGCACAGTCAGAATCCGGAATGGAGGAGTGAACGCGGTACGCCCTGTGGGCGAAAAAGCAAGAAGGCGCGGAGTATACACGGTCTAAGGTTCGGGCGATAAGGGACAGACCACGAGAATCGTCACGTAGTTCGTTCCATCGGCTTCAATTGGACCAACATCCGCTTACTGGAAAATAGGTTTATTCAGAAGATCCCTAGCAGATGGATCGTCAGCGACAGAAGAGTGTTGAAAAGCGACGCCGCCCTACTCCTCCAAAATGAAGGAGCGGGCGGTTGCCAGACTATGGGAGTTCCGTCAGCTAACGGTTACCCCATCAACCAGTTCGGCAGGAATAGCGATACTTCTGGCACATAGGTCGTGATCAGTAGGGTCGGGATCCAGGCGAACAGGATCATCATCAGGGTCGGGTACAGCATCGACTTAACCGGCACCTGAGTTACACGTGAGCCCAGGTACAGCAGCGGCGCAGTTGGTGGGGTGATATTTCCCATCCCCAGGTTGACGCCGACAATGGCGGCAAACTGAATCGGGTCGACCCCCAGCTCCAACACAATTGGGAACAGCAGCGGCGACGCCAGCAGCACGCCGCTGACATCGTCCATCAGCATCCCCACCAGGATCATCACTACGTTGATCATGATCAGCACGATGATCGGGTTGTCGGAGACCGAGAAGATCAGCTCTTTGGCCAGTTCGGGGATGTCTTCGAAGATAAACAGTCGGCTGACGATCATCACCATAAAGAACATCACCATCACCACACCGGTGGTGGTGGCCGATTGCACCAGGGCTTCTTTGAAGTTGCTGACATTAAGGCCCTTATAGATAAAGAACCCGACTGGAATGGCATAGATCACCGCGATACCAGCCGCTTCGGTCGGCGTCATGATACCGCCGTAGATACCGCCAAGAATCATAAAGGGCATCAGCAGCGCCGGCAGTGCGAAGCGGGACTTTTTCACCACGTCACCCACCATGTCATCCGAGCGGGGCATCACTTTGATGTCCTTGTGTTTGCGCAGCATCACGTAGTTGACGATACATAGCAGCACCACCAGGATCATTCCCGGTACGATGGTGGCCAGAAAACACTTCAGTACCGATTGACGGGTCACCCAGGCATAGATGATCTGGATCGCACTGGGCGGGATCAGCAGGCCCAACGGCGCAGCGTTAGTGATCAGCGCGGCCGACAGCCCTTCGGGGTAATTGGCCTTGCGAAGCTGCGGCATCATGATGCTGCCGATACATGTCAGGGTTGCGGTGGCGCTGCCGGCGATGGAGCCGAATACCGCACTGGCACCCACCGAGGTATAAGCCATACCGCCTTTAAAGCGGCCCACAAACAGTTCGGCCAGTTCCACCAGCGGCTGCGCAATCTTGCCGCGCTCCATGATGGTGCCCGCCATGATAAACAGCGGGATGGCCAGCAGCACCAGCACGTTCATGCGCCAGTGGCCAGAAGTGAGAAAACCGGCCGGATCGTGGTCGCCGGTCAACGACATATAGATCAATGCCAGGCCGAAGGCGAACGGCACCGGAATACCGGCCACCAGCGCCAGGCAGATCACCAGAAGTGTCAGCAAAATAAGCATAATAATTTTCCGTTTTGCAAAGCCCGACACGCAGCTCGCCAGATTAGGAAAGCTGTACGGCATTCAGGCGTTGAAAAGCTTGGGATAACGGGATCGAGCAGTGGATTCGCAACCGCCCTATCAACCGTGACGGACCGGGCTACAGATGGGGCGGCGCCTCATCGGCCTCCCACTCTTCGGTCGGGCCATCGCGTAAACCGCTATACAGGTGCAGCGCGGTGTAGAAGGTCATCAACACAAAGCCGAGAAAGATGCCCAATTTGGGGATCGCAAAAGGCAATCCCAGACCGGTGGTGGTTTGCCAATCCGGGTAGTAATTGACCTCCTCCATCAGCATCAACCAACCCCAGTAGGTCAGTACGCAACCGATCAGCACTTCAACAAACAGCGTGATATTAATCACGATCCATTTGGTTCTGAGGTTATCGATTAACGATAAAAGGAAGTCGGCTTTGACGTGGGTATTCTCATAGCTACCCATTGCGCCACCCAGAAAGTAAACCCAAAAGGCGATCATCAACACCCACTCTTCGTAGGCAAATAGATCCGCATCAAACAGGTAACGTAAAATCACGACGCAGAAGAAAACTGCAGCCATCACCAGGCTGGCTGCAGCCAGAAAATATTCTTTGGTCCGTAGAAGAATATTTACCAGCCCGCCGATCGGTTTCGGTATATTTAAATGCATACCCCACCCTTGTATTCATTATTGTGCAGGCAAGAGTCTGATCCCCTGTCGATTAAACAGAGCGTTGTTCAAAGCAGGATCAGTCAGGAAGACGGGCCATCACGTTGAAACACGGATGGCCCAAACGAAGCGCTAGGATTCGTGGCTATCAGATATCTGCGACAACCTGGTCCAACACCTCTTTACCCAGGCGCTCTTCCAACTTCGGCCAGGTTTGGGTACGGATCTTCTGGGCGATCGCGCTACGCTCAGCATCGGTCAGCGGCAGAATCTCAACGCCGAACTCTTGCAGTTTTTTCAGGTTGGTCAGATCGTTCTCCCGGCTCCAATCGACAAAGGTGGCGGCCGCTTTGGCGAACACGTCGGCGACAACCTTACGCTGCTCGTCGTTCAGCTTTCTTTCCCAGGTCTTTTTGCTGGCGTAGTAAGCGGTATTCTCGACGAAGGCGTTGTAGGGTACGTAGTGACTGATGGCTTCTTTGAAGGTGGTGTAGGTCGCCTCCGGCGTCGCACCGATCATGCCGTCAACCACCCCTTGCTGAATCGCCGGGAAGGCATCACCCCAGTCGATGGTGGTGGTGGTATAACCCAGATCATGGGTTGCCAGCTTGGCCGCCTGGGCGCTCCAGACCCGCACGTTCTGGCCCTTGGCGTCGGTGGATTGGTAATTGTCCGGCTTGGACGATGACATCACACCGATAAAGCCTTCACCAGTCACGCCCAACAGCTTCAGACCCAGGCGGTCCATGCGCTGATCGAACAAGTTGTAGAAGTTGGAACCCGGGCTGAATACCTTTTCCATCTCATCGTAACTGGAGACCAGGTACGGCAGTGAATTGATCTCCAGTACCGGATCTTTGTGGCTGTAGACGAAGGCGTGAACAATATCGATGCTGCCGCGAACTGCCTCGCCCATCAGCTGTTCACCGGATCCCAGCTGACTGGCCATATGAAGTTTGACTTTGAGATCGACACCGGCACCCTCCAGATCTTTCTTAATCTGGCGCATCACTTCGGAAGCATACTGGTCAGGGGCATGGGTAGTGGCAATCCGCAGCGTAGTAGCGGCCTGGGCTGAGGTTGCCAGCGTAGCGCCAATCATCAACGTTCCTGCGGTAATGGCTTTGAGGTTGAAGCGGTTAAACAGTTTCTTCATGGTATGCTCCACATCATTCTGTAGATGGTTATTTTTATTTTGCATCGCGAAGGAGTTGCTTAATTAAAAGCGGGTGGATGAACTCGTTTTCTTATTCTCCGTCCCCTTTCCATCGTCGGCGCTTAATTTTTATAACCCTCACTGACGCAATGTTCCACCCCACGAAAAACAGCGAATTTATTTCAAATAAAGTGAGTTGTTTTGAGATGTAAACAAGAAGTAACAAGCCGCTCTATAACGCTGTTTTTACAACTCAAAAACCATTACCAAGCTATTTACGTCAAGATTTTGTAAATAGAAAATTACAACTCATAGATACTTATGTAATTAACCGTTTACATCTTCGAACAACTCTTCACGTTTAATTGCCCTTCTCTGTTCTGCGATATAATTCAGGGGTAATATCTGCTGAAGCAGTTGAGGGTCGGATCGATGCAGGAACAAAAAGACAAACGCCATTTCAGCGATAGCATGCGCCATACCAACAGCGCGTTTTTACCGGCGGATCAAACACCAGCAGAACTGACCCGAGTGGGTTTTGTGCTGCAAGAGCACTTTTCGCTGATGGCCTTTACAGCCGCCGTCGATGCACTAGTTACTGCCAATCTGGTGCGTTCCACCCCCTTATTCGAATTCAGTACTTACGGAATGGGCTCGCTAACGGTGAAAAGCGACCTGGGTATCAACATCTCAACCAACGCTCGAATCGACCAGTTGCCGGTCGATAGCGATCAGGCGCTTCAGATGTTGATCGTCTGTGGCGGGTTTCGCTGTTCGTTGCGGGAAAATTCGGTTCTGACCCAGAAACTCAAAGCCGTGGCGAGATCCGGCACAGTGCTGGGGGCACTTTGGAATGGTACCGTACCGCTGGCCCAAGCCGGGTTACTTGACGAGCAGGAATGCGCCCTGCATCCGGATAACCACGCCTTTATGCGCGAACACTTCCCCAAGGTGCGATTGTCGGATCAGGTCTGTGTGATCACCGAGGGACGCGCCACCAGTGCGGGACCGAGTAGTGCATTGGATATGATGCTGGCCCTGATCGAACGCAGCCAGGGTCGGGACACGGTTCGTGCGATCCGCGAAATCCTCAACAGCGACCAGATGGCGGAAAACCGTGATCAGCAACCGCTGCAAAGTGACGAAGAAGCCAGCTTTCCCGAGCCCCTTAAAGACCTGCTGCAGCTGATGGAATCCAATATCGAGGAGCCGCTGAGCATCGATGAGTTGGCATCATTAGCCGGGGTATCCCGACGCCAGGTTGAGCGGCTGTTTCAGAGCCATCTCAGCAGCAGCCCCTCGCGCTACTACCTCGAACTGCGAATCACCCATGCCCGCCGTCTGCTGTTACAGGGAAGCGATTCGATTGCCAATATCGCCTTGGCCAGCGGGTTCGTCAGCTCAACCCACTTCAGCCATTGCTACAAGGATTACTTTGGTCTGTCGCCCAGTCAGGCCAGGCAACAGAAATCCACCTGCGGATGATTCCAAGGACGCCTAGAGCGCTGCTTTACCAGCGCACGACCCTAAGGACCAGATCATGGGGACTGTCGTCCTCCACCACGCTGACCCGATAGTCTTCCCGTTCGCCTCCGGAAACCAGCAGCACGAGGTTATCGTAGGGCTGGTCGTCACCGGCTAACCGAACCCGGTAGTCACAGGGCTGATCTTTCTCAACCAATCTGACTCGAAAATCGTAGTTATCCATCATCCTGACTCCGTCTGATCCGTGCTTAACTGACATCCGCTTCCACTGATTCTAGATCCAGTAGAAGCTCTGGCGCCAATTCGGCCAGGGCATGGGATAGCTGATCACAACTGACCGATACCGGCACGTGGGTGTCGAAGCAGGCGTGGAAGATCGACTCGTTACTCATCGGCGCCGGTTTGCAATGGCTGTCGAGGCTATTGATCGAGATGCCCAACGAGCGCAGCGCTTCGCTGATCTCCGCAATGACGCCGCATCGATCCGGTCCGACAAACTTCAGCTGCAAACCGTAGTTTGGAATCTGGCGCGTCGGTTTTGCCTCGGCCACCCTCACCTGCAAGCCCTGGCTTTGCAGTTGTTGCAGCCCCTGCTTCAGCGCCATGCTATGTTCCTTGGCGACACTGACCTGCAAGGTTCCGGCAAATTGTCCCTGCAAACGGCAGAACTGACTGGCAAGCCAATGTCCGCGAAGTTCCAAAACCCGTTGCGAAAGCAGTTCCACCAATCCTGGACGATCTTCGCCGATCAGGCTGATAACCAGGGTTGTTTTCATTATTTTCACCTCCGTCACATCGACAACAATCTACCCATCACGACGGTTTACTCATCGCGACAATCCACTCATGACAACAATGGATGGCCGCAGACTAAAGGATGCTGATTAGAGGCGTCTGTTTGAACGCGACAAGAGATAGGCGATTGCGTCAGCCGAGCGGTGACGATAGTGGTAGCAATGTCGACAGACAAAAAAAGGCAGCGTTTAAGCTGCCCTTGTTCGATCGGATCTAGCCGCAGTGATTACTGTTCAAAGCACTCTTCACCGGCCATTGCTGATAGCGATTCTGCGGCACAGATTTCCGCCAGGTAACCGACTCGCGGAAGTAGCTGGACTGCGAAGAACTCGGCACTTGAGATCTTGCTGTCCCACAGTGGATCCAGTGCTTGGCCGGACTCCTCGGCCTGGCGCTGCAGCTGAGCGGCGGCCACCGCCGCCTGACCCAGCAGACCACCGCCAACCAAAAAGCCGCTGAGCATCAGGAAGTGGACGCAAATACCGGCGTTCAGTTCGGCCCGGTCGTTGCCCTCTTCCAAAATCTTGCGCAGCGCCGAACTGGCTGCATCGATCGCCTTGAGCAGTTTACGACCGGTCTTGGCCAGACGCGGATCGGATCCGGTTTCCAACTGACGCGCCGTCTGGGTCAGTTCCGCCAGCAATGAACGGTAGCTCTCGCCCTGGTCCATCTGCAGCTTACGGCCGATCAGATCCAGCGCCTGGATACCGGTGGTTCCTTCGTAAATCGGCAAAATCCGTGCATCACGGAAATGCTGAGCGGCACCGGTTTCTTCGATAAAGCCCATACCACCGTGGATCTGCACGTTCAGGCTGGTCAGTTCCTGGGCAAACTCGGTCATCCATCCCTTGACGATCGGCGTCATCAGCTCCGCCCTCAACTGATGGGCCTTGGCCTGCTCGGCATCACCAGCGATCTGGGCACGATCCAGCTCAGCCGATGCGACCAATGCCAGCGCACGCATCGCTTCGCTGCCGGTCTTGAGGGTCAACAGCATTCGGCGCACGTCCGGGTACTCGATAATCGGCTTGGCACTGCCGTCGGCTCGCTTACCCTGGGTGCGCTCACGGGCATAGGACAGACCCTGCTGGTAGGCACGCTCGGAGATCGACAGGCCTTGCAGACCGACCGACTGGCGGGCGCTGTTCATCATCGTGAACATGTACATCAGGCCACGATTGGGCTCACCGACCAGGTAACCGATCGCACCACCCTCGTCGCCAAAGCTCAGCACGCAGGTGGGGCTGCCGTGGATGCCCAGCTTGTGTTCCAGCGACACACAGCGAACATCGTTCATCTCGGCCGGTTCACCGTTCTCATCCAGCAGGAACTTGGGCACCACAAACAGCGAAATACCCTTCACCCCTGCCGGCGCATCCGGCAGGCGGGCCAGCACCAGATGAACGATATTGTCGGTCATCTGATGGTCACCCCAGGTGATAAAGATTTTCTGACCGCTGATGCGGTAGTGATCGCCCTCAGCCACGGCTTTGGTGCTGACCGCCGCCAGATCCGAACCGGCATTGGGCTCGGTCAGGTTCATAGTGCCGGTCCAACGGCCACTGATCAGGTGCTCAAGATACTGCTGTTGCAGCACCTCGCTACCGTGGGCACAGAGAGCTTCGATGGCCCCCTGGCTCAGCATCGGACAGAGCGCAAAGGCCATGTTGGCCGAGTGCCAGATCTCGTTGACCGCGGTACCCAAAACTTGGGGCAACTGCTGACCACCGAACTCCTCTTCGGCGGTCAACGAGGTCCAACCGGCCTCGGCAAACTGCTGGTAGGCTTCGCTGAAGCCCGGCGTCTGTTGCACGCCCTGCTCATTCAAGGTCGCGCCCTGCTGGTCGCCGACGCTATTGAGCGGCGCCAACACTTCGGATGCGAAACGGCCGGCTTCGCTGATCACGGCGCTGGCCAGTTCCTGGTTGACCCCATCGAGGTTCAACTGCTGGCTCAGCTCATCGAAGTTGACCAGATTCTCGAGGATAAACTCGGCATCGCGGTAGGGATGGAAGTAATCAGACATAACAACTCCCGAGCCGGCAGTGATTGACCATCACCGGCATCGTTATCGGTAGAAAATGGGAAAATCCGGCTACCGCCTGTAGCGGCAGCCGGTAGGAACGGATGACAACGATCAGTCTTCGTTGGCCCGGTCGCGCAGCTCGAACTTCCGGATCTTGCCGGTGGAGGTTTTCGGCAGACCACCGAACACCACTCGAGACGGCGCCTTGAAGCGCGCCAAATGCTCGCGGCAGAAGTCGATGATGTCCTGCTCGGTGCAGTCTTCGCCGTCTTTCAGGGTGACGAAGGCGCAAGGCGTCTCGCCCCACTTCTCGTCTGCCATGGCTACCACGGCGGCTTCGGCGATCATCGGGTGACGGTAGAGCACGTCTTCCACTTCGATACTGGAAATGTTCTCACCGCCGGAGATGATGATGTCCTTGGAGCGATCCTTGATCTCGATGTAACCGTCTTCGTGCCAAACCGCCAGATCACCTGAGTGGAACCAACCGCCGTCAAAGGACTTGGCTGTGGTGGCCGGGTTCTTCAGGTAGCCCTTCATCACCAGGTTACCGCGCATAAAGATCTCACCCAGGGTCTTGCCGTCGCGAGCCACCGGCTGCAGCGTGGTCGGATCGGCAACCATCAGACCGTCGAGCATCGGCGCACGCACACCCTGACGGGCTTTGAGCTTAGCTTTCTCTTCCAGCGGCTGATCATTCCATTCGTCGTGCCAGGCACAGACAACCGAGGGGCCGTAGGTTTCGGTCAGACCGTAAACGTGGGTGACTTCGAAGCCCATGGACTCCATCCCTTCGATAACAGCGGCAGGCGGCGCAGCACCGGCGGTCATCACCTTGACCTGATGCTCAATGCCGTCCTTCATGCTGTCGGGGGCATTATTGAGCATGTTCAGTACGATCGGTGCACCACAGAAGTAGCCGACCTTCTCAGCCTTGATCAGCTCGTAGATCGCATCGGGACGTACCTGACGCAGGCAGACATTGACCCCGGCCATCGCTGCGACGGTCCAGGGGAAACACCAGCCGTTGCAGTGGAACATCGGCAGCGTCCACAGATAGACCGGATGCTGACCCATGCCCCAGGAGACGGCATTGCTGATCGCATTCAGGTAGGCGCCACGGTGATGGTAGACCACCCCTTTCGGATCACCGGTGGTACCGGAGGTGTAGTTCAGCGTGATCGCATCCCACTCGTCGCCCGGCAGCTGCCAGTCGTACTGGGGCTCACCCTGATCGAGAAACGCTTCGTAATCCAGCTCGCCCAGCAGTTCGCCGCTGGTCCAGGTCGGATCATCGATGCCAACCACCAGGGGCTTTTCTTCCAGCTTGGCCAGGGCTTCATTCACCACTTCACCAAACTCTTTGTCGACGAACAGCACCTTGGTTTCGGCGTGTTTGAGAATAAAAGCAAAGCTCTCGGCATCCAGGCGAATATTGATGGCGTTCAATACCGCTCCGCACATCGGTACGGCGAAGTGCAGCTCGAAATGCTCCGGAATATTGGGGGCGATAATCGAAACGGTATCACCCTTGCCGATGCCCTGCTTGCTCAGTGCGCTGGCCATCTGCTGGCAGCGCTGGTAAGTCTCGGCCCAGTTGCGACGGACCGGTCCATGAACCATCGCCGCACGATTGGGATAAACAGAAGCTGCGCGCTCAAGAAAGCTCAGCGGCGACAGCGAGGAAAAATTAGCGGCTTGCTTATCAAGGTCGCGCTCGTAGGCGCTGCTGTTGTTATTAACCACGGTTAGTGCTCCTTTTCTGGCGTGCCAGCAACACGGTATGCCCTTGACCATCCTCACTGATGAGCAAGCGGATACCTCGAATAACACCAAACTAGCGTTGCAGCGTAACTGGACTATTGCCCAAATCTAACCAAATGTAACATTCGTCGTTTTCGGCACTTTCTTTGTGCTAAAGTCGCGTCCCAGTCGATCAAAATCGCTGCTTCCTTGTCGGGCCGAGCCATGCCGTTTGGGCACTCGCGCCCAGATCAGTTCACCGGAAACACCATGCGACTACCGTTTCGCCTCTCGGCCATCACCACCCGATTCTTTGCCTTGATGCTGGCAATGATTGCCACGCTGTTTGTTTCCTTTTACTGGTATTCGGTACCACTGATCGAAGAAAAGGTAGTTGAGATCGAGCACAACGCCAGCCGTATCGCCCTGAACAACATCTACGAGCTGGCCACCCGGATGCACCTGGATGCCGAGGGCTACCGTCAGCAGGCGCTCGAATCACAAAAGCAGCGACTGGAATCGGTTGTCAGTCTGACCGGCGACTTCATTGCCAGCCTTCAGGATATCCTGGGGCAACAAGGGTATACCGAGGCTGAACTCTGGCCGATGATCTTTCAGCAGTTGCGTCATTTCAGGGCAGATCAGGATACCTATCTCTGGATTGCCGATTACGATTACCGGCTGTTGTCCCACCCAACCGACGCCTTCGATGGCCGTGATGCGGCTCAGCTGCGTGACAGTGATGGACGGCTGATCGTCCCCAATCTGGTCGAATTGGCGATCAACGAAGGGGAAGGTTTCTACCCCTACCGCTGGCCCAAACTGGGGCAAAGCCGCGAACTGGAAAAGTACAGTTATGTCCGTCACTTTCCGCAATGGGGCATCGTGATCGGTTCCGGGGTTTACCTGGACGAGATCGAGCAGCAGATCGAGAATCAGAAACTCAAGGCCCTGGATGAGCTACGACGCGCCTTCGAGCAGATCACCATCGCCAATAACGGCTATCTGTTCGTGTTCGACCCCCAGGCCAACATGTTGATTCACCCCAACCCCAACATCGACGGCCACAACTTCGCCCAGCTCAACAACCCGGTCAGCGGGCGCCCTATCGTTGACGATTTGATCGCGGTTTCCGACAGTGGTACTGAGGCGATCTATCGCTGGGACAGCCCGGAAGACCCGGGCAACTATGTCTATGACAAGCTCTCGCTGGTGCGCCATATTCCCGGCTTCGACTGGTATATCAGCTCGTCGGTCTATGTCGATGATCTACGTTCTAGCGCCGAGCTGTTGAGCACCCGGATCATGGTGATCGCCGCGCTGGCGCTGATACTGGCGTCACTGATGGCGCTGATCTTCGCCGACTGGATCACCGAGCCGATCCGGCGTCTGTCCCGGACCGCGGCCAAGGTCAGCCGCGGCCAACTCAATGCCAAGAGCGGCATTCGCCGCAGTGACGAGTTGGGGCTGCTGGCCGAGTCATTCGACTCGATGGTCGATCAGCTGTCGGGCAATATCCAGACCCTGGATGAGCGGGTTCAAAAGCGTACCGCCCAGCTGCAAAGCTCCAACCAGGAGCTGTTGCGCGCCTTCGATGATCTCCAGGCCACCCGTGACGAACTCGAAATCCTGGAGCGGCGGCAGCGGATGATTCTCGACGCACTGCCGGCGCAGATCGCCTATATCGACACCAAACAGCGTTTTGTGTTTGCCAACCGCGGCTACGCGCAGATGTTCGGCCTGGAGAAGCAGAAGGTTGTCGGCGAACGGGTCGAGACCGTTCTCGGCACCAGCATGTATGAAGAGGTCCGCCCCCACATTGAACAGGCGCTGGCCGGCCACAGCCGTAACTACGAACACCGTGCGGAGCGTAACGGCGAGCCGCTGATCACCCGCCGGATGCTACTGCCCTTCTACGATATTCGCGGCGGTGTCAGCGGTATTCTCAACCTGTCGATCGACATTACCAAAGAGAAGCAGACCGAAGCCCGTCTGGCCGAAGCCAACCGGATGCACGCGGTCGGCCAGATGTCCGGCGGAATCGCCCACGATTTCAATAACCTGCTGACAATCATCCTGGGCAACCTGCTGGAACTGCAGGAGAAGCTCGAGCAACCGGCACTGGCCGATCGGCACCTGGCCCCCGCCGTCCGTGCGACCCGACGCGGTGCCGACATTACCCGACGCTTGCTGGCCTTTGCTCGCCGCCAGCCCCTGGCACCGCAACGTCTGCCCTGTAAACAGCTGCTGGCGGAACTGCAGCTGCTGCTCAGCCCCTCACTGCCGGACAGCATCGAGCTGGAGATTTCGCTGGCCGCCAATACTCCCGCGGTCGATGTGGACCCGGGAAGATTTGAGGATGCGCTGGTCAATCTGGTGCTCAACTCGCGCTATGCGATGACCGACGGCGGCAAACTGCTGCTGCGGGTCGCGACCCGGCATATCGAACCGGCATCGGCCAACGAGCTGAACTTTGATGAAACACCGGCAGCCGGTGCCTATGTCAGCTTCAGCGTTATCGATCAGGGCGGCGGCTTTGCCGATGAGGCCCTGATCCGGGGTTTTGAACCCTTTTTCACCACCAAGCAGACCGGCGCCGGTTCCGGGCTGGGTCTGAGTATGGTCTACGGTTTTGTGAAGCAGTCACTCGGCTACATCAGGCTGGCGAACCATGGTGCAGGTGCAGAAGTCGAGATCCTGCTCCCGGCGGTTGAGGTCGGCTCAGAGCCGCTGGCGCTGCCCACACACCCGGCTCACAGTGAGTCAGCAGGTACGGCCGCACCTGAGGCAGCCGTCCCAGCCGGCCATGACAAGGGGCTGATCCTGCTGGTGGAAGATAATCAGGACCTGCGTAGCCTGATCCGCGATCAACTGATCGAGCTGGGGATGCTGGTCGTCGAGGCCGCCAATGGTGATGAAGCCCTGAACCTGCTGGGCAGCATCGACAACCTTTACGGGGTTGTCACCGATCTGATGTTACCGGGCAGCGCTCAGGGGATCGATGTGGCACTGGCGGCCAGCCGGGTCCAGCCCCAGGCGCTGCAGGTGCTGATGACCGGCTACAGTGAAGCACTGGACGACCCGAGGCTGGAAGACCGTCCCCTGCTGCTTAAACCCTTTGATAAGACCTGTCTGCAACAGGCGCTGGCACAGGCCCAGCAACGCCTGCGCAGCTATTCAGGGAGCGACAACATTGAGCACTGAAGCGCTGATCTACGTCATCGAGGACGAACCCGATCTGGGCCGTCTGATCACTGAGACCCTGGTTGATTTCGGCTATCGGGCACAACTGTTCACGACCGGCAAAGAGGCGGAGCGATCGCTGCTTCGCGACCGCCCTAACCTCTGCGTGATCGATCTTGGCCTGCCGGACATGGACGGGCTCAATCTGGTACGGCAGCTCCACGACGATGATGAGATGGGCATCATTATCATCTCCGGCCGGGCCAGCCTACCCGACAAGGTGCTGGGGTTGGAACTGGGTGCCGATGACTACCTGGCTAAACCGTTCGAGCCGCGGGAGCTGATCGCTCGTGCCAAGAGCATTCTTCGCCGGATCGGTCATAGCGAAAAGGAGATCGACCAGCAACTGGCCCACTTCGGTGACTGGACCTTCCATAGCAGCAACCTGACCTTACGGCACCAGGATGGGCGGATCGAAAACCTCAGCGCCACCGAAGCCAAAATGCTACAGGTATTGTTCAACAGCAGCGGCCGGATCATCAGCCGGGACCAGCTGCTGGGGGACTATCTGGAACCCTACGATCGCAGTATCGATGTCAGAATCTCACGACTGCGGAAGAAGATCGAAACCGATCCGCAGCAACCAGAGCTGATTAAAACCATCTACGGTGCCGGTTACATGTTTACCGCCAAGGTAACCTGGAGCAAGGACGCAAGCTAAGGCACTGAAGCTTTGCCGAGATCGGTGGACTTCAGCTTGATCCTGCACCCGGCACTGGCGCACCTCAGGCGTTTGCTGAAGCTGCAGGGGGCTGTTCACCGGTTGTTGGCAGGATGCCTAAACACCGACACGGAAAGGCTGTTCAATCAGCAGCTTTTCCAGCACCTCCGCCGTTACCGGACGGCTGTAGAGATAGCCCTGGATGAAGTCACACCCCATCGCCTTCAAACTGTCGGCTTGCTGCTGCTCTTCCACCCCTTCAGCGACCACCAGCAGATCGAGCTGATGACCCATGTTAATCATCGACTCCACAATGGAGCCTTCCCGCTCGCTGGAACAGAGGTTCATGATGAAACTACGGTCGATCTTCAGGGTCGAGAAAGGATACCGCTTTAGGTAATCAAACGAAGCGTAACCGGTACCGAAGTCGTCCATGGCGAAATGGACCCCCATCGAACGGATCTGCTTCATCATCTTGATCGCCCGATCGGTATCATCCAGCAGCGTACTCTCGGTCACCTCCAACTCAAGCACCGCCCCGTCCAACTGATGATGATTGATCAGTGCCTGCAATCGGTGGGGTAACGCCCGGTCGGTAAACTGGCGCGGCGACAGATTAACCGCCACCCTGACCGGACCGATCGATTTCTGCTGCCATTCGGCCAGTTGGCGACAGGCCTCACCGATGCACCAATCACCGATATCCAGAATCAGCCCGGACTCTTCGGCGAGGAAGACAAAGCGGTCCGGCGAGATCAGCCCTTTGGTCGGATGGTTCCAGCGAACCAGCGCTTCGGCGCTGATAATACGCCCCGTCTCAATGCAAACCTTTGGTTGATAAAGTAGCGCCAGTTCGTTGTTTTTGATGACTTTATGCAGATCATTATGAAGATCCATCCGCTCTTTGACGCCTTCGAGCATCTCGTCATCATAAACGCGATAGCGGTGGGTCCGGTCGCTGCGTGCACCGGCGGTCGCGGCCTGTTTGATCAGATCAGCGGCCTTCACCTCCCCGTACGCAATCGCCACCCCCAGCTTGAAGTGCATAAAGAGCTCGTTATCGTGAACCTGAATCGGTGCTTTAAACCAGGCCAGTATCGATTCGCACAGTTGTAAAAACGCGGCGCTGTAATCGGCCTGACAGAGCAACGCAAACTCGTCCCCACCGATACGGGCAATACGCTGGATCGACAGGTCGGTACCCAGCATCGCCCGTAGCGAAGAGGCAACCTGACACAGCAGCTCGTCACCATAGTCATGGCCGTAGCTTTCATTGACCTGACGAAAATTGATCAGATCAAGCGACAGGACCGCCAACATCTGGTCCTGCGGTTTTTGCTGCAGAAACTCGACCACTTCACGTTCAAAGCTTTGCCGGTTCAGCAAACCGGTCAGCAGATCGTGCCGGCTGCTGAGTTCGTTGCGGCGCATCTCGGTGATATCGCTGCAAGTTACGCTGAAACGCTGGTTGTCGGGATTGAGCTGAATTGCCAGCGAAAACAGGCCGATACTTTTATCCCGCCGTAGCAGCCAAAGCTCGCTACGCCAGTGTTGTTGAGTGCCGATATCCTGCTCGACCTGGGTGCGGCTCAGTTCCGGGATCAGATCGAACAGCGACTTGCCGACCAACTCCTCTTCACGATGGCCGGTCAGCTCCAACTGGGCCTGATTGACTGCCAGGATCCGGTACTGCGGATCCAACAACGCCATTCCCTGGTTTGACTGCTGAAAGACCCGATCGTAATCACTCTGGACGTTCAACGCTTCGGTATGGGCAAAGGCCTCATCGAGGCTCTGGCGCAGCTCGTCACGGTTCCAGGGTTTGCTGATGAACTTGCTGATCGCGCCGTTATTGATAGCGTAGGTGAGCGCATCGAAGTCGGTATAACCGGACAACAGCAATCGGGTGGTATTGGGGTATTTTTGTTGAACGACGGCGAACAGCTCGGCGCCGGTCATACCCGGCATCCGCTGATCCGACACGATGACATCGACTTTTTCCCGGGCCAGGACTTCCAGCGCTTGCTGTCCCCCGCCGGCGGTGAGTATTCGGAAAGGCGCTTTGCGGAACAAGCGTTGGAACGACTGGATGATGTTGACCTCATCATCCACGATGAGCACCGTCTGCTGCACTACGGATTCCTTCCTCAGGGTTCGCAGCTGTCAGATTAACAGGTCTCAGACAAAAAAAAAGCGGGCCGCAAAGCCCGCTTATTCGGTGGTCGTGAGGCCTTAGCGGCTAACCAGACCGTGACTGTCCATGATATCGGAGATCTCCGGCAGACTGGCGGGATCGTCGATGGTGGACGGAATGGTGTAATCCTGACCGTCGGCGATCTGACGCAGCAGTTTCCGCAGGATCTTACCGGAGCGGGTCTTCGGCAGACGCTGGACCACAATCGCCTTCTTGAAGCAGGCGACCGCACCGATCTCTTTACGCACCATACCGACCAGCTCGCTCTCCAGCTCAGCCTCGTCGACCTCGGCGCCGTCCTTCAACAGCACCATACCCAGCGGCATCTGGCCCTTGAGCGGATCGTTGAGCCCGATGACCGCACACTCGGCAACGGCCGGGTGGCTCGCAACGATCTCTTCCATCTCACCGGTGGACAAACGGTGACCGGCCACGTTGATGACATCATCGGTACGACCCATGATGAAGACGAAGCCGTCGTCATCCTTGTAGCCGCCATCACCGGAGACATAGTAGCCGGCATATTCATTCAGGTAACCGGTACGGAAGCGCTCGAAGTCACCCCAGACGGTCGGCAGACAGCTCGGCGGCAGCGGCAGCTTGATGGCGACATTGCCCTGCTCGTTCGGACCGACTTCATTGCCTTCGTTATCCAGAATCTGAACATTGAAACCCGGTACCGGCAGCGTGGCGGAACCCGGCTTGGCTTCCCGCGGCTCGATGCCCATCAGGTTGGCACAGATCGCCCAACCGGTTTCGGTCTGCCACCAGTGGTCTACCACCGGCAGACCCAGCAGGTCCTTGACCCAGTGGTAGGTCGGCGGATCGAGACGCTCGCCGGCCATAAAGATGTACTTCAGTTTGGACAGATCGTACGGCTTCAGATGCTCGGATTCCGGATCTTCCTTCTTGATCGCACGGAACGCAGTCGGTGCGGAGAACAGGCCCTTGACGCCGTACTCTTCGGCAACACGCCAGAAAGCACCAGCATCCGGAGTCCGTACCGGCTTACCTTCGTAGAAGACGCTGGACAGACCGGCCAGCAGCGGGCCGTAAACGATGTAGGAGTGGCCAACCACCCAACCGACGTCGGAAGCGGCCCAGAACACATCGCCCGGATCCATGTCGTAGATCGCCTTCATGGAGTATTTCAGCGCGGTGGCATGGCCGCCGTTGTCACGCACAACGCCCTTCGGCTTACCGGTGGTGCCGGAAGTGTAGAGTACGTAAAGCGGATCGGTACCATTGACCGGAACGCAGTCAGCCGGGGTCGCCGCCGCCATCGCTTCGTTCCAATCCAGATCACGGCCTTCAACCATGCTGGCTTCGGCTTGCGGACGCTGGAACACGATGCACTTCTCCGGCTTGTGGGCCGAGAGGTTGATCGCCTCGTCAAGCAGCGGCTTGTAGGGAATAACTTTCTGGATTTCGATACCGCAGGAGGAGGAGACGATAACCTTCGGCTCGGCGTCGTCGATCCGTACGGCCAGTTCGTTCGGCGCGAAGCCGCCGAAGACGACGGAGTGAATCGCACCCAGACGGGCACAGGCCAGCATCGCAACCGCCGCTTCCGGTACCATCGGCATGTAAACAACCACGCGATCACCCTTGCCTACGCCCTGGGCTTTCAGTACCCCGGCGAACAGAGCAACCTGGTCACGCAGCTCAGAATAGGTGTAGGCCTTCTTGGTATCGGTAACCGGAGAATCGTAGTAGATCGCTACCTGATCACCGCGGCCGGCAGCGATATGGTAATCCAACGCCATATGGCAGGTGTTCATCTCACCGTCGGCAAACCAACGATCAATGCCGTTCTCATCTTTTGACAGAATCTGCTGTGGGAACTTGAACCACTCCAGCGCTTCTGCCTTCTCTTTCCAGAACGCGGCGGGATCGGTAATCGATTTCTGATACTCATCCAAATAGGCCATGGTATCGGTCCTTTACTTTTTACGTTATTAGGAATGGCAGCGAAGAAGTACGGCAAATCCTGCTGCTTTCTCGATATTGTTGACAGTTAAACCCTCTGACGGCAAATACCTTAACCGTTCAGCGGATAAATTTAACTACGACAAAAGGCGAAAAGCCCAACCGCAAAAAGGCAAAACCCCCATGAGCCGGGACTTTCAGCAGCAACACAACAAACTTGACGGATAAAAATCCAAACCTTTGATTGTCGACAATCAGTGATTTAGCCTCGATGGATCAAACTTGCGGCTATGAAAAGGCAGCGCTACAGTGTGCGCCTGCCTTCTAACCCGCCCCGATAGTTCCCATGTCCCGCATCGTTTTGCTCAATAAGCCTTTTCAGGTTCTGTCCCAATTTACCGATCCGAATGGACGCGGCACCCTGGCCGACTATATTGACCAGCCCGGTCTGTATGCCGCCGGACGGCTGGACTACGACTCCGAAGGTCTACTGGTGTTGACCGACGATGGCCGCGCACAGCAACAGATCACCGATCCGAAGTTTAAACTGGAGAAGACCTACTGGGCCCAGCTGGAAGGTGAGATCAGCGATGAAGCGATCGAGAGACTGATCAAAGGGGTCGAATTGAAAGATGGAATGACCCGCCCGGCACGATGCCGTCGTATTGCACCGACCGAGCCTTGGCCGCGTAATCCGCCGATTCGTCAACGCAACAACGACGTCACCTGCTGGATCGAGCTGAAAATTCGTGAAGGGCGAAACCGCCAGGTCCGGCGGATGACCGCTGCGGTCGGCCACCCGACCCTGCGCTTGATCCGGGTTGCCATCGGCCCCTGGCAACTGGAGCAGCTTCAACCGGGACAGTGGCGCGAATCCCAGATCCATCTGCCACGCCAGTCCCAGCCGACAGCCAGACGCAACAGCCAGCATCGTGCTGGCGGAAGCAGATCAGCCGGTCAGCAACGGCAACAACGAAGTCGCCAAACCGCTGGCCGCAACTCAAAGCCGACGCGAAGCCGTACCCGAAAGCCAAACTAACCTCCGGATACGATTTCTCGTGTTGTGCCAATCAGGTGGTGATCAGCACCTGAATACCATCGAGTTTGAGCAGGCTGCGCTCCAGTGCCTGCTGCAGCTGATCGATCTGCTGTTGCTGCATCGCGATCTCTTCGTCTCGAATCGCCGGATTAACTTTAGCCAGCATCTGCAGCCGTTCCAGACGTGGCTGCTGCAGCGCCAGCATCTGTTGCTGGGCCTGTTCGATCATGCCCGGCAGCTGCGCCTCCGCCAGACTTTCGGCCTGTTTGAGCAGCGCGGTCAGCGGCTCGCGCAGCGGCTTGACCATATTCTTGGCCGCTTGCTTGGGCAGCTTCTTCGCCAGTTGCGCCAGCTGTTCTTCGGACAGCAGGTTGGCGCACTCACGCCCTTCGGCGGTCAGCAGAACCCGATAACCCCCACTGGGCAGGTAGCGGGCCAACTGCAGTGAACGGGGCGCCTGACAATCCAGCACGAACAGACATTCGAGCAATAGGCTGCCGGCTTTGATACCGGGCAGTTTTAGCGTCGCAATGGCGGTATTGCCGGTATCGCTCTCGCAGACCAGTTCCAGCGCACCCCGAGCCACGGGGTGCTCCCAGCTCAGGTAGGCCATATCTTCGCGCTCAAGCGCCTGCTGCCGATCGAAGGTGCCGTGCAGCCCCTGCTCCGGCAAGCCAGGGAAGTTACCGCAGCGCATATGATCGCCGGGACGCACCAACACACTGTGGGTGGTATCCGGCTGCAGCTCGACCCCGAAGTAATCAAAGCTGCGTTCCAACAGTTTTCTCAGTGCTTGCTCATCAGCATCCTGCTGCAGCTGATCGATCACCTGCTGTGCTTGCTGGGGGCGACAGGAGTTCAGTTCCAGCAGACGGTCCCGACCCTGCTGTTGTTGCTGGCGCAACTGCTTCGCCTGGGCACGGGTCTGTTCGATAAAGCCATCGAAGTCCTGCTCGTTCTGCTCCAGCAGGCAGTCTTCAAGCGTGGCTTGCTGCTGTTCCAGCAACAGCTGCCCGAACGGGCACGGACTCAGGAAGGCATCCAGGCCTTCGTGCAACCAGCGCATCAGGTGATGAGCCGGGCTGTGACGATAAAGCGGCAGGTGGATCTGCACCTGACTGCGCTGACCGATACGGTCCAGTCGGCCGATCCGCTGTTCGACCAGATCCGGGTTCAGCGGCAGATCGAACATGATCAGATGGCTGGCGAACTGGAAGTTACGGCCTTCGCTGCCGATCTCAGAGCAGACCAGCAGCTGGGCGCCCTCCTCCGGCTCGGCGAAATAGGCAGCGGCGCGGTCACGATTGACCAGGCTGAGTTGCTCGTGGAATACCGCGCTACGGATACCGACCCGCAGACGCAGATAGTCTTCAAGTTGCTGAGCTGTCTCGCGCTCGGCACAGATCAGCAACACCTTCTCCTCTTTGTGCTGTTCCAGCCAGCCTTTGAGCCATTCGACCCGCGGATCGAACTGACACCAATCCTCGCCCAGCATCAGCTCCGGTCGTAACTGTTGAGCCAGCTCCGTTTCAGCCGACTGCTGCTCGCTAAAGGGCGACTCCAGCAGATGGGGTTGCAGGGTCCGACCCGGGAATCCCTGTACCTGATCGCGGGTATTTCGGAACAGCACCCGACCAGTGCCGTGTTGATCCAGCAGCAGATCGACTAGTTCAGTACGACAGGCCTCGACCTCTGCACCCTGCTCTAACTGTTGCAGCAGTGATTGGTACTTGTCCGCATCCAGCAGTTTCAACAGCCGGTCTTTACAGGCGTCATCACGGATCTGGGCCAACAGGTCATCGCACTGTAGCAGTTGTTCGATCAGCTCGCGCAGCGGCTGGTATTGGCTCTCCTGCTCGCGGAACTGGTTCAGGTCGAAATAGCGACTCCGATCGATCAATCGCAAGCGGGCGAAATGCCCCTCAAGACCCAGCTGTTCCGGGGTCGCAGTCAGCAGCAACAAACCCGAAGACTTGGCCGCCAGCTGTTCGATGCACTGATACTCAGGGCTGACCTGTTGTTCACTCCACTGCAGGTGGTGGGCTTCATCGACCACCAGCAGATCCCAGCTGCACGCCAGCGCCGCATCGAAATAGCCGGGCAGATCGGTCAGCAACGACTGCGGACAGATAAACAGCTGAGCGCTTTCGAACGGGTTACCCGGCTCTTCGGTCTCCAGTGGCAGGTCGTCAGCATCCAAACCGGATCCGGTATCGACCTCGGTCAGTGCCTGGTACTGCTCTCGGTTCATGATCCGGAAGAACAGATTGAAACGCCGCAGCATCTCAACCAGCCACTGGTGCACCAGCGAATCTGGCACCACGACCATCACCCGCTCAGAACGACCGCTGATGATCTGCTGATGGATGATCAGACCGGCTTCGATAGTCTTACCCAGCCCCACCTCATCGGCCAGCAGTACCCGAGGGGAGTGCCGGCGAGCAACCTGGGAGGCGATATAGAACTGGTGGGGAAGCAGCTGCACCCGAGGGCCAAGCAAGCCATAGCTTTCGCTACTGTGGAGCCGGTGCTGCAGCTTTCGCGCCTGACGGCGCAACTCAAACGCTTTGGGACTGTCGATCTGGGCGGCGAAGAATCGATCCTGCGGCCGGTTCAACTCGACAAAAGGATCCAGCTCAAGCTCATCGATCCACTCGGGGTTATCGTCGGAACCATTACTACCGACCTGGTAACGCAGCAGTCCATCATAGTGCTCAACCGATACCACCTGGTGCTGGATACCGGCATTGCAGGTCAGGGTCGCCCCCGGCTCCAGCTGATAGCGGCTCAGGGGCGCATCCTGGGTGGCATAGGTGCGATGGGCTTCGGCCGCTGGAAAAAACAGCTCGACCTGCCGTCCGGTGGTTTCGGTTACCAGTCCCAGGCCCAGCTCCGACTCGCCGTGGCTGATCCAACGTTGTCCGGGCACAAATACTGCCTGCGCCATCAAAGTTTCCTCTTGTTAATACGGTATAAGCCTTCCCCGTGCACAGCAGGGGGAGGAAGAATGTCTGTTTACGCGATAATTGGTGGAGCGAGCTTCCGGCATTCACAGCGCCGGGGCCGCCCCTGAAAGATCAATCGGGCTTGTCCCAGCGCTTAGCGGCCTGCAGATCACTGTCTTTTTGTTCGACCCAGTGCTCCCGCGACTCGCTGCGCTCCTTTTTCCAGAAAGGCGCGTCTTTCTTAAGGTAGTCCATGATGAATTCGCAGGCCGCAAAAGCCGCTTCGCGGTGGGCGCTGCTGACGCCGACGTAGACGATCAGGTCGTTGGGTTTGAGCGCTCCGACCCGATGAATCAGGCTGACATGCAGCAACGGCCAGCGCTGTCTGGCTTGCTCGACGATATCGGCCAGGCAGCGTTCGGTCATACCCGGGTAATGTTCAAGTACCATCTCCTGCAGCGGATCATCCGCCAGATCGCGAACCAAACCGGTAAAGAACACCACCGCTCCCACAGATCCGCTCTCATCCCGAAGCCGGTCAAACTCCGTCCCGACGTCAAAGCTCTGAGTCTGGACCTGAATATGGGTTTTGGGATCTACCGGGCTGGAACTGGTCAAGGCTATATTCCTTCACTACAGGTAATGGTCGCAGGTCACAAACCTGACAAGCGCTTGTAAAACCGCATTCTAACAACTCTGTGGGTCACTGTTGAGTGACGACTCTCAAATAGCGAGCCAACAACAAGCGTAATGATTCTTATCTAACTTTGACCCCTGGACATGAAGAGGTTAACGTAGCGCCCGCGATTGCTCTGTACCTGTCTTATCAACGGATCGAATGGACCGATCCGTGTGTTACCTTGAGGATTGATTATGATGCGCTGGACGCCCCATGCCACGGTTGCTTGTGTCATTGAAGATGCGGGACGTTTCTTGTTGGTCGAAGAGCGCTCCAACGGTCAAACCGTACTGAACCAACCCGCCGGCCATCTGGAACCGGGCGAGCGTATTGTTGACGGAGCACGACGTGAAGCGCTCGAAGAAACCGGCTGGGAAGTCGAGATCGATGCACTGCTGGGGTTCTATACCTTCACCTCCGCCCATAACCAGACTTGCTACCATCGATTCTGCTTTGCCGCCAAGCCGACCCGGCATCGTCCGGAACTGGAACTCGACGCCTGCATCCTCGACACCCACTGGCTGACGCTGGAAGAGATCCGCGAGCAGGCCCATCGCCTGCGCAGCCCGATGGTCCTTCAGGGCATTGAAGACTATCTGGCAGGAACCCGTTATCCGCTAGAGCTACTGGTCGAGCTGGACTAGCGACTCACCCACAACGGCCTTACTCCTCACCCCTTCGCCAAAACAATCCTAGTCCTCGCTGAAACGACAGCCCCTACCACCCAGGCTGGGGGCTCGGTACAATACCCGTTTTGCCCACTCAGGTATCCCGTTACATGACTGCCGCTGTTGCATCTTCATCCAATCAGCCCACCCACAAGCCCGCCGCTGACGCCAAAGTGATCGTCGGCATGTCCGGTGGCGTTGACTCCTCGGTCTCAGCCCTTCTGCTGCTCCAGCAGGGCTACCAGGTCGAAGGGCTGTTCATGAAGAACTGGGACGAAGATGACGGCACCGAATACTGCACCGCCATGGATGATCTGGCCGATGCTCAGGCCGTCTCCGACAAACTCGGGATCAAGCTGCACACCGCCAACTTTGCCGCCGAATACTGGGACAACGTGTTCGAGCATTTTCTGAGCGAATACAAGGCGGGCCGTACCCCGAATCCGGACATCCTCTGCAACAAAGAGATCAAGTTCAAAGCCTTCCTCGACTACGCCAAGCACCTGGGTGCCGACTATATCGCCACCGGTCACTATGTCCGTCGTCGCGATACCGAAGACGGCCGCTGCCTGCTGTTGCGCGGCTTGGACGGCAACAAAGATCAGAGCTACTTCCTCCACGCGGTGGGTGAGGCCGAGATCGCCCAAACCCTGTTCCCGGTGGGCGAGCTGGAGAAGCCCGAGGTACGTAAGCTTGCCGAACAGCACGACCTGGTGACTCACAATAAGAAGGACAGTACCGGTATCTGCTTTATCGGCGAACGTCGATTCCGTGACTTCCTGCAGCAGTACCTGCCGGCCCAACCAGGTGTGATCGAAACCGACAAAGGGGTCGAAATCGGACGCCATCAAGGGCTGATGTACCACACCATCGGCCAACGCCAGGGCTTGGGGATCGGTGGCCTGAGTGGTTTTTCTGACGACCCCTGGTTTGTTGCCGGCAAAGATCTGGAGCGCAATGTCCTGGTCGCGGTACAGGGCGGGCAACACCCGCTGCTGTTCAGCGGCTCGCTGAGCGCCAGCCAGATCGATTGGGTTGATGGGCAAGGACCGGAACTGCCGTTCCGCTGTACCGCCAAGACCCGCTATCGTCAGGACGATCAAGCCTGCGAGATCTTCAGAAACGAGCAAGGCGGCTACGACGTTCGTTTCGATCAGCCCCAGCGCGCCGTGACACCCGGCCAGTCGGTGGTATTCTACGCAGAAGACGTTTGCCTCGGCGGCGGCGTGATCGAAACCACGGCCGATTAATCCGACCTGATCGATAAATAGCGGAAGCTAGACACCTTCCGCCAGACAGTAACAAAAAAAGAAGTGCACTTATGTCTCGAAGCCATGACGAACAAGCCATTGCCCTAGCCGGTGTATTCCAAGCTGCCAGCCTGGTCGATCAGATCGCCAAGCGGGGCATGATTCCGCAAAACAGCTTCGAAGCCAGCATCAACAGCATCTTCGTCACCTCACCGCAGGCCACCGAAGACGTCTATGGCGGTGTTCGTGACCTGCCCTTCAACCTGCAGGCAGGCCTGAAACTGGCCCAGGATCTGGCCGACAACCGCGCCAGCGTAAACCGCGACATCACCCGTTACGCCATGGGCATGCTCCATCTCGAGAGTCGCCTGCAGAAGCAGCCGCAGATGCTCGACCAGATCGGCCAACGACTGGACCAGATTGGTCACCAAGCGATGTATTACGACTCACAGGACAGCGCCGGTGATGGCAACAGTTCCGGCAGCAAAGCGGTCATTCAGGATCCGCAGGAGCTGAATTACGCCCGCGGGCCGGTGATCAGCAATATCGCCCAGCTTTACCAAGAAACCATCAGCACCTTCAGCTTCCGGATTCAAGTCACCGGCGAACCCCGCAACCTGAAAAACAACGACAACGCCGACAAGATCCGCGCCCTGCTACTGGCCGGCATCCGCGCCGCCATCCTCTGGCGCCAGGTTGGTGGCCGCCGCTGGCAACTGCTGTTCTACCGCTCCCGGGTTGGCAAAGCGGCTAAGCGGATTTTGCATTCAGGGGTTAGCCACTGAGCAGACGGATTCGTAAGGATTGGAAATCCGTTGCTTACATGAGCATGACAGCTCAAATCACTCACTTGCACCATGGAAAGCCCGCAGTTATGCGGGCTTTCGTCGTTCTTAGCCCCTTGAAATCCATCCTCTACATAACACTCCCCGGTTGTTCTACACTCTTTTTGGATCGATGCCACATTTATAAGGAATTAGAGAAAGCAGATATCCAAGTGTAAAGATCCAATTACAACTTTCTCCATCCCTCAGTAGAAGTCGTAGACCAGCCGCAATCCAGTACTCTGAAGGGCGCCCTATCCGAATAAGGTAAAGGAGAACTCATCGCCCACCAATTTCAATACGTGTAGTGGCATAGTGAATTTGGCCACCTGAATAGAGGTGATAGCATCACCTCTTCAACAACAGGTGATCCAATGACCCGAAAATCTCGACCTAACTTCAGCCCCGAATTCCGTCTCGAATCAGCTCAACTGGTTATCGACCACGGCTACACCATCCGCGAAGCTTGTGAGGCGATGAACGTCAGTCGCTCCTCAATGGAGAAGTGGGTACGTCAACTCAAACAGGAGCGTAGCGGGGACAGTCCGAAAGCCGCGCCGATGACCCCGGAGCAGCGTCGTATAAGGGAGCTAGAGAGACAGCTCAAACGCGCAGAGACGGAGAAAGAGATTCTAAAAAAGGGCTTGGCTCTCTTGATGTCAGACGAGCTGAAAAATATTCGATAATTCAGCGTCTTCAAGAGAGCTATCCGATCAAACAGCTGTGCCAGATCTTCGATATTCAGCGCAGCAGTTACAAGTACTGGCGCAGCCAGCCTCGAAGCGATAACCCTTATCGTCGCAAGCTTAAACTGATGGTGCGAGCCGCCCATCAGTTGAGCGGAGGGTCTGCCGGAGCAAGAACAGTGGCCAGCATCGTCACTCAGCGAGGCGTGGCACTCAGCCGTTATGTTGCAAGCAAGCTGATGAAGGAGTTACGCCTCGTGAGCAACCAGCTGCCAAAACATGCGTATAAGCGAGCCGATAAGCTTCATGTGGCAATCCCGAACGCACTAGATCGACAGTTCGTGGTCGGCAAACCTAACCAGGTTTGGTGTGGCGACATCACCTATGTCTGGACTGGAGAGCGTTGGGCTTACCTAGCGGTCGTACTGGATCTTTATGCCCGCAGGCCAGTCGGCTGGGCGCTATCGCTAAAAGCTGATAGCAAGCTGACAAGTAAGGCGTTGATGATGGCGTATGAATCGAGAGGAAGGCCGAAGGATCTGATGTTCCACAGCGACCAAGGTGTTCAATACACCAGCTTGCGGTTCAGGCAGCACCTATGGCGCTACCAGATCCAGCAGAGCATGAGTCGAAGAGGAAACTGTTGGGATAACGCGCCAATGGAACGCTTCTTCCGCAGCCTGAAAACGGAGTGGATACCCGAAACTGGCTACACCTCATTTGCTCAAGCCAAGCAGTCGATTACTGATTACTTGATTGGCTATTACAGCCAGGTCCGGCCGCATCAACACAACGATATGTTGCCGCCGAATATGACAGAGAAAAACTACTGGAATGCGTACAAATCCGTGGCCAGTTTTACTTGACCACTACAAATACGATGATGACGTCGATATTCATAAGTAGCTCCTAATTGTTTTTGTTGAGCAGCCTCTGAACTGAGAACCCCCTCAGCCGGGCAGTTCTCATTGTTAAATGGGTTTTATGTTTCGTTAAATGCAGTTTTTTCTATTCAAAGTTTCTTTATCTGGAAACTTTGATGCTAGTCTGCCCAAACTACTCATTCACAAAAACAACAACAAAGCAGGTGTGCCCAATGAAACGCCAACCGCTAACCGGACAACTCGCCGATCCCGACCTGAAGCTGTTACGCGTGTTCAAAACCGTCGTTGAATGCGGCGGCTTTTCGGCGGCGGAGGTCGAATTGAACATCGGTCGATCGGCCATCAGCCGACAGATGGCAGACCTCGAAACCCGCCTGGGCATGCGGTTATGCCAGCGCGGACGATCGGGGTTCCAGCTCACCGAACATGGACGTCTTGTGTACGACGCCACTCAGGAGCTGTTGATCGATTTGGAGAAGTTCCGCTCGAACGTCAATCAAGCCCACAGCCGTCTGGTAGGCGAGCTGGTACTGAGCCTGACCGACAATATGATTACCGATTCCAATTCCGTGATCGTGAAGGTGTTGGGGGGATTTCACCAGCGTGAGCCGGAAGTGACGATCAACCTGCAGGTGGCGGCCCCCAACGAGGTCGAGCGGGCCGTGATCGAAGGCAGGGCCAATCTCGGCGTCGCACCCTATCACCATCAACTCCCCGGCCTTAACTATCAGGATCTGCACCAGGAGACGTCAAAACTCTACTGCGGCGCCAGTCACCCGCTATTTTCAATGCCCGATTCGCAAATCAATATGAAGTTGTTGACCGAGTACGACTTCATCGTTCCGGGATACGCCCATGTGATTCTGCTGAAAGAACATTTCCCCGAGCTCAAAGGCTCGGCAACCTCATATCAGGTCGAAGGGATTGCGACGCTGATTCTCAGCGGTCAATATATCGGTTTCCTGCCCGAGCATTATGCCGCGCAATGGGCCAGCAGCGGACAGATCCGCCCTGTCCTGCCGGACAGCCTTAACTATCAAGTCCCGTTCAAAGTCATTACCCGAAGGGATGCCCAACCTAACTTATTGAGAACCGCATTTTTGGACGCACTTTGCAGTCAAGCTGAGCACTAATGTTTCCATTTCCAACACCCAAACCTTCCAATGCCTGCATTTAAGAAACATATTTAGACTCCTATAGTCACCTTATTCGCTCTCAAAACAACGATAAGGTGACGACATATGAGTCAATGGGAGAACAACGAACAGAGCCCTCTCAGCTTCAACCCCCTGCCGTCTGAAACGATTCCACGATATGCCGGTATTGCGACCTTTATGCGACTGCCCCACTACGCACCGGACGCGTGTGACGGAACAGAGATCGGCCTGTATGGGATTCCCTGGGACGGTGGCACCACCAATCGTGCCGGCGCGCGCCACGGTCCGCGCCAGGTTCGAGACGCGTCAGCCATGATGCGCAAGGTTCACCCGGTGCTGAAGCTAAGCCCCTTCGAACTGGCCAACTGCGCCGATCTGGGCGATGCGCCGGTCAACCCGTTACAAATTGAGCAGACGCTGGATCTGATCGAAGCGTTCGTTGCCATGCTAACCCAACGTAATATCGTGCCACTGGCAGCCGGTGGCGACCACCTGGTCAGCCTCCCCATCCTTCGCGCGCTGGCCGACAAGCATGGCCCCATGGGGATGGTCCACTTCGATGCCCACACCGACACCTGGGATCGCTATTTCGGCGGCTGCAAATATACCCACGGCACCCCGTTCCGACGCGCTATTGAGGAAGGCGTGCTCGACCCCAAGCGGGTGGTCCAGATCGGTATTCGCGGCGGACTCTACAGCGAGAACGACGATAACTGGGGCCTTGAGCAAGGCATTCGCGTCATCCGAATCGAGGAGTTTAACGAGATGGGGGTCGACAAGGTGATCGAGACGGCCCGCGAAGTGGTCGGCGATCAAGCCAGCTATATCAGTTTTGATATTGACTGCCTCGACCCGGTCTACGCCCCCGGAACCGGCACCCCGGAAATCGGCGGTCTCACCACCATCGAAGCCCAAAGCATCATTCGCGGCTTGCGCGGATTGAATCTGGTCGGTGCCGACCTGGTGGAGGTTTCCCCGCCGTTTGACCCCAGCGGCAACACCGCCCTGGTCGGTGCGACGCTGATGTGGGAGATGCTCTGCCTGTTAAGCGAAAAAGTGGCTCAACGAAAGCGCTGATCCGCTACACAAATTACCGTTCTATCAGTTGCCCCGATAGTAACCTTTAGCCGCTCAATGAGCGGCTTTTTTTGGCCGGCAATTTACGAAAGGCATAAAAAAGCCCAGGCCGTTACCGACCTGGGCTTTGATAGAACAGAGTCCGGGCTTAGCTGTTGGCGTCGGCCAGGATAGCGTTCAGTGTCTTACTCGGACGCATGATGTCTTTGATGACGTCACGCTTGGCGTGGTAGTAACCGAACTCAACCTCTTTAACCGGATGACCCTGATCATCGCTCAGCTCGCCGATGATTTTGTCTTCGTTGTCGGTCAGCGCCTTGGCGAAGTCAGCCAGGTCTGCCGCCAGCTCCGGGTCTTCGGTCTGAGCCGCAACTGCCTGAGCCCAATACATACCCAGGTAGAAGTGACTACCACGGTTGTCCAGCTCGCCGACCTTACGGGACGGAGACTTGTTGTTGTCCAGCAGTTTCTCGGTCGCTTCGTCCAGGCACTTGGCCAGTACCGCAGCGCGCTTGTTGTCCTGCTTGATACCCATGTCTTCCAGCGACACGGCCAGCGCCAGGAATTCACCCAGCGAGTCCCAACGCAGGTGGTTCTCTTCGATGACCTGCTGAACGTGCTTCGGTGCAGAACCGCCGGCGCCGGTCTCGTACATACCACCGCCTTTCAGCATCGGTACGATGGACAGCATCTTGGCCGAAGTACCCAGTTCCATGATCGGGAACAGGTCGGTCAGGTAGTCACGCAGAACGTTACCGGTGACGGAGATGGTGTCACGACCGCGCAGCATGCGCTCCATGGAGCGACGGATCGCCTCTTCATAGGTGTTGATGCGGATATCCAGACCTTCCAGATCGTGCTCCTGCAGGTAGCAGTTAACCTTCTTGATCAGCTCGATGTCGTGCGGACGGTTACGGTCAAGCCAGAAGATCGCTGGGGTGTCAGACTGACGGGCACGGGTAACAGCCAGCTTGACCCAGTCGCGGACCGGCTCGTCCTTGGTTTGACAAGCACGCCAGATGTCGCCCTTCTCGACGTCGTGAGACATCAGAACGTTGCCCTTGGTGTCGACAACCCGCATGGTGCCGGCTTCTTCCAGCTCGTAGGTCTTGTCGTGTGAACCGTACTCTTCGGCTTTCTTCGCCATCAGACCTACGTTCGGGACGGTACCCATGGTGGTCGGATCGAAGGCGCCGTTGGTCTTACAGAAGTTGATCATCTCCTGGTAGATCTTGGCGTAAGTGGACTCCGGCATAACCGCCTTACAGTCGGCCGGCTTACCGTCACCACCCCACATCTTACCGCCGTTACGGATCATTGCCGGCATGGACGCGTCGACAATCACATCGCTCGGGACGTGCAGGTTGGTGATACCTTTGTAGGAGTCAACCATCGCCATGTGCGGACGGTGCTCGTAGGTGGCCAGGATGTCGCGGTGGATCTCTTCACGCTTGGAGCGCGGCAGAGTCTCTACTTTGTCGTAGACGTCGATCAGGCCGTTCTTCGGGTTAACGCCCAGCTCGTCGAACAGCTCGCCCCATTTCTCGAACACTTCTTTGTAGTAAACGGTTACCGCGTGACCGAACACGATCGGGTGCGAGACCTTCATCATGGTGGCTTTCACGTGCAGTGACCAGAGTACGCCGTCTTCCTTGGCGTCGTTCATAGTCGCTTCCAGGAAATCACGCAGTGCTTTGACGCTCATGCACATGCTGTCCATGATCTCGCCGGCTTCAAGATGAAGCTTCTTCTTCAGGGTGACCTTGCCATCGGCGTCGACGAATTCGATTCGTACGTCACCTTCGGTCGGCATGGTGAAAGACTGCTCTTTGGAGTAGAAGTCGCCGCCACGCATATAGTCAGCGTGGGTGCGGGAGGCCATGCTCCACTTGCCCATGGAGTGGGGGAATTTACGGGCAAAGTTCTTAACGGCCTTAGGCGCACGACGGTCAGAGTTACCTTCACGCAGTACCGGGTTTACGGCAGAACCCAGAATCTTGGAGTAGCGCTCGTTGATCGCTTTCTCTTCATCGTTTTGAGGGTCCTGTGGGAAATCAGGCAGCTTGTAGCCCTGGCCCTGCAGCTCGGCGATACAAGCGGTCAGCTGAGGAACAGACGCGGAGATGTTCGGCAGTTTGATGATGTTGGCATCGGGGTCTTGAGTCAGCTCGCCCAGGAACGCCAGACCGTCTTTAACCTGCTGATCTTCGCTCAGGTAGTCAGGGAATGCAGCCAGGATACGGCCGGCCAGTGAGATGTCGGTGATCTTAACATTGATACCGGCGGCCTTGGTGAAAGTACGAACGATCGGCAACAGCGAGCAAGTCGCTAGTGAAGGTGCCTCGTCGGTCAGCGTGTAATAGATGGTTTGTTTATTCGTTGTCATAGTACCCCCGTAGTTTCCGGCTTATAGCCATACCACCGTCGCGGGCAACGTAGAGCCGCTCTCGCAACAGCTGGCCTTGTAATATCGCGCCGGTATTGTATTGCACTTTGGTAGTCGCACATAGGCATAAATGTCAAAAACCCTCAGCCATTTCGACCAATAGACTATCTTCGCCAAACTACAAACAGATAAAGACGAACAAGCTATACGAAACGGTCAAGGATAATCATTATAAAACAATACGTTATTAGACAAAGATTGGCGTGAAATATTCATGTTACCAATAACGAAAATAAGCCACCTGAATCCATTCAGTGAATGCTGTAGTTGCGTTACAACAACTACCGGTTTCAGATGCGACTTAAGACCCGTATTTGTCTATATCAGCTACTAGTTATAGACGATATCAATCGGCACAACGCTGAACTTAAGTCGCAGGTCGCGAAAATTGCTTTCTGAACGGCGTCGCGAGTTAGCGTGATGAGATAAGTAGTTTTAAAAAGGCGCGCCGGAAACAAAAACGGCGATCGCTCCGCAAGGAACAATCGCCGTTAGCAGCGCCCCTGGAACGGAGCACCAGGTAGGTTTAGTGATCGTGACGCGGCTGCGGCAGGACCAGGTTCAGCACGATAGCCAGAATGGCCGACAATGCGATCCCCTTCAGTGTGAACTCGCCCAGACCGATCTGCATACCACCGATACCGAAGACCAGGGTCAGAGAAACAATCACCAGATTGCGCGGCTCGGACAGATCCTTGCCCTCTTTCACCAGGGTGTTCAGACCAATCGCGGCGATAGCGCCGAACAGCAGGGTCATGATGCCCCCCATCACCGGAACCGGGATGGTGCCCAGCAGCGCACCGGTCTTACCGGAGAACGACAGCAGAATCGCAAATACCGCCGCCCAGGTCATGATGGCCGGGTTAAAGGCTTTGGTCAGCGCCACGGCACCGGTCACTTCGGAGTATGTGGTGTTGGGCGGACCACCCAGCACACCGGCAACACTGGTCGCCAGACCATCGCCCAGCAGGGTGCGCTTTAGACCCGGCTTTTCCAGGTAGTCTTTACCGGCCACGTTACTGATCGCCACCATGTCCCCAATATGCTCAACCGCCGGCGCAATCGCGATCGGCAGAATAAACAGGATCGCTTCAAGGTTGAACTCCGGCGCCACGAAGCTGGGCACGGCAAACCAGGCCGCCTGCCCGACCGCATCGAAATTAACGATACCGAAAGCGATCGACAGCAGGTAACCGACGATCAGACCGGCCAAAATCGGTACCAGTCGCAGCATGCCTTTAGCCAGCACCGATACCAGCACGGTGACCAGCAGTGTCAGCATCGACACGGTCATCGCGACATCGCCGTCGATCAGTTGGACGGCACCGTCACCGGTCTTACCCAGCGCCATATTGACACCAACCGGCGCCAGGCTCAGGCCGATCACGGTGATCACCGGACCCACCACCACCGGCGGCAGCAAACGGTGCAGGAAGCCACTGCCGCGTACTGCGACGATGGCACTCAGGATCATGTAGAACACACCGGCAGCGATCAGACCAGACATGGTGCCGGCGATACCCCAGGTCGATACACCGTGGATGATGGCCGGGATAAAGGCGAACGAGGAAGCCAGGAAGATCGGCACCGAGCGCTTGGTCACGATCTGGAAAACCAGCGTACCGAGACCAGCGGTAAACAGCGCCACGTTCGGATCCAGGCCGGTCAGGATCGGCACCAGCACCAGTGCGCCGAAGGCGACAAACAGCATCTGAGCACCAAGGATACTCGGATGAAGAGAGGTAGACATAGAGGGCTCCAGCTACAGCTTTATAAGAACGGAGCGGCCTGTTGCCGCTCCGCGTTTAATTGAATCGTGCAAGGAAATGCCGAATTACTTGGTTCCGAAGATCTTGTCACCGGCATCGCCCAGACCCGGCAGGATATAGCCCTGATCGTTGAGGCGCTCGTCAACTGAGGCGGTGTAGATGTCGATATCCGGATGGGCTTCTTCCAGCTTGGCGATCCCTTCCGGGGACGCGACCAGGAACAGGCCTTTGATTGATTGGCAGCCGGCCTTCTTCAGCATGTCAATGGTGGCGATCAGGGTGCCGCCGGTAGCCAGCATCGGATCGATGATCAGCGCGGTACGCTCATCGATATCGCTGACCAGCTTTTCGAAGTAAGGCACGGCTTCCAGGGTTTCTTCGTCGCGATACAGGCCAACCACGCTGACCTTGGCGCTCGGAACCAGTTGCAACACCCCGTCGAGCATGCCCAGACCGGCCCGCAGAATCGGCACCACGGTGATCTTTTTACCCTTGATGTTCTCAACCATCAGCGGGTCACCGGTCCAACTGGTAATTTCCACCAACTCGGTTTCCAGCTCGCGCGTCGCCTCGTAAGTCAGCAGGTTGCCGATCTCACTGCAAAGCTCACGGAAATGTTTGGTGCTGACCCCATGCTTACGCATCAGGCCGATTTTATGCTGTACCAGCGGATGTTTGATCTCGTGGACCGCCATCTGACTCCCCTACCTGTGGCTGCAGCGCCAAGGCAGAAACGCTTGGCGCGGATAAATTGGCCGAATTGTAAAGGATTATTAACAGCGCGATAAGACTTTCGTCGGGCATTCGACGGATAAAACTGAGTTGAATCAGTTCACCGCCGACAAGCTCTTGGCGGTCAGGTCTGACAAAGCCGCTCGATCTGCTGACGAACCGGCGCCAACGCTGCATCTTTGGCGATCTCGACCTGCTCGATCAGGATCTCACGCAGTACCGCTTCGGTGGTCAACGGATTCGCCAGCACCGCCCGGAACACCACGATCGGCTGACCGTCATAGCGTTTCGGGGTCAGCCGGGTGCGGGACACAAACGCCCGCCCGTGCTCACGCTGAGTCTTTTGCAGATAGCGGGTTGATCGGTTGAGCAGCTCGTTAAGTTCGGTTCTTTGTTCAGCGGCCTGGTCAGAACCGGCACCCTCCAGCAGCGCGCGGGCTTCCGGCGGACACCAGCGGTAGGTCAGAATATTCAGTTCCGGCTCGGTGATCAGCTCGAATTCCGGATGCGCATCGATCATGCGGGCAAACGCCGCGGCTTTTTCGATTCCCTGATCGATCAACAGCTGATAGCCACGCCGACCGATAATCTTCAGTGCCGAGTGGACCAGCATCGCCATCCCGGGGCGCGAACCTTCCAGGGTATTACTGCCCAGGTCTTTCGATCCCTGACGAATAATGTACTGGGCATGGTGCTCGATGCTGTTGAGCGCGGCGGGATCTTTGAACAACACCAGCCCCACCCCCATCGGCACATAGAGCTGCTTATGGGCATCAATCGTTACCGAGTCGGCCCGCTCGATACCCGCCAGGCGACCACGATACTTTTCGGAGAACAGAGTCGGCCCGCCCCAGGCACCATCGACATGGAAATGCAGCTGGTGCTCTTCGGCGATATCAGCCAGGGTGTCGAGCGGATCGATATGACCGGTTTCGGTGGTGCCGGCGATACCTACCAAGCCAAACGGACGAATCCCCTGCGCTTTTAACTCGGCGATCTTGGCCTGCAGCGCCTCGGGACGAATCCGATTCAGGTCATCGGTCTCAACCGCCACCAAACCGGCGCGTCCCAATCCCAGCACATCGGCCGCCTTGCTTAATGAATAGTGGCCACGCTCGGAAACCAGCACCGCGCCACCTTCACAGCCATAGTGTTTGAAGGCCGCATAGACGCCCTCTTCGGCGATGCCGCGAAACTCGCCATCCGGGCCGAAGGCACGATTGCGGGCGGCCCAGAGCGCGGTGATGTTGGCGATGGTGCCGCCGGAGCAAAACGCCCCCAGATGCTGATGGGCATCGTGTAGCCAACGTTGATAGAAGGCTTCATCATTGCCGTAAACCAGTCGGTGCAGCATACCCAGCACCTGACGCTCCAGCGGAGTAAAGGCCTTGGAGGTTTCGGTTTTCACCAGGTTCTGGTTCAGCGCGATCATGATCTTGGACAATGGGATCATGAAATACGGCAGCGCCGAGGTCATATGACCGACAAAACTCGGTGACGAGGTGTGCACCGATTGAGCGACTACCTTCTCGAGCAGAAAGTCGGTCTGCTCGGACACCAGCAGGGCTGACTCAGGGATTTCGGTGTCGGTGAAATCCTGTTCGATCTCGGCCAGATCGATCTCTTCGGCCACGATATGCTGCTGCAGAAAGCCGGCCATGTTCTGGGAGATCGATTGATCGAGTCGGCCGAGGGTCGACTCCGGCGCCTCGGGGACGGTGAAGATCCGCAACAGGTTATCCAGGCTGGCACGTACAGTTTTGTCGCTGCTGTGACCCTGTGACGTCATATAAACCTCCTACCACCTATCGCTTGCCGACTCGTCGGCCATTTTTTAACCGGCCCGCGAGTATTTCAAAGCCAAACTTTTAATGCAACGCAACAAAAGCCTGCCGAAAAATGCCAAACCTCATTTTTTTCATCACCAATTGAAGCAAATTCAGCCTCTTAGCTGATTATTCCAAGTACAATGCACGGTTTTTAGGCTCCGGCACCGCCACGCCCGTACCCAACGCTAATGAATAAAAGGATCAAGAAGTGACCGATCTCCTCAACTCACTGAAGCAAAGCCTCCAGCAACGCATTCTGGTTCTCGACGGCGGTATGGGCACCATGATTCAACAATACCAGCTGGAAGAAGCCGACTACCGGGGTGAACGGTTTGCCGACTGGCACTGTGACGTCAAGGGCAACAACGACCTGCTGGTACTGACGGCGCCGACCATTATTCAAGAGGTCCACGAAGCCTATCTGGCTGCCGGTGCCGATATCCTCGAAACCAACACCTTCAACGCCACCTCGATCGCGATGGCCGACTACGACATGGAGTCGCTGACCCACGAGATCAACCTGGAAGCGGCCAAGCTGGCCCGCGCCGCAGCGGATAAGTACAGCGCCCTGACCCCGGATCAGCCCCGCTACGTGGCCGGGGTACTCGGCCCGACCAACCGTACCGCCTCCATCTCCCCGGACGTCAACGACCCGGCTGCCCGCAACGTACGCTTCGATGAACTGGTCGAGGCCTACCTGGAAGCGATCGACGGTCTGGTCAAAGGCGGCTCCGACCTGCTGCTGATCGAGACCATCTTCGACACCCTGAATGCCAAGGCGGCGATCTATGCGATCGAAAAATACTTCGACGACAACGGCCTGATCGGCGACAAGCGTCTGCCGGTGATGATCTCCGGCACCATCACCGACGCTTCCGGCCGTACCCTTTCCGGCCAGACCACCGAGGCGTTCTGGAACTCGGTTCGTCATGCCCAGCCGCTGTCTGTCGGCTTGAACTGTGCCTTAGGTCCCAATGAGTTACGCCCCTATCTTCAAGAGCTTTCACGCATTTCCGATGGTTTTGTCTCGGCCCACCCCAACGCTGGCCTACCCAATGCGTTCGGCGGTTACGACGAAACCCCGGAGCAGATGGCCGAAGAGATCGGTGAATGGGCCAGCAGCGGTCTGCTGAACATCGTCGGTGGCTGCTGTGGCACCACGCCGGAGCATATCAAAGCGATCGGTGATGCGGTGCGTCAATACCCGCCCCGTCCGCTGCCGCAGATCGATGTCCAGTGTCGCCTGTCCGGCCTGGAGCCGTTCAACATCGGCCCCGACACCCTGTTCGTCAACGTCGGCGAGCGCGCCAACGTCACCGGCTCGGCCAAGTTCAAGCGTCTGATCAAAGAGCAGGACTACGAGACCGCGCTGGATATCTGCCGCGAACAGGTCGAGAACGGCGCCCAGGTGATCGACATCAACATGGACGAAGGGATGCTCGACTCCGAGGCGGCGATGGTTCGCTTCCTCAACCTGATCGCCGGTGAGCCGGAGATCGCCAAGGTGCCGGTCATGGTTGACTCCTCCAAGTGGGAGATCCTCGAGGCCGGCCTGAAGTGCATCCAGGGCAAAGGTATCGTCAACTCGATCAGCCTCAAGGAAGGCGAAGAGAAATTTATCGAGCAGGCCAAGCTGATCAAGCGCTATGGCTTCGCCGTGGTGGTGATGGCGTTCGACGAAACCGGCCAGGCCGACACCCTGGACCGCAAGGTCGAGATCTGCCAACGCTCCTACGAGGTTCTGGTCAACAAGGTCGGCTTCCCGGCCGAAGATATCATCTTCGACCCCAATATCTTTGCGGTCGCCACCGGCATCGACGAGCACAATAACTATGCGGTCGACTTTATCGAGGCGACCCGCACCATCAAACAGACCCTGCCCCACGCGATGGTCTCCGGCGGCGTCTCCAACGTGTCGTTCTCGTTCCGTGGTAACAACCCGGTCCGTGAAGCGATCCACGCGGTGTTCCTGTACCACGCCATCAAGGCCGGCATGGACATGGGCATCGTCAACGCCGGTCAGCTGGCGATCTACGAAGATATTCCCACCGAACTGCGCGAGCGGGTTGAGGATGTAATCCTTAACCGTGCCGTCGAGGGTGACAAAGACGCCACCGAAGCGCTGCTGGATATCGCCGGCGACTACAACACCGGCGCAACCCAGGAAGACACCAAAACCGTGCAGGAGTGGCGCAGCTGGCCGGTCAACAAACGGCTCGAACACGCACTGGTCAAAGGCATCACCGAGTTTATCGACGAAGATACCGAAGAAGCCCGGCAGGCCCACGAGCGTCCGTTGCAGGTCATCGAAGGCCCGCTGATGGATGGCATGAGCGTGGTCGGCGACCTGTTCGGCGCCGGCAAGATGTTCCTGCCCCAGGTGGTGAAGTCGGCCCGCGTGATGAAGAAGGCGGTCGCCTACCTGATGCCCTTTATCGAAGAGGAAAAAGCCGGTAGTGAGACCAGCTCCAACGGCAAGGTGATCATGGCCACCGTGAAGGGCGACGTCCACGACATCGGCAAGAACATCGTCGGCGTGGTGCTGCAGTGTAACAACTTCGAGATTGTCGACTTGGGCGTGATGGTCCCGGCCGAGAAGATCATCCAGACGGCGATCAAAGAGAACGCCGACCTGATCGGCCTGTCCGGCCTGATCACCCCGTCGCTGGACGAGATGGTGCATGTGGCCAAGGAGCTGGAGCGCCAGGGTCACCAGATCCCGCTGATGATCGGGGGTGCCACCACCTCCAAGATGCACACCGCGGTCAAGATCGAGCCGGCCTACAGTTCGCCCACGGTCTACGTCCACAACGCCTCTCGCAGTGTCGGCGTCGCCAGCGCACTGTTGAGCAAAACCCAACGCGAAGACTACGTCGCCGAGATCCGCCAGGAGTACGCCGAGGCCCGCGAGCGCCACTACGCCAAGTCCAAGGACGCCCGTCGGGTCAATCTGGACAAGGCCCGCGCCAACAAGCTGCAACTGGACTGGGACAACTATCAGCCTCCCGTCCCCAAGCAGCTAGGAGTTCAGGTATTTGATGACTATGACCTCAACGAACTGCTGGATTACATCGACTGGACCTTCTTCTTCCACGCCTGGGAGCTGAAAAAGCGCTATCCGCAGGTCCTCGATGACGAAAAGCTGGGGGAAGAGGCGCGCAAGCTGTTCGCCGATGCCCAGGCGATGATGAAAAAGCTGATCGACGGCAAGCTGATCAAAGCCCGAGCCGTGATTGGGCTATTCCCAGCCAATCAGGTCAACGACGATGATATCGCTCTGTTCACCGATGAAAAGCGGAATGAGCGACTCACCACGCTGCATCACCTGCGCCAGCAGACCCAGCAACCGCAGGGCCGGTTCAACAACTGCCTGAGTGACTTTGTCGCTCCCGAAAATAGCGGCAAGGCCGACTATATCGGCGCCTTTGCGGTAACGGCAGGGATCGGTGTCGATGAGTTGGTCGCCGAATATGAAGCCGAGCACGACGATTACAACGCCATCATGGTGAAAGTGTTGGCCGATCGCCTGGCCGAAGCCTTCGCGGAACGGATGCATGAGCGCGTTCGGAAAGAGTTCTGGGGCTACAACAGCGACGAGAGCTTCAGCAACGATGAACTGATCCAAGAGAGCTATCCCGGTATTCGACCGGCTGCCGGCTATCCCGCCTGCCCCGATCACACCGAGAAAGCGCTGATGTGGGAGTTACTCGACGCCGAAGCCAACACCGGCATCAGCCTGACCGAACACTTCGCGATGACGCCCACCGCGGCCGTCAGCGGCTGGTACTTCAGCCACCCGGACAGCCGCTACTTCGCGGTTGCCAAAATTGCCGAGGACCAGGTGGAAGATTACGCCAAGCGTAAGGGCATGGAGCAGAAAGAGATGGAGCGCTGGCTGGCGTCGAACCTGGGTTACGAGCCGGACGACAGCTAAGTTCTTAACTTAACAGCACTTTAGGTAAAGGAAGACCCCATACATCGATTCGAGTCTCTGGTCTGGTCGTTGCGCTGGTTGATGATCATCCCGGTGGGAGTCATCGATTGCTAAGCTCCTCTGTCACTCAATACAGAAGATGATCGACGACCTACCGCAGATCATGATGTATGCCGCCTAGGTGCAAGTGCTAAGGAAACATTGTCGGGGCTGGCCATGTTTCTGATTCAGACGAGGCTTGGTGAAGAGAGTAAACAGTAAAAGAAAAGGGGCGCCGATCACTCGACGCCCCTCTGACACGCTAGGCTTTGGAAAAAGCTAAACCTAGCGACTTTCCCAGGCTGCAGTCAACACAGGCTGCAGTGCGTCCTGGGTTGACTGGCTGATAACACTGCCGGCACCGGAAGGAACATCAAAGGCTGCCATTGCATTGACTAATTGAGCCACCTGATTATTCCTGAGCACCGATGTGCCGACTTCGATCTCATCCAGTTGGGCGCCATCACTGAGGTACCAGTCACCAACGGTTACCTGATCATCACTGCCGACAAGGTTGATCTGAAGATCATCACCCTGTCGGCTGAACCACAGCTGATCTGTTGTAACACCTCCGGACAACGACAACACATCATGGCCTGCTGTATCGTTCTGAATGATATGGTCCTGACCATCGCCCTGAGAAAACAGGTACAGGTCATCTCCAGCGCCACCGTCCAGAACGTCGTTGCCGGTTTCTCCAATCAGGATATCGTTGCCTCCACTTCCCGAAAGCACATCATCACCGGCGCCTCCTGAAAGCTGGTCATCACGGTCGCTACCCGTGAGCGTGTCCTGGCCATCAGTACCGGCAATCACGTCGGTCAACAGATCATAGGTAACGGCCGTAGTTGTCGGTGCGCTCACTCCGAAGGCACCATACAATTGCGCTGCCGTAATTTGACCGCCTGTTTCAAACTCCAGTCGCTCGATAGTATTGGCGATGGCAAAGAAGTTCTCGATCTGTACCTGATCTCCATTCGTACCAACTCTCAAGGTAAGATCATTGCCTGATTTCATCAGGCCACTTGCCACATCATTGAAGACGATACCGTCCGTGAAGCGAATGATATTGCTGCCCTGAGTATCAACGATGGTGTCCTGACCATGTCCAGCGCCTATGAGATAAACATCATCTCCATCCCCACCAATCAGTTGGTCATTCCCCAATCCACCCTGCAGACTGTCATCACTCCGTCCTGCAAACAGCAGGTCATGACCGTCACCACCGGCTAAGGTATTCGCCAAAGCATCTCCCAACACCAACTCACCACTGCTTAATGTTGCTGTTGGTGCCGCTAGACCGAAAGCGCCAAACAACTGCGCTGCGGTGAGCTGCCCTCCCACTTCAAACTCCAGTTTTTCAATGGTATTAGCCACCGAGAAGAAGTTTGAAATGCGGACCTGATTGGTGCTTGAACCCGAGATTCTAAGGATCAGATCGTTACCCGACTTCATCAGTCCGCTGGCCACATCGTTGAAACCGATGCCATCAACGAATCGAATGATATTCTGCCCTTCGGAATCGATGATCACGTCCTGTCCATTTGCCGCGCCGATGATGTATACATCATCACCGGTGCCACCGATAAGACGATCGTTACCTCCTAGTCCTGCAATCGAATCGTTACCGGCACCCGCTACGAGAATCTCGCCTTGATCGGTCCCGGATATCGCATCATCGCCATCAAGGTTCAAAGAGGGGCCGGCTGGCGCCGTATCACCACCGGACTGGTCGCTACCGCTATCTCCCCCGGTGTTGCCGGTATCGCCTGTATCCGACCCGTTGCCGGTCGAGGAATCACTGCCCCGTAGGGCTGTCAGCTGAGCGGCAATAGCAGCGGCAGTCTGGGTATAACCACCGTTTGGCTGCACCATGATTTCATGGTTTCCGCCGAGGAAGTGATTTTTGATACGAACCTGCTGATTCAGATCACCATCTACCAATACGATTAGATCATCACCATCCTGGTGGTAGCTCAGTCGATCAGGGCTGACATCATTGAAGAAAAGGATGTCCTGGCCATCTTCGGCATCGAGGATTTCATCCTTACCATCACCCGCAAAGTAATAGTAGCGGTCATTACCAGCACCACCTTCCAGGCGATCATCTCCGTCTTCACCAAACAGCGTGTCGTCGCCTGCACCACCGATCAACACATCATTACCTGAATCGCTGTTGATACCATTACCACCAGACAGGTAATCGTTGCCTTCTCCACCTTCCAGGCGATCATCGCCCGACATTCCGTAAAGGCTGTCGTTACCACCAAAACCACGAATCAGGTCGTTACCACCGCTACCTTGATGAACCCCTGCATTAGCATCGCCATCAATCAGGGAGTCGAAGTCGCCTTCCACCTCACTGGCAGCCACAATCTGATTGATCTGATCAGTACTCAGGCCATAGCCGCTGCTCGGCTGAATGACATCAATGGCATAGTCACCGCCGAGGAAGTGATTGATGATTCGTACAGACTGCGCTGAACCGTCATCCACATTAACCAGCAGGTCATCGCCATCCCGCACAAAGGCCAGGCGATCACTATCGATACCATCCTGGAAGAACAGAACATCGTAACCACCACCGCTGTTGTCGATAACGTCATGACCATCACCGGCAAAGGTGAAGTACTTGTCGTCACCGGTACCACCGTCCAGAGTATCGTTGCCCGAACGCCCTACCAGGCGATCATTGTCATCCCCGCCAAACAGCTGATCGTCCCCGTTCTGACCATCAAGGTAATCATCCCCGGCATCACCATAAACCCTGTCGTTACCTTCTCCGGACCAGACACCGTCTTCACCGGCTCCGGCCCGGAACTCTTCGTTCAGATCACGGTAGCCGTGTAGCTGCGCATCATCGCCGTCTGTGCCGTAGGTCACCATCAGGGCTTCCAGGTCGGCATTGGTCAGCGTGCTGCCATCGGCGAATTCAAAGCGATTGATCTTGAAGTGTTCGGTAGGCTGACGGAACCAGTTTTCAATAGTGATCTGATCACTGCCGTTGCTGTGACTGATGACCATATTGTCGCCATGACGGGCAAACGACAGATCATCGGCTTGGATGCCCTCTCCAAATCTCAATATATCCTCAGAAGGTGAGAAGTTGGTATAAGCCTGATCCTGACGGCGTTCAATGATATGGTCGGCACCATCGCCCAGGTTAAACAGATAAGTATCGTTGCCGAAGGAACCGTAGAGAGTGTCGTTACCGGCACCACCTTCAAGGGTATTGGCCAACGTTGTCGTTAGCTGACTGAACGCAATCAAGGTGTCATTACCCGCACCACCTCGCAGCGTGTCAGCCCCCCAACCAATCAAGGTGTCATGACCTGCGCCGCCATCCAGAAGTCCTTCACCCTCAAGAACATCATCGCCGGCATCACCATAGAGCTCTCCGATGCCCGTCAGTTGATCGCTGCCCTCGCCGCCATGCAGCACATTGACACCCTGGATATCAGTCAGGATATCGTCACCGAGACCGCCATCCAGCAGATCATCATCACGCCCGCCGTCCAGGGTATCGTTACCGGAATCGCCGTACAGCTCATCCTCTCCATCACCGCCCAGCAGTTCATCATTGTGATCACCACCAGACAGGGTATCGTTACCCTCCTGTCCCGACAGTGTATCGTCTCCAGATTGCCCCTGCAGATTGTCATTATCGCCGCCACCCCAAAGGGTATCTGAGCCGATTCCCCCCTCTAAAGTATCATTTCCTAGATTGCCCCAAATCAGATCGTCACCAGCATCACCGGAGAGTGAGTCATCAGCAGCGCCGCCAAAGAGCTGGTCATTCCCATCACCGCCTGAAATATCATTTTCAGTGTTGAAACCTTCGATATAGTCTTGATCGGCAGTAGTCCGTAACGCCTGAAGGCGAATATCCGCAGCATTCCAGCTGACGTTGTCCGAAAACTCGATGGTTTCGATACGGCTTCCGTCAGAGATAAAGCTACCGTCCTCGACATGATTGAGCAGGGTGATCTTGTCCGTGCCATAAGTGAGCACAAAATTATCGCCGTCTCTTCGAATCAATACCTGATCCGGACGCACATCTTCAAACTTGACCGTTGTTGAGCCTTCCCGATCGTCGATGATGTCTACACCATCGCCCGATGAGAAGGTATAAGCATCGTTGCCGGCACCGCCCCTTAAGGTATCATCGCCCGCATTTCCTTGAAGATTATCGTCATAGGCATAGCCGGTGATGACGTTATCACTCTGATCGCCAATCAGCGCACGCTGCAGAAGTTCCTGCTGATTCCATACTTCCCCAGAAGCAAACAAAACCTGGCTAATCGATCCGGCAGAGGCATCATCGCCCATATAGAAACCGGCTAACTTGATCGAATCATCTGCGCTATATCGAACGATCAGGTCATTGGCACTGCGTTCAACATGGACATTCTCGGAAAGAATGCCCTGGGCAAACTCAATGCTGTCGACATCTCCGTTAGCACCATTGTTAACAATAGTGTCGTCGCCATCACCGACAGAGAAAAGGTAGCGGTCATGCCCTGCGCCGGCATCCAGATGGTCACTCCCGGTGCCGCCGATCAGGGTGTCATCGCCTGCTAGGCCATACAGATGATCTTCATCGGCACCACCTTCCAGGCGGTCGTTACCTGCGTTGGCAACCAGATTGTCATTCCCCCCGTTACCAACCAGGATATCGTCAGACTCAAAGCCAATCAGATCATCATCGGTTTCATAGCCTGTTTTAGCCATATCAAGAATGTCATTACGACTCCAAACAGTCCCATCAGCAAATTCAATGCTCTCAACGGATTGCGCAGATCGGTTTAGCTGATTAAAGAAATCGGAAACGTACAATTCACCGCCATCGTACTCCAGCAGTAAGTCTTTCGAGCCCGGCTGGTATCTGACCCTGATATTTTCTGGCAGGAAGTTCTCGTCCAATCGGATGACATCAATGTCATCAAGCTTACCGGCATTTTCATCGACGCGATCGGTACCGCCAAAACCTACATGGTAGGTATCATTACCCTGCCCGCCGGAAAGTGAATCGCTGCCGTCACCGCCGAATAACTGATCATCACCATCGCCACCGGAAATAACGTCTGATCCATCACCACCATAGAGCGCATCATTGCCCTGCTCGCCGTACAGATGATCGCTCCCACCGTATCCATGGATTTCATCATCCTGATGACTGCCATAGATAGACTCGACTTCATCCGTCCCCATGTTGGTTCGGGTATCGACCTCACTCGGAGTCAACATAATCGACGAATTATCCGCTGAAATAAATGTCAGGCCCCTTGATGCAGCGGCACCGACAGCACTGTAGAAGTGATTAATACGGATGCCGTCGGAATCGTTACCTAAGAAGCTGATATAAAGCCCTGTATCACTGCGTCGCATCAATACATTAGTAAAATCCTGATCCGTTAGCTGAATGGTAATTTGACCGGAGTCGTCGGTAATCGTATCGACGCCATCCCCTTGGGCGAAGATATAGGTATCATCGCCGGCACCACCATCTATCTGATCATCACCCTTCCCTCCGGTAATCTGATCATTACCACCTTCGGCGTATAGATTGTCATCACCTTCAAGTCCGTTAAGAACGTCATCAGAATCAAATCCCCTCAACGTGTCAGAAGCAGCAGAGCCGGTCAGAAGAGAATCTTTAATGGATTCGGCTGTCCAGACCGTACCATCCGGGAATTCCACCACATCAATTTCAGACTGGCGATTATCGAAATGATCGATTACCGTAATTTTCTCTCCGGTACTGGTAATAGTGAGAATAAGATTATTCAGCGACGATGAAATAACGACGTCATCCGGGGTGATATCACCGGTTAATTTCAGTTTATCGGTTCGATCTGTCGAATCATCTTCATTTCGGATAGTGGCACCACCACTACCTTTGGCAAACAGGTAGGTATCATTGCCCGCTCCGCCGGATAGGGTATCGTACAGCCCTGCACCACCATTGAGGATGTCGTCACCGCTACCTCCCTCAATATGATCGTTGCCGTCATCGCCGAAAAGCTGGTCATTCCCTGCGCCACCCTCGATGTGATCATTACCATCACCACCGTAAATCAGGTCATTGCCGGCACCACCTATCAAGGTATAATCGCCGCCCAATCCACTGATATAGTCATCGCGGTAGGTGCCACTCAGATAATCCGACTCCTCTGTTCCAATCAGCACCAACTCTTCGATCTTATCGGTATCCCAGGAACTCCCGTCGGCAAATTCGATCGCCGACATATGCAGATCGTTCTGCGGCGCGCTGACATCTAGCTCGAAGTAAAAATGATTTTTGATTGTGATCGTTTCATTCGATGGGACGATCGTAAGTATAAGGTTGTCGCCTTGTCGTTTAGCCTTAATATCATCGGCTGAAATATCTGACAGAAAACGCAATCGATCAGTTTGAATATTCGGCGTTGGCGTCGGAATTGTTATATCGTCTCCCTGAACTCCCGAAGCGGGAAGAGAGAGCGTGCTATTGGAATTATCGATAACCGTATCGCCATCACCGATGGCAAAAAGATAAACATCATCGCCACGGCCACCCTCCAGATAATCGCCGTCGCCTCTCCCACCTCTCAGGGTATCGTTACCGTCACCACCGAAAAGCACATCCTGACCGGCTCCGCCATCAAGCGTATCGTCTCCCTCGTAGCCGAAAAGAAGGTCATCGTCTTCGCCACCATATAAAGTATCGTTCCCACCAAATCCAAACAGGGTATCGTCACCACTTCCGCCATCTAATAGATCATCTCCCTGATACTCTACCGCTGTAGTTAAAGAATCCCCTTGAAGTTGATCATTACCGTCACCGCCATAAAGGAAATCGGACCCTCCATTTCCCCAAATGATATCGTCCCCATCGCCTCCATCGATCGTATCAGTACCAAATTCATCGGGTTTAGAATCATCGTCGCCGGTTAAGTTGTCATTGCCGGCGCCTCCTGAAATAAAGTCATCACCTTCACCACCGAAAATGTCGTCTGCACCAGCGCCACCTAACAGAATATCGGCGCCTCCCCGGCCCACAATTTTATCATTCCCAGCACCTCCGTCGATGTAATCACTCCCTTGATACTCAAGCGTGATATCGGAACCATCACCGAATAAGGCATCATCACCCTCACCTCCCGCGATGATATCTCCGGAACCTCCACCATGAATTTCATCGTTACCTGCACCACCGTAAAGCGTGTCGGATCCATGTTCATTCGCAGGTAAACCAAGGATGCTGTTATCGCCATTGATTAAATCGTCACCGCTACCGCCATGGATCGTATCGTCATCTGCCCCCCCCCAAGCCTTATCATTACCCAGACCAAGGTAGATGGTGTCTTTGCCTCGTTCACCACTGACGAAATCATCACCGGCACCGGCGTAAATTTGGTCATCACCAATGCCGTCATTACTTTCAGTGTAGATTTGATTTAAATGATACCGATGAATAGTGGTTTCATTTTCAGGGTCTTCTTCAATGGTTTCCGTAACGTTCCAGGAGCGCCACTCATCCTTACCCGAGTGAGTGTTTCTGTCCCCCCAAATCCAGTCATTACCGCCACCGGATACCAGAAGGTCATTACCGTCACCGCCGGCTAGAAGGTCATTACCGGCTCCGGTAAATACCTGGTCATCGCCGTCTTCCGCATCGACCCATTCACCGCGCTGACCAGAACCTTGCTGAGTTTCACCAGTCTCGATTAAGCTATCGTGATCTCCCTTCTGATCACCATAGATAAAGTCGTTGCCTCCGGCGCCATAAAGGCCGTCAGCGCCGGAACCGCCTTCCAGGACGTCACTTTCATTGCCGGTACCGATGTAATCGTCACCGGAACCACCATCCGCTATCACCGTACCTGAAACGCCTTGAAGGGTCCGCAGATCATCGTCACCGTCCCCTAACTGGATATTGTCTTCACCACCATGCTTTCTGATAACTTCGTCATTACCGCCTAGAGCTTTGATCTCGTCATCGCTGGAGGTGTCGTTGATCGTATCGTTTAGACTCGGCGCATCACCATCGGGGATAATATTTCCCCAACTATCTAACTCGATATTCCCGTCTTCATCTTCCAGCGGCTTCTGATCACCTAAAATTACATGATCAGTATTTATAGATGGTTGTTCTTCAGGTGCATACTCTAGAATGATCCCGAAATCACCCTTAGAATAGTTTTTAATCTCAATTTCCGAGCCTTCGGATGGGGTAATAATTAATGAGGTCCCATCTTTATGTAATCTAGTAGAGTCGTAACTCAACCCCCAGCTATTAGGGCCAAGATACTCACCGATTCTTACGGCATATCCATTTACAACGAGTTTTCAAAAACCATCGGCGTCATCAATAACAATACGTTCGGTTTCTGACGCTGTAGTGTTGACATAATAAATATCAGCACCTTCGGTATCTTTTGCTATATCTCCGGAGCCTAGGAAATAGTAATCATCGCCTTTTCCTCCGAACAACTCATCTACGACACCATCGGAGTTATTGTAGAGATCATTCGAAAAAACAACATCATTTCCATCACCAGCATAGACTTTATCTGAACCTTCACCTGCTTTAATGAAGTCTACACCTATATCTCCATAAAGCCGATCTGAAGACATACTCCCTTCAATTTTACCGCCATTAATGTTTCCAAAAACCAATTGACCAAAATCATCAGAAGTAATAAAATTCTTTAATTCTTTATTGTTTTTAAAATCTATATAAAGAGTATCACCTTCATTCTGATCATTATTATAATAATTATCTGAATCTAACTTATTAGCCCCCATAGTAACAATGTACTGCTCAGTTTTGTCTAACCAATAGTTTTCTTTAACAAACTGATCTCCTTCTGTTCTTATACTAGACACATTGTAAATAACATCTCCAGTAATCATGAAACCGTTAAAATTAAGTATTGCATATTTAGCAGCGTCTGATTCATTTACATCACTAGAATTAACTAGTTCTATCAGATCACTTTGAGAGTAACCTGACAGGTCAATAATCCTATATTCTTTTGGTTCACCTTCTTCATATGCACCAAGCGCTTTTCCGATAGAAATTATCCTATCAAAAATATGGTTTATATTTGAAGCTGATGAAGAAGTTTGCAATCCAAACAAATTTTCTAGTTTTTCTAAAGTTACAGCTAAATCATTTTTTATGCCATGATTGTCAGAGCTTTTTATAACATCTATTGTGCTTTCTGGATCAAAATCACTATCTAGCGCTTGGAACATTATAGATAATAGCTCAATAGCTCCGGTTATTAGAACATTTTCAGTTTTAAAATAACCATCTGGATACTCATCTACATAATTAGGTATCCCGTCGTAGTCCCCATCTATCGTATTTCCAGAAGCTTCATAGTTTGGATCGTAGTCTTGAGAAACTTCAAGCCACAAACCATTTTTAAAATCACTAATTAAACTATTCGATGCCAACTTAGTACGAATCTGTATATCAAGTGCGACCATTGCTGGAATATCTTTTATCGAATCATCCAAGAGCGAGGGGGTTTCATTTACCCTTTTATCGAGTTCGTTTATAATTACTTGCTCATCAACAGCATCTGAAAGATATAAGAAATCATCAAGTGTTCTGGCTACAAGGTTTGCATGCCCTGTATCATCATAAGGAAAGAGGCCTTCCTTAACATTAAATCTATTGTTTTGATTATCTTCTGGATATGAGGCAGGCCCAAAAGCTTCATTGGCCTTTTCATACAAGAACATTACTGATTCAACTTGTTTATCTGTAAGTTGCATATTAACTCCCTTTATTTATGCTTACTCATTTAATAAGAAAAATTATTTTGTGACGAAAATTTTTTCTAACTCTTTGTAAGAATTCAAGTAACCACCTGAGCAAGTGATATATGGTAGATCAATATAAAATATTGAGCTTTCATCTAGAAGTCTAATTGCATAATTATTAAACTCCGCAAGAATTTTCTTATCAGATATTCGCTCTATATGGATTCTATGATTTTCAATCAATTTAGATTCGTCAATATACACTGTCTCTGCTTTATATTTGTAAACTGGCATCGAGTTAATGTCAGCCAAACTGGTATAATATGAGCTTTGTTTAAATTTATCACCAGACTTGTATTTTATATCCCAAAAGTCACTTTCTTTTTTGTACCGAACATAACCAACACCAGACATAAACGCTGCGTTTAAAGCAAGAAAGTAATCATCGGCAAGCCATCCTTTATTATTTTCAACCTTCTCGTAGATCGATATTCCATATTTTTCACTACACAAAGAATAACTAAGATAGTAACGATATATCGCGCCAAAGTAGATGTAACTAAGAGCCAAAATAATGACAAATAACATTATCGAGGTTATTTTTATAATATTTAAAAACCTTAACATTTTAACACTATTGTTCCTCATGCCCTGCTCCTTTCTAAACTCACCTGTTATCTGCTTTAATTACTGACCATACAGTGTTTTTTATCTCATCTACAAATTTACTATCATCTATTAACTTCATTCAACTGACTATCTTACGGATTAAATTTCATTAACATTAAAGAGAATATAATAAAACCTGTATTAAGATTAGGTCTGGTATTGCTTCGTCCACACTAACAATTGCTATCGGATCAGGTTACAAATAATATATTTTTCGGGAAATATCATTAATCAATACATACATCTATCTTTCCCTTACACTCTCTTGCCGATATCGCAACAGCGGCGATAAAAAGAACTCAATCAACCGCCGCTGCCCTGTCTTAATTTCACTGGTTACCGACATTCCCGGCGACAGGCGCACCCACTTATTCTCAACTTTCAACTTATCCTGATTTAGCTTGACGCGGGCACTGTAGACCAACCCCAGATTTTCATCCTGAATCGCATCTTCTGAGATCTTTTTGATCTCACCTTCTATCAGGCCGTATTTAGTGAAATTGAAAGTGTCGATTTTTACCGCCGCAGCCTGGCCCTCTTCGACAAAACCGATATCTTTGTTGAGTACCATGGCCTCCACTTCCAGCTGGCTCTGCTTGGGCACGACCAGCATCAGCACTTGGGCCGGGGTTACCACACCACCTACGGTATGCACGACCAGCTGCTGGATATGGCCGGAAATCGGCGCGGTCAGGCGCTGTTGGTTTGCGCGTTGACGGGCTTTGATCAATTCTTGTTGAAGGGAAGCGATTTGCAGGTCGATATCTTGTTTTTGCGCCAGGTTATTTTTGCGCTGTTCGGAGATCAGGGTTGTGATCTGCGCGCGGGTGGCGGCAACCGAGGCTTTGAGCTGATTCAGGCGGGCTTGCTGGACCAGTAGGTCCTGCTCTTCTTCGATCAGTTCCTGTTGCAGTTCAAGATACTGCAGACGGGAACCGTATTTTTTCTGTTGTAGTCGGTCCAGCGCATCGACTCGCTGTTTCAGCACCGGGATGATTCGCTGTTTTTTGGCGATCTCTGCATCAGCCATTCGCTGTTCAGCCTGTTGGCGTCTGATTTCGTTGTTCAGGTTTTGTAACCGAGCATGGATTTCTGCCACCTGTTGATTCAGCAGATACTGTTGGCGCTGGATATTGGCTTGTGGATGGCTGACGGCGTCGATATTCAGGGGCGGTGATTCAGTGCTTTTTTCCTTTGCTGCCAGCCACTGTTCAAAAACCGCCATTCTTAGGGATTCAAGCTGGCGCTGTTGCAGTTCTGTATCCAGGCGCCGGCTATCGGCTTGGTGGAGGGTATTGTCCAGATCAACCAGCGGGTCACCCTGATTTACGTACTGCCCCTCTTCGACATAGATGGCTTTGATTGATCCGGTTTCGATCGGCTGGATCTGTTTGACCCGTTCGCTGGGTATGACCTTGCCGCTGGCAACGGCAACGATATCAACCTTCCCAAACCAGGACCAGGCGGCCGCGATTCCAAACAGCAGTACAATCGCCCAGATAATAGTCTGCCCCATCGATGATGCCGGGGTTTGTTCGACCTCCAGCGCGGCCGGTAAAAACTCATGGATCTCTTTTGCACTCAAGACCTTCTTTTTAGGGGAATTGAGCGATGCTTTCTCGGCCGACCCTTGTTGTCCGCCCTGTTGCCCACGATGTTGCTGTGCTGAAGACACTTCCATCAGGCGACGCCTCCTTCTGATTCGGGCTTAACGCGACGGATCGTTGGAATATGGTTCTGATGGTTGTGCAGGCGGGCATAGTAGCCCTGTTGCTGAAGGAGCTGATCGTGATTGCCCGCCTCAACGATTCTTCCCTTATCGACCACGATAATACGGTCGGCCATTCTCACCGTGGATAATCGATGGGCGATAATAAACACGGTACGGTTGTGACAGATTGCCCGCATATTGTCCTGGATCATCCGTTCCGATTCGTAATCCAAGGCACTGGTGGCTTCGTCAAAGATCAGGATACGGGGGTTGGTAATCAAAGCCCGGGCGATGGCGATACGTTGTTTCTGACCGCCGGACAGGGAGGCGCCGTGCTCACCGACAACGGTGTCGTAGCCTTCCGGTAATTCGAGGATAAAGTCGTGGGCACCGGCCAGCTTAGCGGATTCAATGACCCGCTCCATCGGCAAGCTCGGGTCGGACAAGGCGATGTTGTCCTTAACGGTACGGTTAAACAGCACGTTCTCCTGCAGCACAACCCCCACCTGGCGTCGCAGCCAAGCCGGTTCCATCTGCGCCACATCGATACCATCGATAAGAACTCGACCGGATTCAGGCACATACAGCCGTTGGATCAGTTTTGTCAGGGTGCTCTTGCCGGAACCGGACCTACCGACGATCCCGATGATCTCTCCCGCCTTGACCTCAAGCGATAGATCTTTGAGGATTTCCGGGCGATCGGGCTGGTAACGGAAGGTGACGTGTTCCAACAGAACCCGCCCCGCAAGTTGCGGCGGTGTGGTGCGGTTGGGGTTATGACCGGGCTCTCGCACGGTATTGAGAATATCCCCCAAACGCTGTAATGAGATGCCCGCCTGCTGGAACTCCTGCCACAGTTGAACGAGTCGTAAGATTGGGGCGCTGACCCGTCCGGCCAGCATATTAAAGGCAATCAACTGCCCCACGCTAAGGCTACCGGCAATAACCAGCGTTGCGCCTACCCATAAGATCAATACGGTAACGACTTTGTTGATCAGCCCGGCGACCTGATTTGAGGGTCTCCACGCCGCTGATGGACTCCACCAGAAACGCTTGATTCTCCGCACCCCGTTTAAATTTTTCGTTGAGACGACTACGCAGAATCGGGGTGATATAGGCTGACAGAATCACATAAAAGGGGATTGATCCCAGCACGATCCAGCACAGGGTTGGGCTGTAGTAATACATCACCACGAAGAACACGACGGTAAAGAACAGATCGATCACCAGAGTTAGCGCGGAACTGGTGATAAAGTTGCGAATGGTATCCAGCTCGCGCACACGGGCAACGGTATCTCCTACTCGCCGGGCACCAAAATACCCGATAGGCAGATGCATCAGATGGTCAAAAAGCTTGGCCCCCAGGGTTACGTCTACCCGATTGGTAGTGTGTGAAAACACATAGGTTCTAAGGCCATTGAGTACGACATCGAAAATCGATACCACGATCAGACCGAAACAGAGCACATCCAGCGTAGTCAGCCCTTGATGAACCAGAACCTTATCGATAATTACCTGAAAGAACAGCGGCGTGATAAGCGCAAATAGCTGGATAAAGAAGGAAGCAACCAGTACCTGTATTAAGAGTTTCTTGTATTTGATAATTGAGGGAATGAACCAACTGATATCAAATTTCCCGCTCATGCCGGGAAGCACTGAGCGCCGGGTAACAAGGATCAACTCACCATTCCAAACCGCTTCGAACTCATCCAGGCTCAATATTTTCGGCTTGTTGTTGGTCGGATTTTGAATCAACACTTTTCCATCACCAACACGCGCCAACAGAAAAAAGTCTCCCTGCTTGCTTTGAGCGATAGCAGGTAGGGAAATTTTTTCCAGTTGCTGTGTTTTGGGATGAACCGAGCGAGCCTTAAGCTTTAGGTGCCGGGCGGCCCGTACAAGATCGGTTGAGTCGAAGGGGCGGTCGTGCTGACCGAAGTGGTGTGCCAACTGATTAGCGTCAGCAGCAACTTGATAAAACCTGGCGATCAGAACCAGGCACAATAGACCACCGTCGAAGGGCTGCTCTCGCGAGGCCTCAAACATAATTCACGAATCCTTGTGAATATTACAACTTCCATTTTCAAACCAATCTAAACAAATTATCTGGTGAACACAAACCTCATACAGCTACAAAAGCTATTTCTAATAGCCATACCGATAGTTAAGCCGTAGCGGTCAAACCCATCCTGTTGATGGCCAATATGTACGATCAGTATTGCTTCAGATCTGCTAACAGCGACACTGATTGCCGGTCTCTTCTCTGCCCTCGGCCGTATGGAGTGATTTTTCAAAAAATGTACGATTGGTTAAACCTAATTCCCAAACCCTGGCGTTTATAAGAGCAAACCCACCGAGGAGATGCTCCTATGTACAGTTTTCATCATCAAGCGAATAGCCTAACCGAGACCTCAAACTCCTACTTCAAGCTAACCCCGCTAGCCCTGACTATCAGTCTGGTATTGCTCAGCGGTTGTGCCGGAGACCGGCAAGATCAAACAGCGGTATCAGTTGAGCCGGACCAGTCCCAACGCCAAGCACAAGCTGCGCAACCGGCCGGCAGCCATCAGAGCGCTGACAAGGCGGCCGAAGTACAACCCGCCCTCCCCGTGATCGCTAAGCCTCAACCTCGGCTGGAACGAAAGCGCGAACTTCGGGAGCAATCGTACAACCAGCAAGCCATTGCCCAGCCCCGGCTTGAAGCCGAGTCGCTGCAAGCCAGCCCGCAACAAGCGCTGGCGCAGTCGTTGCCTCAAGCTATGCCACGGGCAACGATGGGTAAGATTGCCACGACCGATGCGCTGCATTCGCCCCCAGTGCCGCTGCCGATTGTCGCCCCCTACCCAATCGAAGCCGATTCCGAGCAGTATGCCGAATTCCGCGACAACCCGATCAAGAGCACCGCGGTCGATCCGCTCAGCACCTTTGGCGTCGATGTGGATACCGCCAGTTATTCGCTGACGCGCCAGAGCCTAAATTCGGGTGTACTGCCCCGGCCCGAATCGGTTCGCACCGAAGAGTGGCTGAACTACTTCGACTATGACTATCCACGTCCGGAATCCCAACAACAGCCGTTCAGTGTCACCACCGAGCTGGCCCGCGCACCCTGGGATCAGGATCGGATGTTGCTATCGATCGGTTTGCAGGGCTACGAGGTCGACAAGGCCGATCTACCTCCCTTGAACCTGACCTACCTGATCGATGTGTCCGGCTCTATGCATGCTCCCAACAAGCTGCCGCTGGCGGTCAACGCGCTGAAGATGCTGACCCGCCAGTTACGTCCTCAGGATCGGGTCGCGATCACCGTTTATGCCGGTGCTGCCGGACTGGTGCTGGAGCCTACCGACGGCACTGACAAAACCAAAATTATCGCTGCCCTGGATCGGTTACGTGCCGGTGGATCGACCGCCGGTGGTGCCGGTATCCGACTGGCCTACAACACCGCCAAACAACATCACACCGACGGCGCCATCTCACGGGTAATCCTGGTATCCGACGGCGATTTCAATGTCGGCACCCGCAACACCGATGAGTTGAAGCGGTTGATCGAGAAAGAGCGCGAGTCCGACGTGTCCCTGTCGGTGATGACTCTGGGTCGGGGCAATATCCGCGATGAGTTGATGAACACCCTGGCTGAAACCGGCAACGGAACCGCCGCCTATATCGACTCGGCCATCGAGGCCAAGAAGCATCTGGTTGACGGCATGAGCGGCACCCTGATGACGATCGCCAAGGACGTTAAAGCACAGATCGAGTTCAACCCGGCGGTGGTATCCGAATACCGTCTGCTCGGCTATGAAACCCGCCACCTGGAGCATCATGAATTCAACGACGACCGCAAGGACGCCGGTGATATCGGCGCCGGTCACCGGGTCACCGCGCTGTACGAACTGATCACCCACGACAGTCCAGCCAGACTCAATCCGCAGCGTCGTTATCGTCAAGCATCGACTCAGAGCCCGACCACCGGCGGCAACGACACTGAAACCTTATATAGCAACGAGCTGGCCTATCTGAAGTTACGCTACAAACTGCCCGGCCAGTCGCGCAGCACCCTGATCAGCCAACCGATCTATCGCGATCAGCTGAAAGCAGTCGGCACCGAGAGCGATAATCTGCGCTGGAGTGCTGCCGTAGCCGGTGCGGCCCAGTACGCTCGCGGGGTCGAGTCGATGCAAGATTGGAGTTTCCAGCAAAGTCAGCAACTGGCCCGTCAGGCCTTGGGAGAGGATCATTACGGTTACCGTGCCGAGTTCGTCCGCCTGCTGGGATTGGCGAGCGACCTGGATCAACCCTTACGTGCCGATTTGAGGTAGTCTCTGCGTTCATGGATACCCAGACCACGGATGAAACCCTGATGCAGGCCTATCGCGACGGCGATTACGCGGCCTTTGAAGCCCTCTACGGCCGCCACAAAGCAGCTGTAGTGCGTTTCTATCGTCGCCAGGCCGGTGATCAGATTGCCGAAGAACTGTTGCAGGAAGCCTTCCTGCGGCTGATCGGCGCACGCCAGCGTTATCAGCCGCAGGCCCTGTTTCGGACCTATCTGTGGACGCTGGTCCGAAGTGTACTGGTCGATCACTACCGCAAGCAGTCCCGCAGCTTGCCCGAGTCCTATCAACAAGCCGACCCCGATGCCCTGATCGAATCGGAGCAGTTGGAGCCGGCACGCCAAGCCTGCCGGGATCAACAGCTCGACCGGCTGCTGGCACTAATCGCTACCCTGCCGGCGGCGCAGCGGGAAGCCTTTCTGTTGAAAGAGGAAGCCGGGCTCAGCGTCAACGAAATCGCCACGGTAACCGGCGATAGTTTCGATACCATCAAAAGTCGGCTTCGCTATGCGGTTAAGAAGCTCAGAGCCGGGCTGGAGGAGTCATGAGTCACCCAACGCAACACGGAAACGGGTCGGACCCGCTCGATGAAATGGATGACCTGTCAGCCCTCTACGGCGCCTCCCGTGAGGAATCTCCGGCAATCAGCCCTGCGACTGATCAGGCGATTCTCGCGGCGGCCAAACGGGAACTGGGTACCGGCCCGCAGCGGCCGACATCCGCTGATAAAAGGATCCGACGCTGGTCCGTCCCCTTTGCCGGTGCGGCCCTGATCTTACTGTCGACGACGCTGTTTATGACCACTCAGGACCAGTTTCAGGGCCCGTTGCCGGTCTTTGCCCCCGAATCGGCCCGCGAGTCGGCCCCCGAATTACCCGCTCAATCCAAAGCGCCCCCAACCCCGGCCGTTACCACAAGCCCCCAACAAAGGACGGAATCCTTGATGGACTTGGCCCCCATGGCAGAAATGGAAGCGACACCGCAATTGTCTGAGTCGCCGTCAGAATTATCGTCTGAGTTGCCGATCGAGCTGCAGCAAGCCGATACGCCACAAGCGATGGTTCGGCAGCAGCGCTCAAGCCTCAGTGCCAAACAGCCGGAACGCGATCGAGCCGCTACCTTGCTCAGTAAAGAGAAGAAACAAGCCCAACAGTACCAATCCGAAACCAACGAGCGCGCGGCAACTCTGATGGACAGCGTTCAGTCCACCAGTGTCCCTCAGGCGGGCACACTAGCGACACCGGCGGCGAGCCTGCAAGCCGAATCCCTCTCCCAGCTAACTGCCGACCAATGGCTGGCGCAGATCAAGGCACAACTGGAAGCCGGTGAGATAACCCAAGTCAGGAAAGAACTGGAGCGCTGGCGCCAAAGCCACCCCGAGCACCCGGTTCCCGACTGGGCCAAAGCCCTGTTGAGCCCGGCTGATCAGGGTGACGCCTCGGAGTAACCCGAACGCCTAGTCCGTCAGGCTCGACCGCATCATCGGGGCGATCACATGCTCGACGAGACTGGACAAGCATAGGTGACGGAGCTGCCTATCCGGCCCCGTTATCATCGATCTCGGGCGGCGCGTACATCGCAAAAACCTCGGCACCGGTCATCATTTTGGTCGATTCGGCAAAGTTGTAATAAGCCGGTTTCTCATCCACGAAGATCTGCGCCTGCAGCTGCCAGGACGGTTCGTCATCCAACAGCCCGACCGGCAGAATATACTGGCCGGATGCCTTGATTCGGTAGAACAGATGGGTGCCACAATCGCGACAGAAACCACGTTCAGCCCACTCTGACGAGTCGAAGGTCGCAATATGATCGACACCGGTGAACGCCACGTCAGCACCGCAATCCAGCGCGTGTAGCGGCCCGCCACCCCAACGACGGCACATGCGGCAGTGGCAGCTGCTGACTGAAGGATCAACCTGTTGCACCGCGACGGCCACGGCACCGCATAAGCACCGCCCGGAAACCTTGATTGGATCTGCCATGATCTATCTCCCAACGTATTGATAGGAGCCACTAAGAGGCTCTTTCCTTGTTCATCCCGTTACCTTAGTCAGCTTCTTTATCGGCTTCCACCCACAAGCAGCACGGGAGCGGGATATTAAACCGTTGATTCATTAGCTAAAACTGATAGTTGATGCAAGTTAAGGCGATTGACCCTGGCCGTCGATAGGGTTAAATAGCTGGAAACTGCTTCTCCTATAATCACTAACAGTCGTCACCTCGCCAGGAACCCCAATCCGATGATTCGCAGTTCGAGGTTTATTACCGCCAAACAACTTCGCAAGCGCTACATCTTTGCCCTGTCGATGATCGCGTTGCTGATCACCGTGTCACAGCTGAGCCTGCAGTTGTTGATCGCGGCGCAGGAGAGTGATTCCGACATTATCAACCTGGCTGGCCGTCAGCGCATGCTGAGCCAGAAGATCGCCAAAAGCAGCGTCAACCTGGTTCAAGCGACCGGAACGAGCATCAAGGAGAGTCATCGACAGGAGCTTCGTGATGCTACCCGGCTCTGGGTGAAGACCCAGCAGGGTCTGCAGTTCGGTGACGAGAGCGTCGGCCTGCCTGGTCGCAACAGCGATGAGATACAAGCGCGTTTTGATGCGATTCAACCGACCTACGAAGCCATTCTCAGCGATGTCAGCAATCTGCTCGATCCGGATATCAGCCATGCTGAGTCCATCGTGGCATTGCTGAATATTCAGCGAAACGAGGCGGTCTTTCTTGAAGCAATGAACGAGATCGTCTTCCTGTACGCCGAAGAAGCCGCCAACAAGGTCAAACGCATTCAGCTGTTCGAGGTCTTTCTGTTCGTCGCCACATTGTTGGTTCTGGTAATCGAGGTCTTTTATATCTTTTCACCGGCCGCCCGACGGGTCGAACAGACCATGAACAGTCTCAGGAAACGCTATCGCGATCTGGAGAAACTGTTCTCAGCCACCCCCACGGGGATGTTGCTGGTTGATGCCAGGGATCTGAGTATCGTGGTCGGCAACCAGCGCATGCTCAAGGACCTGGGGTTGGACACCAAAAAACCGGGACGGCATAAACTTGACGCCTTCCTCCCCAATTCGCACTCAAGCAACCAAGTCTTTCTGGAACGCCTGCGGTTGGAGGAGCAGATCGACGAAGCCGAAATCGTGCTCGATAACCCCCTAGGTCAAACCCTGGAGATGCTGGCATCGGTCAGGCAGTCGGATCTTCGCGGCCGAGAGGTTTATATCATTGGCTTCACCGATGTCAGCGATATCAAGAGAGCCCAGAAAATCATCGAGCACCATGCCAGCATCGACGCGATGACCCAGTTGATCAATCGCCGGACCGGACTGTTGATGCTGGAAAAAGCCTTCGCCAATGCCCAGCGATATCACAACCCGTTAACCGTCTGCTATCTGGACCTGGATGGTCTCAAGCAGGCCAATGACCGATATGGGCACGCCGAAGGTGACTGGCTGATTAAAACGTTCAGTAAGGTCTTGGCCGAATCGATCCGCGAGGCGGATATCGCCACACGGCTCGGTGGGGATGAATTCCTGTTGGTTCTGCCGCAGTGTGAAGCCAACGAATCCTTGGAACTGATGCAGCGGCTGGAGCAACAACTACGGCAGATCAAAGAGGATCTCTGTAAAGCCTACAGCCTCAGCTTCAGTTACGGCGTGGTTGAGCTGGATACAAGCCGCCACAATAACGCCCAGCTATTGTTGGCCGAAGCCGACAAGCAGATGTATCTGCAAAAGCACGCCAAGCGTGATCCAGCCCCGCTCAGTCCGGAGCAGGACTCGTACAGCGAATAAGCTCGCTGCACCCTATCCTGTCTCCGGTAAGAGCCTGGGCTATCAGATTTTACACAGCTCGAATCCCTGGTCTGCCAGTGTCTCCGCCTGCTGGGGATCGGTCACCACCGCTTCGCTGCAGGGTTGGCCACTGAGGTAGGTCGCCGCGACCCGCTTCAGATCCTCAACGCTCACCTTCAGAATTCGCGCCCGGAAGGCCTGTCGCTGTGCCGGGGTCCGACCGAACAGCGCACTATGATAAGCCTGCTTGGCTTCGCCGGCCGGCGAACCGGGCTTATCGATATTGCTGACTACGCCCAGAATCGCCTCCTCCAGCCGGTTGTCGGCATGATCCTGTTGAATCAGCCAGTCGATCGACGCCTCAAAGTCCTGCATCGTCTCTTCCAGCCGAGGGTCACGGTAGGAGAAGAAACGGAAGCAGGCATTGGCTGAGTCTTGGCTGGCACCGGAGCCGTAGGCTCCACCCTGTTCCCGGATCGCCCGATGCAGGAAACCATTGCGCAGGAAATCACCGAGCACCGTCAGCGCCGCCGCATCCTCATGCTCAACCGGCACAGTGGCATAGGAACGGGCACAGAAGTTAACCTGGGTATTGGTCCCCCAGGCCTGACGCACCTGGCTGCGGGACTGCGGTAACGCGAAGGGGATGAAGTCTTTGCTATCGAGGTTCTGCCAATGCTGCAGCAGCGCCTCATCACAGTCGTCGCGCTTGCTCGGCTCAGCCACCACCAGATAGTGGCGCGGCGCTTTCAGCAACAGCGAATGCAGTTCGGCCAGCTGACCGGCAAACTGCTGTAACTGGGTCGCGTCGTTGAGCTGGGCATCGAGTTGCTTCAGGTGCCGGATACTCTCGAGCCCCTGCTGACGTTCACTTAGCCGAGCCGACGGGCTGTAGCCGCTGCTGGCTGCCATCATCGCCAGGGCATGACCGCTACCGGTGATGCTCTGTTGCTTGCGGGCCAGTTTTTGTGCCATCAACTCGCGAATTTTGGCGTGCTCGTCAAACCGCAACCCATTAAAGGTGGTGGCCATCAACTCGGCCAGCGCATCGACATTATCCAACAGGGCCTTACCGGACAGGGTCAGATAGCCCTTAACCTGCTGTTCGTCATCGATAGCCCCGCGAACGCTGGTATAGGCGCTGATGCCACCGCTGACCTGCGCCTGCCAGGCCTGAGCCTGCTGGTAGCTCAGCTCGCCACAACCCAGTTCGGTCATACAGCTGGTGTAATACGGCAGCAGTTGCTGCTGCTCGTCGGTCAACTGCGGCAGCTCAACCAGCAGTTGCTGATAAACCAGGCCATTGGTGCCGCGACCATAAAACACCCGCCGACCGCAGCTCAGCTCAGCCTGCTCGCCCTCGGGAATGCGGATCTGCTCGGGCACGTCGTCCAGCCCAACCCGGGGCAGGACGCTCTCATCATCCTGTTGGTTCTGACGCTCTTTCAACGCCGCTGCACGGTCCAGCAGCCACTGTTTCTGTTCATCGCTCAGCGACGACTTGATCGCCGCCAGCTTGTCGGCCTCACCCTGATCACGTCGCTTGGACAAGCCGTTATCAGGACGCAGCGTCAGCCTTACCCGGTGCTGGTTGTCCAGCAGTAAGCGCTGAACCAGCTGTTGGACATAGTTCGGCTGTCGGATCTTTTCATGCAACGACTCCAGTACCGGATCGAGGTTGATCGCCGCGACCGGGTCGCCGCGGTGAATCGCCGCACCCAAGCCACCCAGCATCAACTGCAGGCCGTAGGGGTAGCCGTCACCACCGATTTCACGCTGGCTCAGCTCCAACTGGTGCAGCGCCGCTTCCAGCTGTGACTGTTCAACGCCCTGCTCGGCCACCTGTCCCAGCACCTTGAGCACCATGGCTTCGATCGCATCCGACTGCTCCGGCTCGGTGCCTTCCAGGCCGCACATAAAGCTCATCTCGCGGTTGGAATCTTCCAAACCGCATAAGGGAGAAGGCGCATTGCCCAGCTCGGTGGACTCCAGCGCGAACCGCAGCGGCGAGGCGCTGTTATCGAGCAGCACCCGTGACAGCAGGTGGGCTTCGAGCAGCTGCTCCAAGTCGGTGCTGTTGCCCAGCAGCCAACCCAGCACCACATGGGTCTTGGCACTGCTGTCTTCATCTTCGAGGGCGTAGGCCTCTTCGACCCGTACCGGCGCATAGTAACGCTGCTCATCCGGCACACCGATATCGAGTGGCTGCGCCTCGAAACGAGCCAGCGCCTGCTGTTCAAACCGCTGCTGCAGCTCGGCCGCCGGCAAGTCGCCGAAGCTCATAAAGATCGCATTGCTGGGGTGATAGTGACTGCGATAGAACGATTTGAGCTCGTCATAGCTCAGGCTCGGAATTACCTCCGGGTCTCCACCACTGTTGAAATGGTAGGTTGTGGTCGGGAACAGATGTTTGGTCAGGGTTTGCCACAACAGGCTGACCGGGGAACTCATCGCCCCCTTCATCTCGTTGAACACCACCCCTTTGTAGACCAGCGGCGAGTCGGGATTGCCCTCCTCTTCAAACTCGATCCGATGGCCTTCCTGAGCAAAGTCGAGCTCGTCCAGGCGGGTGAAGAATACCGCATCCAGATACACATCCAGCAGATTGAAGAAGTCTTTACGGTTCTGGCTGGCAAACGGATAAGCGGTCCAGTCGGAGCTGGTAAAGGCGTTCATAAAGGTATTGAGCGAGCGCCGGGTCATCATAAAGAACGGATCACGAACCGGATATTTCTCACTGCCGCACAGGCTGGTGTGTTCCAGAATATGGGCTACACCGGTGGAGTCTTCCGGAATGGTGCGCAACGCCACCAGAAAGACGTTCTCGGTATTTTCCGAGGCGATATGGTAGTGCTTGGCACCGGTGACACGGTGGCGGTATTCGGCCACGTCAATGCCCAGGGATGCGATCGTCTGGCTACGCTCAAATTCGAAACTGTTATGGGGAGTCAGGGCCTCGGAGGCGTTAACGCTGGCTTGGCTCATCGTTGTCCTTATCTGTATCCAGGTCTTGTCGTCAATCTTGTATCCGGGTCTTGGTTAGCCCCGGCTGAGGATGCGATCCAGTAGGGTCGTGGGCAGCACCCGCTTCAGGAAAGCAAATACATAGGTAGGTGTAGTGACATAGTAACGTGTTTTCGGCCGCCTTGCCTGTAACGCCGCCAACAGCTTATCGGCCACGGCATCGGCAGGCAGCGTAAAACGGCCACTCAGGCCGGGTTTGGTCAACCGCGCGTCCATCGCCGCATAAGCCTGGGCATGGACACTCTGCTCGGGATCGATGTATCGCAGGAAGGCACGACGGGCGTTTTCCCGAAAGCAGCTGTCTATCGGCCCCGGTTCAATCAGCACAATATCGATACCGCTGCCGTTGAGCTCCATCCGCAGCGTGTCGGCCATCGCTTCAAGGGCAAACTTGGAGGCGTTGTAAGCCCCGCGATAAGGCATACATACCAACCCCAGTACCGATGAATTGAGCACAATCCGCCCCTGCCCCCGTGCCCGCATCATCGGCAGAATCGCACAGGTCAGTTCATGCCAGCCGAACAGGTTAGTTTCAAACTGTTGCCGCAGCGCATCACGACTCAGGTCCTCCAGCGCCCCGGGTTGGCCGTAGGCGCCGTTATGGAACAGCGCATCCAAGTTGCCGCCACTGCGCTCTTTCACCCAGGCAACCGCCTGCGCAATGGAGTCCGAACAATCCAGATCAAGCGGGTGCGCCTCGAATCCCAGCTGCTGCAAGCGCTCAACGTCTGCCGCTTGTCGGGCGCTGGCCAACACCCGATACCCGGCATCGCGCAAACGTTCGGCACTGCGCAAACCGATGCCGGAGGAACAGCCGGTGATCAATACAGTATCCAAAGCAATCGGCTCCTTAATTCGAAGGCGGAATGGCGTCATCAAACCAAACCAACAATGTCATAGAACAGGGGTAAAATTCCTTTGCTGCACCGCCGCATAAACCATTGACAATACGGCGCTGCTCAATTTATAGTCACCAGCATCTTTGCTGCATTGCAACAAGTCATTCGAACCGTTCGGTTTGATACATCCCGGTTAAGGTTGTAGCGGGTACGCAATGCAGAAAAACAGGTTTTAAATTAATCGCTTGATGATGGAGCACGTACATGTACGAATCAACCATGGAAAACGTCAAGTCCAGTCTCCAGCCTCTGGTGGAACTGGCCGAACTCAACCGCAAAGCCGTAGAGCAGATCGCCAACGCCCAGGCTGACTACCTGAAGGTGTGCATCAGCACCAGCATCAAGCAGGTTCAGTCGCTGACCTCAACCCAAAGCGCCCAGCGCGTGACCGAACTCTCTTTTGAAGCGGCCAAGTCGTTCGAAGATCAGTTCAACGGCATGGCCAACCAAAACCTGGCAACCCTGAACGAACTGCGCGATGGGGTCGAAAACGTCCTCAGCAGCAGCTACAGCGACAGCATGGAGCGGATCAACGAACTCTACAATGTCGAAGCCGGTCTGAAAGAAGTCGGCGAGCGTTTTAAGGCCGTCACCGAAAGTCTGACACCGGCTGCTGCAGCCCCGGTTGCTACCCCGGCCGCCAAACCGGCTGCCAAGAAGGCCGCACCGAAGAAAGCCGCGGCTCCGGCCAAGAAGGCCGCTCCGGCTGCCAAGAAGCCTGCCGCCAAACCGGCAGCCAAGGCTGAAACAGTTACCAAGGAATCCGCCCCGAAGGCTGCACCTAAAAAAGCAGCCGCGAAGACCGCCACTAAAAAGGCCGCGCCTAAGCCGACCGTCGCTGATGCCATTGCAACAGTGACCGAGAAGGCCGCTCAGAACGCTACCACCAAGAAGCCGGTCAAGCGTGCCGCCGCCAAGCCGGCTGCCAAGAAGGCCGCCCCGAAGAAGGCCGTAGAGAAAAAGGCTGAAGCCCCAAAAGCCGAGCCCAAAGCCGCAGCGGCCAAACCCGCTGCCAAGGCCAAGCCGGCCGCCGCCAGCGGCGTTCGTGCGGCACCGGCTCGTTCACGCTAACGCGTCGTTGTTTAAGTCGCTGTCCAAGCACAGCATCAAAAAGGGCGGCCCTTGGGCCGCCCTTTTTCGTTTCCGTTAATAAGGTTATTACCGCAATGCCTGAATCACGGCCCCTTCAACCAGGGTTTCGATCTTGCTGACAATCGGCAAGCGCGCCGTCAGGCTTTGCCTTCCGGCTGGGTTAGACGTGGAAACTTACCGTCCAGCCCCATGGCAAACTTCATGGCCAGGTTACGCGCCGGCGTGACCCGCTGTGCCAACCCCAGACCCAGATTACGAAGCAGCTTCAACGGCATTTGATCATTGCTGAAACAACGACAGATCATGTCCATCCCGCCCATCATGATCAGGTTGTGCTGTTTGCGGGCATGCTGATACCGCTGTAGAACCTGCAACGCACTCCAATCCTGACCGCCCTGAACGGCATCACCGATCTGCTGCGCCAGTTCAGCCGCATCCAGCAAGCCGATATTGACCCCCTGCCCGGCCAGCGGATGGATCATATGGGCCGCATCCCCGACCAGCGCCACCCCGGGTTTGACATAGTCCAATGCATACTGGCTGCGTAGCGGGAAACTGGCACGACCCAACAGCTGCTCCAGCTCACCCAGCTCGGATGGGAAAGCGGCATGAAGTTCTTCCATAAACCGATCCGGATTGAGCGTCTTTAACCTTGCCACTTCTTCCGGCCGGTTGTACCAGACCACCGAACCGTAGGGACCGCTCAGCGGTAAAAAGGCCTGCGGACCTGCCGGGACAAACCGCTGCCAGGTGATATCCTGTTGCGGGTAACGCGTCTTGACGTAAGCAACCAGTGCCTGTTGCGAATAGACCAGTTATGCACCCCGATACCGACCTGTTGCCGAACCCAGGAAAAGCCGCCATCGGCAGCCACCAGCAGCCGACATCGCAGCTGGCTGCCATCGTCGCAGCTAAGCTGGGTTTTGCCCTGATCGGGCTGGTAGAGCAACCGTTCAACCCGCACCGGACAACGAAGCTCGATAGTGTCGCAGTGCTCGATCTGCTCCCATAGCGCCAACTGCAGAATGCGATTTTCGACGATATGCCCAAGTACCGGCTGATCGATATCGGCACAATCAAACCGGGTATCCCCCTGTCCGGAGGTCTCCCACACCCGCATCCGCTTGTACGGGCATAAGCGTCGCTGCTCGACCCCCTGCCAGGCGCCGATATGACGGATAAAGTTCTCCGAGGCGGGGCTGATGGCAGAGACCCGCAAGTCATGGGGCTGATCGCTGCTGAACGGTTCCGGACGGTTGGCTTCCAGCAGCAACAGCTTCAGGCCGGTTGGTGCCAGGGCAGCCGCCAGGGCAGCGCCGACCATCCCGGCGCCGACAATGACGATATCGTACTCGGAGGTTGTTGCGGGTCCATTCATGCAGCCGGCTCCCAAAGATCTAAAGGGCAGATAATTAAAGGAAAACGATTATAGCGCCCCGACCGGAAAGCGGCTAACCGAAGTCGACAGACTCGTGAACCTGCGCTTGGTTAATGGCTATCGCTGCAGACGTTTCAAAAAGACCTGCATTTCCTTAACCGCCTGCACATCCCCCTGGGCCTCGGCCACACGGATACCCTGTTGATAGCTGTCCATCGCCTGCTGCGGTTGCTCAGCCTTGAAGTAGGCCTTACCCAGGAGTTTCCAACCGGCGGAGTAGTCCGGTTTTTGCTCCACACAGCGCGTCAAGTGTTCGATCGCCTGTTGCAGCTGGTTCTGCTTCAGATAAGCGCTGCCAAGCCCGAACCTCAATTCGGCGCTGTCCGTTCCCTTTGCCAGCAATTTTTCGAGCCCTTCTATCATCACCTTACCTCTGCGAATGGCTGTGCTCAGTCTAGCGCGGATACCCTATCCTAGTTTATCGAACGGCCGCCTACTGCGAAGCCGCTCGAGAAACCATTCGAGGCGCTAGCCATTGTCTTCGACCCCCACCACTCGGAATTATTCGATCAAGGCAATTGAATAGATCTCAAGTTTCGATCAGAGCAGTTGGTCTATATAAGAATCGGTGCATTGAGAGCCGGCCCAAATCGGAGGTGAGATCATGGCGATGCCGATACCAATGAGTGAATTCCTCAGCAATCATCATGTTGATTACCATATCCTCAAGCACAAACCGACCGCCATTGCTGCCGAAGCTGCCCAGGCAGCAGCGATTCCGCTAGCCGAACTGGCACGCTCCAGCATCGTCGAGTCGATCAACTACCCCGGCCAGCTATTGATGGTATTGCTGCCGGCTTCCCATCTGCTCGATCTGAACAAACTCGGACAACTCACCGACGAAAACTTCCGTGAGATCGAACCGGCCCAACTCAAAGAGATTTTTCAGGATGCCACGCCCTGCGGAATTCCAGGTCTGGGACAACCCTTTAATCTCGACATGGTGGTAGATCAGCGACTGTTCCGGGTTCCCCGGGTTTACCTTGAAGATGGTGACAATACCGAGCTGGTCAAGCTGTCCCAGCAGCAGTTTGCTCAACTATTGGGCGGACTACTCAGTGGTGATATTTCACGTCCTCCTCCCAGCCCAACCCGCACCGCGATGCGCTGGTCGACGCAACTGACGTAGATCAATGCTGAACTGAAAACGTAGCGTCCATAATCGTCTCCAGCGACATCTATATATTTTTTGGGACAGCTACACATGACATCCATCAGCGAATTTATGACCTCCGATCATCGCCGTTGCGACGAGTTTTTCAACCAGGCGGAAGAAGCCGTTAGCCAAGGTCAGTGGGACGCCGCGCAGCAGGGCTGGAGTGAATTCCAGCAGGCGATTGAGCATCATTTTTCGATGGAGGAGCAGGTCCTTTTCCCCGCTTTTGAACAGGCTACCGGCAGTACCGCTGGCCCCACGTCGGTCATGCGCATGGAGCACGATCAGATGCGTCAGCTGTTCAGCCAGGTTGGACAGGCGCTGCAGGACAAAGATGCCGACACCCTGCTCGGCGCCAGCGAAACGCTGATGATCCTGATGCAACAGCACAACATGAAGGAGGAACAGATCCTCTATCCGATGTCGGTGCGTGCGTTGCCCGATCCCGACGGCACCCTCAGCGAGATGCAGCAATGCTAGATCCCGACCGGCTCGCCCCCATCGAGCTGGACGTAAGTGAACTGGAACCACCAGAACCCCTGCTGGAAGTTTTCAAAGCGCTGTGCCAACTTCCAGCCGGCCATCGACTACAGGTAATCCACCGGCGCACCCCTTACCCCCTGTTCGAAATGCTGGCGTTAAGCGGCTACCATCACCGCTGCCAACAGCAGCTCCAACAGGTGCTGATCCAGATTTGGCCGGGAGAGAATGCCGACCCGGAAGCGCTGGCCCGACTGGTCAGCGCCGCCGGCCCATGCGAGTGAGTCTAAGGATAGAATGAGAACCGACGGGCTGAATTTCGACAACATCCCGCCCCTGAGCATCCCCTACGGTTTTTTTGCCACCGCCCCCTTATTCGGTGTGCTGGCCGGTCTGGTGCTGTTGTTCCAACCCCAGGCCCTGACGGCACGCTGGGAGCCGGCGGCACTGGCGCTGGTGCACCTACTCACCCTCGGTTTTGCCGCCCAGATCATGCTGGGTGCGCTATGCCAGGTGATGCCGGTAGTCAGTTCGCAACCGATTCCATTGAGTCGACCCCAGGCGTTACTGGTACGCGGATGCATCAGCATCGGCACGCTGCTGCTGTCGCTGACATTTCTGTTTCCAGGCCCGATCCTATTCAGTCTGACCCTGAGCGCCTTTATTTTCGGCTTCGGCTTGTTCATTTTTCGGCTGCTACAGGCTTTGATCAAGATTCGGCCGGCGGGTCATACCCTGGTCGCAATCCGGCTGGCGGCGTTCTGCCTGCTGATTACCCTGCTCGCCGGGGTAATCCTGCTGTGGTGGCGCAGCAGTCCACAGACCGCCCCCCTGGCCCCCATCCTGACCACCGACCAACATGCACTCTGGGGAATCCAGGGCTGGGGCCTGCTGCTGGTTGTCGGGGTCAGTTTCCAGGTTATCCCGATGTTCCATGTCGCGCCGGATTTTCCCGCTCGGGTGCAGCGCTGGCTACCGGCGGCGCTGTTGCTCAGTCTGCTGTTGGGTACGGCGCTGGACGGGATCGCTGCGGTGCTGATGATGGCATTGAGCAAACTGCTGGTACTGGGGTACTGCGCTCTGGCGGCCCACCACCTGGCACGACGGCGGCGCAAGCTTCTCGACTACACGATACGCTTCTGGCAGTTGGCGCTGGGTTGCATCGCGCTGTCGATGCTGGTCAATCTGGCGACCCTGGGCTGGCCCGAACTACCGAACCGGTTGCCACTGGCCGAACTGAGTGCGATTCTGTTCGGTTTTGGCGGCCTGCTGGCGGTTATTTTCGGAATGCTGCAGAAGATAGTGCCTTTCCTGCTCTATCTGCATCTACAGCGGCAATGCCTGACCCAGCCTGAGAAACTGTTGACCCTACCCAACATGAAGCAGCTGATCTCCACCGACCGTTCCAAACGTCAGTGGTGGCTCCATTGCACCGCGCTTTGCGGCTTACTGATCGCCTTATGGCTACCGATATTAACCCCCCTTGCCGCGCTGCTGCTGATCGCCGATTTCGTCTGGCTGGGCTGGACACTGCACCAGGCTTTTGCCCTCTATCGACAGCACCTGAACTAACCATTCTGTGCCGCCATATCGATAAGTTGTCTTAAAAAGCTGATTTTTCAATATTTTGATGCCAAGGTTGTAACGACTTCGGCAGTCGCTCGTCTGCTGTATTCATTCCTTCGATCGCCAGTTGAGAAAAGAAAGCATGAATTTGAAGAAAGCGCTGCTGCTAAGCGCCGTGGTAGTACTCATCGCACTGTTCTTTACGTTTGATCTGCACCAGCTGTTGAGCCTGGAGTATTTCAAGCAACATCAAAGCGATTTTATGCGCTCCTTCGAGCAGAATCCGCTGCTAACCGGCGGTGGTTTCTTCCTGATCTACGTCTTGGTCACTGCGCTTTCGCTGCCCGGTGCCGCCGTGATGACGTTGGCCGCCGGCGCCCTGTTCGGTTTCGGTTGGGGCCTGATACTGGTCTCCTTTGCCAGCACCATCGGCGCCACCCTGGCCTTCCTGTGCTCACGCTTTCTGTTCCGTAATGTGCTGGAACAACGCTTCGGCAAGCAACTGCAGTCGATCAACGCCGGAATCGAGCGCGATGGCGCTTTCTATCTGTTCACCCTGCGCCTGGTACCACTGTTCCCGTTCTTCGTCATCAACCTGGTGATGGGGCTGACCCACCTGCGTACCGTCACCTTCTACTGGGTCAGCCAGTTGGGGATGCTGCTGGGCACCATGGTCTACGTCAATGCCGGAACCCAGCTGGGCCAGATCGACAGTCTGTCAGGTATCCTGTCACCGGGGCTGATCATCTCCTTCTGTCTGCTGGGTATCTTCCCGCTGATCGCCAAGCAGATCATCGCCTTCATCCAGCGCAGCAAGGTCTACCAGGGAGTCGAGAAACCGGCCAAGTTTGACACCAATATGGTCGTGATCGGTGCCGGTTCCGCCGGCCTGGTCAGCGCCTATATCGCGGCGGCAGCCAAAGCCAAGGTCAGCCTGATCGAAAAGCACAAGATGGGCGGTGACTGTCTCAACACCGGCTGCGTCCCGTCGAAGGCCTTGATTCGCAGTGCGCGTTTTGTCCAGGAAACCCGTGAGGTGGAATCGCTGGGCCTGAAAAGCGCCAGCGTCGAATTTGAGTTTGCCGATGTGATGGAACGGGTTCAGCGGGTGATCAAAACGGTCGAGCCCCACGACTCGGTCGAGCGCTACACCGGTCTGGGCGTCGACTGTATTCAGGGCGCGGCTAAAATCCTGTCGCCTTACCGGGTCGAAGTGAATGGCGAACAGATCACCACCCGCAACATCGTCATCGCCACCGGCGCCCGTCCGGCCATCCCGCCGATCAAGAATATCGAAGCGATGGAGCCGCTGACCTCCGACACGGTCTGGAATCTGCGCGAACAGCCCAAACGGCTGCTGATCCTCGGCGGCGGCCCGATCGGCTGCGAGCTGACCCAGGCATTCGCCCGACTCGGCTCCCAGGTGATCCAGGTGCTGCGCGGCCCGCGCCTGCTCCCCAAAGAAGATCCGGAGATTGCCGCCCGAGTCCAGAATCGCCTGGTGGCCGAAGGTGTGGATCTGCGTTTGAATCACAAGATGATCGAATTCGTCGAACGTGACGGCCAGAAGCTGCTGCTGTGCGAACACGACGGTGAAAACGTCGAAGTCGCTTTCGACCAGCTGTTGGTGGCCACCGGCCGTAAAGCCAATGTCGAAGGCTTTGGTGCCGAAACCCTGGACCTGGCCCTGACTCCTGACGGCCGCATCGAGGTTAACGAATTCCTGCAGACCCGCTTCCCCAATGTCTTTGCCTGTGGTGATGTCTGCAGCCCGTACCAATTCACCCATAGTGCCGCCCACCAGGCTTGGTACGCGGTGGTCAACGCCCTGCTCGGCGGGATTAAACGCTTCAAGGTCGACTACTCGATCATCCCGGCCGCCACCTTCACCGAGCCTGAAATTGCCCGGGTCGGTTACAACGAGCTGGAGGCCAAAGCCGCCGGCATCGACTACGAAGTGACCGAATTTGACCTGGAAGAGCTGGACCGTGCCATCGCCGACGAGAGCGCCTCGGGTATGGTCAAGGTACTGACGGTACCGGGTAAGGACAAGATCCTCGGTGTCACCATCGCCGGGCCGCACTCCGGCGAGCTACTGAGTGAATTCACCCTGGCGATGCGCCACGGATTGGGCCTCAACAAGATCCTGGGAACGATCCATATCTACCCGACCCTGAGCGAAGCCAACAAGTACGCCGCCGGTCAGTGGAAACGCAAGCACGTTCCGGAAAAGCTGATGGGCTACCTGGAGCGCTTCCACCGCTGGCGTCGCGGTCACTAACCCAAGGGCGTCGTTCTACTCTCTATCTACCCAACCATACAGTCTGCCGTGCTGGCAGGCTGTATGGTTTTCAAGTCTCTTCAGCACCTATACCCGCTATCGGCATAAAGCGCTCCACTAGGCGCTCTGGCCTTCAGCCATTACCTTTTCATCGACCTGTTCATTGCTGCGTTGCTTGATCGGAAGCGTTAATCGGAAGCAGCTCCCCTCGCCTTTGCGACTGCGTACTTCGATAGTGCCGTTATGTTTTTTGATGATGCCGTAAGAGATCGACAGCCCCAGCCCGGTCCCTTTGCCCACCGGTTTGGTGGTAAAAAAGGGCTCGAACACACGATCCAGATCTGCCAGATCGATCCCCTTACCGTCATCTTCAACTTCCAACCAGATCCGGTTGCCCTCGACCCCGGTTCGAAGGGTGATATTGCCTTTTTCCGGAATCGCTTGGGCCGCATTAACCAACAGGTTGACCAACACCTGATTCAGCTCCGAAGCGATGCACTCTATCTGCGGCAGGGCATCGTAGTGCTTGTGCAGGGTGCAGTGGTATTTGAGTTCGTTATTGACCAGATTCAGGGTGCGCTCGAGTTCCTGATGGAGATCAGCGATCTCCCACTCATCTTCACTGTCGCGGGCAAAACCTTTGAGATCAGCGACGATCCGCTTAATCCGCCGGATTCCATCCTGGGTTTCGGCGATCACACAACCCACATCCTCCCGTAAAAATGCCAGATCCTGCTGTTCTGCAGTCTGGTCGACCTGCTCCCTCAGTTGTTCAAGGCTGTGGGCATCCGCCAGCAGGCGCTCGTGAGCGTTCAGAGCCTCCAACAACTGCTCAACATAGCGTTCGAAGGTGTTCAGGTTACTGGCAACAAAGCCCACCGGGTTATTGATCTCATGGGCAACACCGGCGGCCAGTTGGCCGATACCCGCCATCTTTTCCGATTGCACCAGTTGCGCCTGGGCCTGTTTTAATTGATCGATCAACTCGGACTGACTCCGGTTCGCCCGTCGCAGCTGGGCGTGGTTCTTATTGCGCTTGGAAATCACCCGGCCCAGCGCAATCGAAGCCGCCAGCGCCAATACCAAAAACACCGTGCCGATCATGATCCGAAAAGGTAAATTCTTATTCGGTGCCTGCATCAGGCTGCGCATCGGCAACCAGGAACCCAATACCCAGTGAGGCGCTGAATAGCGATCGACGGCGGTATTTTCCGGGAAAGGATCGACCTGGATCCCCGACAACATCCCGTCGCTCAACAGCACCTGAAAACTTCTGTTGCTCTGAACCGAAGGCCATATCGTTGGGAAACGCTGCGCGAAAGTGTATTGCCGGCGCTCAGGCCACATAAAACTCCACTCGTGGTCGGGATTCAGCCCCTTGAGCCAATATCCCTCGCTATTGATTAACACCATGGCACCGTCGCTCTGGCCGCGGCTTTCGATGATGTCGAGGATTTTCTGGGCTCGGTAGTTGAACAGCAGGATACCCCGTTTGCGGCCGGCAGCGTCGACCACCGGGGTGCCGATGCGAATCATCGGTTTGAAGGGCTGTTCCACCTCACCCCCTTCGACATTCAGGTCCAGCCGGGACACATAAACCTGTTTCGGATCCAGCCGTAACGTATCCTCGAAATAGTATCGGCCTGACTTATTCTGCAGGCGATCTGTCGAGACCCGTTGGGCGTTGCTGCCGTGGCCATTGACCCGAATTACCTCCTGCCCCTGATCATCGATCAATCGAATCTGATCATAGATCTGATGGTGCCTTGCCAACCCCAACATCACCGCGCCGAAAGCATCCAGGCTCGAGGTCGTACGCAGCTCCAGCAACGGCATCAATCGTGGATCTTCGGACAATCGCAACAGTTCGGGAACGACCGAACTCTGAATTTCATTGCCCAGCTGCTGGGCCAGCGTGCGTACCAGTATCCGCTGGGTCGTCGAGGCATTATCAACATAGATATCCTGCTCATACTGATGACTCAGGTACAACAGGCTGCAGATAACCGTAGCCGTGGGTAAAAACAGGATCAAAAAATAACGAAGGGCGGAGGTGCGACTGCTGAGTTTTTCCATAACCTCGACTTCCTGTCATCGCGTAAACGACGTTGTTGTAGGCGCCAACAACGAACAACGATCTGTTCCAAATTACCACTAATTTTAGAACGATCCTGTATGAATTACTGCGGCAACGGTAAAGATGCTCATCCCGTCGTCTTTCCGGTTCGCGGTAGAGTCTACACAGTCTGACTAAACATCGGTGCCGGGCTCCTGCCCACGGCGCAGGGTGGATTGTTTGACGCCTTGAGCCACGCTCGCAATCAACGCCCCCAGCGCAATCTTGGAAAAGTCATAGAGCAGACTGGCAGAGCTGGTCAGCGAGGCATGCTTCTGTTTGGTAAATTCAACGATCATCTGGTCAAGATCCCGGTTATCAGCCGCACCGGATAAACCGCTAAAAGTCACCGTCGAGGCCCAGTAATCCAGCACCAGACCGCCGAAAAAGAAGAAGATCACCAGCATTGCGAGCAGTTTGAATTGCCAGGGGGAGTCAGAAATGGACAGGTTATCGGCTAGTTTGGAAATGATGTTCGGCATGAGATCCCTCCTGTTCAAGGGGCGCATGCAGCATTGACACCTCAATATCCCAGTCGAGGATGCGGCTGAACCGACTCCCGAATCAGCGCCTTCCTGGCGGGCCAAACATGCGCATCTATTCGAAAAGTGTAGCGGTTAATCCCGATACTCCGCCGATTAACCCCCAGGAGCACTCAATCGTTTCGACGCTGCTCCATCACCGGCTCTGTCGACGACGCGCTAAGGGCGCGGAATAAAGCAAAGCCGGCCGGGAGTAAACCGGGCCGGCTTTGCAGCTTTCAAGGGATCTGCGCAGTCGATCTAGTAGCGCACCACATCACCGCGCTGGGTACTGAAACTGCCGATCGCAGAGGCGATAGCGAACTTTTCCTGTACCGCGGTGACTTTGATCTGCCCTACCGCATTTTCGATTTTACCCAGGGTTACACCGCTTTCCGGGTCGACCAGCTCTTCTGCAACCGCCGAGACCTGCATCACATCACCCACCTTGATCCCGGTATCCAGGCCCGCATTGATAAAGATATGCTGACCGCGGGTACTAACCACCTGGCCCTGCCAAGGCACCTGACGGGTTCCCTTGATCACGTAGAACACCGCATCATTCATAGCGACCCGAGTAGCTTGCCCCATCGGAGTTTTGTAGAACTTATCTCCGCCGATGGTGAACTGTTTGAAGTCCAGACCCAGCGCCATACCTCGTGACTTGCTGTTAGCTTCGACCCGTTGCGAGAACAAAACTTCACCGGTGGTGGCATCCAACAGGCGCAGATCCAAAGCCACATGACTGGTGCCGCCACTTCCGCCCAGGCGGATGCCAAACGGCAGCGAAGACGAACCAAAGCCAAGGTTCAAACCGCCCCCGTCCTTCTGGGGTTCAAACTCGGTGATATCGGCTTTGACCAGTATTTGGGCACCTGCAATTCGGCCGGCCTTAGGCGCAGTTTCCGGATTTGAAACGCCGGCCAAACCCAGCTCCTGTTCGCGCAGGATGTGCGACAGCGCAGTCCGCTCGATCACGACGAAACAATCGGTTTGTTCCAGTGCGGTGGTCAACTGCGAAGACAATGCCTCGCCCACATCATATCCTTCGAACGAACCCAACTTGCCGGTAGCACCGACGGGCATCACTGCCACCCGCATTTTCGGTCCGGTACAGCTGACTTCTGCCCGCTGCTCTGCTGTGACGCTTGACTTGACGGTGGCCTGCTTGCAGCCAACCAGGCTCATGGCGATCATCGGGATGGCGATCAGACGATTGAGTTTCATGACATTATCTCCGCACTTGTTATTTTGTAGCCTGTAGGTAACGTCCTTTGCCGCCAGGGTTCACAAAAAAAACCGTCAACCGGTAACCGATCGGTACCGTTGACGGTTTTGCTGATCTATCAAAGCTGTTCGTTGTGTTGGGTCAGTGAAGCACTACTCTTTACCGGCCTTGCTCAACAGCATCTCAAGGTAACGAATCTGCACCTCGGTCAGCTCCGCATCGCCGTCGTAGGGAATGACCAGAAAGCGAGGCTTGTCGACCAACCGATGACCGCTCATCTGCTGTTTCAGCAACAGCTGCTGCACCATCGGATCGAACCGGTCCTCGCCGGTGATCACCAGGCTGACACCCGTTCCGCAGTTGTGAGGATGGATCGGATATTGCTCGGTTGCCGGCAACAGGCTGCTATACAACCCGATACCGAGTAACACAGGGATCAATAAAGGTTTCATTGGCCACCTCCGCTGACATTCAGATCGGCCCCGAGGGCCTGCTGGTTATTGGTTGAAATTCCGCCGTTGTTGTCACCGCAGACCAACACCACGTTGCCGTTGTTGCCCTTCAGATCCACATCCAGACAGCGGAAACGCTCCTCCATCCGGGCCAGATTCTGATTGACCTCCTGGCGCATCTGGCGGACTTCCGGGGCGCTACCCGGCTGAATCGGCTGAGCACCGGTGTTGGAGCGTGCCGATTGCAGGTAGTTGGCCCAGTCCTGTTCCAATCGCAGCCGCATGCTCTGCAGTGACTGCAACCGTTCGATAACCGGATCGACCGGCGGTGGCTGGTCTGCACCGGGAGGCATGGTTTCGGCCATCGCCGCACCTGACAGCAGGACCAGTAGGCTAAATACATGGATTTTCATGATCGCACCTCCTAGTTGCTGGCCTGATCGCGACTTGAGGCCTGACTATCGGCCCGCTGCTGTTGGCTGTTGGACTGTGCGTTGACCGTATCGCCAGCCTGGTTGCCGTACTGGTTGCTGCCGATCTGGCTGTTGTGCAGGTTGCCTTTATTGACGTCGCCGATATGGATGTTGCCGCCATTGGCGTTGATATTGGAAAGCTGAATCACGGCGCTGTTATCTCCCCCCAGCATCAGGGTGTTGCTCTGGGGCGCGTACTGCCAGTTGAGACCGCCAGCGGCGCCACCGCCTTGGTGGGATGTATCGGATTCAGAAACCAGACTACCGACGCTGACCCCACCCTGCTGCTGGTCCAGCTGATGTCCCTGGGCCTGGCCGCTGTTGCCGGCAGCCTGTCCGACGCTGCTACCGTAGCCGCGCTGCTCGTTGAGTGTCTGCTCGCTGCTGCGGTACTGCTGATCCATCAGGTATTGCCGCGTCAGCGCCAGCCGACGCTGTTGCTCGATACTGACGCTGTTGTCGATATTCTGTGTGTTTGTGTTGTTCACCCCGCTGTCAGCGGCAACGGGCAATGCCAGTAGCACCGATAGGCCGACGCTTAGGGGTAAAAGGTACTGTTTCATGATGCAACTCCTCATTGGGTTTGGTGAAACCAGGCACGGCGTTCCAGCACAAGACACCGGTAACGCGGCGGGCCCATCGCTCTAAGTGGGTAACGCCTCGGATCAACAGGGTTCAAAGTGTTTGGGCAGATCAAAAAAGCCCCCGGATGACGGGGGCTTGGACAGGGAGGACTCGGGATCAGACCAGAGCGCCACCACGGCGAGATTATTTGGTTGCGCTGTTGCTGACCTGGTCGTCTGAACCAACGAAAGAAGTGGCAGTCTGGGCTTGATCATTACCCTGCAGGTTGGTGACGCCTCCGCCCTGCATACCAGTCTGGACCGCACCAATCTGGCTGCCGAGCATGTTGCCGGTATTCACACTGCCGTACTGGCGGCTGATCGTCGGTGACGCGATACTGTGCCCCTTGTGCTTGGCGCTGCTGGTCGTGCTCACTAGCGAACCAACCCCGGTTGAGCCCTGCTGTTGCGCCATGCTGTGACCGGTCGCACTGCCCTGGTTGGCAGCATTCTGGCCGACATTACTGAGGTAGTTCCGCTTCTGGTTCAATGCCTGACCGGCGTTCAGTTGGTCGGCACGGTAGTTGAAGCTCTTGTTCAGCTGATAGCTATGGTTGAAACGGTTACTGACGCTGTTGTCGATATCGTATTTCAGCTTGCTACGACTATCGACGCGCTGACTGTTGTCGACCGTGGCATCGATCTGATTGGTTCTGTTGAAGCTGTTGTCATAACCGATTTTAACCTGCGGATATCCGTAACCGTACGGGCCGGCATTGACCACCCCTGCGCTCAGAAGGGCGAAAGTCGCCATCGCGGCAAGGGTTTTCTTATTGATATTTTTCATGTCCATTTCCTCATGCTGAGTGTCATTGCTTGATCGTTGATTGAATCGCGGCAAACGGATACTGGCTGTTATCTGGATTGCTTGGTGGATTCCTAAGGTAGGTCACAGCCTGAATCACCGCGGTTCAAAGAAATTTCGTTTTTTCACACAATCTATGCCGCGGATCGAAGCGACACAGTCCAACCGGAACGTCGGTGATACTGATGCCGCGACAGGCTGAAACCCTCGGTCGAACCTTCGTTTCACACCGCACTTGGAACAACGAAAAAGCCCCCGTAAACGGGGGCTTGGTACAGAGGGTTAGAAAGGATTACTTGGATGCCGTATTGCTAACGCTATCGCTGCTGCTGACACCGGAGCTGGCGTTTTGCTTCTGGCTGTTGGTCTGCAGGTTGGTCACATCACCCAGCTGCATACCGGACTGGATTCCGCCGATCTGACTGTGAGTCATGTTACCGGTCGCCTGATCACCACTGTTGGTATGCACGGACGGAGACAGGAAGCTGTGACCCTTGTGCTGGGTACGGTTGGTCTGATCAACCAGGCTACCGACGCTGGTGCCGCCCTGCTTCTGCTTCATGCTATGACCGGTGGCGCTACCGTAGTTGTTGGCACCCTGGCTCACGCCGCTGTAGTAATTCCGGTACTGATTCAGGCTCTGATTGGCATTGATCTTGTTCTTACGAATGTCTTTGCTCTGCTTGATACGGTAATCCGTATTCACCTTGGTCCGTGAGCTGTTATCGACGCGATAATCAAGCATGAAATTACGGTTGAAGCGTTTACTGTTGTCGATATTGATCTTGGCTTTGTTATCGGTGTTGAAGCTGTTGCTGTAATCCACCTTGCCCACCTTGTAGCCGTAGCCAAACGGGTTGGCTTGGGCGATACCGGCGGTCAGCGCAAACAGGGTAGCAACGGTTACGATCGCAGTTTTATTAATTGCTTTCATCATTCTTTCCTCATGGCTGTGGGACGTTTGTTGTTGTTCCAACCGGTAGGTCACAGCCCATTGCTGAGGGGTTCAAAGAAAATGAAAAAAATTATTCAGGGAAACTTTGCATCATCCCTGCATGATTTGAGGTACTGAGGTAGCGTTTATGGTGGTCGGTTTGTTACAACAAGTAGCCGTACAGTCGATGGCTTGGTAGTTAACCGTTATGGAATGCAGCAAATATTGTATTTTACTTTTCCTTTGTGTGTTCATTAACTAGCTTCAGCGCATCTGAAGCATTTATTTTCGTGAGTACTTTATCTCTTGGGATTACCAGCATCTGACCTTCTAAAATTAAGTTCATATTCTTCGATGGAAACGCATCAGGGTTTTCATGGAATATCGCAACCATAATCTGCTCTTTGGTCACATCTCCACAATCAAAGCTACTGGCTATCTTATTAAGGTTATCTCCTTTTTTTACTGGTCCATATAAACCATTAATAAAATCCAGCCCTTCGAAACGAGCTTCACAGGCTCTGCCTTCAACAAAATACTCTATGACAGCATTTCCGTCATTCCATAGTTCCTGTGCACCAGCTTTCAGCCCCGGATACGCGATGACCGCTCCGGCAATACCCGCAACCAAGGTCCATGTAACGAAGAGCTTACCTTTGATACAGCCATCTTCAACACTTATTACGTTAAACGAAAATGCACCGCCATAAGTTTCCTCTAAATTATGAGCCAGTATTTTCGATAGATTTAAGACAATTTGTTCTTGAAGATGATATGGAAGATTTCGTAAAGGAAGGTTTTTCCCCATAATAAAAACATCGAGTTCACCAAGCTCAATTACATATTTTTCCATTCTCTTTGTGCTCCATACCTTAGATGGTTACTCAATATTGAAATTTAATAGCCACTATAAGTATCGACAAATGACATTATGTGCCAGCTTCCGACAATATCCTTAAACATCACAAACGACTAAATTTAAGCAGTTCACCACTTCCCCGCTCCATTTTGAACGGCAAGGCACGGGTCACATAACGATCATCAACGACGCGGGTGACATGGACCACGGCCACGGATTCGCCGTTAAACAGATTGGAGGTGTCCACCTGTTTAAACTGACTGCCCAAACCTCGCACACCGGAGGTCGGTGAGGAGAAACCCATTTGCTGCCAGATCGGTGCCGGCAGATCATTCAGCAGCCCCTGTTGGTACTGTGCGGCGTCGTTCAGGTTGATGCTGCCTTTCGCCAGGTCATACTCGCCGCTTTTGAAGAAACCGCCGGAGCTGGTCTTTTCCGAGACCAGTTTGTCATTCTGATAACGCCGTTCGGTTTTGGTCCAACTGACCGACAGCGACCACTCTACCCACATGCGATAGTTGAGGTATCGGTCCGGGAAGGTGCGTTTGCAATCCTTGCTCTCGAGATAGACCGCATGAAAGGTCGACTTGTCCGGCGACGAACCGATATCGGTGCTCAATAACAGGCTGTCATCCTTGAGCCGACCCGAGATACTCATTTCAATATCGCTCAGCTCATCATGAAAGGCCTGACGAGCCGATTTGGGAATAGGATCACTGACCGTCGAAGGCCGGTCTGAACCTCCCTCGTCACCGCCGCCGGATCCGCCGAACAGCATCTTGCTCAGTGCCCCCATCGCCGTGGTTTTCAGTTTACTGCTGAGCCAGTTCTCCTTGGGGCCCAGATCCAACGAAGCTGCGCTTAGCGGGCTGGCACATGGTCCCGTTACCGGCTGCTGCTCCTCCAACACCGATGGCTGCTTTCTCTCAGCAATCGCTTCGGATTGGGTCTGATCAGTGCTGGGCGTATCGGTTAGCGGTACTTGGACCACGGGTTCAGGGGCGGAAACCTGAGCCAGCGGTCCCGGCCTGAGTTCGACCGGCACAACCAGTTTCGGCCAGGCTTGGCCGGGGCCGTAGCTAAAATCGCTTTTGGCGTTATCGTAACCCGCCTGGTCGGTAACGGCCGGGGTGGCGGCCGCACCCTTAGGCAGCGCACCCTGAGTCGCCGCGCCTGTCGGGTTCGCGGCTGCTGCCGGTGCAGGCTTAGTGCTGGCGTTTGCTGCTTGTTGACTCGGGGACGGTGTGGATTCGGTTTTTACCTGCGCCGGTTTACAGCCAACCAGGGTCGCTGCCAACGACGTCGCGATAGCACCGATAATGATACGCTCTCTGTTCATAAGCCGCCCCCGCATAGATTACCGAGGTCGGCGACATCATTATTGGCAAGCTCCGAAGCACTGTCGCAGGCATCGATCAGTCCGGCGCCATATTCCGTATCGACCCCCTCCTTGCCCAGATCGCGGCTGTGAAGTTCCAACATCTGCGCCAGCTCCGATCCCCTAACCTGAGGATTCACCTGCAGTAGCAGCGCCGCAACACCGCTGGCATGGGCCGTTGCCATCGAGGTACCCGACAGCATCGGCTGACCGTTTGCCGGCGCAGCCGTGATCATATCGACCCCCGGAGCGGCCACACGCACATACTCACCGCGGTTGGCATGCACATAGAGTCTTCGCTCGGCATCAACCGCCGTGACCGCCAGTGTTTCCGGCCAAGCAGCCGGATACAGGGGGCGAGCGTTGGGTCCGCCGTTACCGGCAGCGGCCAAAACCAGAATGCCCCGCGACGACGCCGTTTGTATCAATCGCTGCATCAAGGCCGACGGCGGCCCGCCCAGGCTCATATTGATCAACGGAATCTGTCGGCTGATCGCTTCATCCAGCGCCTTGATCAGACTACTGCCCCAGCATTGTGCCGCCAGCCCCCCGGGTTGTCGCGGATGGCAGGCTTTGAAACTGTGTATGTCCACACCAGGCGCCACACCGGAGGCTCCGATGCCGTTGCCTCGGGCTGCAGCGATGATCGCCGCGACACCGGTTCCATGGGTGTCTGCCGAATACCCATGATCAGTGAAATCGATCTGGGCCTTCACCGCCGCCTGCAATTCCGGGTGGCTTCGATCGACGCCGGTATCGATCAGGGCCAGCGACACCTGAGCCCCGGTATAGTGCGGTGCCAATTGCGCAGCGGTGGTCAGGCCCGGACCGTAATTGAACGGTTCCAACGGGTCCGGCTTAAATACCGGGGGCGTCGACTCTCCGTTATCCGCCTGTTCCGAAGCTCCTGACTGATCGGCCGGTGCTGTGCCGGCAGCCGAACCCTCCAGCGTGAAGTAAGCCAGATCTTTCTGGACCTCCAGGACTGAGGGTTCCTGCCCCAGTTGCTCGGCTAACTGATCCAGCGTCAACGAGCTATTCGAAGGCCGCCGTACACGAACCAGCCGCTGTCCGGTGCTCTTCAGCTCGGTCTCTTCCAGCACCTGCAGGCCCTGCGCGGCCGGCAGCTCGGCGATCGCACCGGACTGGCCATCGCTGGGAGCCGGTAACAGCAACACCAACTGATCGGGTCGCCAATAGGGTTTCAGGTACTCGACCGGTGTTTCTTCCGTTTGGCAGGGTCGGGCCAGCTGCAGCGTCCAGCAGGCCGGATCGGTACCGGTGGGCAGCTCAGCATCCCAGGGCAATGCCTGCTGGCCGGCTGGGCAACGGTCGGGGTGACCGGCAAGCATCGCGCTAAGCTCGGGCGCTTTGGGGGTCAACCAGCCTTGCCCGCCTTCCGATAGCGAGCCGGTAACATTAAGCGTCTGGACCCGCTGACAGCTGTCGTTGGCACATTGAGGCGCTAACGGATTGGTCGAATCACACTGGGCCTGAAGCTGCTGCCAGTGTGCATCGTCGGCCCGGAAATTCAGATACTGACGTCCATCGCGACCCCGCTGCAGTTGCAGGCCCTCAATACCGCGCTGTTGCGCCCAGACTTCAGCGCCCCAGTCCGCCGGTAACGACAGGCTACGCATCGGCTGCTGATGCGTTTGGATCGACTGTGGTTGATCCCAGCCCCAGGCGCTGCCGATCTGCAGCATCGCAGCCAGCCCCAACCAATAACACCCTTTTACTAGCCTAGCCCGTGGGATGGTCATGGTGCTTCTCCCGGCAGTTGCAGCTGTAACCGACTCTCGCGACGGCTGCCGTCTTGATGCTCGGTTACCAGACGCAACGTCATCAGTTCACCCTCAGGCAGAGTACTGGGGTCTAAACTCAGCAACGGCTGCTCACGTAATGGCTGAGCAATGGGCAGCAAGGTTTTCCATTGCTGCGGCGGCTCACCCAGGGCGTAGTCGATCCGGGCCTGAAGAAACTGATCCGCATCGGTGGTGCCGATCAACAACAGCTGATTGCCTGAATCCAGTTCCGCCCGTTCCAATCGCGCTTCGACAAAATACTCAGGGGTCGCGCTCAGCGCAGCCTCGGCGTCCAACAGGCCATAGCCGTGATTCCGATCGGTTCCTGTCGGTCCCAGATCGCGGGCGGAGTGCAACAGGATGCGTCGCAGCTGGGCTGATGTCAGTTGCGGATCCCGCCCCAACAGCAGCGCAGCAATGGCCGTCACATGGGGGGCGGCAAATGAGGTCCCGGTTGCCCGATAGTACTCCTGAGACACCACCGCGCTGGCCTGACGGTAGCCCTGGACACCGTTACGGCGCAAAAAATCGCTACCCTTAGCCCGCAGCGACAACACGTTCACCCCCGGCGCCATCAGATCCAGGGTCGTCCCCCAGTCGCTGAACGCGGCGCGGCGGCCATCGGGTGCCACCGCACCGACCACCAGTAGTGACGGCAACTGATCATAGCCTCGTCCCGGATCATCGCTGGCCTGATTACCCGCGGCGGTAATCACCAGCACATCCTGATCGAGGGCATAGTTGAGGGCATCCAGTTCGAGGTCGCCGGGCTGTTGACCGCCGAGGCTCAGATGGATCAGCCTGGCGCCCTGATCAACGGCGTAGCGGATAGCACCGGCGATATGGCTACCACTGGCGTGGCCACTGGCATCGACCACTTTGAGCACCATCAGCCGGGCGTTGGGGGCGATACCGGAAATGCCGATACCGTTGTTTTGACCGGCTGCAATAATCCCGGCGATATGGGTGCCGTGGCCATGGTCATCCCAGGGAGTATTGTTGCGGCCGACAAAGTTCCATCCGATCAAATCGTCGATCAGACCATTGCCATCGTCGTCTCGACCATTGTCGCGCTCGTTCGGATTGCGCCACAGCTGTTTCAGTGGCAGATCCGGATGCCGATAATCGACGCCGCTATCGATCAATGCCACGGTGACCGGTTGTAGTTGTCGGGGGATAGCTGTATTGAGCAGGCCTTGCGGACTGACCAACCCGATATGTGCCAGATTCCACTGATCGGCATAAGCCTGATTCCAGCTGCCCTGGCTGCTCAGCAACGGATCATCCAGCGGCATCCGCCCGGGATCGGCAGGGTTCAGGGCGCCTGCTCCAGCAGAAGGCTGTTGCGCCATACTGACACCGCTGAACAGCAGCAGTGTCAGCAGCAGCGCTCTCGTGGCCCTGTTCACGGTGCATTCCTCTGTAGGTAGATCACCGCAGGATTGGCCTTTAACGCGGCCAGACGCGCCTCGACCTGATCATCTCTGGGCAGCTCAATCTGGTAGGTTCCGATGGCACTGGGGCCACCGACGATGACCACCTGTTGCTCGCGCAGCAACTTCTGCATCTCAGCCAGACTGATGTCGAGATTAAAGCCGATGGTGGCTCGGGGCCCTGCGGCGACCACCGCGGGAGGGCTACCGCTTAACACCTGATAGCCGTCCTCGGCATCCGAAGGCAGCAACAGCACCGCCCCTAGGGCGATCACCACGCCGAATTGAGAGACCACCGCAACCCTGGCGAAAGCCGGGGTTTGATTCCAGTTGAGGGTGTCGGTGAACCAGTTTTGCAGACCGGCAAACAGCGATGAACCAGTGCGCGGCTCAACCGTTTCATTGGCCGCTTCTTCGCTGTCGATACGGGCCATCAGGTTTTCAAAACCAGCTTCGGTGTTGAACACCGGCTCTTCCGTCCCTACCTCAGCCACGCTCTGCTGCATAAACTCATACTCGGCCAATTGCAGTTGAGCATTGGGGTTGTTCTCCAGCCAGGCTTCCACCTCGCGGCGCTCGGCCTCCTCCAGCGTACCGTTCGCATACCAGGCCAGCAGCTGTTCCATTCTTTGTTCTGTCATGTCACTCCTCCCAATTCAGCGTCGGCCAGTCCCAGGTTCTTCAACCAGGGTTTTAACTTGGCTTTGGCATGATACATCCGGGTTTTCACTGTATTTTCAGGGCATTGCAGAATTTCGGCGATCTCTTTGTAGGAACAGTCATGAAAGAAGGTCAGCTCGACCACTTCACGATGCTCATCCGATAACCGCGCGATACTCTGTCGAAGCAACGCCCGTAGCTGCTCATGGCTTTTCGCGGCACTGGCGTCTTCAGCCTCATCCACCGCTTCCGGCGCCTGAGTCAACTCGACCGTGTCCAACTTTTTCCCCCGTACCGCATTCAGGGTCCGAAAGCGTGCAATACCGAGAATCCAGGTCGATGGTGACGAGCGCCCCTCGAAACCGGCTGCGCTCTTCCATATCTCCATCATCACATCGTTGACCAATTCCTCGGCCTTGGCTTCGTCCTTCATCATCCGGATCACGAACCGAAAAATGCGTGGGGCATAGCGCTGGTACAACAACTGCAGGGCCGCTTTATCGCCCTGGCCGATTCGATGAATCCAAGCGGCCTCTTCGGCGACTCGCTCACTGGCACTGTCCATCAATAGGCACCTCCGTCAGCTGACGGCGCCCAGGCAACGCGGTTGCACTGAACGGCAAGGTGGATACAGATCGGCTGATGGAGCCGGCGACACGCGATAGGTGACGTACACCTGCTTCCTGTCGGCCTTTGTCTCAGCGCACGGTTGCTGCGATGTCGAATCGACCCGATGGCCTGGATCGGTGCGATCTGAGACTAGTTTCAGCTTAGGAAGCCGGACCGGCTTTTGCCAATGCCAAAACCGGCTATCGATCTTCGGGATGCGTTGTTGTTGCATGATCCTGCCTCCCTATGGCGATCTGCTGCGCCCTTTTCCCTTTCCCGCTCAATCGACCGCCAGGGAAAACCTGACGGCCGGTGGAGCTGGCCCCCTTAGATGGCCAGTCCTTCTTGAATAACCAGCGCCATGCCGCCGTAACTCGGGTGTTCCTGACGCAGTGCCCGAAGAGCCCGGAGACAGTGCATGTTGCTCAACTCCTGCTGCAGCGATTCAAAATCGGAACGGTCAATGATAAGGGCTTGATTGGCCTGGCCCTGGCTACGCAGACGATGGGCCAATTCGTAAAGTGCTGTGCTGATCATGATTGACTCCTGGCGCGGGGCGCGTTCTTGCTGTCTTGCCAGGTAGGTCACAGGGGGAAAAGATCGGGTTCAAAAAATAATCATAGTGAACCGACAATTCTTAACTTGGGAATGAAAGAGATCGGTGAGGGCGTTGCTCAGCCGTAAGGCCTTAACCCGCCAGGCACCGCTTCGATATTTTTGCTGGGTGGGAGTGCCGGATAGCAGGTTTGACGACCTGGCCAGCGCTCAGGGTCAGCAACAGGCGTTGATCGAGCGCCATACCGGCAGCCTCGAAGGTCAGCAGACGCAAACGCTGTTTCGCGGCAGCAAGCGGTTCAGCGGCCTCGCAGCAGGCACCAATACTGCGGTAGCGCCTGTTTAATCCAATAGAACTGATAGCGCAGGGTCAGGCGACCCCATCCGGCCTGGCGGTATTTGCGGGCGCTGGTTCCCAGTGTTGCTCGGTGATAGCACAACAGCATCTGTCGGCGACGAGCGGCCCATAACAGCAGATGGTCTTCGCCGTAGGGAGCGGACTCATCGTAACCTCCGAGGGCAAAGAACCGCTCACGGCTCAGACAGAAGCCCTGATCCCCAAACGGCACCCCCAGCCAGGCGGTACGCAGGTGAGCACCGGTGCTGTTAACCGACATCGGGCCCTGGCCATCATCGGCAAAGCGCAAGCGAAAACAGTGAAGTCCGTCCGGGGTGTTGTTGAGCCCTTCGAAAAGCTGCTCGATCAACCAGGGACTGAGCCTGCTATCGGCGTGGAGAAACCAAACAAACCGACCACGGGCTTGCCTAGCCCCCAGGTTCATCTGTACTGCCCGGCCCTGCTCGGCCTGCAGCCGTCGCAACTGGTGGCACTGCAGCAAAGACTCTGGCGGGTGACAGCTTTGAACCAGCTCTCTAGACCCGGGGCAGTCCACCAGCAAAATCTCACACCCCGGCGGCAGTAACAGCAGCTCGGCCAGCAGGGGTGCCAAGGTGGTTTCCGCCGGTCCCACCGGCACAATAACACTGAGCGGCGGATGCACCGGTGGCTGCACCGGAGGTTGTGGCGGTGGCTCTGAGGAGTCGGCTGCGATCAACGCTTGAGCAACTCCAGCAGCGCACGCTTATCATCATCCAGATGCGCTTCAGGTGTCAGTACCGCGCAGTCGAGGGAATGGCGGCAATCACAGCTGTCATGAAGCAAATCGCCCTGGCTGATCAATTCATGCACCAGCGTTTTGGCCCGTTCCAGGCTGGCTCCGTAACGGCTGATCACCTGCTCAACGCTGACATGCTGGGACGGATCATCCAGCCAACAGTCGTAGTCGGTAGCGATACAGAGGGTGCAGTAGCAAAGCTGCGCTTCGCGGGCCAGGAACACTTCCGGTACGTTGGTCATGCCGACCAGATCACAACCGGCGGCACCCCGCAGAAAATGGCTCTCGGCACGGGTGCCTAGACGCGGACCATCGACGCAGCCGTAGGTTTTACCGGTATGCAACGGCTGATCCAGGGTTTCGGCCACCTGACTCAAACGTGCGGTTAGATCGGCACATGTGGGCTCGGCGGTGGAGACGTGGGCAACCAGACCGTCACCGAAAAAACTGCGTTCCCGGTTACCCTTCACAAAGTCGAAATACTGTGACGGAACGCTCATCTGTCCCGGTGCGATCTCTTCACGCAGGCTACCAACCGCCGATACCGCCAGGACCCGGGTAACACCGACCGATTTCAGCGCCCAGATGTTGGCCCGATAGTTGACCTCGGACGGCAGCAACTGGTGGCCTTGACCGTGACGGGCCAGAAAGCAAACCGGCTGGCCGCCTAGCTCACCCTGGATCACCGGTGCTGACGGCGGGCCGTAGGGAGTATGGATCTGATGCTCCTCAACCACTTCGAGTCCGTCGAGTTGATATATTCCGGTACCGCCGATTATTCCTAACACGGTCGCTCCTAAAACTAGAGTTTAATTAAAACAAAATTGATAACCGATTGATTAATCAGCCTTCACTACAGGAAGAACCGAAGGCGAAACAGCTGTAACAACGATGGTGACGCATACTGATACGATGCTCCATCGCTTCGGTCAGAGTGGCTCCCAGGTCATATTCCGGGTCATCATCCACCAGCGTGCAGGCGTAGACACGCATCCGACCCTGCTGCTTGATCACCATTTTACTGAAGGCGCACATAAATTGGCTTCGACTCTGTTCATCCTGATAGGTGGTCATACAGTGTTCGGTCACCTGCGGCACCAGCGGGTGACTACCGGGGACGGCAAAGTCCGGGAAGGCCACGATATTCATATCCTCCGGAAGCCCCCGCTCGACAAACAGCTGCCGGAACTGCTGCTCCACCGCCGCGCTGTCCTCCCCTTTGTCCATATGGCGGGCCACCGATACCGCAAATCCCATGCGGTGCAGATCGACCAGGCTATCGAGCGCCTGATCAAAGCTACCCTCGCCGCGATCGGCATCGTGCTGTACCGCACTGGGGTAGTCCAGGCTGATGCGAAACTTCACCTTATGCGTCGCATGGCGAAGGTTTTCGAGTTGATGCATGCGCTTACGCAGTGGTTCGGTGCCGTTGGTCAGCACCAGACAGGGACGATAGCGGGTCGCATACTCGAGGATCTTGACGATATCCTTGGCCAGGAAAGGCTCACCGCCGGTGAAGGAAAACTGCTCCACGCCCAATGTCAGCGCTTCTTCAATAAATGGCTGTACATCCGGCAGTTTGACCAATTCCAGGCGTTTGTCCCCGGGGCCGGAACCCTCCAGGCAGAAAGAGCACGCCAGGTTGCAAGCGGTTCCGGTATGAAACCAAAGTTCCTTTAATCCCTGGGGTTGGATATAGCCCCGAGGATCTCCCTCCGGAGTAAAATACCAATCCTGGCTGCGGGTAGGAATCAGGTTGTTCGAACTGATATTAAGATCGTTCACGTTGCTGTTCTCGTTCTAGGATTCAGACCAAAATCGGCTGTTTGCGTTGATCGCCACCGCTCGCAGAAGCGGCTCCGGTCTCACTACCAGCAGGGTCTTCGGTCGCCATATCTTTACGATCAACTTGCTCGATCAACGCCAACAGCTGTCGTCGTTGCGGGCGTGAATCCTCGGCCAAGTCCTGCCGCAGTCGCTGCAGGTCGGATTGATGATCGATATCGTAGCTGGACATCACGCCGGCCACCGTCTGTCCAGCCTCTATGCAACAGGCCGCCAGACTCTGTCCCAACCGATCCGTGCTCCAAGGCAACTGCTCAAGAGCCGCCGGCCAGGGTTGTGAATTGGCCATGATGGTAACGCCGCCGTCGGCGGCGGGACAAACCACCACCGACTGCTTGTTTAATGACTCGGCTACCGTTTTAAAATGAATTGGCTTCAACATCGGAGCGTCGCTACCGATGTAGATCAAGCTTCGGTGCCCCCTGGCACGTAAACCCTGATCCAGCGCCAAGATTCGGCGCCCCAGGTTTCCTTCGGCTTGTACCATCACCTCCGCCTCGGGCAGAAGCTGTTGAGCCCATTCGCGATCCTCCGCCATGGAGGGTGACAGCACCACAGGTCCGGGCCAGTCTCGCAGGTCCTCTAAGGCACAATTCAGGAATTGCTCGGCCAGTTGGCAGGCGGACCACAGTCCGATATCGGCAGCCAGCCGCTGCTTTCCCTGTCCGGGTTTTGGACGTTTGAAAATCAGCACCAGCGTTGGGGTGACGGCCTCTGATGAACTACCGGGGTGTAGCAAACTCAAGCTAACCTCATCTGTCAGAATAGAAAACGGGCTTAAATCGAGTTTCCCTGATCACCCGATCCACTGGGGATCAGGAGGGTTACAACTCAACGCGCCCGGCCTTTAATAGCTCAATAGACGCAATAACTTAGCCTAGGTTACAGCGGATGAAAAAAATAGTTACCGCGCCTTTGGCTGGATCGATGTTTAGTTAGTACGCTGGTCTTGAGCCGAGTTCATCACTCTATATTAATTCGCTTCAAGTTGGGTTGAGAATCTTTCCACTTATAACCAATGACGTTATAACAACTTCGCGCTTATAATTCGAAGCCATAACATTGACGCATTACCGGCTTACACCTTAACCGGTCAGGCAACACCTTAGGATCGCTTTATGACACTCGCCAGCCACCCCGATTTCGGCAACCCGCAGAAGGGCTTCTATCTGTTTGGTACCACCCCACCCAAGGGCAGCACCGACGATATGCAGATGGACGAAATCGCCGACAAGCTGCTGGAGCGCCTGGCCAGTGTCGATTATGACGGTCTGATCGTCTACGACATTCAGGACGAGAGTGCGCGAATCGATAAGCCCCGCCCCTTCCCGTTTATCGGCACCCGCGATCCACGCGAGTACTCGGCGCTGCTGGCCAGCAAGAGCCAACGTCCGATCATCACCTACAAGAGCGTCTCGCAGCGCGACCGTGCCAGCTTTGAGCAGTGGCTTGACGATGCCTGGAATCAATACGGCGTCCGCAACCTGGTACTGGTAGGCAGCCCTTCCGCAGATGCGGATATCAAGCTGTCACTGCCGGATGCTTACCAGGCGATGACGGAACACGACTACCCTTTCAGTCTGGGCGGCGTGACCATCGCCGAGCGCCATGCCGTTAAAGGCGATGAGCACCAGCGTCTGTCCGGCAAGGTCGACAACGGTTGCGAGTTCTTCGTCTCGCAAGCGGTCTATGATGCCGATGCCACCATCGCCCTGCTGCGCCAATACGGTGAACTTTGCCAGTCTCAGGGCAGTTCACCAAAGCGCATCGTGCTGACCTTTACACCCTGCGGCAGCGCCAAGACGCTGGAGTTCATGAGCTGGCTTGCTATTTCGGTCCCTGCCGAGGTTGCCAGTGAAATCCTGGAAGCCGACAACCCGTTGATGCAGTCGATCCGCACCTGCCAGCAAAATCTGGAGCGGATCCTGGATGCCTGCCAAGCCCTGGATATCCCGCTGGGACTGAACATCGAAAGTCTGACCAACCGCAAAGACGAAATCGATGCGTCCATCCGTCTGTTCAAGTTGTTGAAAGGTACTCTGGAAGAGCGCCTCCACGGCGTCACCCACAATCTCTGATCCAGCCAAGCCGGACACCGGCTTTTCAGTTCCGGGACGGCCCTATACTATGACTATCGACAGCGTTGATAGCAGTGGGACGCCCCATGAACGATCCTAAGTCGCCGGTTGCCCGTAATGAGCAGCAGGTCGCCGACTTCCTACAACAGGTAAACAAGCACCCGTCGCCAAGCAAAAACGGTGGCGGACGGCTGATCTTTGCACTCGACGCCACCGCCAGCCGCCAGCCCACCTGGGATACCGCCTGCCAGCTGCAGGCCGATATGTTCACCCAAACCCGTGGCCTGGGTCAGCTGCAGATCAAACTCTGCTTCTATCGGGGTTACGATGAGCTACGTTCCAGCCCCTGGCATCAGGGTGCCGATAAGATGGTAAGAGCGATGTCGGCGGTTACCTGCCTGGGGGGACATACCCAGATCGGCCGACTACTCGACCACGCCCTCGACCAGCACCGACAACAACCGGTGCAAGCCCTGGTTTTTATCGGCGACTGCATCGAAGAACCCATCGATGACCTTTGCCAGCGCGCCGGTGAATGCGGTTTGCGGAAGCTACCGCTGTTTCTGTTCCAGGAAGGCAATAACACCACCGCCAGCAACGGCTTTGCCCAAATGGCCCGATTAAGCGGTGGCGCCCACTGCCGGTTTGACCCCGGTAGTCCGGAACAACTGAGTAAACTTCTCAATGCGGTGGCGGTCTATGCTACTGCCGGGCAGCAGGCTTTGGAGCGCCTAGCCCCCAGTGCCGCCCTGACCCAACTACGCCACCAACTGGAGAAACCCCGTCGTTGACTCTACTGATTCTTGTACTATCGCTGTTTCTCCTTGTCAGTGGAGTGCGTTGGTTCCTTGCACGGGCGCCACAACGCGGTAAACGCTTTCTGTTACAGCTGCTGCTGATTGTTTTGGCCCTGCTGACCCTATGGATGGCCCTGACCGGGCGCCTGCACTGGCTATTCGCGTTGGTCAGTTCGATGCTGCCCTTCGCCCGCCGCCTTCTACCGCTGTTGATTCCTCTGCTGCGCTGGCTGCCCAAGCTCCGGCGTCAACAACGCCGTCGACAAACCGGTTCAACACAAACCGGGCAACAGTCCCAAGCCAGTACCGATTGGCTCGATATGCATCTTGACCATGACAGCGGCGCCATCAACGGCCACATACGTCAGGGGCGCTTTGCCGGGCGGACCCTGGATCAACTCAGCGATAATGAACTGTTACAGCTGTATCGACAGTGTGCCGGCCATGATCCCCAGGCACTGAAACTACTCGATGCCTACATCGAGCGCCATCGGCCTCAGATTTGGGACACCGCCTCCGGCTCGGCAGAGGAACAAACCGACTCAGGCGCCGATTCAGCCATGAGCGCCGATGAGGCGTACCAGATTCTTGGCCTCGAACCCGGCGCCAGCGAGCAACAGATTATCCAGGCCCACAAACGGATGATGCAGAAGCTGCATCCGGACCGAGGCGGCAGTAACTACCTCGCCGCCAAGATCAACCAGGCCAAGCAAACGCTGCTAGGCTGACCCCATACTGCCGGGCCGTATCAACAATAAAGGAGCATTAAGCTATGCAGGTAATGATCGATCTTTGTGTGGTCCCCCTGGGCGTTGGCGTCTCAGTATCCAGTTACGTCGCCCGATGCCAGCAGGTGTTTGAGGAAGCCGGCCTGGAACACCGAATGCATGCTTACGGCACCAACGTGGAAGGCGACTGGGATGAGGTCATGGCCGCGGTGAAGCGCTGCCACCAAGAACTGCACCAGATGGGGGCGCCGCGAATTAATACCTCGATGCGGATGGGCACTCGAACTGATCGAGCTCAATCCATGGACGATAAAATCAACAGTGTCACTAATAAATTGAACAACTGAAATATTAATTTCGTCCAAAGCCCCTTAGAATGTCGCATTGCAGCAACCACCCCGTTGAATGGCCTGAATGTTGCTGCATGCAAACTATCATCGGGGTATGACATTTAAGGATCTGTTGTGACGCACACGTTGATGCTGGTACCGACCGGACAAGGTACCGGCCTGACCACCGCCGTTCTTGGCCTGTTTCACGCGCTGGAACGCCAGGGCCTCAAAGTCCACTTCTTCAAACCCATCAGTCAGCACCTAGACCGTGACGGTCAGGATCGTTCGGTCAAGATCTTGTCGACCGCCTGCGGTCACGAGATTGCCGAACCCATGGCAATCAACGAGGTCGAGCGGATGATGCGCGACGATCGCGGTCATGAAGGGCTGGAAGAGCTGGTCAAGCGCTACGAATCGAGCCGCGCCGGTGACGAAGAGATCGTGATCGTCGAAGGGATGGTTCCCACCCGGACTCAGCCCTACGCCAGCCGCATCAACAAAGAGATCGCCAAGGCCCTCGACGCCGAAGTCATCATCGTCTCGACCCCCGGCAGCGACAATATCGAAACCCTGCAGGATCATATCGATATCACCGCCCGCGCCTACGGCGGCATCCGCAACCCCAAGGTGATCGGCTGTATCCTGAATATGCTCGGTGCGCCGATCGACGCCGACGGTAACCTGTGTCTGGACGCAACCCCCAAAGGAGAGGTGCGCACTAGTCTGACCGTAGATCAGGTCACCGAGGACGCCACCCTGTTCAACGACAGTTTCCGCCTGATCGCCGGTATTCCCTGGCGCGAGCGGATGATGTCGCCACGGGTTTCGGACATCAGTCAGTTCCTGCGCGCCGAGGTACTGAGTAGCGGCCAAAGCGATGTCCGTCGTGTTCACAAGATCACCCTGTGCGCCCAACGGGTCGAGAATCTGGTCGATGAGTTGACGCCCGGCACGCTGGTCTTCGCCCCCGGTGACCGGGACGACATCGTCATGGCGGTCTGCCTGGCGGCGCTGGACGGCGTTGATCTGTCGGCCCTGGTGCTGACCGGCGGCGTTCAACCGCACAAATCGGTACTGCGACTATGCCGCAACGCCATCGCCACCGGCCTGCCGCTGCTCTGTGTCGAGTCCGATATCTGGCAGATTGCCCAGGCCCTGCCGAGCTTTAACAGCGAAGTTCCTGCCGACGATCTGCAGCGGATCGAAAAGATCCAGGGTATCGCCGCCTCCTTCGTCGACAGCAACTGGTTACAAAGCCTGACGGCGGGTCAGGCCGAGCGCCGACTGTCCCCTCCTGCCTTCCGTTATCAACTGATCGAGCGTGCCCGTCGTGCCGATAAGCACATCGTGCTGCCCGAGGGGGACGAACCCCGCACCATCAAGGCTGCGGCAATCTGCGCCGATCGCGGCATCGCCCGCTGTACATTGCTGGGTGACCCGCAGGAGATCCGTCGGATCGCCGAGGGTCACGGCATCCAACTGGGTGACGGCGTCGAGATCTACAACCCGGAACTGATTCGCAGTCACTATGTCGATCGCATGATGGAGTTGCGTGCGCATCGGGGCTTGACCGTCGAAACGGCACTGGATCAACTCAAGGACAACGTCGTACTCGGCACCATGATGCTGGAGCGCGATCATGTCGATGGTCTGGTCAGCGGCGCGGTTCACACCACCGCCAACACCATCCGCCCCCCGCTGCAACTGATCAAGACAGCACCCCAGTCGAACCTGGTGTCGTCGGTGTTCTTTATGTGTCTTCCGGAGCAGGTTCTGGTCTACGGTGACTGCGCCATCAACCCGGACCCGAACGCCGAGGAGCTGGCCGATATCGCGATCCAGAGTGCCGATTCAGCCAAGGCATTCGGCATTCCACCCCGGGTTGCGATGATCAGCTACAGCACCGGCTCATCCGGCCAGGGCGCCGACGTCGAGAAGGTTCGCCGGGCGACCGAGATCGCTCAGGCCAAGCGACCGGATCTGCTGATCGACGGGCCGATGCAGTACGACGCCGCCGTGATGGAGAGCGTGGCCCGCAGCAAGGCCCCCGACAGCGAAGTGGCCGGTCGAGCTACCGTTTTCGTGTTCCCGGACCTGAATACCGGCAACACCACCTACAAAGCGGTTCAGCGTAGCGCCGATGTCATCAGTATCGGCCCGATGCTGCAGGGTATGCGCAAGCCGGTCAACGACCTGTCCCGAGGAGCCCTGGTGGACGATATCGTCTATACCATTGCCCTAACAGCAATCCAGGCTGCCAACCCTGCGGTCGAATAAACCCTATTTGTCCTCGCCAAAGCCATCAACACCAATGGCTTTGGCGAGATAGGCATTCTTCACTTCAACGGTTTTCATTCGACCACTCTGGTCAAAAAACATACAATAGCTAAATACTACCTGGATGATCACCGGGCACTCTCCCGCAGAATCATCGACCGCGATAATGCTTATGTTTATGGAGGTAGTGTTATGAACCTGGAACACCTGTCCAGCCGCCTCAAGCTGGATGTCAGCCACCTGCACTGGCAGGCCCGCAGTCAGCACCTCACCCAAGAGCAGTTTCAACAGCGTTTTCAATCAATTGCAAACGGCTATTGTGAGATGGTCGACGAAGACGATCTGCCGCAGGTCAAACAGTTACTGAATCTTTACCTGCACCATCCGCCCAAGAGCCTGAGCTGAGCCACCGCCTCAGCGCCACTAGATGACAACTTGGCTCATTAAATTCTTGTGCGGTGCAACTTGCTGTCAGCCGTTTTTACACTATTTTCTATAAACGACTGTGACATTAAACAAGCTTGGAGCCCCCCATGCTGACTTACAAAGACTGCCTCGATTGGGCGGAACTTGAACAGGGTGAAGTTGACGCCATTGGCGAGCACGAACACCTGGATCGGTTTATCGCCCTGGCCTATGGCGATAACCTAAACCATCAACGCGACGGCGCCCGCCGTATGCGCAAAATTCTAATCGATGATATCCGTGTGGCGCAGCGCCACCATGATTTCCGCCATGCGCAGGAGCTGAAGCAGACCCTAACCCGTCACATCAAGAACCACCCGCTCTAAGCCGGGAGCAGCCCCGAGCCTGACCTTATCCGGAGGTAATCCGCATGTTTCTGAAAGAACGTAACACCGGTCATCTGGTTCAGGTACTGAACATGACCGAATTGATCAATCCGTTCGAAATGCAGACACAGGTACAGTATCAGCAAGGAGAGGACCTGATGGATCCTGAATATATCCGCAAGGATGCGCTGACCTTCCCCTCCGGTGAAACACTGCCCAAATGCTGGACCGACAGTCACTATCGAGACCATGAACTGAAACGTCACTGATCCCTAACATCAACCGGGCCTCGACATCCCCCGAACCCAGCCAGGGACAATCCCGCAGGACGCGCCGCAATGACCGAATCGCTGCGACAGCTGCTCCAGCAGACCGGTCTGGGGGCGCACTGGCAACTGTCGTCCCTCTCCGGCGGTTGTATTGGTCAGAGCTATAGAGCCGTCAACGAGTTCGATCACTGCTACTTCGTCAAACATCACCCGCATCCGCCTCGGAATTTTTTTCAAGCCGAAGCAGCGGGACTGCAAGCGCTGGCCGACTCCGACACGCTTCCAATACCGAAGGTATACACCGCCGACGCCCAGCTGTTGGTACTTGAGATGATCCGGCCCTGCCCGCCGTCCAAAACCCACTGGCGCAAGCTGGGGCATCAACTGGCATCACTCCATCAGCAACCTCAACCTGATTTCGGCTTCAACCGCTCGACCTATTGCGGGCTCAGCGAGCAGTCCAACTCAACGGATCCAGACGGTTGCCGCTTCTTCGCCCAACAACGATTACTCCCCCAAGGGCGCAGAGCTTACAACAAGGGGCTTTTGGATAACGCGATGATGAAGCGTCTGGAGCGGTTATGTGAGCGGCTACAGCAGCTGATTCCGGAACAGCCGGCGGTGTTGATTCACGGTGATCTCTGGTCAGGCAACGTACTGTTCGGTAGCCCGGAGCATGGACCGGGTCAAACCGAAGGGCCAATGACTGCCGATTGCCGCCCCTACCTGATCGATCCGGCCGTCTATCACGGCTGGGCCGAAGCCGACCTGGCGATGACTCGCCTGTTCGGCGGCTTTGACCCGGAGTTTTACGCCGCCTATCTGGAGGCCAATCCGCTTGCGTCCGGCTGGCAGGAGCGGCAGCCGCTCTACAACCTCTACCACCTGCTCAACCATCTGAACCTATTCGGTAGCAGCTACCTGGCCTCCGTTAACGAAGTGCTGAATCGCTATCAGGACTGACGTTGTCCGCCGCGATAACGACGTGCAGCCTCTCGCATGGTCACAAACTCTTCAGCGGCGGTCGGATGAATACCGATGGTACTGTCAAACAGCGCCTTGGTGGCACCCGCTTTCAACGCAATCCCCAAGCCCTGCGTAATCTCGCCCGCATCGGGACCGACCATATGGGCACCGATCACCCGATCGGTATCGGCATCCACCAGCAGCTTCATCAGCGTGCGCTCCTGCAAGCCGCTCAAGGTATGCTTCATCGCCCGGAATTCGGACTGGTAGACATCCAGATTCGGGTATTGCTCGACCGCCTGCTCTTCACTGGGTCCGACAGTGCCGATATTGGGTTGACTGAATACGGCTGTCGGAATCAATTCGTAACTCACCTGCCGCTGCTGCTCGCCGTAAAGGTGCTCCACCAGCTGCATCCCTTCCGCCAATGCTACCGGTGTCAGCTGGACCCGATTGATCACGTCACCGATGGCATAGATCGACTCAACCGAACTGCGGAAATTCTGATCGACCTCAATCGAACCGTCTTTGGCCTGGGAAACGCCGACCGACGCCAATCCCAAGCCGTTAACGTTGGGCTTACGACCGGTTGCATACAGCACGGCATCGGTATCCATGGTTGAGCCATCAGTCAAGAAAGCACGTAAGCTTCCGTCATCAAGCTTTTGAATTGATTCAACATTAAGATTAAATCTCAGGTCGACGCCTTTCTTGCGCATCTCCTCGGCAACAAAGCCTCGAACCTGATTGTCGAAGCCTCGCAGAAACAGATCACCACGATATAACTGGGTCGTTTGAGCACCCAGACCGTTGAAAATTCCGGCAAACTCGACGGCAATATAACCACCGCCGACGATTAAAATGCGCTCAGGAAACTGCTCCAGATCGAAAATTTCATTCGAGGTCACCGCATATTCGGCACCGTCGATGGAGGGCACCGACGGCCAACCGCCGGTGGCCACCAGAATACGCTCGGCACTGTAGGTTTTGCCATTCACCTCCACCTGCTGAGGGCCGACAACCGTTGCACGACCGTTGATCACCTCGGCACCGGAGTTATCCAGCAGGTTGTTGTAGATTCCATTCAGCCGCGAAATTTCGGCTTTTTTGTTATCCCGCAAACGCCCCCAATCGAAGCCTTGAACCTCGGCATTCCATCCAAACCCAGCGGACTCTTCGAAATGCTCAGCATATTGGGAGGCGTAGACATAGAGCTTTTTCGGTACACAACCGACGTTTACGCAGGTGCCACCCATATAACGATCTTCAGCAACGGCAACCCGTACGCCTTTTGCCGCAGCCATCCGTGCAGCCCGAACACCGCCTGAACCGGCGCCGATAACAAAAAGGTCAAAATCAAAGCTGGACATATTAGTGCTCCCTTAAAAACTGCCACTACTCTAACGATTACTAGGACGCGGCTCCAGCAGCAAAGATGCATCGGGCCGATAGTTTTTTACTATGAAGCGAACGGCTTGCCGTTGCTGTGGTCTCACAAGCCGATCGCATCAGTGATTACAGATGCAGCCAAGCCCAAACAGTTACACTTTCCAGCAACTCCGACTGTTCGATACCGGGTTGTTCGGCTATATTTCGGCCCTAACCACGGTACTGCCTCAATCTCCTGTACGGACTCCTTCATGAAGATCATCTCGTTCAATACCAATGGCATACGCGCCCGCCTTCATCAACTCGAAGCGCTGATCGAATCCCAACAGCCCGATGTTATCGGTATTCAAGAAACCAAAGTCCATGACGGCGAGTTTCCAACAGCCGCCATCGAAGCGCTGGGGTATCAGGTCAATTACCATGGCCAGAAAGGTCACTACGGCGTGTGCCTGATCTCCCGTGAAGCCCCCCTTAGCCTGCAGAAAGGCTTTGCCGGCGATGATGAAGATGCCCAGCGCCGCATGATCATCGGCGATTTTGCGACCCCCTCGGGTCAGACTATCCGGGTAATCAACGGTTACTTCCCCCAAGGGGAGAATATCGCCCACGAAACCAAGTACCCGGCCAAGCGCCGTTTCTACGCCGATCTGCAGCACTATTTGGAAACCGAATGCGATCCTGAACAACCGCTGGTGGTGATTGGCGACATGAACATCTCCTCCACCGATCTGGATATCGGTATCGGCGAGGATAACCGTAAACGCTGGTTGCGAACCGGCAAGACCAGTTTCCAGCCGGAAGAGCGTGAATGGCTCAACCGGTTGATGGATTGGGGCCTGCAGGACAGCTACCGCGAACAGAATCCCACCAGCAACGAGTTATTCAGCTGGTTCGACTACCGTAGTCGCGGATTCGAGCGCGAGCCCAAGCGGGGACTGCGGATCGACCTGATTCTGGCCACCAAACCGCTGATGAATGCACTGATAGAGACCGGTATCGACTATGCCATTCGCGGGATGGAGAAACCCTCCGACCACGCACCGGTATGGGCCAGCTTCGATTGCTGATCCGGTCTAATGGCGGCGCCGCTCCTGTTGTAGCGGCGCCCTGACCACCAACAGATCCGCCTGCAGATGATCGACCACACTCTCGGTGGTACTGCCTGAAAACAACCGGTCGGCGGTGTTGCGATCGACACCGCCGAGGACGACCAGATCAGCATCGACCTGCTGGGCGTACTTGGGCAACTCCTTATTGACCTCTCCATGGGCCAGATGCAATACCGGCTCCGCCTTGGCCAATCCGTGTCCATTTAACAGCTCGGTAATCGCCTGCCGATGCTCGTCCGCCAGACGGCTGCGTAGGTCCTCGTAGTTGAGCATCAGGGTTTCGTCGAATATCACCGAGGTCGGCAGCGTATGATAGGCATGGAACATATGCAGAATGCCGCCGATATGTTCGACGAAGGACTCCGCCGACTGTAGCACCTCGTCATCCAGCATTACCGGGTGATGTTTGTCCTGTAGCGGATCCAGTGCAGCCAACACCACCGGCGAGGTTTTCCAGGGTTGCGGTCGGATCAGCATCAGCGGTACCGGACAATGGCGGATCAACTGCCAGTCCAAACTGCCGAACAGGTACTCGGCCAGCCGATGATGGAATCGGCAGTTCTTGACCACCAGGTCAGGCTGATAACGCTCGACCTTCGTCAACACCCCCTGTTCGGTATCCACCTCCCAGCAGACATCGGTGCTGGCATCCACGCCCAGCTCAACCAGCTGATCGGCAACCTGCTGTAACCGTCGCTCCTCACCACGTAGGTAGCCGTGCTTGGCTTTCTCTATCCCCTCAGGGCTGCTGAACAGATGACTCGAAACCAACGGCCGCGAATAACAACTCTCAAACAGCTCAACCCGGGCTCCAAACTTGCGAGCCAGCAGCGTGATCTTATCGATCAGTTCAGGGGCGGGAGGTTGTTGATCCAACAACAACAGAATTTTCTCGATCGCTCGCATTACCGGTTCCTTGTTCCTGGCGCGCCTTGAGTTGAGTCTAGTGCTGATTTATGGGTTTAGATGTAAATCGACCTCATCGTAACGAATTAAACCGCTGCGGGCCCATCGCAGCTTGTTCGAACTACAAGAAACACCTTTCAAATTACAAGGATCTTGCCCTAGGTCAATTGAGAATCGATACGGTTTGGAGTAGATTTACAGAATATATGGCCCCATAAAGATTTAGGATAGCCCGTGAACCCAGCCACTGCCGCGCAGCAATCAACTAACGCCCCTTCCATCGAAGAACTTCACGCCAATGCCGCTGAAGCGACCAAGTTATTGAAGGCGCTGGCCAATGAGAGCCGTCTTATGATTCTTTGCCTGCTAGACGGCAAAGAGCTATCGGTCACCGAGCTGAATCAGTTTCTGGACCTGAGCCAATCGGCACTCTCTCAACATCTGGCGGTACTACGCCGGGATGGTCTGGTGAAAACCCGACGCGAATCCCAAACCATCTACTATTCCCTGTCCGGAGAAGCCGCTACCGCCATTATTCACACCCTGCATTCGCTGTTCTGTCCGGAGATGTAGGCGGTACAGAATCCTTCTGATAAGCCACTAAAAAGCCCGCTGAGCGCGGGCTTTTTATATGGTCGTTCGGAACCATCCCATCTAACCGGCCACCCAGGGTGTCAGTGCGGTACTCCAGAGCGCCGCTGTTACGGCAAGCATACCGACCAGTACCACCAGGCCAACCGTCAATATCGAGGATGAGAAGAAGAAGCCGCGATCCTTCGGGATCTTCATAATCTCCGGCACCCCGGTATAGAGCAGATGAATGGTGTAGGCCACGGCCCCCATTCCGATCAACACATCCAGCCACAGGATCGGTATCAACGCCGCCAAGCCGGCTAAGAACATCGGCGTCGCGGTGAAGGTGGTCAACACCATGCAGTCATCAAAACTGGATTCGGAACCATAGGTCTTCTCCATCCAATGGATAAACCACGCCATCACGCCAGCACCGACTAAAAGCGCAACGTAAAAAGCGATCGCTATCGGCAGCGCGCTAGCAACGGTCAATTTAACCGCTTCAGCGCCGGTAATACTCCAGCCGATCTGGGTCGTACCGATAAACGCAGCCAAGGGTGGAATCGCGGCCAGATAAATCATATGGGAGCTGTAGCACTTCAGCGCGCTGTAATGCTCCTCCCTTATCAAGCCCCACTCCTCTTTGGGGTGGTGGAGAACCCCCATCATATGACTTAGGAACATAAACTATCCTCCCGATCATTGGGCCAACAGGCCTGATCGTCAGTGGTTAATACCTCACACCGGGACAGCCTTGCCCGCGTGAATGGTTGCGACCCCTGTTGTTACCGCGGCTCCAGTTCCTATAGAGCCCAGAAGTCTGGTACTGGCCACAGCCCGAACGACGGCGCCAAATAGTGGTCGGCCAGTAGCACCACAAAAAGCGCCATGATGTACGTAATGGAATAATAGAACATTGCCATCGGGGCTGTTCCCAATGGATCTTGATAAACCCGCCAGGCCCATTGAAGAAATCTCATGTTCAGGACGCTAACACCCACCAGATACCAGAGCCCGCACATCCCGGTCATCAGCGGCAGCATGGTGGTGGCGATCATCAGCAGGCTGTAGAGCACAATCTGCAATGCGGTGTAGTCAACCCCGTGGGTGACCGGCAACATCGGCACCCCGGCACGGGCGTAGTCATCACGCTTATGGATGCAGAGCGACCAGAAATGCGGTGGCGTCCAGGCAAAGATAATCAATACCAGCAGCAACCCATCCGGCTGTAACGAGCCGGTTACAGCCACCCAACCCAACAGCGGCGGTGAGGCACCGGCAATACCACCGATCACGATATTCTGTGGCGTAGCCCGCTTCAGCAGCATGGTATAGATCAGCGCGTAGCCGATCAGCGAGGCCAAGGTCAGCCAACCGGTCAGCGGGTTGACCAGGATCACCAACATGCCGATACCACTGACCCCAAGAACGGCGGCAAACAGCAGCCCCTGCCCGGCCGTGACCTTACCCTGGGGCAGCGGACGACGATGGGTGCGGGCCATGCGGGCATCGATATGTCGATCGGCGACCTGATTCACCGCTGCCGCGGAACCGGCAGCCAGCGCAATACCCAAGGTACCGAACAGCAGCGCCGACAACGGTGGCAGGCCCGGCGCCGCCAGAAACATGCCGACGATCGCCGTCAACAGCATCACCGCCACGACCCTGGGCTTGGTTAACTCAAGATAATCACGCCAACCCGCAGCCTCGGTCGAGGCCAATAACGCCGACGAACCACTGATCATTCTCTGCTCAGCCATAATGATTCTCCCTGGCTCTCCGTACGCTCAAGCGATAGAGCCTCAATAACAGCAACAGCAATAGCAACGCCCCCAGGTGATGAGCAAATGCCAACCCCAACGGCAAACCGTGGATGACATTCATCCCCCCCAGCAAGGACTGCGTCAACGCCACACCGACAACTGCACAGCCCGTACGCCGCAGCGGCTGATAGCGCCAACAATGTTTCAACAGCAGCAGCAGATAAAGCAGCAGCAGCAACGCCATCCCCCGGTGGGTCATCTGAATCGCCGCCCGGGCCTGGGGGGATTTACGCCCGCCAAGAAAGCTCTGCTGATCGGTTTGCGGCAATACAAACGCGGCCTGAAAATCCAACGACGCCGGCTGCCCGTTGATATCAAGCTGCTGACAACCGAGCCAGTGCGGACATGCCCAACCGGCGTAGTTACTGCTGGTCCAACCGCCCAAAGCAATTTGAACAAAGAGCAGCAAAGCGGCACCGGCAACCCAGCGGCTTAACGGCCGGGAGGGTCGCGACCGCCCCGGTGCGGACGGTTTATCCGGTTGAGCACGCGACCCGGTAATCGATTGCGCCTGCCCAGCTGCCAACTGCTGCAACGACTGGTTCATGATCACCAGCAGCGTCACCGTCAACAGGCCGCCAACAAGATGCAGGGTAACCACCTGTGGCAGTAATTTGAGGGTCACGGTCCACATCCCGAATATCCCTTGAAGAATCACCAGCACCAGCAGCCAATAACTGATCCTGCTGGGATAACCGATAACCACACGACGGCCTGAACGTCGGTCATGCCGATACGCCGACAGCGCCAGCAACAGGATGGTCAAGCCCAAGCCGGCAGCCAGATAACGATGCGTCATCTCCAGCCAGGCCCTGGCGCTGTCGATAGGAATGGAGGGATAGCGCAGCTGCGCCAAAGCCAATCCTTCGGCGCTACCGGGAAGAATCAATTCACCATAACAACCGGGCCAGTCCGGACAGGACAGACCGGCATTATTGAGTCGGGTCCAGCCGCCCAGCAACACCACCACCAACGCAAGCACCAAGGCCAAGCGTGCCAACCTCAACGGCCAGGGCCCTATACCGGCACGGGCAACTACCGTGGACCGGAAGCAGCCGTTCTCAGAGACCGAGCTGACGCTGGGATGCATAATCCCCCCTCGACGGTTTCAACCTGTGAAGCGGTTGTCGACCCACCGCCAGGTCTAAACAACCTTCCCTTTGCAGTCTTTGCTGCCCTTAACCGGCCCGCAGGCTTAGCCGATGCGCGACACTTTTAATAATCGTTTCAAGTCCTTCAATACCGCTTGGGGTGGTTGATCCAAGTGGTAACGCAGTACCCGGTTACCCAAAGGATCCAGCAACCACAACCCACGGTTATCCGGCGTTGCCTGGGCACTGAACCAGAGCAGATCGGCCCGGGTTGCCAGGTTCTCTGTCGCCGGGACAGAAGGCGGCCTGGCAGTAGGCGGTTTGTCAGGCAGCACCAACTGATACCGGACACGGTCGCGATCTTTACCCAACAATGTATGCAGCTGCTTCAGCTGGTGCTGCCACTGTTCGCAAACCTGATCACAGTGGCTGACCACCAGCAGCAACTGCCAGCGACCCTGGCCGTCAAACGGCAATCCATCCGGCCGGTTCAACTCAAAACCCGGCTGCTGCGCATCAACCAACTGTCCCTGATTGACCCGTTGCTCGGGCACGGCAATGGATCCGAAATAGCTCAGCATCGCCAACAACAGCGGTAACAGTGCCACCGACAGCAGCGTCCAGAGCGGCCGATAGGAGCGCCGTATACGCGGCAACTCGCCGTTTTCTTTCAGCTCAAGCTCATGCATGGGGTTCTCCCTGAACACCGGGTTGATCGCTCCCGGCTACCGGCTTACGCACCGATCGCCGCCATCCCCACCAATACAGGTAGCCAAATAACAGCAGCGCCAAAGCGAACCACTGCAGCGCATACCCCTGGTGCTTATAGGCAGGCATGACACTGACCGACCAGCGCGTATCCGCCTCGATCAACGGCCGCTGCAGTCTCAATACAGCCGGATACAGTGACTGTTGCCACTGCTGTTGCAACCGAGCCAGGTCGACCTGCTGAATCCGCTTCGGCCAGCCCGATGACCAGTGGTCAGTCGATAGCAGCAAGCCACGGCCCGGTGCGACCAACATCCCCTCCAGCGTCAGGATACGGCCGCCCAGACCCTGCACCAGAGGTGCCGGGTTGGGGAGCTGCTGTCGATCGAGAGAAGCCGCGATCCAGCCCAGGTTGACCACACCGTATAGACCGGTACTCACTTCCTCGAACGGCAGCAGCAGTTCATAACCGACCCGGCCGTCACGGGTACGGTTGTCGAGTAGTAGCAGGTAGCGAAGATCCAGCCGTGCCCGGATCGATACCGGGTAAGGCAGCGTTGCCGCCTCGATCGGAAGCCTGGCGGCAGGCGCCGTATGTTCCAGCCGTGTCAGCAGTTGCTGCTTTTGCTCAGCCCGGTCGAGTTGCCAGAATCCCAGTCCGAGCAGAATCGGTAGCAACAGCCCGCCCAACAGGACACAAATGCGTCGAGTTTTCCGTGTGGGTCTATCTTTACTCTGACTCATCACTGTTTTCCTGCTGGCGGGACAGGGTTCCTGGACGGGGTCCTGATCCAGATTGAGCAGCATCCCTTAGGCGCCAGGGAGTACTTGTCATGTTCAAACTGCTGTTGTTGTTCGTCTTTGCCGCCATCGTTGCCAGCTTGATGGCGGCGCTCTATTTTCTTATTTCAGACCGTGCTGACAGTCACCGAACCGTCAATGCCCTGGGTTTACGGGTCGCCCTGAGCCTGCTGCTGGTGGCGCTGCTGCTGATCGGCTTTTTCACCGGCCAACTCCAACCCCACGGCCTTTAACACCGTTAAAGGATGTAGACGAACAGAAACAGCCCGACCCAAACCACATCCACGAAGTGCCAGTACCAGCTGACCGCCTCAAAACCGAAGTGGTTATCGGCGCTGAAGTGGCCTTTGAGTACCCGTAAAAAGATGATGATCAGCATCACCGTTCCCAAGGTCACGTGGGCCCCATGGAAACCGGTCAAGATGAAAAACGTGGCGCCGTAGATTCCGGCCTGCAGCGTCAGCCCCAGCTCGGTATAGGCGACGATATACTCTTCGATTTGAAAGCCCAGGAAACACAATCCCAGCAGCACCGTCACCCCCAGCCAGACCTGCACCCGGTCACGATCGCCCAGCTTGAGGCTCTTGTGGGCGATGGTCAGGGTAACGCTGGAGCTCAACAGCAGCACCGTATTCAGCAGCGGAATCCCCCAGGGGCTGATCACCTCTTTCGGGCCGGGGAAACGCTCCATATCCGGGGTCTGCATCAACGGCCATTGCGCGCTGAAACCCTGCCAGAGCTCATTCGCAATCGCCTTATCGCCCTCACCACCCAACCAGGGAACGGCGAAGTTGCGTACATAAAACAGGGCACCGAAAAAAGCCGCAAAAAACATCACTTCTGAAAAAATGAACCAGCTCATCCCCCAGCGGAACGAACGATCCATCTGGTCACTGTAAAGACCCAGTTGGCTCTCACGGATAACACTGGCAAACCAGCGGAACACCACCCAGACCATCAGCAGCGTACCGGCAATCAACAGCCAGCCGGCGCCGCCCTGCCCGTCACTCCCAAGCGAATTGATGGTGCCCGCTGCACCCAGCGCCATCAGAAACAGCGCCACGGAGGCGATGATCGGCCAATAACTGTTAGCCGGGACGTAATAGGTGGTAGTAGGGCTACTCATAATGTACTCCTCGGCACCGTTGCCTGCTCCGCGTCGGGCTGGCGGAGACTGAGTCGAACATCGCTACCGGCAGTGGCATCAAACAACGTATAGGAGAGCGTGATAGTGCCGATATGCTCCGGCAGGTCCGGATCGATCATCAGCACCAACGGCATGGTTTGACGCATCTTGGGTCCCAGTGACTGAGATTCGAAACAGAAGCAGTTGACCTTCTGCAGATACCCCGCCGCCTCAGCCGGTGCCACGCTGGGCACCGCCCGTGCCACCATCTCCCGGGTGGTCGGATTCATCGCCAGATAGCTGGTCATCGCCTGCTCCCCGGGGTAAACCGACAGCTCAGCCTGCTCGGGTTGAAACTGCCAGGGCATGCCCTCGTTGTTAACGGCGATCAGTTGTACCCGCACCAACCGGGTCCGATCGATCACGAACGGCTGGTTGGGTTCACCGGTGCGGGTCACCTTGCCGTTGATTCCGGTCAGTTCGCAGAACACGTCATAGAGGGGGGCCAGCGCAAAGCCAAAGCCAAACATCAGCACCGCCAGCAACAGCAGTCGCCGAGCCATGCGGATGGGATCCTTGCGATCCGGTGGCCTGGGAGCCTGAGGTGAATGTATGTCAGCCATCATCGCCCTCCCTTGGTTAACAGCAGTTCGACCTTGGTGTCTGGCGGCTCGCTAAAGCTGTGATAGGGCGCCGGTGACGGCAGGCTCCACTCCAGCCCCTGGGATCCTTCCCAGACCCGTTTGTCAGCCGGCTCCCCTTCGCGTACGCACTTGACGATGTTGTAAATAAACAGCAACTGCGAAAACCCGAACATAAAGGCGCCGATCGAGGCGACCATATTGAAATCGGCAAACTGCAGCGCGTAATCGGGAATTCGGCGCGGCATACCCGCCAAGCCGATAAAGTGCATCGGAAAGAAGGTCAGGTTGACCCCGATAAACGACAGCCAGAAGTGCCACTTACCCATCGCTTCGTCGTAGTAGCGGCCGGTCCATTTCGGCAACCAGTAGTAAACCGCGGCCATGATGGAGAACACCGCTCCGGGCACCAGCACATAATGGAAGTGGGCAACCACGAAATAGGTATCGTGATATTGGAAGTCGGCCGGTGCGATCGCCAGCATCAAGCCGGAGAACCCGCCGATGGTGAACAGCACCACAAACGCCAGCGAGAACAGCATCGGCGTCTCGAAGGTCATCGAGCCACGGAACATGGTGGCGACCCAGTTGAACACCTTAACCCCGGTCGGCACCGCAATCAGCATGGTCGAGAACATGAAAAACAGCTCGCCGACCAACGGCAGCCCGACGGTAAACATATGGTGGGCCCAGACGATAAAGGAGAGCAGCGCGATCGACGAAGTGGCCCAGACCATGGAGGTATAGCCGAACAACCGTTTGCGGGCGAAGGTCGGAATGATCTGCGACACGATCCCGAACGCGGGCAGAATCATGATATAGACCTCGGGGTGGCCGAAGAACCAGAATACGTGCTGGAACAACACCGGATCGCCACCACCGGCGGCATCGAAGAAACTGGTGCCGAAGTGGATATCCATCAACATCATCGTGACCACCCCGGCCAGCACCGGCATCGCCGCAATCAGCAGGAAGGCGGTGATCAACCAGGTCCAGACGAACAGCGGCATATCCATCATTTTCATGCCGGGCGCCCGCAGGTTGAGAATGGTGGCGATAATATTGATCGCCCCCATGATCGAGCTGATCCCCATCATATGGACCGCAAAGATAAAGTAGGTCACGCTCGGCGGCGCATAGGTGGTCGACAGCGGCGCATAAAAGGTCCAGCCGAAGTTGGGCGCCCCGCCCTCCATAAACAGGGTCATAAACATCAGGCTGAAGGCAAACGGAAGAATCCAGAAGCTCCAGTTGTTCATTCGCGGCAGCGCCATATCGGGCGCGCCGATCATCATTGGCACCATCCAGTTGGCGAGCCCGACAAAGGCCGGCATCACCGCTCCGAACACCATGATCAGGCCGTGCATGGTGGTCATCTGGTTGAAGAACTCCGGCTGGACAAATTGCAGGCCCGGTTGGAACAGCTCGGCCCGAATGACCAACGCCATGGTGCCGCCGGCAAAGAACATCGTCAGCGAAAAGATCAGGTAAAGGGTGCCGATATCCTTATGGTTAGTGGTCAGCAGCCAGCGCATCAAACCCGAGGGCGGCGTGGCGTGGTGGGACGACATGGCATGAGTTGAGCTCATCACAGTCTCTCCTAAAGCGACAGTCGCGCCTTAACCTGGTCCGCGGTTACCGCAGCACCGCCGTTGTCCCAGGCGCTGCGCTCGTAACTGATGATGGCAGCCAGCTGCTCGGCACTGAGTGTGGCGCCGAAGGCCGCCATCGCCGTACCCGGCTTACCGTTGACCACGATATCGATATGGGCCTCAGCCGGCCCCGTCACCAAGCCACTGCCCTTGAGCGCCGGGAACACACCGTTGACCCCAAGTCCGCTGGGCTGATGACAGACACTGCAATGCTGAAGATACAGCGTTTGACCATCGACGGCGCCGGCTGAGGTTTCCGCGGTGGTCTCGGGTGTAGCTTCAGCTGCCTCTTGGTTCGTTGTCAGCGAACCCCCGGCAGCCATCGGCTCCGAGGCGGCTCCTGCGGCGCTGCTCGACGACGCCGAGTCGCCGGCCTGTGCCGATGCGGTATCGCTGCCCAGCAGGGCCACTATCTGTTTCGGCATCACCGCCTCACCACGGTTACCCCAGGCATTGCGTTCGTAGGTGATGACCGCGGCCAGATCCACGGCATCCAACTGTTGCCCAAAGGCCTGCATCGCCGTACCGCTACGACCATTGAGAACAATATCGACATGGGCCTCGGGATCGTCGGCAATCAGGGAACTGCCCTTGAGTGCGGGGAAAGCACCGGGCACACCTTCACCGCCCGGCTGGTGACAAGCGGCACACTGACTCTGATAAACCGCCTCACCCCGCACCATCAGCTCATCCAGACTCCAGTCACGCTCTGCGGCACCGGCCCGCTGTTGTGCCGCACTGCGACTGTCTGCCAGCCACTGGTCGAACTCTGCTTCGGAAACCACTTCGATCACCACCGGCATAAAGCCGTGATCCTTACCGCACAGCTCGGCGCACTGGCCCCGATAGGTGCCGGTTTGCTCCGGAATCGTCCAGACCTCATTGATAAAGCCCGGAATCGCATCTTTTTTGACCGCCAGTGCCGGCACCCACCAGGAGTGAATCACGTCGTTAGAGGTCAGAAGAAAGCGGATTTTACGATTGACCGGCAGAACCAGCGGGCGATCGACCTCAAGCAGGTAGTTTTTGCCCTTGGGCTTTTCATTGTTGATCTGCGATTTCGGGGTTGCCAGGTTGCTGAAAAAATCAACCTGCTCACCGACATAGTGATAACGCCATTTCCACTGATAGCCGGTTATCTGCACGGTCAGATCGCCTTCACGCTTGTCATACATTGCCATCAGCGTGCGACTGGCCGGCAGCGCCATGGCGACCAGGATGACGAAGGGAATCAGAGTCCAGAGAATTTCAACCCAGGTACTCTCATGGAAATGGTGAGCCTGGGCGCCGAGAGATTTACGGTGATGGATGATGGACCATAACATCACCCCAAACACCACCACCGCGATCGCTACGCAGATATAGAAAATCAGCATATGAAGATCGAAAACCGATCGGCTGATTTCGGTAATGCCTGGCTTAAGGTTCAACTGCCAGTCGGCAGCGGTTCGTTCCGTGAAGCCGCCCGCAACCAGCAGAACCAAAGCGATTGCTGGTCGCATGGATCTGCCTCCCGAGTCCGGATAAGGCGCCTGTGGTCGTTATACCCGAGCATTCGACTCGGATAGACGGAAGTATAGCCGCTGACCAGCAGGCTTCTAATTTTCTGAACGGGAGGTGGTAGCTGCGACGACGGAAAGCGTCTGAAGAATAATTCGGCAACAGGTCCTGCAGCAGGTCAAAGACCCAAACAATACGGCGACAATTTATTCTTTATAAACAATTTGTTAGGAAATGGATTACACAAATCACTTTACAGCGAGCGATTTAAAACTGATCGCGATTAGAGAGCTGTTTTTTATCTCGGATAATTATTAACGAAGCCCGAGATCAGCCCGGGCTTCGATGGCTGGGCGTGCGACCGGCAGCTTAATGTGCCAGTCGCGTCCGCTGCCACTCCTCGGTGGGCTCATTGAGCATCATCTTCATCTCAATGGCCTCTTCCTCGGCGTTATAGCTGTTTTCAAAGCCAAGCTTCTTGGCCAGTTTCTGCATACCCAGATTGCTGGTCATGGTGGTCCCCATGATCTCCAGGGTGCCGCGTTCACGACAATAATCGATCATCTTCTGCATCAGCAGCTTGCCCAGCCCTTCACCCTGCAGCTCATCGAGCAGTACCACGGCGAATTCGGCCGAGACATTATCGGCGTCGGTGGTGGTCCGGACCACACCCAGGGTTTCGTTGCCGGGCTTGCCGTCGAGCCGTGGTGCGGTGGCGATAAAGGCCATCTCGCGGTCGTAGTCGATCTGAGTCCAGTTGGCCAGCTCATCATGATTGGGTTCGCCGCGGCTGTAGAAATAACGCAGTCGGATCGACTCCGGGCTTAATCGCTGGAAGAACTCCAGGTGGCGCGGTTCATCCTCGCCTCGGATGGGTCGCACCAGAACCTCGCGCCCCGAACGGAGCTGAATCGTGGTTTCGAGCTGCTCCGGATAGGGCGTGATGGCGGTCTTGACCGGCTGGCCTAAACCGATACTGGCATCGACCACCAGCAGCCCGTTGCTGTTGACCAACAGCGGATGAATCTCCAGCGTGCGGAGATGGGGCAGATCGATCACCATCTCCGACAAGCGCACCAACACCTGACACAGGCTGTCCAGATGCTGTTCAAAGTTAATGCTGTTCTGTTTCAGAATCGGGTAGAAACGGGAGCGCCGAATCATCGCTTTCGCCAGACTCTTGTTTAGCGGCGGCATCATCAGCTGACGGTCGGCGCGCACATCGTGGCTGTAACCACCGATGCCGAAAAACACCATCGGACCAAACACCGGATCACGGGTGATGCCGGTGCAAACCTGCAGCGATTGGTAGCCGCGCTTCATTCGCTGGATCGCGAAGCCACGGTATTCCTGTTCGCCGAATCGATCATCGATACGCCGCGACAACTCACCGACATGGTGTTCGAGTTCGGCCGGGTTGGTCAGGTCCAGCGCCAGATCACGCCAGCGCTGGGCATTTTCGTCGTCGTAGCAGAACGGATAGCAATTGTCTTTGTGGAGGGTCTTGATCGCAATCGGTGCTTCCAGCTTGCGGGCGATCTTGATCGCCTCCGCCACACTGTCGGCGTAGAAGGAGCTGGCACACTCGAATCCGTACAGCTCAAGAACGTCTGTCACCTCTTCATGACGCAGGTAATCGCGCCCATTCTCCATCGCCTGCTCGACCATCTGTTTGGCCTTATTCAACTTGGCCTCTTCCAGCTGCAGACTGACCGGCGTCGGTGTCTCCTTGAGCATGGTCTGATTACGACGGTGCCGCACCATATGCATAAAGGCGTCAGCGGCTTTTTCCGGGGTGATGTAGGTGGGAATCTTGGCATCGTTGAACAGGTTACGCGCCTCGATCGCACTCTGGCGCCCCATCCAACTGGTCAGAACGTTCCTGCGGGTACGCTTGGCAGCGCTGATCACCGCCTCAGCCGTAGCGGCACTGGGCGCCATCTGGGTCGGCGCGTGCAACACCAGCAGCGCATCCACCCCCTTGGCCTTGCTGAGAATTTCGACCGCTTTCTGGTAGACCTCGGGACTGGCGTCAGCATTAAGATCGACCGGATTCTGGGAGGCCTGTTCGTTGCCGGTCAACTCGGCCAGCGCTTCGACGGTTTCCGGCTGCAACTGCGCCAGTTTTACCCCGCCTTTGTCGACCAGTCGTTCAACCGCCATCGCGCTCGGCCCCATCCCGTTGGAGATCAACGCCAGACGTTCGCCATAAAGCGGCTTGATGGTGGTCAGAGTCTCCAGTGCATCGAACAGCTCGTCGCTGCTATCAACCCGCACCGCACCGCAGCTGGTGAGGATAGAGTCATAGACTTCGTCAAACGTATCAACGCCAGGCGGCAACAGTTTCTTGCGGTCGGCATAGCCCAGTAGTGACAGGTTGCTTTTCAGTACCAACACCAGCTTATTGCGTGCCGCAGCCCGCAGTGCCGAGATGAAGTGAGGCGCATTGGTGATACTGTCGACCTGAATCAGCAACGAGCTGGTGTAGGGGTCGGTCGCCAGATAGTCGATCACGCTGGCCAAGTCGACATCGACGCCACCCCCCAGGGTCAGGAAGTTGGAGAAACCGATGCCCTGGCCATTGGCCCAGTCGATCATCGCGGTGCCGAGGATGCCGGACTGCCCCACGTAGGCAACATTGCCTTTACGGATATTCTGGTGGGCGTAACTGGCATTGAGCTTCATCGCCGGTACCAACAGCCCCATCCCTTCCGGCCCCAGGATTCGGATCCCGTAAGGATGCGCCGCATCGCGCAGGGCACGGTTGAAGGCGAAACGGTCTGCGTACTCGCTCTGTCCCAAGCGGGTACCCAACACCAACGCCGCTTTTACCTTGCGCTGTCCCAGCGCTTCAATCTGGGCCGGAATTTTATCGGCCTCGGAACAGATCACCGCCAAATCCGGCATCTGCTCCAACTCATCCAGCGAGGCAACACTCTTGACCCCGTCGAAGTGCTCCGGATGCTCTCCAACCCGGTAGATCGGATAGGAATAACCGCCTTCAACCAGGTTTTTCAGTACGACCCGCCCCATGCTGTCAGGCTCAGGAGTCACGCCGAACAGGGCCACCGACTTGGGCTTAAAGAAACGCTTAAGGTATTGAGTGCTCACCAGGAACTCCAGAAATGCTGCGGTGCAAAACGCTATTCTATCGCTGCTGCCCCCATAATAAAACAGGGCGCCTAAGCGCCCTGTTTCGTTTCTTGATAAAGGTCAGATCAACGACTGAGTTTCAGCAGCAACTTATTGAGCCGTTGCACAAAATCCGCCGGATCGGCCAGTTGCTCGCCGCTGGACAGGCAGGCCTGATCAAACAGGATCTGCGCCAGTTCACCGAACTGATCTTCGTCGGCCTCATCGTTGAGTGAGGCGACCAGCGGATGGGTCGGGTTCAGCTCCAGGGTCGGCTTGGAATCCGGAACCTGCTGACCGGCAGCCTCCATGATCTTGCGCATCTGGGCACCCATTTCGTGCTCGCCAACCACCAGACAGGCCGGTGAATCGACCAGACGATGGGTAATCCGAACCTCATTGACCTGATCTTTCAGCAGCGTCTTAACCCGCTCGACCAGCGAGTCAAACTCTTTGGCGGCCTCTTCCTGCTGCTTCTTCTCGGCTTCGTCCTCGACCTTACCCAGGTCCAGATCACCCTTGGTGATATCCTTGAACGACTTGCCTTCGTACTCGTGCAGGTTGCTCATCAGCCACTCGTCGACGCGGTCGGACAGCAGCAGCACTTCGATCCCCTTCTTGCGGAAGATTTCCAGGTGTGGGCTGTTCTTGGCGGCGGCGTGGGAGTCGGCAACGATATAGTAGATCGCATCCTGACCGTCCTGCAGACGCTCGATGTACTGATCCAGCGACTGATCCTGCGCTTCCTTATCGGTATGACTGGTAGAGAAGCGCAACAGTTTGGCGATTTTGTCGCGGTTGGCGAAGTCTTCCGCCGGACCTTCCTTCAGGACCTGGCCGAACTCGCTCCAGAACTTGGCGTAATCGTCACCGTCCTTCTTGGCCAGCTTGGTCAGCATGTCCAGCACCCGCTTGGTCAGCGCGCTACGCATCGAGTCGATGGCCGGATCCTTCTGCAGGATCTCACGGGAGACATTCAGCGACAGGTCGTTGGAGTCGATGACACCCTTGATAAAGCGCAGGTACAGCGGCAGGAACTGTTCGGCGTCGTCCATGATAAAGACGCGCTGGATGTACAGTTTCAGACCACGAATACCATCGCGGTTCCACAGGTCAAAGGGGGCACGACCGGGGACGTATAGCAGGCTGGTGTAGTCGAGCTTGCCCTCGACCTTGTTGTGGCTCCAGCTCAGCGGGTTCTCGAAGTCGTGGGAGACATGCTTGTAGAACTCCTGGTACTCCTCCTCGGTGACCTCGGTACGGCCACGGGTCCAGAGTGCGGTAGCGGCATTGACGCTTTCCCATTCAACGGGCGCATCTTCAGCAACCGGCTTGGGGTTACCCTCATCGTCGAATTCCGGCGTCGGCTCCTTGACCATCTCGACCGGGATCGAAATATGGTCGGAATACTTGCGTACCAGTGAACGCAGACGGTACCCGTCGGCGAACTCGGCTTCATCCTCTTTCAGGTGCAGCACGATGGTGGTGCCACGCTCGGCCTTCTCGATGGTGCCGACGTTAAATTCGCCCTCACCACGGGATTCCCAGTGCACCCCGTTGGCCGCCTCGTCACCGGCTTTGCGGGTCAGCACTTCAACCCGATCGGCCACGATAAAGGCGGAGTAGAAGCCGACCCCGAACTGACCGATCAGGTGCGAGTCTTTCTTCTGATCACCGGTCAGGTGGGACAGGAAGTCGGCGGTGCCGGACTTGGCGATGGTGCCCAGGTGCTCCACCACGTCCTGGCGATTCATGCCGATACCGTTGTCGATAATACGGATCTGGCGGGCTTGGTTGTCAAACTCGATCCGGATCTTCAGCTCACTGTCATTCTCATACAAGCCGCCATCGGCCAGTGCTTCGAAGCGCAGTTTGTCGGCTGCATCGGAGGCGTTGGAGATCAGCTCGCGCAGGAAAATCTCCTTATTGGAGTAGAGCGAGTGAATCATCAGGTGCAGTAGTTGTTTGACTTCGGTCTGAAAGCCCAGCGTTTCTTTTTGCGTTTCGGTGGTCATACCCAGTTCCAGTTTCAACAGATAAACCCGGCTCCCGTCCCCGCAGGACTGGAACCCTCTTGGCTGTTAAATGGGGACACTCAACGGCATTTCAACCACGGTTTGTGATAACGGATAAATCCCGGGCTGATCTGGCTCAAACGCAAAGCAATCGCAGTAGTTCGACCCCCCAATAGCGTCATTAACAGCAGCTTCTCGGGACAGGCACGCTCGAGCTTACGGCTGAAGGCGATTACCCGGGTGTAGTCCAACTAGCGGAACAGGAACGACTAAATCGAAAAGAGATCGGTTCTGGCCGGAGTGGCATCAATGAATCGCAAAAGCGACACTCATTGCCGGCAAGCGAAAGCTGATCGTGATCCTGAACATAATGGTTAAGAACGGAGAGAAATGGGAGACGAAAATGGCCTAATTAGCTTGACGGAAGACCATAGTCACTTGTTATAGCTTTTCGATTTCATTGAATGATGCTGCAAGTTCTTGCACTTCACCTGTTTCATGGAGCCAAAGAAAGACAGTGTTTAGGAACGAGTCAGACTCTTTTAGAAACACCATTTGGTCACCTAGGCCGTTGCCTGCAATAGCTAACGCGTTTTCAGGAAAGTTGCCAAATTCATGGCATGACTGAGTTTCACTGATGATGTGGTTACAAGTGCGAGATATCCCTTTCCGATCTGAAGTGTCCTTGATTGGATAGAACTCCCAGTCATCCTCTGCTGTTTGTGCTTCACCACCATTATCGAGTTTCATGGCTTCTCGGTATCCATGAGGTAGCCTTGCGCCAAGCTCTTTTTCCGTTTGAGCTAGCTGTTCCTCTGTTAGGTTAAATGGCACTGATCCCTCCGTGGCTATAACGCCCAAAGCAGCGGGCGGCGAAGCCGTCCGGCTGCCTTTGCTTGTTAGGGCTGATATATGAATTCATTGTGATAACGTAGATATTCATCAGATATTTCATGCCCCTCATTTACGGTTATTTCTTCTTTTATTAATTTGATTGCACCATAGTCCAACTCAGCGTGATGGTTGGGGCATAAACAGATCATATTGTTCGCTGTGTCGGGACCGTTATGCGGTTTACCCAAAGGCTTTATGTGGTGTGCCTCGGCATATTTCTTCCCCGCAGGCATATCTAAAGATGTGCCGCACAATTGGCACTCATAGAAGTTGATAGCTTTTACTTTCAATGAAAGGGCTGTATCTCTGATTATGCGCGAAGTGACAACGTCATTCCTATCTGGTTCCTCAAAATCAGATGGGGTCAGATCAAACTCTTCGATTAAATAGGGTGACCAATCATACTCTTTCGATTTCTTGATTTGCTCGGCCCACCATGCGTAGTCCCCATCATCTTTTCCAAAAAGATTAAAGTACCCTTTGCCAGGCTCTAAGGTAGAAAGGTTTATTATAATTCCCGTTATTCCTGGCTTTTTATTTGACTCTGTCCAGTCAGCCAAAGAAGAAAGGCCTTGAGGTTTTAAGCTTTCCCCCCACTTCTCTCTCATTTGTGGTAACCCAAGAAGATCATGGCATTCCTTGTAACCAATATAGGTTTCAGGTCGTCCAGGAACTGCTTTTTTAATTTTGGCAACCAATAGTGAAAGTAGTTTTTTCCCTTGAGGATCTAAATCCATAAATTACCTCGATACTTGCGCGACCCTAACAGTCTGGTTATGAGGACGCTGTCCTCATAATAATTATTAGCGGGATTTCCATATATCCCGCTACTCGAAGATTCCTAACCTTTCCAATCGTTTGAATCCGATAGATTTTTCCGGCAGTTCACCAGACCACCGCGGTCAAAAGAGGACACTGGGGCGCTAACAAGCGTCAAAATCAGGAATGGTGTAGTCGATTTGGCGAATCGATGGGTTGCGCGCATTGTTATCCACTCAGGTCAGCAATCCTTTGCCGAGCATAAAGTTCGGCGCTAGCGTAAGCGTTGATTCCCTGCTTACCGATAGGGATCAGTTTTCCATACTCTTCGGGTAGAAAACAACGTCAATCCAGGTAGGGCTGAATTGGTCGTGCTGGCCACGGCGTACCAGCCCGCCCAACAGCTTGATCACATGATCGGTGTTCTAACCTGGATAGCAGACCAGGGTGTTTCCAACACCCTGATTAAACCTCCAGCACCACCATTTTCAACGGGTGCTTGCCGTCGAAGCTGGGAAAGTCAGCTTCCGGTTGAATCCATTCGACCTCACGGATCGGCCGATCAACCTTGGCGGCGCTTCGCTGCAACTGATCCAACCAATCTTCGGCGTCGACCTGGGCCACGTTGTTGCAACAGACCAGACGCCCTCCCGGTTTCGTCGCCAAGAGACTGGGTTTGAACAGGCTGGGATAATCACGGATCAGATCCACCGTCCCGAACGGGCTCTTGGCCCATCGCGGCGGATCAAGAAAAACTAGATCGAACTGACAGGCTTCGAGGCGAGGATAGCTGCGCGGCGGCTGTCGTCGCCCTCCTCGTCCCTGGCGACGATAGTTGACCGGTAACCCGGCCAACTGGCGGGCTGCCGGAAAGAAGTCCGACTGAACAAACTCGATCCGATCCTCAGGTAGCTGGTTCAGCCCGGCATTTTCCCGCCCCACGGCCAGCGCCGAACCGGCGAAATCAATATTCACCACCCGAGCGGCCCCGGCACAGGCCGCAACGATACCCACACCGCAGGTATAGGAGAACAGATTCAAGACACTCAAGCCCTTGGCCTGCTGCTGGATATAACGCCGCCCGGCCCGCATATCGAGAAACAGCAGCGGGTCGATCCCCCGGTGAACCCCACGGGTACGGTAGTTGACACCCAACTCCTGACAAACAGCCTGGCTATCTGGCTCGGTACTGGATGACAGCGCTCGCTTAGCCTCTTGTGGCTTGGCCTGGCTGTGTTGACGGGCGTGATAGAACGGCTGCAGTGCCTGACCGAGGTAGCTTTCCACCTGTTCCACGATCAGCGCGACTTCCGCATCGGTCAGATCCCGGTGAAAGCTCTGAATGATCAGCTGCGGCCCATAACGATCCACGGTGACGCCGGCTTCACCGTCAACGGTGCCGTGATAGAGCCGATAACAATTGGTTTGCTCGCGCTCCAGTTGCTCGATGAGCTCACGGCGACGCTCGAGCGCCTGGATCAGCGAGTCATGCATCTGTTTAAGCGCGCCGCTCGTGATAGCGGTCGATGTTGCTGGAGCCTTGGGAAGGCCTGAGTCGGATGCGTCAGTATCGGTCATAGGAAGGGGCCTGAAAATTTGCCGCAGTATACCGCAAGCTTTTTCCGTCCGCGCCACCTCGATTTAACCCGTTGTTAACCTTCGAACGGGTAAAAATCTGCCGGCCAGCAAATTTGTCCTTGCCAGGTCACGCTAGAGCAAAAAAATACCCTTATACTTATACCTTTATACTCAGATGGCCGCCTAAACCGGGGCATGTTTTTACCGCCGTTTCGGGTTGTAAAAATGCCTATGGAATGACCACGTAATCAAGGATTAGCATGAAGAAAATCGCTCTCTTTTCTATGCTCATGATCGCCGGAATGGTGTCAGTTCAGCAGTTCAGCGCATCCCAGGCGATGGCTGAAGACGCCGCTTCAGAAGCGCAAGCATCACCCCAGGGACCGATTCCGGTCACCGTTGAGGCCGTTCAAGCCGATTCTGAGGTAGTCACCCAGGATCTGCCCGGACGTGTCTCCTCCTATCGAGTGGCCCAGGTTCGCGCCCGTGTAGCCGGAATCATCGAACAGCGGGTCTTCGAAGAAGGGACCCACGTCGATGCCGGTGAGGTGCTGTTCAAGATCGAAGACCGAACGCTGAAAGCCACCTACCGCGCCCGCAAGGCCGACGTGGCCAATGCCGTGGCGGCGTATAATCTTTCACAGCAAACGCTGAAGCGCTATCAACAGTTGCTCTCCATGGGGGCGGTCAGCCGCCAAGAGTACGACACCTATGCCGCCCAAAGCCAGCAGTCCCAAGCCCAGGTAGAACAAGCCAAGGCCAACCTTGAGATCGCCAAGATCAATCTGGACTACGCCACCGTCACCGCACCGATCGCCGGCCGTATCGACAAAGCGCTGGTCACCGAGGGCGCCCTGACCAGTGCCGATTCGACCCAGTTGGCCAATATCGAGCAGATCGACAAGGTCTATATCGATTTCACCCGAACCAGCGCCGATGTCATCCGCATCCGCCAGGCGATGAATGCGGGTTTGATCTCCGGTCCGGACGACAAGAACATCGAGATCAACCTCGGAGACGGCACCGTCTACCCGGAAAAAGGTCAGCTCGAGTTTTCCTCCCTTGAAGTGGACGAAGCCACCGGCGCCGTCTCACTGCGCGCCGTGGTCGATAATCCCAACTTCGTCCTGTTGCCCGGTATGTTTGTCCGGGTCAAGGTGCCGGTTGCCACCACCAACAATGTGATCAAGGTTCCGCAAAGAGCGGTCAACATCACCCCGAAGGGGCCGGAAGTGTACATGGTCAAGGACGGCAAACTGACCCCGGTCAAGATCGAGCTGGGACCGATGACCGGCGAATACTGGTTCGTGCGATCCGGTCTGAACAATGGTGATCGGGTCGTCGTCAGCGACACCTCGATTCTCAAAACCATGGCTGGTGCCCAGTTTGTCGGAATGACCGCAGCCGAGATGCAGAATGCGGGCATGAGTGCCAAGCAGCAATAACGGGCAACAGGGAGATTCTCATGCCGCAGTTTTTTATCGACAGGCCCAAGTTCGCCTGGGTTATTGCCATTCTTCTACTCATCGCCGGCGGGCTGTCCTTCACCCAGCTTCCCGTCGCTGCCTACCCGAGTATTGCACCGCCCCAGGTCACCGTCACCGCACGTTATCCGGGCGCCTCGGCCAAGACCATCGAAGATACCGTCACCAGCGTGATCGAAGATGAGATGAACGGTATCGAAGGGCTCAAATATATCGCCTCGGAATCAAGCCGCGCCGGTACCGCCACCATCATTCTGACCTTTGAAACCGGCACCGACACCAATATCGCGGCGGTCGATGTTCAGAACCGGCTCAAGCGGGTGGAAGCGAGATTACCCTCATCGGTCAATCAACAAGGGGTAAACATCGACAAGACCCGCCCCGACTTTCTGATGATCATCGCGCTGCACTCACCCAACGGCACCTATAACGCCACCGACCTGGGCGACTATATCGACGCCAACGTGATCAGTGAGATCCGTCGAATCCCCGGGGTCGGCTCTGCCGATCTGTTCGGTTCCAAGTACGCCATGCGGATCTGGATCGACCCGAAAAAAATGACCTCGTTCAGCATCACTCCGGACGAGATCGTCTCTGCCATCCAGAGTCAGAACGCGCAACTGGCTACCGGTGAGCTGGGCGCTCTGCCCTCACCGGCCAACCAACAGATCAACGCCACCGTGCTGGTGCCATCGCGACTCTCGACCGTGGACGAGTTTGGCCAGATCATCCTGCGCTCCTCCTCCGAGGGGGCCGTGGTTCGGCTACGCGATGTTGCCCGGATCGAACGGGGCGCCCAAAGTTACGCCACCAACGTTCTGCTGAACGGTCAGCCGGCGGCGGCCTTTTCCACCAAACTCTCCAATACCGGCAACGCGCTGATCACGGCTCAACTGATCAAGGAGAAGATGGACGAGCTGCAGCAGTTCTTCCCCGAGGATATGCGCTGGATGTCGCCCTACGACACCTCGTTATTCGTCGATATCTCCATCGCCGAGGTGAAAGAGACCCTGATCATCGCGATCATTCTGGTCACCATCGTGATGTTCGTGTTCCTGCAAAACTGGCGTACCACCCTGATCCCGTTAATCGTGGTTCCGATCTCACTGATCGGCACAGCGATCGGCATGTACCTGTTCGGCTTCTCGATCAACATGCTGACCATGTTCGGCATGGTATTGGCGATCGGTATCGTGGTGGATGATGCGATCCTGGTGGTGGAGAACATCGAACGTCTGATGGAAGAAGAAGGCCTTGGCCCCTACCAGGCAACCAAGAAATCGATGAAGCAGATCAGCGGTGCCATCATCGGCACCACCGCGGTGCTGGTGGCGGTCTTCGTACCGATGGCCTTTATCAGCGGCTCGGTCGGACAGATCTATAAGCAGTTCTCCCTGACCATCATTATCTCGGTCTGTATCTCGTCGTTCCTGGCGCTGTCGCTAAGTCCGGCGATGGCCCAGGGCCTGTTGAAAGCCAAGAATCCGAACCCGGGCAAACTGGTGCATGCGCTATCGGCGCCGGGAAGATGGTTTAACCGCGCCTTCGCCCGACTCACCAACGGTTACATGGTCCTCGTCAAGCTGATGCTCACCGGTGTCGGCGTGGTTGTGACCATGCTGGTTTTCGTCGGTATCGGTGCCTTTGACTATCACAAGTTCAACAGTCTGCCGAAAGGCTTTGTGCCCTCGGAAGACCAAGGCTTCGTCGTGACCGGTGCCCTGCTGCCGTCGGGCGCCACCCAGGAACGGGCTAAAGAGCTGGCGGATAAAACCGATGCTTGGCTCAGCAGCCAGCCGGAGATCAAAGATGTCATCACGGTCTTGGGATTCGGCTTTTTGGGATCGGGTCAGAACACCTATATCAGTTTTGCCAACCTGCACCCCTGGGACGAGCGCACCAAGAAGGGCCAGCGGGATGCCGATCAGATCGTCGCCGATGCGGGCCCGGCCTATCAGCGCTTTATCGGTGACGGCATCGTGTTCGCGTTCAATATGCCGCCGATTCCCGGCCTGGGTAACGACAACGGCTTCGACTTCAGACTCCAGGACCGATCCGGTAACAGCGACCCTGATGCGCTGATGCAAGCGGCATTTCAGATCATGGGGATGGCGGCTCAGGGCGATGGCCCCGCCACCATCGCAGGCCTACGTCCAAACACCCTGCCACCGGCCCCGCAGATCCGGATCGATGTCGATCGCATCAAAGCCCGCTCGCTGGATGTCGATATCGCCTCGCTGAATTCCACCCTGCAGATCGCCATGGGATCGGCCTACGTCAACGACTACATCGAAAACGGCAAGGTCCACCAAGTCTGGGTTCAGGCGGATCAGGATGCCCGCTCCTCGCTCGAAGCGATCATGAGCCTGCAGGTACGCAACACCCAGGGTGGACTGGTCGACCTGAAAGAGATCGCCAGTGCGGAGTGGATTCAGGGCCCGGCCAAGCTGAATCGCTACAACGGTGTACCGTCGCTGCCGCTTAGCGGCGCCCCTGCCCCGGGTGCCAGTAGTGGTGACGCCATCGCGATGATGGAAGCGTTCGCCGCTCAACTGCCCAAGGGCTTCGGCTTCGAGTGGTCCGGCCAGTCCCTGGAAGAGAAGATCTCCGGCGGCCAGACCGTCTATGTGTTTGCCCTGTCGATCATCGTGGTGTTCCTGGTATTGGTGGCCCTGTATGAAAGCTGGGCGGTGCCGCTATCGGTCATGCTGGTGGTTCCGCTGGGTGTACTGGGTTGTGTGCTGGCAGTCGGCATGCGGGGGCTGACCAACGATGTTTACTTTACCGTGGGCATCATCACCATCATCGGTCTGTCGACCAAAAACGCCATTGTGATCGTCGAGTTTTCCCGTGATCTGCAACACCACGGTAAAAGTGCCTACGACGCCGTGGTAGAAGCCTGCAAACTGCGTTTCCGGCCAATTCTGATGACCTCCTTTGCCTTCGTGCTCGGGGTAATCCCCTTGGCGGTAGCCACAGGTGCAGGCTCCGCCAGTCGACGCGCCATCGGCACCGGGGTTTTGGGCGGCATGCTCTCAGCCACCGTACTGGCTGTCCTGTTTGTTCCTGTGTTCTATCTTTTGGTTCGTAAACTGTTCCCGGCCAAGCCCACCAGAGCGGAACTGGAAGCCCAAAAAGCCGCCATGGAGGATCAATAATGCACCCGCTCTCCAAAATCAGCGTCGCGCTGCTGCTGGCCGGCAGCCTGTCAGCCTGTACCAATCTGGCACCGCAGTTCGAGTATCCCGAACCTCCGATCGCCAACAGCATCTCCGGTGTAACCGAGAGCGTGGCACAGCCTCAGATCGAACTGGCGGCCTGGCGAGAATTTTTCCCCAGCCCGACCGTTAAACAACTGATCGAACTGGCGCTGGAAAATAATCGTGATCTGCGGATCGCAGCCGCAAACGTGGCCGAGGCCCAGGGGCTGTATCAGATTCAGCAGCGAGAGTACCTGCCCGATATCGGCCTCAACGGCGCCGGGACCACCACCCGGAACTCAACCAACCTGACCGGCGATGACAATATCAGCCGCAGCTACAGCGCCAACGTCGGTCTGGTCTCTTATGAGATCGACTTCTGGGGTCGAATCCGCAACCTCAACGATGCCGCGCTGGCAAGCTACTTCGGCACCCTGGAAGCCCAGCGCTCGAGCCAGCTGAGCATCATCTCCGAAACTGCCAATGCCTACTACAACTGGCTGGCGGCGACGGAAAACCTGCGTCTTGCCGACGAAACGCTGGAAAGCCGTAAGAAGTCGATGGAGCTGATCAAACTACGGGAAACCGTCGGCATCGCCTCTTCGCTGGATATCGCCCAGGCCCAGGTTGCCTTGGTCACCGTTGAGGCCCAGAGAGCTCAGAATCAGCGCACCCTGTCGAATTTCAAGGCGGCTCTGGAGCTGCTGGTCGGCACCCCGATTGAGCAGTTGCTGGCAAATCAGAAAAACGGTCACAAGCCCGATTTCAAACTCCAGATTCCGGACAATCTCGACTCCAGCATCCTGCTCAGCCGACCGGACATCATCCGTTCAGAAGAAGCCCTGCGTGCGGCCAATGCCAATATCGGCGCCGCGCGGGCAGCGTTCTTCCCGCGGGTCAGCCTGGTGGGCAGTACCGGGCTGGCCAGTAGCGATCTGAGCGATCTGTTCGGCTCCGGCTCCAGCACCTGGACCTTCACACCCTCGATCGCCCTGCCCCTGTTCGGCAACAGCAATCAGGCCAATCTCGATGTAGCGAAAGCGCGCCAGCAACGCTCGGTGGCCGAATACGAAAAAGCGATCCAGACCGCCTTTTCCGAGGTCTATACCAACGCCCAGGCACGCATCTCCAGGCGCGCCGAGATCGAAGCCAATACCCGCCTGGTGGCAGCGCAGCAAGACCGGCTGAAGCTGGCCGAAGCCCGCTACCGGGCCGGCCTGGATAGCTACACCGAAGTCTTGGACTCTCAGCAGAACCTTTTCTCCGCCGAGCAGGCGCTGCTGGAATCGGAGCGTGGTGAAGTTGAAGCGGTAATCCAGCTCTATAAAGCGCTGGGTGGTGGTGACAGCACCAGTAAGAGTTTCCGCGAACTTCACAGCCAAACGGAGCAGAATCAGGGCTAGGACCGGCATGTGGGGACCGCGGAACCCGCATCTTCACACACTGTTGAATCCGGCCTATCCGTCCATAAAAAAAGGGCCCTCGATGAGTGCCCTTTTTCGTTAACCACCAAGGTTAATCGTCCATTCGGAAGCCTGGCTTACCAGCCGGTCACTTCCTTCAGTGCGTCACCGATCTGAGCCAGTGAACGTACGGTCTTAACACCGGCGTCTTCCAGGGCGGCAAACTTCTCGTCTGCAGTACCCTTACCACCGGAGATGATCGCACCGGCGTGACCCATGCGCTTACCAGCCGGGGCGGTAACACCCGCGATGTAGGACACAACCGGCTTGGAAACGTTAGCCTTGATGTAGGCAGCCGCTTCTTCTTCGGCGGTACCACCGATCTCACCGATCATCACGATCGCTTCGGTAGCCGGATCGTTTTCGAACAGCTCCAGAACGTCGATGAAGTTGGAACCCGGGATCGGGTCACCACCGATACCGACACAGGTAGACTGACCGAAGCCGGCATCAGTGGTCTGCTTAACCGCTTCGTAAGTCAGGGTACCGGAACGGGATACGATACCCACCTTGCCCGGCAGATGGATGTGACCCGGCATGATGCCGATCTTACATTCACCCGGAGTGATCACACCCGGACAGTTCGGACCGATCAGGGTAACACCCAGCTCGTCGCACTTAACTTTACACTCAAGCATATCCAGCGTCGGGATACCTTCGGTGATCGCAACGATCAGCTTGATGCCGCCATTCGCTGCTTCCAGGATGGAATCCTTACAGAATGCAGCCGGTACGTAGATGACGGAGGCGTCAGCACCGGTCGCTTCAACCGCTTCAGCAACGGTGTTGAAAACCGGCAGACCCAGGTGAGTCTGACCGCCCTTACCCGGCGTTACACCACCAACCATGTTGGTGCCGTAGGCGATCGCCTGCTCGGAGTGGAAAGTGCCCTGACCACCAGTGAAACCTTGACAGATTACCTTGGTGTCTTTGTTGATTAGAACGCTCACTTATTTACCCTCCGCTGCTTTAACCGCTTGCTGAGCCGCGTCAGTCAGGCTGGTAGCGGCGATGATGTCCAGACCGGACTCAGACAGAACCTGAGAACCCAGCTCGGCGTTGTTACCTTCCAGGCGAACAACCACAGGCACTTCAACACCGACTTCTTTAACCGCAGCGATAATACCTTCAGCGATCAGGTCACAACGGACGATACCACCGAAGATGTTAACCAGAACCGCTTTCACCTTGTCGTCAGACAGGATGATCTTGAAGGCTTCGGCAACACGCTCTTTGGTTGCACCACCGCCTACGTCGAGGAAGTTGGCCGGGAAGCCACCGTGCAGCGCAACGATGTCCATGGTGCCCATGGCCAGGCCTGCACCGTTAACCATGCAACCGATGGTGCCGTCCAGCGCAACGTAGTTCAGCTCCCACTTGGCCGCATTGGCTTCACGCTCATCGTCCTGTGACGGATCGTGCATCTCTTGCAGATCCTTGTGACGGTAAACGGCGTTGGAGTCGATAACGACTTTGGCGTCCAGGCAGTGCAGGTTGCCGGCGTCGGTGATAACCAGCGGGTTGATCTCCAGCAGCGCCAGGTCCTTCTCAGCGAACATGGTCGCCAGACCCATGAAGATCTGTACGAACTGTTTGACCTGTACACCTTCCAGACCCAGTTTGAATGCCAGGTCACGGCCCTGGTAGGGCTGCGGGCCGGCCAGCGGATCGATGGTGGCCTTCAGGATCTTTTCCGGAGTCTCTTCAGCAACCTTCTCGATCTCAACACCACCTTCGGTGGAGGCCATGAAGACGATGCGGCGGGAAGAACGGTCAACAACGGCACCCAGGTACAGTTCCTGAGCGATGTCGGTGCAGGTTTCAACCAGAATTTTGGAAACCGGCTGACCATTGGCGTCTGTTTGGTAGGTTACCAGGTTTTCACCCAGCCACTTTTCGGCAAAAGCTTTGGCTTCGTCGGGGCTGTCAACCAGCTTAACGCCACCCGCTTTACCACGGCCACCGGCGTGGACCTGGGCTTTAACGACCCACTTGTCACCGCCAATACGCTTACAAGCCTCGGCGGCATCCTTAGGGGTCTCAACGGCCTCACCCTGGGATACCGGCAGACCGTACTGGGCAAACAGTTGTTTTCCCTGATACTCGTGAAGATTCATGTCTCGATCCGTTATTTACGTTCTCATAGGCGCCTCCCGATTTGAACTCGGGCTGCGCTAATTCACCGCCCTGCCAACAGGCCAGAGCGGTCCATGGTCCGGCAGACCGAAGTCCGCCGGGGGGCTGTTTTTATTATTTACGCTTTTTGCGATTTGCCACGTGGATGGCGTGGTTGTCACACGCCAGGGCCGCCTCATGAATCGCTTCAGAGACTGTCGGGTGGGCAAATACGGTCAGCTGCAGGTCTTCGGCGCTGGAGCCGAATTCCATGGCGATAACCGCTTGCGCGATCAGTTCGCCGGCTTGACCACCGACAATATGGCAGCCCAGGATCCGATCGGTCTCTTCGTCAGCGATCAGCTTAACGAAACCGTCAGTGTCCTGAGAGGCCATCGCACGACCGGAGGCCGCGAACGGGAACTTACCAACCTTAACCTTGACGCCTTCGGCTTTGAGCTGCTGCTCGGTCTTGCCGACCCAGGCCAGTTCAGGATGGGTGTAGATGATGCCCGGGATGCAGTCGTAGTTCATCTGGGCCTTATGGCCGTGGATGATGTCGGCCACCATGATGCCTTCTTCAGAGGCTTTGTGCGCCAGCATCGGGCCACGCACCACGTCACCGATGGCGAAAACGCCCGGGACAGAAGTACGGCACTGGCCATCAACGGAGATGAAGCCACGCTCGTCCAGCTCAACGCCGCTATCGGCGCCCAGCAGGCCTTCGGTGTACGGACGACGACCAACCGCAACGATCAGCTTGTCGACCACGATCTCCTGCTCACCTTTGGCATCGGTGAACTTGACCACAACTTCTTTGCCTTTGACTTCGGTGCCGGTAACACGCGCATTCAGGCGGATATCCAGGCCCTGCTTCTTGAAGGTCTTCTGAGCCTCTTTGGCCAGGTCCTTATCGCAGAACGGCAGGAAGTCTTCCATCGCTTCGAGTACGGTGACTTCGGTACCCAGACGGTTCCAGACAGAACCCATCTCCAGGCCGATAACACCGGCGCCGATCACACCCAGACGCTTCGGGGTCTCGGTGATGTTCAGGGCACCTTCGTTGTCCAGAATCAGGTCATCGGTCAGCGGAGCCGGCGGAATGTTAACCGGTACGGAACCTGCTGCGATGATGATATTTTCTGCATCAACCACTTCGGTGCTGGCGTCGTGCTTGGTGACTTCTACTTTCTTGCCGCCCAGGACCTTACCGGTACCCTGCAGCAGGGTTACACCGTTAGCCTTGAACAGGCCGGCTACACCCATGGTCAGGTTCTTAACGATCTGGTCCTTGCGACCGACCATGGCGGCAACGTCAATGTCTACCTTGCCGGTGCTGATGCCGTGGACTTTGAACTCTTCGTGAGCCATGTGGTACTTGTGGGTACTGTCCAACAGCGCTTTGGACGGAATACAGCCCACATTCAGACAGGTACCACCCAGTACCGCAGTGCCCTTGTCATCGACCCACTTCTCGACACAGGCGGTCTTAAGACCCAGCTGCGCGGCACGGATCGCTGCAACATAGCCACCGGGGCCCGCACCGATCACTACAACATCAAACTTTTGTGACATGTCCGATTTTCCTATCAGTTAACCTTTTGGGTTGTCTCTTGGAGGCAGCGGAAGCTGGTAGGCGAACCGCTGCACGGGAGCGAGTATTTCTAGTTATACGTCCAGCAGCATACGTGCCGGATCTTCAAGCAGGTCCTTGATGGTGACAAGGAACTGTACTGCATCTTTGCCGTCGATCATGCGGTGATCGTACGACAGGGCCAGATACATCATCGGCAACACAACCACTTCACCGTTGACCGCCATCGGGCGCTCCTGGATCTTGTGCATGCCGAGAATCGCAGTCTGCGGCGGGTTCAGGATCGGCGTCGACATCAGCGAGCCGAATACACCACCGTTGGTGATGGTGAAGGTGCCGCCCTGCATATCGTCGATACCCAGTTTGCCTTCACGGCCACGCTGGCCGAAATCGGCAATGGCGGATTCTACACCCGCCAGGCTCATGCCGTCGGTATCACGCAGTACCGGTACCATCAGGCCACGCTCGGTAGAAACCGCAACACCGATATCCTGGTAACCGTGGTAAACGATATCGTTACCATCGATGGAGGCGTTAACCGCCGGGAAACGCTTCAGCGCTTCGGTGGCTGCCTTGACGAAGAACGACATAAAGCCCAGTCGAGTGCCGTTGTGGGTCTTCTCGAACAGGTCTTTGTACTGCTTACGCAGCTCCATCACCGGCTTCATGTTGACTTCGTTGTAGGTGGTCAACATCGCCGCGTTCTGCTGGGCTTCAACCAGACGCTTGGCGATGGTGGCACGCAGACGGGTCATCGGTACGCGCTTTTCAACACGCTCACCCGCAGCCGGAACCTCAACCGCCGGCGCGGCAGCCGGAGCAGGTGCAGCAGCCGGCGCGGCAGCCGGCTTGTTCTTCAGGTAGTTCAGAACATCCTCTTTGGTGACCCGACCACCTTTACCGGTGCCGGGCACCTGTGAGGCATCCAGGTTGTTTTCATCCAGCAGTTTGCGGGCTGCCGGACCGGCGGCGGCATCAGCATCACCTTCGGCAGCAGCTTCAGCCGGTGCAGCTTCGGCAGCAGCCGGTGCTGCAGCGGCAACGTCGCCAGCAGCAAAGATCGCGATGACTTCGTCGCTCAGCACGGTATCGCCTTCGCCTTTGATGATTTCGGCGATGCTTCCGTCTGCCGGGGCAACGACTTCCAGAACTACCTTATCGGTTTCGATATCGACAATCAGCTCGTCCCGGGATACGGCTTCACCGGGCTGCTTGTGCCAAGTTGCAACAGTACCATCTGCAACAGACTCAGGAAAAGTAGGGGCTTTGATTTCGATAGACATGTCACTTCCTTTATTTAGTAGTGGCGGGCAGGCGGCTTACGCCTGCGGGCCATTGATCGCTTCATTAACCAGAGTTTCTTGCTCTTCGGCGTGCTGCGACATATAACCGGATGCCGGTGCCGCCGAGGCTGGGCGAGCAGAAACTTCCAGGTTCAATGTCGGCCAGAGCTGTGCCAGAACATGGCGCATGTGGTGCTGCGAGCAGTACCAGGCACCCTGGTTCAGCGGCTCTTCCTGACACCAGACAACGCTCTCGATGTTCTTGTAGGCCTTGAGGGCTTCGATCATATGCTCTTCCGGGAACGGATAGAGCTGTTCGATCCGGACGATGGCCACATCGTCATTGCCCTGCTCTTCGCGCTTGTTGTAAAGGTCGTAGTAGACCTTACCGCTACAGAGCACCAGTCGCTTAACCTTGTCAGCCGCGATGTCGTTGACCTCCGGAATCACGGTCTGGAAGGAACCGTCGGTCAGCTCTTCCAGGGTCGAGATCGCCTGCTTGTGACGGAGCAGAGACTTCGGCGACATCACGATCAGCGGCTTACGCAGCGGACGAATCACCTGGCGACGCAGCATGTGGAAAACCTGGGCCGGTGTGGTCGGCACACAGACCTGTACGTTGTGTTCGGCACAAAGCTGCAGGTAGCGTTCCAGACGGGCCGAGCTGTGCTCCGGTCCCTGCCCTTCGTAGCCGTGAGGCAACAACATGGTCAAACCACACAGACGGGCCCACTTGTGCTCACCGGAAGTGATGAACTGGTCGATAACCACCTGGGCACCGTTGGCGAAGTCACCAAACTGAGCTTCCCAGATCACCAACGCGTTCGGCGTGGTGGTGGCGTAGCCGTATTCGAACGCCAGCACGGCCTCTTCCGACAGGAAGGAGTCGTGGATGGTCATCCGCGGCTGATCGTCGGCCAGGTTCTGCAGCGGCACATAGACTTCACCGTCTTTCTGACTGTGCAGCACCGCATGGCGGTGGGAGAAGGTGCCACGACCGACATCCTGACCGGTAATACGCACCGGGTGGCCTTCGGCCAGCAGGGTCGCGTACGCCATGGTTTCGGCGAAGCCCCAGTTGATCGGCATTGCACCGGAACCCATACGCTTGCGATCTTCAAGGATCTTCTGCACCTGACGCTGAATAGTGAAGCCTTCAGGCACATGGTCGAGCTTGGCAGCCAGCTCTTTGACCAGCTGCGGATCGACACGGGTGTCGTAGGAATGGGTCCACTCGTGACCCAGATAGGGACGCCAGTCAACGAACAACTCTTCGTTGGGTTCGGTAACCAGAGACTTGGCGACGTGACGGCCATCTTCGAGTGACTGACGGTAGTCAGACTCCATCGCCTTGCTTTCTTCGGCGCTCAGAACCCCTTCGGCAACCAGCTTATCGGCATAGAGTGCCCGGGTTGTCTTCTGGGTCTTGATGGTCTGGTACATCAGCGGCTGGGTACCGGACGGCTCGTCGGCCTCGTTATGGCCGCGGCGACGGTAACAAACCAGATCGATAACGACGTCTTTCTTGAACTCGTTACGGTAGTCCAACGCCACCTGGGTGACGAAAGCGACCGCTTCAGGATCATCGCCATTAACGTGGAAGATCGGCGCCTGAACCATCTTGGCCACGTCGGTGCAGTACTCGGTGGAACGCGAGTCTTCACGCTTGTTGGTGGTGAAACCAACCTGGTTGTTGATGACGATGTGAACCGTACCGCCGGTCTTGTAGGCGCGGGTCTGCGACATCTGCAGGGTTTCCATCACCACACCCTGACCGGCAAAGGCCTGGTCACCGTGGATGGTGATCGGCAGTACCAGATTGCCCTCCGGATCATCTCGGCGATCCTGACGGGCACGTACGGAACCCTCAACCACCGGCGACGCGATCTCCAGGTGGGATGGGTTAAATGCCAGCGCGATATGGACTTCACCGCCCGGGGTCGCCACGTTGGAAGAGAAGCCCTGGTGGTACTTAACGTCACCGGAGGTTTCCAGGGTCCGCTTACCCTCGAACTCTTCAAACAGTTCCTGCGGGTTCTTACCGAAGGTGTTGACCAGAACATTCAGGCGACCACGGTGGGCCATGCCGATAACCACTTCTTTGGCGCCGGCCTTACCGGAACGCTGGATCAGCTCATCCATACAGGGGATCAGCGCTTCACCACCTTCCAGACCGAATCGCTTAGCACCGGCGAAGCGGGAGCCCAGGTATTTCTCAAGCCCTTCAGCGGCCGTCAGGCGCTCAAGGATGTGCTTGCGATACTCCGGCTCAAACTCGGGATGACAGCGAACCGTTTCCAGACGCTGCTGGACCCAACGTTTCTCCTGGGTATCAACGATATGCATAAACTCTGCACCGACGCTGGTGCAGTAAGTCTGGTGCAGATCATCGAGAATCTGTTTAAGCGGCGCTTCTTCAGGACCGAAGAACAGTGAACCGAGTTGGAAGATCGTATCGTGATCAGCTGCCGACAGCTCATGGAACTGAAGTTCCAGATCCGGTACGTCCTCACGCTCCATCAAACCCAGCGGATCGATTTTGGCGATCTGATGACCACGAACCCGGAAGGCGTTGATCATCCGCAATACCCGAACCTGCTTCTTCTCGTGCTCGGAGCTGACGCTGGAGACCGGAAGGGCCTGGGCAGTGGCGCGTTGATTTTTGGAGAGGTAGAGGAAGTGCTCGCGCACTGTGGAGTGAGGTACGTCTTGGGTGACGGTTGGCTGAACGCGGGGGAGCTTATCAAACTCTTCCCGCCATTGTTGTGGTACCGCGTTGGGGTCTCTGAGGTATTCCTCGTAGAGTTCTTCTACGTAGGCCAGATTCCCACCTGAGAGATGTGAAGTACTCCACATCAACTCCATTATGCCTTCATGCATTCTTGACAACCCTGTAGTGAGGCGCTTGCCGAACGGCAACGTTCTTCACCCTTTGGCCAACCCGAGGTCGACCGCGGGGAACAACATCCCCTGTAGCAATGTTTCTATGACATTTTTAAGTTGCTGGATGGTTAGATAGGACCCCCTTCACCACCAGCAAACGCGCAAAGTCTACAGTACTTATTTACGACTAGAAATAGTGCTTTTTACTTACTTCGAAAATCGCTTGAAAGCCCGTAGCTTCTTATTATCAGGCAAAAAAAATGGTGCGTATAACCGCACCATTTTTATGCCTATTCGGATCAGGTCGCCTGTTGCAGCAGCATGTTCCGAATTTTACCGATTGCCTTGGTGGGATTGAGTCCCTTCGGGCAAACATTGACGCAGTTCATGATGCCGTGACAACGGAACACGCTGAACGGATCGTCAAGATCAGCCAGTCGCTCCCGGGTCGCTGTATCACGACTGTCTGCCAGGAAGCGATAGGCTTGCAGCAGACCAGACGGACCGATGAACTTGTCCGGGTTCCACCAGAACGACGGACAGGAGGTCGAGCAGCAAGCGCACAGGATGCACTCGTACAGCCCGTCGAGCTTTTCACGCTCTTCCGGAGACTGCAGACGCTCGATCGCCGGCGCCGGCGTATCGTTGATCAGGTACGGTTTGATCTTCTCGTACTGCTTGTAGAACTGAGCCATGTCGACAACCAGGTCACGAATAACCGGCAGCCCCGGCAGCGGACGCAGTACCAGCTTGTCCTGCTCGACTACCGCGGACAGCGGAGTGATACAGGCCAGACCGTTCTTGCCGTTCATGTTCATACCGTCGGAACCGCAAACACCTTCGCGGCAGGAACGACGGTAAGCCAGACTCGGATCCTTATCCTTCAGCAGCTGGAGCAGATCCAGCACCATGATGTCCTTACCACCCGGGATATCGATATGGATATCCTGCATGTAGGGCGCATCATCGGTCTCGGGATTGTAACGATAAACACTAACTAACATGATGACACCCTCTTAGTAAGTACGCTTCTTGGGCGGGAAAGCCTCGACAGTCTTCGGCGCGAAGTTAACGTCACGCTTACCGACCCGCTTCTCACCCGGGAAGTACATGGAGTGTTTCAGCCAGTTCTCGTCATCACGCTCGGTGAAGTCGTTACGGGCGTGAGCGCCACGACTCTCTTTACGCTCTTCAGCAGCAATTGCAGTCGCTTCCGCCACTTCCATCAGGTTTTCAAGCTCCAGCGCTTCAATACGTGCCGTGTTGTAGGCGGAGGACTTGTCTTCCAGATGGGTGTTTTCAACCCGTTTACGGATATCTTTGAGCATCTCCAGACCTTTCTGCATGCTCTCACCGTCACGGAATACACCGAAGTAGAGTTGCATGGTCTTCTGCAGTTCAGCGCGAACTTCAGAGACGCTTTCACCGGCGGTGGTCGCGTTCAGACGCTCCAGACGAGTCATCGCCGCAGCGATGTTCTCTTCGTTGGCATCCTTGGCGGTGTAACCATCGCTCATCAGTTTCTGGATATGCAGACCGGCGGCGCGGCCGAATACAACCAGGTCCAGCAGCGAGTTACCACCCAGACGGTTGGCGCCGTGTACAGACACACAGGCGACCTCACCACAGGCGAACAGGCCCGGAATCTCAACATCGTTGCCGTCGGCATCCTGAGTCAGCGCCTGACCACCGATATTGGTCGGAATACCGCCCATCATGTAGTGACAGGTCGGCACAACCGGAATCGGCGCCTTGACCGGGTCAACATGAGCAAAGGTCTTGGACAGCTCACAGATACCCGGCAGGCGGCTGTGCAGCACTTCCTCACCCAGGTGATCCAGTTTCAGGAATACGTGATCGGCGTTTTCACCGCAACCACGACCATCCAGAATCTCCAGAACCATTGAACGGGCCACAACGTCACGACCGGCGAGGTCTTTGGCGTTCGGCGCGTAACGCTCCATAAAGCGTTCGCCGTCCTTATTGATCAGGTAACCACCCTCACCACGACAACCTTCGGTGACCAGCACACCAGCACCGGCGATACCGGTCGGGTGGAACTGCCACATTTCGATGTCCTGAACCGGGAATCCGGCACGCAGCGCCATACCCACACCGTCACCGGTGTTGATCAGCGCGTTAGTGGTGGACTGGTAGATACGACCGGACCCCCCTGTCGCCAGGACAGTTGCCAGTGCTTTGATGTAAACGGTTTCGCCGGTTTCCATGCAGATTGCAATGACACCTACGATAACGCCGTCATCATTCTTCACCAGGTCGGTGGCATACCACTCATTGAAGAAGGTGGTACCGCCCTTCAGGTTGGCCTGGTAAAGGGTGTGCAGCAGCGCGTGACCGGTACGGTCAGCCGCAGCACAGGTACGTGCCGCCTGGCCGCCTTCGCCGAAGTTCTTCGACTGGCCACCGAACGGGCGCTGATAGATACGACCGGACTCGGTACGTGAGAACGGCAGACCCATATGATCCAATTCAAACACCGCCTGAGGACCGACCGAGCACATGTACTCGATGGCGTCCTGGTCGCCGATATAGTCGGAGCCCTTAACGGTGTCATACATGTGCCAACGCCAATCGTCGTTTGGATCAGCACTGGCGATAGCACAGGTAATACCACCTTGAGCGGAAACCGTGTGCGAGCGAGTCGGGAACACCTTGGTGACACAGGCCGTCTTCAGGCCTGACTGGGTCAGCTGCAACGCGGCACGCATACCGGCGCCACCGCCACCAACCACGATCGCATCAAAACTAAGCGTACGAACTTTAGTCATTGCTTATAATCCCCACAGTACCTGAATGCCCCACACCAGATAGGTGAACATCGCTGCACCACAGATCACTTGGAACAGGAAGCGGGGGCCAGTTGGTTTGATGTAGTCGGTCGATACGCTCCACAGACCAATCCAGGCATGGGCACCAATGGACAGCATGGTCATCAGGGTAAAGACGCGAACCCAAGTCTTATCGAACAGGGCACTCCACTGTTCGTAAGTCAGGTCAGGGTTAAACAACAAGTAAGTCAGGATGAAGACGGTATAGACCAGCAGCACAACGGCTGTGGCACGCTGAATCATCCAATCATACAGGCCGCTACGGCCAAAGCTTGTGATAGAAGTTACCATACCCATACTCCCGCCAGCAGGACTGAAACAACACCGGCAGCCAGGGTGGCTTTGGCAATCATCGTGCCGCTTTCCAGCTCTTCACAGTAACCGCAATCCATAATCAGATGCTTGATACCGGCAAAGAAGTGGTAAAGCAGCGCGGATACCAGACCCCAGGCGATAAACTTCGCGAAGAAGCTATTGCTAAGCATGTCGGTAACGGCGTCAAACCCCTGCTGAGACTCCAGGGAAAGATCAAACACATACAGCATGAAAGCGACACCTACAAAGAGGATGACGCCGGTGATGCGGTGCAAAATCGAGGAGATTGCAGGAAGGGGTTGCTTAATAGTACGTAAATCTAGATTTACAGGTCTCGTTTTATTCACGGCTCTAATTCACACTCACGTTAGCCCTCTGACGGGGCGATTAGAAGGACGTGCCAGGAGGTGAGGTCAGAAATAGAAAAAAAGAAAAAATCCTTTTCTCTCCCCAACTTCGACGCGAAAGTATACCCATCTCGCCCTTTCAAGACAATTCAAACGAACTAGACCAAAGGTAAAGAACAGGCTGATTATTTCGCGTACAGCCACCCTGGATTGTGATTTTATTTAAATTGACTTTTGCCAATCAAAATCCGTGCTGCATTGCGACAATAGAACCTTTGGATCAATTGACTTTAAGCGCAATCTGCCTATAGTGGGGCACTCTAAAGATGACCTGCCAGAGAGCAAATTCATGTTAACTCATTGAATTTGTTCAACTGGCGTCCAATAAAACTTAAGAATGATAGGAGCCGCCATGACTGACAAGAAAGCCTATTTGAAGGTCGACGGTCTAGAAGAAACCTTTGAACTGCCGGTCCTGCACGGTACCGAAGGTCCCGATGTAGTAGACGTACGCGCGCTGACCTCAAAAGGCCTTTTCACTTACGATCCTGGCTTCGTTTCCACCGCAGCCTGTGATTCCGGCATCACCTTCATCGACGGCGGCAAAGGCATTCTGCTCCACGGTGGTTACCCGATCGAACAACTGGCTGAAAAGTCAGACTACATGGAAGTCTGCTATCTACTCCTTAATGGCGAACTGCCCAACGCTGAAGAAAAAGCCAAGTTCGTCAGCACTATCAAGAACCACACCATGGTTCATGAACAGCTGAGCCACTTCTTCAACGGTTTCCGTCGTGACGGCCACCCGATGGCTATCATGTGTGGTGTTGTCGGCGCCCTGTCCGCGTTCTACCACGATTCCCTGGACATCAACGATGCCCACCATCGTGAGGTTTGCGCCTTCCGTCTGATCGCCAAGATCCCGACCATCGCCGCGATGTGTTACAAGTACTCGATCGGCATGCCGTTCATGTACCCGCGCAACGACCTGAACTACGCCGAAAACTTCCTCTACATGATGTTCGGCAATCCTTGCGAGGAGTACGTACCTAACCCGGTTCTGGCCAAGGCAATGGATAAGATCTTTATCCTGCACGCCGACCACGAGCAGAACGCTTCCACCTCTACCGTACGTCTGGCTGGCTCCTCAGGCGCCAACCCGTTCGCTTGTATCGCATCCGGTATTGCCGCCCTTTGGGGGCCGGCTCACGGTGGTGCCAACGAAGCCGTACTGACCATGCTGGAAGAGATCGGCGATGCCAAGAACATTCCGGAATTCATCGCCAAGGCCAAGGACCCGAACGATCCGTTCCGCCTGATGGGCTTCGGTCACCGCGTCTACCGCAACTTCGACCCGCGCGCCAAGGTAATGAAAGTTTCCTGCGACGAGGTTCTGAAAGAGCTGGGCCTGGAGAACGACCCGCTGCTGAAGATCGCCAAAGAGCTGGAGCGCATCGCCCTGGAAGACGAGTACTTCGTCGAGCGCAAGCTTTACCCGAATGTCGACTTCTACTCCGGCATCATCCTCAAGGCGATCGGTATTCCGACCAACATGTTTACCGTTATCTTCGCCCTGTCCCGCACCATCGGCTGGATCTCTCACTGGAACGAGTTCCACTCCAGCCCGAACCGTATCGGTCGTCCGCGTCAGCTGTACACCGGTCCGGCCAAGCGCGACTACCCGGGTTAATCAACCCAACTTCCAAAAAGGCCGCATAATGCGGCCTTTTTTGTATCTGCTGTTGATATCAACACAGCCACGGCTCGTGTAATCACCTCGAAGCCACCTGATTGCTTGATTCAGCCAGGATTCTTTGTGGGCAGCATCTCAGAATCTGAAGCTCAACTCCTGGCACTGACAACAAGATCACCAGCAACACCCGCGCCTATGAAGACCAAACTGACTCAACCGGCAGCAATCTGATTTTTACCCCGATGCTTGGCGCTGTAGAGATAATGATCTGAGCGGGCAACCAGCTCACTGATCGTCGATCCATCATCCGGGCAGCAAGCAACACCCGACGAAAGCGAAAAGGTCACCGAGTCGCCGCCAAACTGCTGCCGACATTGGGATTTGAACAGATCGGCAATCAACTCGGCCTTATCCATCGCCTGCTTTCGATTCATTTCCGGCAGCAACAACAGAATTTCGTCGCCGCCAAGTCGGCAAGCCAGATCTACCGAGCGGGTGTTTTCTTCGATGATCCGGGCCAGTATAACCAGCACTCGATCGCCCGCTTCATCCCCATCCGATCATTGATCTTCTTAAAATCATCGATATCAATATTGATAATCGAAAGTGACGGATCCTTGGCATCTTCAACGACAATCCGTTTGCTCTTCTCCTGCCAACCGCGCCGATTCAACAGCCCCGTCAGCGGATCCTTGATGGATTGATGGAACAGATCATTACGCAAGCCCAGGTTGGAGATGGTGATCGCCAGCACACTGGCAGCGGGAGTCAGGGCCTCTGAAACATTGGCGACCTGTGCTTCATCGGCACCATTAAGCTCAACGGCAATCACGCCGTAACAGTCTGCCGCATTGCTGACCGGTACACACAGCTGACGCTGCGGCACACCTCCACAGGAACGCTCACAAATCCCCATTTCGGTGTCGTAAATCTTGTTGGAACGGCGGCTCCAGCACTTTTCAAATTCCAAGGCCTCGAAGCGATCACTCTGACCACCCCACTGACAAACCGTCTGAGACGACTCATTGCGGCCACCGAGGACAACCGCCCCGGCATTGGACTGCGCCAAATCACAGGCATAACTTTGGAAAACCCGTACCGCCTCCTCTTCAGACTCGGAAATCAGCAGGGCTTCGGTCATCTGCCCCACCACTGTCAGCTGTCGGGATTTCTCCAGCGCGCGTTGTTTACCCTGCTGCTCGGCCGCCTTGAGTTGCTATATCTCAATTAATCGCTGCTTCAACGCATGCTGCGCCAGCGTCAGGTCCCGCCACCGTCGCCAAGAAAACCACGCCATCGCTAGCGCAATCGCCGCCGCCGCAATCGGCAGCTCGTCCAGCTCTATCTCTTCATACTGCGCAGACCACTCGATAAAACTCTCGTTGGCGTCAAAGTACGCAGCCAGCAGCAAGGCAACCAACGAAAACCCCAAGGCAACCATCAGATCTTTTGAGCTATTGGACAGCATCGCCAATCACAACCACGCAATCAAACATTCCGTTCAACCAGCGTAGCACAGCCTCAAACATGGCTACCCTAGCCTGATCCGCCGATGAAACACCTATAGCTCCTATTTACTTTGACCAGATGGCTAGTCGCTGACCAGTTTTTGAGTAAAAGACCAAACAGTAGATAACGGTATAAATTAAGCTAAACATTGCCCGTTCATATGACGGTTGTAACACGCTGCCATTTCTTTGATGATGCGAACATGAAAACAATCAGCAGCCTGCTCTTCTCACTGGCCTGTTTTGCTACCGCTACGCTCTCTGCCCAGATGATGGGAGCCGGGCTCTGGTTTTGGATAATCATCACCGCCGGCCTAGTCGTTGGTGCCAGCCTATTTTCATCGCCACTGACCAAACCCGCCGTTGCACTGGCCGGCTGCCTGAGTGTCATCTCGGTGGGTGCTATATTGCTGGGCTTGGTAGCCGCAACGATCGGCGGCTCCTTCAATATGGATGGCGACTCTGCATTGCTGCTGAGCCTGTTTGCAGTGATTGCGATCAGCGGCGCCGGACGGGTGCTGATCCATAAACGCGAACTGCGTCAACGACGCTTCTGAAGCGTGGCCGGAAGCCTGTGCGCGGTCAACCCTGCCCTTTTCAGGGCCGGGTGATTCGCCAGCAGTTATGAATGCGCTGATTGCGCTTAAAGTCCTGATCGATCGTCTGCGCTGTGATATCGGTGACCGCAAACGTCGCCAACGCTTCACGATCCATCTTAAACTTGCGCAGATTGTTGGAGAAGATCAGCGCCCCACCCTCATCCAGCAGAGCCATCGCCTGTTCAATCAGCATCACATGATCACGCTGCACATCCAGCACCTCCCGCATCCGCTTGGAGTTGGAAAAACTGGGTGGATCCATAAAGATCAGGTCATACTTCTCGCCACGCTGCCCCGCTTCGCGCAACCACTGAAGACAATCGGCCTGAATGGTCTCATTCAGTTTCTCACTCAGACCGTTGAGTGCGTAGTTTTTCCGCGCCCACTCAAGGTAGGTGTTGGACATATCGACGCTGGCGGTTGACGCAGCCCCTCCCAGCGCGGCTTGCAGGCTTGCCACGGCGGTATAGCTGAACAGATTCAGGAAGCGCTTATCGCGACTGTTTTGGCGTATCCACTGCCGGATCGGCCGATGGTCAAGAAACAGTCCGGTATCGAGATAATCACGCAGATTCACCAACACCTTGGCCGGTCCTTCGGTCACCTCAAGAAATTGCCCCTGCTGCTCCAGCCGCTGGTATTGTTCTTTGCCGCTCTGCCGCTTGCGCTGCTTCAATACGATCTGCTCGGCGCTGACGCCGGTGACACCCGGCAGCGCCGCCATCACATGGGCCAAGCGACGCTCGGCCTTCTCCGGGTCAACCTTCGAGGGCGGCGCGTACTCCTGCACGTGCAACCAGTCTCCGTAGCGATCGATTGCTACCGCGTATTCGGGCATGTCGGCATCGTAAATTCGGTAGCACTGCAGCTGCTGTTTGCGGGCCCACTTTTCCAACTGTTTCAGATTCTTGCGCAGGCGGTTGGCAAACATGTCATCGCCTTTACTGTCCGCAGACTGAACCGGGACGCGCGGAGGCCTATCACGTTCGGCAACAAAATTGTCGGCGACGATATCAAACAACAGTAACTGACTGGGGATGGCCCCGTTAAACAGCTTGTACTGTTTGTGGGAGTGAATGGCGATGGATTTGCCCAGCTCCGGATTGCCGGTAAACACCGCTGCACGCCAGCCCTGAAAGTGCTGTTTCAACGCCTCTCCCAGGTGACGATAGAGATAGCCGATAACCGGCACTTCGCTCAACCGCTCTCCATAGGGCGGGTTGGTCAATAACAAACCGGTTTCGAATTTTTTATGGGTCAACGCCTTCAACTCCGATAGTTCGCGTTGACTGATCCGCACCCAGCGGTCAACCCCGGCGCGCTCGGCATTCTGCTTGGCAATCGATACGGCCTTGGGATTGGCATCGTAGCCGTGGATTTCCGGCATATCGGCACGCTCGGCGGCGGCCAGACGGATCTTGCGCGCCTCACGCAGCAAACTCATCCAGGCAGCCGCATCATGCTTGAGCCAGCCTTCAAAGCCGAAGTGCTGTCGCATCAAACCCGGGGCAATATTGGCCGCCATCAAAGCCGCCTCGATCAGCAGGGTTCCGGATCCGCACATCGGATCGACCAGCGGTTGCTGGTCCGCACTGCACTGCGGCCAGCCGCTGCGGATCAACAGCGCACAGGCCAGGTTCTCCTTCAACGGAGCCGCGCCACCCCGGCTCCGGTAGCCACGTCGGTGCAGGCTGTCACCGGAAAGATCTAGGCTCAGATGGGCATGCCCCTTGCTCAGGTGCACGTTGATACGAAGATCCGGTCTCTCCTTGCTGATCGCCGGACGCTGCCCGGTACGGGATCGAAACTGATCGACGATGGCGTCTTTGACCTTCAGCGAGCCGAAGTGGGTATTCTTAATCGCCCGGCTGGTCCCGCTGAAGTTAACCAGCAAGGTACCTTCGGAGCGTAGGTGTTCCAGCCAGTCAATCTGCTGCACCCCATCGTACAACTGCTCGGCCGACTCAACGGCAAACTCGGCCAACGGCAACAGAATCCGGTTAGCCAACCGCGACCACAGGCAGACCCGGTAGCCGACGGCTAATTCACCCTGAAAGAACACCCCGGCAACCGTGGTTTTGATTTCCAATCCACCCAGTTCGGCCAATTCTTCGGCGAGCAGGGTTTCCAACCCTTTGGGACAGGTGGCAAAGAAGCGGAAGGTCGATGTTAGTTCAGACAAGGGAGCTCCAACAAACGCAGGCAGGGCGATAAAACGCGCATGATACCACCGCCGAGGCGATTTAGCCGCCACCCGATTCGCAAGTGAGCCACCGATGATGGTCAACCAAGCTCAGCGCTGGCATTAAATTTTTTCAAGTTTCATTTTGATGACCAATCAAAGACAGTAGGCCTTTGTTTTAATGGCCAATATATGATTTGGTCAGACCAAAAACATCAAATAACCCAGTTCCGATCGCTGTAAAGTCTATCGACAACCTTGCCGGAATCCGATAAAAACGAAGGGTCGGCCGAGGCCGATCATGCAGTCCGCACCGGGTAGGAATCCCGGTACAGACAGATCTCAACGCATGGATAGACCGAGTCAGAAGGGTGCAGCCTTTGTTGCCACCCTCCAACAAGAACTAACGAGGCTATTGAATGAAGAGACAAAAACGGGATTTAACATCCAGAGCTTATGTACGCGGTTATCGTGCCGGCGTATCAGGTAAATCAAAAGACATATGCCCCTCCACAGCCGGCGAAAGCCGACAGCACTGGATCAGTGGTTGGCGCCAAGGTCGATCAGACTTCTGGGACGGATATCAGGGCATTTCCAACCTACACTGCACACCCAATCTACCCTGACGACGTTAACCATTAGACAAGGATAAAAGGGCCCGCCGATGCGGGCCCTTTGTCGTTAAGCGTACGGATGATCGGAAATGGGCTCAGCCGATCAGGCCTTGGCCACCGCCTTGGCGGCTTCACTGATCAATGCCGGGCCTCGATAAATAAAGCCGCTATAGATCTGCACCAGCGAAGCCCCGGCACGGATCTTCTCCACCGCGTCACGCCCCTCACCGATGCCACCGACTCCGATAATCGGCAACGCGCCATCCAACGCCTTGGCCAGCGACGAGATCACCTGGGTCGAACGACGACGCACCGGAGTACCGCTGAGTCCGCCCGCCTCTTGCGCGATGGGTGAACTCTGAACGGCCTTACGGTCCAGGGTCGTATTGGTCGCGATGACTCCGTCGAGCCGATAGTTGATCAACGCTTGAGCGACCATCTCGATCTCTTCCTGATCCATGTCCGGTGCAATCTTAACCGCAATAGGGACATAACGACTGTAGTAGTCGGCCAGGCGGGCCTGCTCATCTTTCAGCGCTTGCAGCAGCTGATTCAGGGACTCGCCGAACTGTAGCGAGCGAAGCCCCGGGGTATTGGGTGAGGAAACGTTAACGGTGATATAGCTGGCCCGGCTGTAGACTTTACGCAGGCAGAGCAGGTAATCATCGGTCGCACGCTCCACCGGGGTATCAAAATTCTTGCCGATGTTGATACCCAGCACCCCATCGAAACGGCTGTTGTCCACCTGTTTGATCAGGTAGTCGACCCCCTGGTTGTTAAAGCCCATCCGGTTGATGATCGCCTGATGCTCAGGGATCCGGAACAGCCGCGGCTTCGGATTACCCGGCTGCGGTCGCGGCGTTACCGTGCCTACCTCGATAAAGCCGAAACCCAGAGCAGCCAAACCGTCGATATGCTCGGCATTCTTGTCCAGCCCGGCAGCCAACCCCACCGCATTGGGAAATTGAATCCCCATCACCTCAACCGGCGCATTGACCTGACGGTAGATAAGCTGACTCAAGCCGGCCGCCTCTGCCATATCGATAGCCGACATCGACAGCGAATGGGCGGTTTCAGGTTCAAAACGGAATAGCAACGACTGCAGGGTGGCGTAGGACATAGCGGGCTCCTTGGAAACTGCCCGGCATTATACGGAATAGACCAATTTATGCACGGGTGAACCCGGCTAAAGCGGCTGTATATCGACGAATTTACCCTGTGCATCGAAACGGATGCGGAAGCTGCCACAGATGCCGTTATGCTTGAGAAAGGGCTGCAGAATAGCCACCGGGAAACGCAGCCGTCGGCCATCACGGGCGCGACAGCTGACCACCTTGCTTTCACCGCGGTAATATTTCAGGTACTCGTCGGCGCTGATCAGCAGATCAACGTCCACACTCTGCAATGTTATCGCACCGACCACCCCGATGACTCCCTACAAAACCACGCCCAGGCCAGGCAGTGATAGCGACCTTGCCTCAGGCGGCGGCTATCTCCGACAGCCGCTTGATTGCCACGGTGTAGATCGCATAATCCTGCCGGTCACTGTTTTTCAACTCGGCCAGCATACTCAGCCACTGGGTGACCATCAACTCGTGCTGCCCGACCCAGGCCTCAAACCCGGCATCGGCATTCGAGTGTTCCTGTAGATAGGGGATCAAGGCCACCCCCAGACGTCTTGTCTGCAGCTCAAGATCATCCCGCAGGGTTTCCCGAGCACTGGCCTGCCAGTGGTTGATCACACTCAGGGAATCGATCGTCCGTGACAACCAGAACAGATCCAGGCGTTCACCCAGCAGGCAGTACACTGCCGCCACCTGCTGCAACCCGACCCGCTCATCAGAAATCTCATTCATGCCAAGCGCGGCATACAGCATCGTGGTCCCGGCGATCTGGCGCGCCAGCGCTTCGGGTACCCCTGCCTGGGTGTAGAAATAGAAACGGTCCTTCCAGGCCTGGGCCGGGCTACCCAGCAGCCAGTCACCCATATTTTCCGCCAACTGATGCAGCAGCGGCTGCAGCTGCTCCAGCTCGCCCTGATCCAGCAGCAAGGGGTGCCGATTACGCAGTAACCAGCGTGCAGCTCGACGTATCATCCGCTGCAGCTCCAACAGCATCCGCAGCTGCACCTCACGTCGCACTTCAAGGGCTTCGAGCGCATCGATCTGTTTCCACAGTCCGTTCAGGTCGTAAATATCCCTGGCCAGGATATAGGCGCGCACGATCTCCTCAACACTCGCCGCCGTGGTACTGCGCATACGGTGCACGAAACTACAGCCCATATGGTTCACCAGCGCATTGGCGATCCGGGTCGAGATCAGTTCACGCCGTAACGGATGCTGCTGCAACTGCTCGGCAAACCGCTTCACCATCTGTTCCGGGAAGGCATCCAGCATCACTTTCTGCACATAGGGGTCATCCGGCAGTTCCGAATCCAGCAGCTGCTGTTTCAGCCACCCCTTGGTGATGGAGATCAGCACCGCCAATTCCGGTCGCGTCAGCCCCTGCCCCAGTTGCCGACGCCGATCCAACTCCTCCTCATCGGGAATACTCTCCAGCTCACGATCCAGCAGACCTTCACGCTCCAAGGCCTGAATGTAGCGTCGGTATTCCCCCAGGCGCTCGTGGGCCTGAGCCTGGGCCATGGTGATCGCTTCGACCTGCTGGAAGTTGTCCCGCAATACCCGCTCGGCCACCGGATCGGTCATTTTCACCAGCAGCTGATTACGCTGTTTGGCAGTCATCTCACCCGCGCGGACCTGGGCATCGAGGAAAATCTTGATGTTGACCTCATAGTCGGAGCAGTTAACCCCCGCCGAGTTATCGATAAAGTCACCGTTACAGGCTCCCCCCTGCAGCGAGTATTCGATCCGCGAGGCGGCGGTCATTCCCAGATTGCCCCCTTCACCCACCACCCGGGCGCGTAGTTGACTGGCATCGATACGTACGTTGTCGTTGGCCTTATCGCCGACATCGGCATGGCGTTCGGCGCTGCTTTTAACATAGGTCCCGATCGCCCCGTTCCAGAGCAGATCCACCGGCGCTGCCAACAACGCACAAAGGAATTCATTCGCGCTGAGACGATCGACCTCGAGTCCGAAGCGCCGCTTCATCGCTGGGGTAATGTTGATCATCTTGGCCGACCGATGGAACACCCCGCCGCCTTCAGAGATCAATGTACGGTCGTACTGGTCCCAGTCAGCCACCGCCTCAAACAGGCGCTTTCGCTCGGCATAGGAGGCTTCGGGGTCGGGATTGGGGTCGACAAAGATGTAAAACTGACTGAAGGCAGCCACCAGTTGAATCTGGTCTGAGCACAGCATGCCATTGCCGAACACATCGCCGGCCATGGCGCCGATACCGACCACGCTGAACGGCTCTTTCATGTTGATACTCAGTTCGCGGAAATGGCGCTGCACCGCCACCCAGCCTCCGCGAGCGGTGATCCCCATGGCCTTATGGTCATAGCCCTGGCTGCCGCCGGAAGCAAAGGCGTCTCCGAGCCAGAAATCATACTGCTGGGCGATCTCGTTGGCGGTGTCGGAGAAGGTTGCGGTCCCCTTATCGGCGGCCACCACCAGATAGGGATCGGGCTCATCGTAACAACGCACCCGGTCAGGCGGTTCAACGATACCGCCCGCTGCATTGTCGGTGACATCCAGCAGCCCGCGGATAAAGCCCTGATAACAGCTTCGCCCCTCTTCAAACCGCTGCTGCGGCGTCATCCCGTCATGCAACCGATGGCAGATAAAGCCGCCTTTGGCCCCAACCGGCACGATTACCGCGTTCTTGACCTGCTGGGCTTTCACCAGCCCGAGCACCTCGGTACGGTAATCCTCGCTGCGGTCCGACCAGCGCAGCCCGCCCCGGGCTATTTTCCCCGCCCGCAGATGCACCCCCTCAAAGCGCGCACTATGAACGAACAGTTCGAACATCGGCGCCGGTTGCGGCACCTCCGGCAGCGCTCTGGGCTTCAGCTTCAGCACCAGGGTGGTTTTCGGTTTTGCGTCAGCATCCAGCTGAAAGAAGTTGGTCCGAACCGTGGCACTGATCAGGTCGTTGTAGAGCCGCAGGATCCGATCTTCGGTCAAACCCGGCACCTGATCCAGAGCACTACTGAAGGATTCCAACAGGTGTACCCGATCAGCAACGATCTGATGCGGTTCCAGCCCTTGTAGCTGCGCTGGATTAAAGCGCTGATTAAAGATCTCAATCAGAAGGCGACTGATCTGTGGGTAGGCCATCAGGCTCCCGGCAATCGCATGCTGACTGAGGGTAAGGCCGATCTGCTTCATGTAGGCGGCATAGGCGCGTAGGACGCTGACTTCGCGCCAATCCATGGAAGCACCGAGCACCAGTCGGTTGAAACTATCACTGGCACAATCGCCGGCCCAGATACGATCGAACGCGTCCAGAAAAATATCCCGGACCGCTTCGATCTCTATCGGGGTTCCGGCACTGTGGGTCAGACCAAAGTCATGCAACCAGACCTTGCCGTCATCAAGCTGGATGGCATAGGGGTGCTCATCCTGAACGATCAGACCCAGATGCTCCATCACCGGGATCACCTCGGAAAGCGGGATCGGTTTGCCGTAGTGATAGAGTTTGAAATTGAACCGCTCGTCCTGCCCACCCAGCGGTCGGTAAAAGCTCATCCCCAGCGGCTGTTCGGGGCTTAGCTGTAGAATCCGGTCAATATCGGCCACCGCGGCCCGGGGTGAAAAATCGTCTCGATATGAGGCTGGGAAGGCCTGTTTGCAGCGCCCATGGATCACCGCCCCCTGGGCATCGCCGTAGGTATCAGCCAGTGCCTGCAATAACTCCTCCGACCAGCTCCGTGCTGCCTGGATTACCCGCTGCTCGAGCGACTTGAAATCGACCTCGGCACCGGTGTCCTGCTCACGCATATGCAGAATAAACTGGGTCCGGGCTAGCAGTGATTCGGACAACAGGGTATTGAATTCCACCTGTTCACACTCAAACGCCTCGCACAAAATCTTCTGTACCCGCTGGCGCAGATCGGTGTTGTAGAGATCCCGGGGCACAAACACCAGACAGGAGTAGTAACGACCATAGGCGGCCCGGCGCACAAACAGGCGAATCTGACGCCGTTCATGGATATGCAGAATATCCAGCACACTTTCGAACAACGCGTCGACATCGATCTGGAACAGGTCATCACGCGGATAGGTTTCCAGAATCTGCCGCAGCTCCTTCCAATCGTGGCTGCCCGGATAAAGCTCCGCCCGCTCCAACACCTGCTCGACCTTGGTCCGAACCACGGGAATGTTACGCGGGCTTTCGGTATAGACCGGAGAGGTGTAGAGCCCCAGGAAACGGTGCTCAACACAGACCACCCCCTGCTCATCAAACTCACGCAACAGGATGTAGTTGGCATAAACCGGGCGATGTACCCGAACCGGCGTACTCGACTTGGCGAATCCGATCAGTTCCTCCAGCGCCACCGCCTGCCCCGGCCGGACCGACACGTCACTGAGCAGCCGAGCCTCGGTTTCAGCCCAGGGCATACGGCAGAGACCCAATCGACTCGAGGGCTGAGACCGCATTACCGGGCCGCTCTTGTGCTTGACCAGCTTGAACTGTTCGTAACCGAGGAACGTGAAGTGATTGTCCATGGTCCAGCGCAGGAAGGCCTGCTGCTCACGCAGTAATTCGGACGGCAGCGAAGCCTGATCCAGACGTTCGAGCAGCGAATTGGACTGTGCCATCATCGACTCGAAATCTTCGGTGACCGCCTGCACATCTCCCAGCACTTCGATCAGCGACTGTTTCAGTTCACGCTGTTCGGCGGGTTTGGCGTACCGGTCGATCTCCAGATAGACGTAGGACTCGTTGTCCGGCGACTGCTGATCAAAATTGGACAAGCTGAGCAGCTCACCGTTTTCACGCTCGACGGTAAGGATCGCGTTCTGGATATTGTGCAGCGTCAAGCCGCGACGGTTGACCTCCATCCGTAGCGAATCGATCTGGAACGGCATGTCGTCCAGCAGAATCAAGATGATGGTATGGTTTGAAGCCCAGCCGTTGGCCTCGTTATCCGGATTGAAAACCTTAACCTTGGTCTGTCCCGGCTGTCGCTGCTGGAGGAAATACCAACTCTCCAGAATCGAACCATAGAGCTGATCGACCGGAATCCCTTCGATTTCACGGGCCGACACAGAGCGATACAGGAGCGCAGCAAAGCGTCCTATAGCCTCGGCCTGCTCGGCCGGAAGTCGTGCCGCCAGCTGCTCCTGTAGTCGATTAAGCGTACTCTGATAACGATCAGCAACACCCTGCGCCATGACTTTCCCCTTCGCCTGAATCTGACCCTAATAGGATAGTCCAGAGTGTCGCGAAGTAAGGCTAAGTTGCTGTAGAAAAGCGATATTTTTTAGTTTGTTGCGAAAAGCGCGGCCGCCGGAGCGACCGCATCATGGCTAACGGACTTGGGCAGTGTCTGAATCGATCGACCCGAGACGTCGGGTCGGGTATTAATCGGCGGCGGATTCGCTATCCGACTGTTCGCTCTGCTCCATCAGCTGTTGCGAACGCTGCGCCACGGCAGCAGGATCACGCTTAAGCCTGGACTTGCGCTTGGCCGATTGCGCCGATGCTCCGTCTGAATCCGGGTTGCGCTGTTTGTCCTGCAGTTGATCAAACTGACTGCGCTGACGCGCCTTGAGTTTATTCTGCGCCACCCGGCGCTGACGTTGATCCTGTTCGGCGCCCTCCGGCACAGGAATACGACCTGCCTCACGGCGGGATTTTTTCTGGCGAGTCATAGGTATCTCCGGTGTACTGACTGCAGACCAACCGGTCCGGCAAAAGGCCGGGGTTAGTCGTTATTCGATGATGGTTGCTGTGAATTCTGCTGTTCCAGCTGCTCTTGCTCAAGCAAGCGCTGTCGCTCCAGCTCGGCCAGGCGTTTCTTCTCGACCCACTCACCGACGGTTTCAAAACTCAGGCGACCGATCAGGCCCGAGCGCAGATCTCCGATCAGAACCTCACCAGCCTTGGTGCGATCAACCACGCCGCCGCTCTTGAGGCAGCCGCGTTTACGGCCAACCAGGTCCAGCAGCTCGTCGGCGCTGGCCGGCAATTCGGTCAGTTTAAACCGCTCTTGGAGCAGCTGTGGATAATCGCGCCGCAGGAAGTCCAGGCTATAGAGCGCAATATCTTCATACTCCACCACGGTGTCGCGAATCGCTCCACTGGCGGCCAGACGATAGGAAGAGTCTTCGTCCTCGATCTTCGGCCACAGAATACCCGGCGTGTCGAAAACCGCCAGACCGTTGTGGGCCACAAAACGCTGCTGGGTCTTAGTCACGGCCGGCTCGTTACCCACCTTGGCCAACTTGCGCCCCATCAGCGCGTTGATCAGGGTCGACTTGCCGACGTTGGGAATCCCCATGATCATCACCCGCACCGGACGGTCGGCCGCCACCCGCGCCGGAGCCGCCGCTTTACAGCGATCCACCAGCTGTTGCAGCTCCTGCTTCTGTCCCATCCGCAACGGCATCGCCTGAACCGTGCCCTCGCTGAGGTATTTGACCCACTTGCGGGTACGCCCGGCATCGGCCAGATCACTCTTGTTGAGCACCTTGATAACCGGCTTGCGACCGCGAAGCTGCTCCACCAGCGGATTTTCACTCGATTGCGGCAGACGGGCATCGAGAACTTCGATCACCACATCGATCTGATCGATCACTTTGGCGATCTCTTTTCTCGCCTTATGCATGTGACCGGGAAACCACTGAATCGACATTGTTAAACCACTCTGTTAGCGCTCAAATTCTGGCCGCGCATTATAGCCCAGCGCGTCAGCCCTGTCCGATCCTTGTTCCGGATCAACGGAACCTCGATTCCAACCCTCAAGCCGATAGGCTAACTCCTGCCATTGGGCTAGAATGCCGTAAAAACATCCGCTTGGACTCTCTGAATGGACCAGACTTCCTCGAACAGCCAGACGCTGATGGCGCGCCAGCCGATTTTTGATCGCCAACTCAAAGTTATCGCGTACGAGCTGCTTTACCGTAGCGACAACGATAACGACAGCGACTTCCTTGAGGGAGACCAGGCATCCAGTCAGATGCTGCTGAACTTCACCAGCATCAGCGATGAAGGCACCACCAAACGGGTCCCCGCTTTTATCAAACTGACCCGGGAGATGCTGCTCAATCAGACCCTGCCCACACTGCTGTGCAAGCAGGTGGTGGCAGAACTTCCCGGCGATATCGAGATCGACAAGCCGCTGTTATTGGCGGTGCAGAAGCTGCGCCAGGATGGCTTCAAGGTTTCGATTGACGACTTCATCTTTGACCCGAAATACGCGCTGCTGTTGAAACTGGTCAATATCGTCAAGATCGATGTCTCCAAGCTGGACGAGGACGAGGTGAAACAGCAGCTTGATGCGCTCTCGTCCTATAAGGTCACCCTGCTGGCCAAGCGCATCGATAAACTCGACCATCTCTATGAGTGCGTCGACATGGGATTCAAACTGTTCCAGGGCCACTTCCTGAGCAAACCCCAGGTCGTCAAAGGCAAGAAAAACGTGTCGGCCAACTCGCTGGCCTTGATGCAGGTGGTGCAGGAGGTCCAAAACCCCAACACCACCGCCGACAAGCTCGAACATCTGATCATCAAAGACTCGGTGCTGACCTTTAAGCTGCTGCGCATCGTCAACTCTGCCGCTTACGCGCTGACCCGCAAGATCGACTCGCTCAATCAAGCGATCGTGATGCTGGGACTGGACCAGGTTAAGAAATGGGCCACCCTGATCGCGATGAGCAGCAACAAGGACAAACCGACCGAACTGTCCCGGGCGCTGTTGGTCAGAGCGCGGATGTGTGAACTGCTGGCTGAATCCAAAGGCTATCCGGATACCAGCAATTTCTTCCTGGTCGGCATCATGAGTGAAATCGACGCGCTGATGGATATGCGTATGGACGAAGTCCTGAAGCAGATTCCGCTGAACGAAGAGCTCAAGGCCGCAATCGGCAAGCGCAAAGGCACTCAGGGCGAGGTACTCAAGGCCGCCTTTGCCTACGAACGCGGTGAATGGGACCGCCTCTCTGAATTCGATATCAACGACGCGGTCTACGAAGGGGCCTACCGTCACAGCCTGAGCTGGGCTCAGGAGGTGATGCAGTCGATGTCGGAAGATAACGCCTAACCCCTATCGACAAGCCCGATGCCCAAATCTGCTCCCTTTGACTCGGCCCGAATTCGGGCCGATTTTCCGTTGCTGGCCGACTCCGATCTCTGCTATCTCGACAGCGCCGCCACCACCCAGAAACCGAGCGCCGTTATCGATGCCTTGAGTCGTTACTATCGACAGGATAACGCCAACGTCCACCGGGCCGCCCACCGACTGAGCCGCCAGGCTACCGAAGCCTTCGAACAGGCGCGGGAAAGGGTTCAACACTTTATCAACGCCGCCCACAGCAGCGAGATCATCTGGACCCGGGGAACCACCGAGGGGATCAACCTGGTGGCCCATAGTTTCGGCCAACTGGCGATAACCGAAGGCGATGAAATCCTGATCAGCACCCTGGAACATCACGCCAATATCGTTCCCTGGCAGCTGCTGGCCCAACGCAGCGGCGCCAAATTGCGCGTCATTCCGATGCTGGATAACGGGGACCTGGACCAAGAAGCCTTCCAATCGCTGCTGAACCCGCGTACCCGTTTGCTGGCCCTGACCCAGGTCTCCAATGCATTGGGTTCGGTCAATCCAATTGAAACCATGATCGAACAGGCTCACCGGGTTGGCGCCAAGGTATTGATCGACGGTGCCCAGGCGGTCAGCCATTTCCCCATCGATGTGCAAGCACTGGACTGCGACTTCTACCTGTTCTCCGGCCACAAGCTCTACGGTCCCACCGGTATCGGTGTGCTCTACGGCAAACAGGCACTACTGCAGGCGATGCCGCCCTGGCAAGGCGGTGGTGAGATGATCGAACAGGTCAGCTTCGAATCCAGCAGCTATCAACCGCCCCCCTTCCGCTTCGAAGCGGGCACCCCCAATATTGCCGGAGCCATCGGACTGGCGGCGGCGATCGACTACCTGGAAGGCTTCGATCGCGGCCAGCGACTCAATCATGAACAGCAACTGCTGAGATACGCCGAGCAACGCCTGAAGACCGTGCCGGGACTGCAGATCATCGGCAATCCCGGGCAACGGATCGGACTGGTCCCGTTCGTGATCGATGGGCTGCATAACTTTGACCTCGGCGCCCTGCTCGACCAGCAAGGAATTGCAATCCGAACCGGCCACCACTGCGCCATGCCGCTTCATCAACGCTTGGGCCTGGACGGCAGCGCCCGCGCTTCTTTCGGGCTTTACAATCATCGTCAGGATGTCGACCGCCTGGTCGAAGGCCTGCTGAACCTGCTGGCCGATGAATCAACGCCAACCCCCGATCTATCAGATCAGGCCGCCGGCGAGACTCGAGCGACCTCACAGCCGCTGCTCGACTCGCTGCTGTCCAAACCCTATTGGAAAACCCGCTACGCTTTGCTGATGAAAGCCGCTCAGCAGCAACCCGAAGACCCTGAGTTACGCCTGCCGCAAAACCTGTTGCATGGCTGCAGCAGCCGGGTCTGGATGAGTCACCATTACGATATCGAAACCGCAGAAATTCGGTTCAGAATCGACAGCGACACAAGAATTATCAAAGGCTTAGGGATGCTTTTGATTGAACAGCTTCAGCATTGTTCACCAGCTGATATCGACCCGTCTGTTCTACAACACCGCTTTGCCGAACTGCAACTTGACCAACACCTCAGTCCTTCACGCAGTAACGGCCTGCGCGCCATTATCGACGAAATCGTAGCCGTAGCGGCACGCTATCGATAAAGCGGCAGGCAGACTCTAATTCATGCGACTAGGCTTAGTGGGAACTATCGCCGTATCACCGGCTCACAATAGTGCCGTTACCACCCGTTCGTAAGGATCACAAACAGGTCATGCCATGTCTAAATTGAAATACTTCTCGCTGCTGTTGAGCTTCTTTGTTCTGACCAGTACCGGTTCCATCTCGCTAGCTCAAGCAGGCAATCTGCTGTTCTTGTCGAATTCGGTTCTAACGGACCTTGATCCAAAGGATGCCGATTCCCTCCGGGCCGAACTGCAAAGCAGCCTGGAGCAGGCGCAGGATTTTGAGATCAGACACTGGCAATCCGAGTTCAGCGATCTGCAGGCACGGATTCAGCCGTTGGTGAGTTATCAGAAAGATCAGCAGCAATGCCGCCAGGTTCGTATTCGCATCGTTCGATCCCAGGGCAAGGGCGAACGCTATCAGTTTGATTATTGTCGCGGTGCCGAACGCTGGGATATCAGCTACACCCCGGCCAGCAGCTTTGGCAGCGATGACTGGGAGCTACTGCAACGCACCGTCCAGCGGGCACTCAATGACAATACCGACGGTCAGCCCAGCTCCTGGGCCAACCATAAATCGAAGCACTCCGGCGTGGTCGTCCCTTCGGCATCAATGATGAACGGCGGCGAGCGCTGCCGTCAGACTGCCATAACCATCTTCGATAGTCACGGCAAGTCATCCAATGGCAGCTATCTGTTCTGCCTGCAACCGGATGGCGACTGGCAACGGCGACTGTAACCAGCAGCCTTACGTCGACGATTCAATCCGATGCGGCTGCCCGACGGGCGGCCCGCTCGATCAATTTGTCCAGGACCCGGGCCACGGCGACAAACCCAAAGGTCGCCGTCACACAGGTGCTGGCACCAAAACCGCTGTTGCAATCCAGTCGCATCCCCTCACCCTCTTCGGTGTTGATCTTCTGCGAACAAACGGTGCCGTCAGACTGCGGATAACGCAGCTGCTCGGTCGAGTAGACACAGGGAACATCGAAGCGACGTTTGAGATTCGAGCTGAAATTGTAGAACCGCCGCAAATGCGAGCGCACCTTGGCTGCCAGCGGATCCTGTTCGGTACGACTCAGATCGGCCACCGCTATCTGGGTCGGATCGATCTGCCCCCCAGCGCCACCGATCGTGATAATCGGGATTTTCCGGCGCCGGCAGCAGGCGATAATCGCTGCTTTGGCACGCACATCATCGATCGCGTCGATCACATAGTCATAACGCTGATCCAACAGTTCCCAGGCATTTTGCTCATCGATAAACTCTTCGACCTGGTGGCAGCGGCAATCCGGGTTGATCTGAGCCACCCGTTCGGCCATCACGGCCACCTTCGACTGACCGATGGTATCGGTCAGGGCGTGAATCTGACGATTGGTATTGGTCACGCAGAGATCGTCAAGGTCGATCAGGGTTAACTCTCCGACGGCACTACGGGCCAGGGCTTCGACAACCCAGGAGCCGACGCCACCGATGCCGATAACACAGACGTGCGACTGCGCCAGCGCGTCGACACCATCGGTTCCATACAAACGGCGGGTACCGCCAAAACGCTGATCCATCATGGGGAATCAATCAACCTCAAACTACAACTTGCCGAAAAGGACGCTATTGTAGCGCCGCCAGGGCCTAAAGGTCAGCTGTTAAGCCAACCCATAGCTCCGTATAATCGGCCTCCCTGTCATTGTCCGAGTTAAAGGCGCTCCATGCTCAGCAATATTCGAATCGTCATGATCAACACCTTTCATCCGGGAAATATCGGCGCCGCTGCCCGGGCGATGAAAAACATGGGGCTGAATGAACTGGTACTGGTGGAGCCCCGGCTATTCCCGGATCCGAAAGCCACCTCCCGTGCCGCCTCGGCTACCGACCTGCTGGACAACGCTCGTGTTGTCGGCAGCCTGTCGGAAGCGATTGCCGATTGTCCACTGGTGATCGGTGCCAGCGCCCGCAGCCGCAGTTTTCCCTGGCCTATGCTCGACGCCGAGCAATGTGCTTTGAAAGCGGTTGCCGAAGCCAACCAGGGCCCGGTGGCAATCGTCTTCGGTCGTGAACGTATGGGGCTTCACAATGACGAACTGATGCAGTGCCATTTTCATGTGGCGATCCCCTCCAATCCCGACAGCCCGGTACTCAACGTCAGCGCCGCGATCCAGGTGATCTGTTATGAGATCTGGAAAACCCAGCTGCGTGACGAGGTGGCACCGGAAGCTACCGAGTACCCTACCCAGCAGCAGATGGAGAACTTCTACCAGCACCTGGAGCAAACCCTGGAACAGGTCGGCTTTCTGATTCCACAACACCCCGGCAAGTCGATGACCAAACTGCGCCGGCTGTTTAACCGCGCCCGGCCCGAAAGTCTGGAGCTGAATATGCTACGAGGTATCCTGAGCGCCATCGGTCGCAATAAAGGCTAGCGCCAACCGGTCAGTTACAGGGCTGCGGCAAGGTTGTTACACTAGCCTCCTTGTCATCCGATCATCTGCGTCAGAGCACACCGTGAAGCAACGCTTGGCTCAACATCTTCATCGACCGCTGATCGCGGTTCTACTGCTGGCTTGGCTCGGCAGCGGCCTTAATTCTGCCCAGGCAGAGGTCAGTTGGCAGAGTCCGACTCAAGCACCGGTTGAAGGCCAACCCTTTGAGCTGCAACTCGAGGCTGTACAACTGCGCTCAGTGCCCGGCAGTCCCGATCTTCAACCGCTGCAACAACAGTTCGACCTACTCTCGAGCCGCTCCAGCTACCTCACGGAACGACGCAACGGCCGGACCCACTACATCTCCCGCTGGACCCTACAGCTGCGGCCCCGTCAAAGCGGTGACGTACAAATTCCACCGATCTCGGTCAAGGGCGAGCAGACCCAGCCACTGCTGCTGCAGATAGAGCCTCGGCCACAACGGCTATCCGAGCAAGTGCGCCTGATCAGCGAACTGGAGCAGTCCGAAACCTACCCCGGTCATCCACTGCGACTGAGGCTGCAGCTGTACTACAACCTGCCGTTACAACATGCCGAGATCACCCAGCCCAGCCTCGACGGCATTGAGGTTTTTCCGATCGGCGGGCAGCAGACCTACAGCGAACAGCTGGGCGATCGTCAGTATCAGGTTATCGAACAGTACTATCTACTGCAGGGGCAGGAGCCCGGTGATTATCGACTGGACGCACTGACCCTTATGGCCAATCGCGCTGATGGCCAGCCGCTGGAAGTCAGCTCCAGACCGGTATCGTTCCGGATCCTACCCTGGCCCGATGATCTACCCCGGAAGCCGGTACTGGTGGCATCGGAATTCCAACTCAAGCAACGCTGGCCCGATCAACAGGCCTACCTTCGCGCCGGTGACACCCTGGTTCGAACCTTGGAGCTGATAGGCCATGACATCCCCGCAGCCTGGTTGCCGGATCCGCAGCTGGACAACGTGGATGGAATCACCCTTTACCCGCAACCGCCGCAACTGGAACAGCGCCTGATCAATGGCGTCCTGGTCAGCCGAAAAACCATCGACTATAAACTGTTGCTGACCCGCGACGGCCAATTCCAATTACCCGGCGTGCAGCTAGCCTGGTGGGACAGTGTTCGCGAAGAGCTGGAACTGGCCGAGGTGCCGGGCAAGCCGATAGAGGTCCACCCATTCCTGGCCGCTCCGCCCAATCAAGTCCCTGCCGTGACACCCTCGACCGAAAACCGCCCAACCGCTAAGTCCAAGGTTCAGCCCGACCAGGATAATGCCGCTCCGACCTCCCACTGGCAGGCCTGGGTCTGGGCAAGTATCGCCATTATCTGCGCGCTGGGTTGGACACTGAGCTGGCAAAAGCGCAAACAGCTGGAAGCCCGGTTGGAGGCGCTTCAGACAGCCGATCCCGGCAGCGACGCCGTTGCGACACCGGTCGAGCCTGAGCCGGCCATGCCATCCACGCCTGCCACGCCTGCCACGCCTGCCACGCCAACGATCGCCGGATCGGATCATCGATTTGAGTTGCTGGCCGATGCCTGCCGGGCCAACGATCCGGAGCTGACCCATCAGTATCTGTTCGACTGGGCCGAAGCCCAGTGGCCACAACAACAGATCAGGACCCTGTTGGAACTGGAACAGCAAGCCAAGGACCCGACCCTGGGCTATCTATTGCGCAACCTCGAATATCATGCTGCCAACCCTCATGAATACTGGGATGGTGATCTGTTGCTGCAGCGATTAGTACGATTACGACGAGTCGCAGACTCGGCCCCACAGCGACCGAGCCGGCAAAAAACGCCACCACCTCCAGCACCCCAGCCAGAGACGACCACCCCAAAACGCCGGGGGACGATCAACCTGACCATCGACGACTGAGGCCACCCCGGCTCTGCTGAGCTAGGCAACAGGTTAAGCAAGATCAGGACAGGGATTCAAACGGCAGCGGGATGGCAGACCCGGCTCAAAGCCGGTGGTTGAGGACTTAGCCACAGCCCCTAGAGACTGGCGGCCAGCGCCTTGTCCAGCTGCGGATAGCGGAACTCAAAACCGGCCTGCTGCAACCGCACCGGCACCACACGCTGCCCTTCGCACAGCAACTCGGCCCCCTCACCCAGGGCTAAGCGCATCACAAACGCCGGCATCGGCAGTATCGCCGGTCGACCCAGCACCTTGCCCAGCTGCTTACTGAATTCGGCGTTGGTCACCGGCTCCGGCGCCGTGGCATTGAAGGCACCGCTTAGCACCTGATGCTGAATCAGAAAGTCGATTAAAGAGACCATGTCCTCGAGCTGGATCCACGAGAACCACTGCCGACCACTGCCGATCGGACCACCCAGCGCCATCTTGAAGGGTGGCAACATCCGCTTTAACGCACCGCCATGGCCCAGAACCACACCGGTGCGCAATAGACAGACCCGCACCCCCAGACGCTGCACTTCCAGCGCACGACCCTCCCAGTCGGCACAAAGCTTATGGGTAAAGCCATTACGCCCCTCACTGTTCTCATCCAGCATCCGGTCATCCGGTTGCGAACCGTAGTAGCCGATCGCCGATCCGCTGACCAATACGGCCGGTTTCGTTTTCAGACGCTGAATCAGCTCGACCACGGCCGCCGTGGTGTCCAATCGGCTGTTATAGAGCACCTGCTTGCGTTTCTCACTCCACCGTCGGTCAAGGATCGGCTCTCCCGCCAAATTGACGACCGCATCAATGCGGGTATCGGCATCAATCTGTTTTAACTCAGCAACGGTTTTAATTCGGTTACCAAACCGGCGCGCCAAAGGTTCCGGCTTTCGACTCAATCCGATCACCGTGCGGTCGGTATCCAACAGATGGCGGATCAGGGCCGAGCCGATAAACCCTGATGCACCTGTGATTAACACATTCATGATTTCGTTACCGTATCTGGCTTGCGGCGATGGTTTCGTTACAATAAGCCGCTGCATCTCAGCATAGCAATCGATTAGATAAGGAGCGAACAACGTGTTCACCGGAATCGTCCACGGTACCGCCGAGATTGTCGCCATCGACAAACAACAGGATTTTCAGACTCACACTCTGGTGCTGGATAGCGCCATGCGTGAAGGGTTAAGCATCGGTGCCTCGGTGGCCCACAACGGCTGCTGCCTGACGGTCACCCGCATCGACGGCGAACAGGTGAGCTTTGATCTGATGCAGGCCACCCTCAAGCTGACCAACCTGGGGGCACTGGAGGTCGGCGATCGGGTCAATGTGGAGCGCGCGGCCCGTTTCGGCGATGAGATCGGCGGACACTCGATGTCAGGCCATATCATCTGCACCGCCGAGATCAGCCGGATCATCGACACCCCCAACAACCGCCAGGTTTGGTTTGAACTTCCTGAGCCGCTAAGCAAGTACCTGTTTACCAAAGGCTATATCGGGATCGACGGCATCAGCCTGACGATCGGTGAGGTTCAGGACAACCGTTTCTGCGTCAACCTGATTCCGGAAACCCTGGCTCGGACCAACCTGGGCTTCCGACAGCAGGGCGAGGCGGTCAATATCGAAGTCGATCCGCAAACCCAGGCGATCGTCGATACGGTAGAACGGGTAATGGCTTCCAGAACCGATTAGGAGCTGGCGCCCCGATTCATACGACTGTTTGATCATAAGATGATCTGTATCAGCCCCGCCATGCGCTTGCCTCAATCCCGGCTAGGCAGATAGATATCAGAGTGTTATGGTCCAACTGAACGTTTGACGAAGTCGGCCATGAATCCACTCGAAACCGAAAATCGCAGTCTCAAACGCACTTTGCATGTGATGATCAGCAAAGCCGAGCGTAACCGCGATATTTTGCATACGTTTCAAGAAATTGAGCTTCGTCTGCTGTCGTGCAATTCGCTTGCCGACCTGCTCGATATGCTACTGATAACGCTGCGCGAGTATTTCCGTCTTGATGATGTGCGGCTGCTGCTGTTCGATCCGGAGCATGCCGCCCGGGATCTGATTCCCGACTACAGCCCTCCCCGTGCCAATAACTGCCTGACCTTCACCGAAGACTACCGCAAGCTTCGAGAGCTCTATAACGAACCGGTACTCCCTCGACTGGGCTGCCACAGTGATCAACTGACCGAGGCCAGCTTCGGAGCCGGCAGCCGCATCAGCAGTGCGGCCCTGCTACCGCTGGTGCGTCAAAACGTGATTATCGGTAGCCTGCATCTGGGGAGTGTCGATCCCAGTCGCTACAACCCCAACGTGGCCACCGATTACATTAACCATCTGGCTTCGGTGATTGCGGTCTGCATTGAAAACTGTATCAGCCAGGAGACCCTGCGCCGGCTCAGCATGATCGACATGCTGACCAAGGTCCACAACCGCCGTTCGTTCAATCACGAGCTGGCACGGGAGATGTCGCGGGCCTGCCGTAGCCAGCACCCGCTAAGCTGCCTGTTTATCGATCTGGACTATTTTAAGAAGATCAACGACGGCTATGGCCATCCCACCGGCGATCGTGTGCTGCGCGGCAGTGCCCAAACCATCAAAGACCAATTACGCAAAACCGATTTTATCGCACGTTACGGCGGTGAAGAGTTCGCGGTGTTGCTACCGGGCTGTGAGGCTCGCCAGGCGATGCAGATTGCCGAGAACATCCGCCGCGCCATCTGCGACCAAGCCTTTGTGGCCGACAATGGCCAGCAGTTTGGCATAACCCTGTCCATCGGCGCCTCCACCTGTAGCGCCCAGGAGCTGAACCCACAGAACCTGACGGAGCTGGCTGAGCTGCTGGTCGCCTCTGCCGACAAGGGGGTTTATCAAGCCAAAGCCATGGGCCGCGATCAGGTCTGTTTCTGTCCGTTACACCCAGAACCCCATCAACCGGAGCTTGAACCGCTGACTTCAATAAGCCCGCAAACCGAAACGCAGCGATCGAGCGGCGATGAAGCCTTAGATACCACCCAGCCCAGCTCAAAGACGACCGCCTCCATGCCGGGCTAACCGATTCATAACCGGCCCATACCGCCTAGCCGGTAACGTCGATTCAATAGTGGCCGTGAAGAAACAACCCGTGATCGACTAGGGAACCTGCGAACAAGTCTCTGCGGCTTCTGCAAGAGCCTGAAGTGCACAAGTTCTAGGCGCAAGCTGCAGCTAATGGCCGTCGCCCTTAGCAAAGGTTGCAACGACGAAATTGTGTGATTCAGGCCTTGCCCTGCGGGGATTTCAGCTTGATCCGCACTCTGCGTTGCAGTTTTTCGCAAGGTCTAGACATTGCTTCAAAACGGCGCCTGGATTGCGAACCAAGCTGAAAGCCAGAAGTTCGCAAGGACTTATTCGCAGGTTCCCTAGGGACGACGGCGACTGTCGCGGATCTTTTCCAGCGTATTAACCGCCTCTAACTGAGCGATCAACCGCTCCAGTCTGGAACGACTGTCATCGTCGATCTGACAGAAATGGACGCCGATCTGGTAACAGCTCTTGGACAGACGCAACACATAAACACTGGTGCAGACCAGTTCGATACGGTCATCGCCGACCGGCTGACCTTCATTCAGCGCCATACGCAGCTGTAACTGCTGCCGGCTAAGCCCGCGCTGCAGCGGATAGTTGGGAAAAACCTCTTCAACCAGCCGCCGATCCCCCTCCAGCCGAAGGCCATCACGGGAAATATTGGTCACTTTTGCCGGGGATTGAGCGCCATGTTCATTGGTGACCTCGGCTTCGAGTGTCACCAGATAACGGAAGGAGCGACGCTTATCGCTCCCCTCCGGAAACTGCTCAGCCATCAGCCAGATCTTCAATCAATGCATTAGCCAACTGCTGGTAATCACGGCTGCGGTTTTCCGCTTCCAGCGGGTCGTGGCGATAGGGAGCCTTATCGCTGAATTCTTGCCAGTTCTCTACACTCATGTACTGCTCAATTAAGGGAAAAAGACGCTGTTCTTCAAAACTCAGATGGCGCCGTTGGGTATCGATATAACGGGCCAGTCGCTTACAGAAATCCTGCAGCGAGAAAGGCGCATCCAGCAACACCTGATCGACCGATTCACGCAACGCACGGGTTAAGCGAGCCAACTCCTGATGCTCGTTAGCCGCCTGGTTGACCAGGGATTCGCAATCCTGGTGATGATGGCGAATATAGCTAAACAGCAGATCTTCTCGCGGATGATGATAACCATCACCGTAATCTTCCAAATAGTCGAGGACTTCCGACATCAGGTGAAAGTTCGGTCGGGATCCCAGTTCCAGGGTTGCCAGCTTGTTCTGCAAGATGGTTAGCAATCTGCCGATATGCTGATGATCTTGATACAGCCCTGTCATGATCTCTTTCATCACCAATCCTTCTTCTGCGCCGGGATCAATAAGCCGAGGCGACAGCCAGCTAATGGCAGCCTCAGCGACAATCGGCATAAACTCGAACCCTTTACCCGAAGGTCAAACAGGTTAACGAGCCATCATCACCAGTAACTGCGAATAAGGGTTGTGCTGTTGTATAACAAAAACGGGCGCGCTACAAACGATCCAGTTTGCGCTTTATCTCTTCGATCTGCTCTTTATGAGCATCAGGCTGACGTTTACGCAGGCGCTTCAACATCGCGATGCTGGCATCGAATTGACGAGAAAAGGTGCGGCAGTGGTGGCAGATCAGCAAATGCATTCGATACTGAAGTCGCTGACCAAAAGACATCTCGCGGTCACGGTAGTCGCTGGCCTGCTTGACAATGTCCTTGCACTTCAACATTCACCGCTCTCCTGAAAGTGTTCGATTTTGCCGTACAGGCTGACACGCGCCCGGTGCAGCAAAACTCGTGCATTAGATGCACTGATCTCGAGAATATTACAGATCTCATCAAAGCTGTGATCTTCAAGCTCTTTGAGCTTAAAAACAGCCTGCTGGCTCTCGGGCAAACGCCCCAGCGTAAGCTCAATGCAGTCGCCCATCTCCTGGTTGGTCAACAGCGCATCGGGGCTTTCGTCGTGCCACGAGCTCGGCGGGACCGACCAGTGGCCATCCTCTTGAAACCGACCCGGCAACAGATCCGTTTCGCCGCCACTGATCGCCTCCAGGGACACATGACGGGATTCACGCCGCAGACGGGTTTTAGCCTCGTTGGCGGTGATCCTCAGGATCCAGGTTTTCAAGCTGGAACGTCCTTCAAATTTCGGTAAAGCCTTATAGACCGAAAACCAGGCTTCCTGCACCACCTCGTCGGCGATCGATTCACCCACAATAGAGCGGGCCAGAGCACGCATCGGGCCATAGTAGGCTTCGACGAGGCGATTAAGACTCTGCTTATCACCTTGACGGAGTTTGGGCAGCAATTCTGCTTCAAGCAGCTGGTAGGGCTTGGGACTGTTCTGGTCGCTCATCCATTTGAATTCACGCAGTTAATGGAGTGCGAACTGTAACAATCCAAAGCAAGCCCCGTCTAGTTAGGGCCGCCGGTAAACCGCCGTTCCGGTCTCGGTCTAATCCAGTCTCGGAGCGGGTGGATCAGGATTCCGTCTTACCGTTCAGGGACCAGTTGTAGTCGAGGTAGCCATCGATTAACTGCTCCGGCTGCCCCAACTGTTGCCCCAACCAGGCCTTTAATGCCTGTTCACCACCGAAGTCATCCTCGAACCAGTCAAAGATTTTCGATAGTTTCACCCCCCGCTCGGTAGCCACCAGCCCCTTGGTGGAGTTGGCCAGAAAGCCCTGAAGCTGGTCATCAAGCTGCTGCTCCAATCGGGCGGCGGTATAGGGTTCTGCTCTGAGATCGGGGCAACTCAGGGACGCACAGACGATAGCAAAGTGGATCCGTGGTTCGCCCATCGGTCGCAGAATCTGATGCTCTACCTGATCCAGGCTTACCGTTTCCCCGCCCAGTTGGCCGGCGTCGATCTTCCACACCGACTTATACCAGGGACTGGCATCTTTGATGCTTTTCAACGGCCAGTTCTGCACCACGACATTGATGGCGAGAATATTGTAGGCATTGATATAAAACACCAGTTGCTCCTGCTGGCCCTCAAGTCGCTTGGGATCAAACTCGGCCAGCTGCCGGACTAACTGAGCAAAGCGCGGATCCGCCTTGACGGCTGGGTAATCCAGCCAGGCCAGATCGATACCCTGGGCGCGTTGCTGAGTCAGGTGCTGCTCCAGCAATTGCTGATAGAGCGTCCAATCAGGCTCTTCGGCGAGGGCGGGTCGTACGAGGCCCAACGCCATCAAGCCGGCGAGGGTTACAACGGTCAAAAATCGTTTCACAGTGTCCTCCGATCATCACTCAGCGATTGATGCACCGAAACCGACTTTGTTACGACCCGATAGCGAAATCGGATTAAATCGAAGCCGAACCGCCAGAACCCGATTGGGATTTGGTCGATTCCTCCGAAGGCGTCTCATCTTCAATGGCTTCGTAGTCGATCGGGACTGCACAAAACCCCTGCGGAGCGACATCCAACGCACTGTTGAACTTGCTGGACAGGTTTTGGAACGCAATCAGACCGGTCAGTTCGACCACTTGGTCTTCATCAAAATACTCCCTCAGCCGCGCCACCAACTCGCTATCGACCTGCTGATCGCTGTAGGTGATCGCATCGGTATAGGCCAAAACTACTCGCTCCTGCTCATCAAAAAGATCACTGTTGTGCCAGTTCGACAGCGCCTGTGCCTTCTCTTCGGTACCGGCCCGTTTGATCAGTGTGGCCGCATTGATATCGACGCAGAATGCGCAGTGATTGATCTGCGACACCCGCACGGTGATCAGCGAACGGAGCGCAGGACTGAGCGGTGAGCTTTTCCGATCCAGCACACCGTAGAGCGCCGCAACAGCCGCGAACAACTTCGGCACTCTCGCCCATAGCAGGCCGGGTTTCAGCACCTCACCATAGCGTCGCTGCTGGCTCCAAAAGAACGGTTTCAACCAGATCGGATAACGATTTAAGGGTTTGTCTTGTACATGCATCCTTGATGTCCTGAATTGCTAGGGTCTTGATTGCACCTGAAGTGATGCACCAATGCCGTTATTACGACCATTAGTGCAAATGAGTCGGCGATAGACGCAACAAGAGTGGGATTGTTTCAGCCTGTTCTAATTTACTTTATTGGTCGGCAAGCTATAAACAAAAAAGCACGCCGAAGCGTGCTTTATTAACTAGGAAATGCCCGAGTCTTTAAGAAAAGAAACGCGCCAACTGATCGCGGTTGAGCAACTCACTGGGCTGCCCCTTCATCACCTTGATCAGCTCTTTTTTGGCCATCGTCGTCGGCATCCCCCCTTCGATCAGCAAACTCAGCAGACGATCAAACAGTGCTCGCCGCTGGGCACCAACCTCTCCACTTGAGCGCCGATCCCCGAAGGTTTCTGTCAGTAGCTGACCACAGCTACAGATCCGCTCCACCTCGACCTGGGGTGAGAAGCTACCCACCTGTTTCAGGCCGCTGCCATCCTCACTGGTGCTGGTTTCGGCTACCAACTGCTCCAGATCGGCATAGCTTTTACCACAGCTCCCGCACTGCTTGGGAAACGCGCCGTTGGACAGTGCCGTAAGACCTTCGAATACTTCGCTCAGAGTCGCTGAATTCTGCATCGGCATACCTATGATTTGATGTACATTTCACCAAACCTTACCCCAATCTTGGTAACGAACCAAGCATCGGCCAACCGCTACTAAATTACCGCCGGCAACGCTCCACGCCTGTTGAAAGCAGGCTTACGGACTAGAGCGCTGCCAAGCCCCGCTGCAGATCGGAGCGGATATCGTCCAGGGCTTCCAACCCGACCGAAACCCGGATCAGATTGTCCTTGATGCCAGCCTGGGCTCGCTCTTCGTCACTCAGGCGGCCATGGGTGGTGGTGGCCGGATGGGTGATAGTAGTCTTGGTGTCCCCCAGATTGCCGGTAATCGAGATCATCCGGGTGCCATCAATGACGGACCAGGCCTGCTCTCGTCCACCTTTAACCTCAAAGGCCAACACCGCACCAAAGGCCGACTGTTGCTGAGCTGCCAACTGGTGCTGCGGATGGGTATCCAGACCGCTGTAGTGAACCCGTTCGACCTGCGGCTGCTGTTGTAGCCACTGAGCCAGTTCCATCGCCTGAGCGCTCTGCGCCTTCAAGCGTAACTCCAGGGTTTCAAGACCCTTGATAAAGACCCAGGCATTGAACGGGCTCAGGCAGGTTCCCCCGGTACGGACGAAGCCGAACACCTCTTCCATCAATGCATCCGGGCCGATCACCACGCCACCGATGCAACGCCCCTGGCCGTCGAGAAACTTGGTCGCCGAGTGGATAACGATATCGGCACCCAGCAGCAACGGTTTTTGCAACGCTGGGGTGCAGAAGCAGTTATCGACCGCCAACAGTGCCCCATGCTGATGAGCGATTTCAGCAATGGCACGGATGTCGGCAATTTCCGCCAGCGGATTGGACGGCGTCTCCAAGAACAGCAGTTTGGTTTCGGGTTCCAACGCAGCGCGCCAGGCGTCCAGGTCGCTCGGATCAACAAAGGTGGTGCGAATCCCCGCCTTGGAGAAGTACTTGGTAAATAGCGACACCGTGGAGCCGAACACACTGTAGGAGCAGACGATATGATCACCCTGGCTCAGCAGTCCCATTCCCAGGCTAAGAATCGCCGCCATTCCGGAAGAGGTCGCCACGGCCCGCTCGCCCTCTTCCATCGCTGCAATCCGTTGTTCAAACAGGCGCACGGTCGGGTTGGTGAAACGGGAGTAGATATTGCCATCTTCGTCGCCGCCAAAGCGCGCGGCCGCTTGGGCGGCGCTATGGAAAACAAAGCTGGAGGTCGGGAAGATCGGCTCGCTGTGCTCCCCCTCGGGGGTACGCTGATGGCCGGCACGGATCGCCAACGTCGCCAGTTCGGCATCGGTCAAATCGGCATCCAGACGGGAGCTAGGTGCCTTCGGTTTACTGCTCATGGTATGACTCGCTCTGTAGTTGAAGGTGTTTTGTCGCTTTTTATTGGCGACTCACATCTTCTCCAACAGGTTATTGGCATCGTTGCTGTCGGCCTGGACATTGCCACTCTTGGCTTCGTCATTGCGGGCGGCATCCAGTCGATCCAGATAACTCTTGTTGATATCGCCGGTCACATAGTTGCCGTCGAACACCGAACAGTCGAACTCCTTAACACCAGCGTTGCTCCACTGGGTGGATTCGATCAGATCCGACAGATCCTGGTACAGCATCCAGTCCGCACCGATCAGCTCACCCACTTCCTCATCGGTACGGTTATGGGCGATCAGCTCTTTGGCCGAAGGCATATCGATACCGTAGACGTTGGGGTACCGAACCGCAGGCGCGGCCGAGGCGAAATAAACCTTCTTCGCGCCCATCTCACGCGCCATGTCGACGATCTGGCGGGAGGTGGTTCCACGGACGATGGAATCGTCTACCAGCAGAACATTCTTACCACGGAATTCGAGCTCGATCGGCGTCAACTTCTGGCGTACGGTTTTTTCGCGCTGTTTCTGCCCCGGCATGATAAAGGTCCGACCGATATAACGGTTTTTGATAAAGCCTTCGCGGAAGTCGACGCCCAGTCGTCGCGCCATTTCCAGCGCAGCCACCCGGCTGGTTTCCGGAATCGGAATCACCACGTCGATATCATGGTCGGGACGCTCGCGCAGCGCCTTCTCCGCCAGCAGTTCGCCCTGGCGCATCCGGGCCTTGTAGACCGAAATACCGTCGATGATCGAATCGGGACGGGCCAGGTAAACAAATTCGAACAGGCAAGGACTCAGTTTGGTGTTTTCTGCACACTGGCGGGTATGAACATCACCGTCCTGGGTAAGATAAATCGCTTCACCCGGTTCCAGATCGCGGACCAGTTTGTAGCCACAGGAAACCAACGCCACGCTTTCAGATGCCACCATATACTCGGTGCCCTGCTCTGTCTCGCGCTTGCCGTAACAGACCGGACGGATACCCAGCGGATCTCGGAAAGCCACGATGCCGTAACCGGTAATCATGGCGACGACGGCGTAACCGCCGCGACAGCGGCTGTGGACGTGGGAAACCGCCGAGAAAATATCATCGGGGCTCGGAACCAGTTTACCCAGACGCTGCAACTCGTGGGCGAAAGTGTTGAGCAGCACCTCGGAGTCGGAGTTAGTGTTGATATGACGCAGATCGGTCCGGAAGATGTCTTCGGCCAGCTCCGATGAGTTGGTCAGGTTGCCGTTATGGGCCAGCGCAATTCCATAGGGCGAGTTGACGTAGAACGGCTGTGCTTCGGCCGCACTGGCACTGCCCGCCGTGGGGTAGCGAACATGGGCAATCCCCATATTGCCGACCAGGTTACGCATATGCCGATGCCGGAACACCGAATTGACCAGGCCATTATCTTTTCTCAGGTGAAAACGGCTTCCTTCGCAGGTCACCATACCGGCGGCATCCTGGCCACGATGTTGTAACACGGTCAGCGCGTCAAACAACGTCTGATTAACATGATCTTTAGCAACGATACCGACAATGCCGCACATGCAGAGCACCTCATCTACTGCAAAAATAATCGGCCTTCGCGGAGCAAGATCCACGAAAGCCCTTCGTCCTGAAACGCAACAGGCTAATTATATGCCTATTCACGCCCCAGGTTCATGATCAGGTCTGAAGCTTCCGAAGCCACCTGACGAGTCCAGTCTTCCATCATTTGGAAGTGGGGTATCAAGGTGGACTCCGCCCACCATCTATCTTGCTTTGCCGGCGTCATCGCCAGCAAGGCCACGGCCACAACTACCACGATGCAGCCGCGGGCCAATCCAAATGCCATCCCCAGCACGCGATCCGTGCTGCTCAACCCGGTCGCTTTGATCATCATTCCGATCAGGTTGTTGATCAACGCACCGGTAAACAGCACCCCGATAAACAGCAGCGCAAAAGCCGCCACGATTCGTGCCGACGGCGTTTGGATATAATCGATGAGCAGCACACTGAGCTGATCGGTAAACAGGCGCGCGATCACAAAGGCAGCCACCCAGGTGAGCAGCGACAGCGCCTCCTTAAAGAAACCTCGCTTAAGACTCAGCAGTGCAGAAACGCTGATCAGGGCGATAATGACCAGATCGGCCCAATTCATTGGCTTCCTCGCAGTTTACGGATACGGCAAAGGCGCGCATTCTAACAGAGCCGCCAACCACACCCAACCACCCGAAAGCGGCGTTGACCTAAGGTGTTAAGGACGGTAGCGCAGCACCAGGCCATCCAGTTTGACCTCACGCTTCAATTGCTGCTTCAGCTGCTCTATCCGACTTTTCTGGTTGTCGGGACCGACAAACACCTTACTCAGCGGCCCCTTTTGACGGATATAGGCTTTATAACCACGCTGGATCAGCTTCTGCTGCAGCGCGACCGCATTGGCTCTCTCTTTGAAACTGGCCAACTGAAGCGTCCAGCCGACAGGTACACCCTGTTGATCCAGCACCGGCTTTTCTTTGGCAATGGTTGATACCGGTTTCGCCGGTTCTACGGGCTTGCTGGTCTGCCCCTCGACCTTCTCTGCCGCAGATGAAGGACCGGCCTGCTTGGACACGTCTTCGACAGCCTCGATGGCTTCAGGCGGCTCGGGAAGGCTCTGGACCGGAGTCGGTTGCGGTTCTGCCAGCTCAGAGGTATCGGGATTGGGCTGGTTCACCGGCTGGTAGTGGACGATTTCGATGGGTGCCGGCGCCTCGGGCACCACCGATTGCAACCGTCCCTGCTTCAGGCCGGCGCCGTCAAAGATCATCGGCAGAAAGATCACCGCGATAGCCAGTAGCAGCAGGCCGCCGAGCAGTCGTTCTTTGACTGGACGTTCCATCTCTACGCTACCTCCTATCTCTGTATCTGGGCCAGGATATCTGCCACGGTGTAGAAAGACCCCAGCACCAGGATACGATCGCCATCCCGGCTTTGTTTAATCGCCGCCTGACAAGCCTTCCAGGGCGACTCGTAATATTGCGCTGCCGTTGTCTGGGGCAAGGCCAGAGCCAGCTCATCGGCGCTGAGCCCTCGAGGACAATCCAATCCCGCCAACAACCAATGATCGACCACAGGGAGCAACGGGGCGATGCTTTCGGCGCAATCCTTATCGGCCAGCATACCCAGAACACAGTAAGTATCGCCGCTAATGCTCGGTAGTGTCGAAGCCAGATACTGCGCAGCATGGGGGTTATGAGCCACATCCAGAAGCAGCTTGCGACCATCGATCGACAACTGCTGTCGCCGTCCCGTCAACGCGGCCTGGGCCAATCCTTGGACAATGGCAAAGGGAGAAAAATCCAGCGGCAACAGCGACAACGCCTGCAGCGCCGTGGAAGCATTCTCAAACGGCAACCGAACTCCGGGCAGACAGGGATATTCCAGTGACTGACCGGAAGAGTCGAGTCCGTGCCAGCACCAATTCTCCTGCCGCTCGTCCGGGCCGAACTGTTCGCCCCAATGGTAGATCGTACAGCCCAGCTCCGTTGCCCGCTTCAGGACGCTGTCCGGCATCGAGACTTCGCCGTACACCATCGGAATCCCAGGACGCAGAATACCGGCTTTTTCGAAACCGACGGTTTCTCGATCGTTACCCAGCCAATCTTGATGATCCAACGCAACCGTGGTGATCACCGCGACATCGGGATCGATAATATTGACCGCGTCGAGCCGTCCTCCAAGACCTACTTCCAGCAGGATCAGATCCGGCTGCCATTGACGGAATAGCCACAACGCCGCCAGGGTGCCGACTTCGAAATAGCTCAGGCTCAAGCCCAACGTTTCTCGAGCCTGATCGATAGCTTCGAAGGCTTGGCAAAGGGATTGGTCATCGGCCGGTTCACCATTAAGGGTGACCCGTTCGTTGTAGCGCAGGAAGTGTGGCGAACTGTAGCAGCCAACCCGGTAGCCCTGCTCGGTGCAGATGCTACGCATGAAGGCCTGGGTCGAGCCCTTGCCGTTGGTGCCGGCAAGGGTCACGATCGGGCAGTTCCAGCCGTCGACCAGCTGCAATCGTTCGGCAACGGCCCTAACCCGATCCAAGCCCAGTTCGATCTCACTGGGGTGGGCCGCCTCGATGACGCTCAACCACTGGTCAAGCGTCCGGGATTGACTGTTGGTTGTCATTGAGGGGATCAGTCCGCCTCAGGTTCAGTTACTTCGGCACTGGTTTCGGGCTCGACCGGCTCGGCTAGCTCGACGGCAGGCTGGTGAGTCAGTTTGGCCAGAATCGATGCCAGCTTGGCACGCATTTCACTACGCCGGATGATCATATCCACCGCACCGTGCTCAAGCAGGAATTCACTGCGCTGGAAGCCTTCGGGGAGTTTTTCACGTACGGTCTGTTCGATAACACGCGGACCGGCAAATCCAATCAGCGCATTCGGTTCGGCAACGTTCAGATCACCCAGCATCGCCAGCGATGCAGAAACCCCACCGAATACCGGATCGGTCAGCACCGAGATATAGGGAATACCTTCGGCCTTCAGTTTCTCCAGCGCCGCCGACGTTTTCGCCATCTGCATCAGCGAGAACAGCGCTTCTTGCATCCGCGCACCGCCACTGGCGGCGAAACAGACCAGCGGGATGCGCTGCTCAAGGCTGACATTAACCGCGCGCACGAAGCGCTCGCCGACCACGGCTCCCATGGATCCACCCAGGAAGGAAAACTCGAAGGCAACCGCGACCACATCCTGGCCGTTGAGCTGACCTTTCATGGCGATCAGGGCATCCTTCTCACCGGTCTGCTTTTGTGCCGAGCTCAAGCGATCTTTGTACTTTTTGGAGTCCTTGAACTTGAGGCGATCTACCGGCTCAACATCGGTGCCGATCTCGATACGGCCCTCTTCATCAAGGAACCACTCCAGACGCTGGCGAGCACCAAGACGCATATGGTGGTCACACTTGGGGCAGACATTCAGGTTTTTATCCAGCTCCGGGCGGTACAGGACAGCGGTACATTTGGGACACTTCTTCCACAACCCTTCCGGAATGTCACTTTTCTTGCGCGATTGGGAACGCCCAAGGGACGGAACGATTTTCTCTAGCCAGTTGCTCATCTCGGCTTCACTCTTTTCGACGGATCATCGCTAATCAACAATGAACCGCTGCAGTTCGTATCAAAGATAATTCGTTGTAAATAGGGTTGATAGTCAACCCGACCGAAGCGGTAACCCGCTTACTGGTCCATCGCGCTGCGCATCGACACCAGAATTTCGGCGACAGCTGCCGGAATCTGATCGACCTGCTGCTGCAGCTCGGCAATCTTGTTCACCAGTACGCTGCCAACGATCACCCCATCGGCCACTTCTGCCACTGCGGCGGCTGATTCGGCATCACGAATGCCGAAGCCCACACCCACAGGCAGCGAGGTGTGTTGACGAATCTTGTCAACATTGCTGGCAACCGCATCGACATCCAGCGCACTGGAGCCGGTCACGCCCTTGACCGACACGTAGTAGACATAACCACTGCCGGCGGCGCAGATACGCTTGATCCGCTCATCGGTGGTGGTCGGCGCGATCAGGAAGATCGCATCCATCCCTTTGGCCTTAAGGCCCTCGCAGAAGCTGTCAGCTTCCTCCGGCGGTAGATCAACCGTCAGAACACCATCGACGCCGGCCTCGCTGGCCTGGGTCAGGAAATTATCGTAGCCGATCGCCTCGATCGGATTCAGGTAGCCCATCAAAACAACCGGGGTCTGGCTATCCTGCTGGCGGAAGTTCTTGACCATCTCCAGCACATCGACCAAGCGGGTACCGTGTACCAGCGCCCGCTCGCAGGCCAACTGGATTACCGGACCATCGGCCATCGGATCGGAAAACGGGATACCCAGCTCGATGATGTCGGCACCGGCCTCGACCATGGCATGCATCAACCCAACGGTGACACCCGGCTCGGGATCACCGGCGGTCACGTAGGGGATCAGCGCTTTACGTCCCTGCTGCTTCAGACTTTGCAGACACTGTTGAATACGACTCATTGGAACCTCAATCTGAATGCGTTGCGCTTAAACTTCGATGCCGTCGATCTCTGCCACGGTATGGATGTCTTTATCCCCGCGGCCAGACAAATTAACCAGCAGTATTTGATCGGCAGACATGGTCGGAGCCAGTTTGATCGCCTGGGCAATCGCGTGGCTGGACTCCAGTGCCGGCATGATCCCCTCAACCTTGGTCAGGGTGCGGAAGGCGTCCAGCGCCTCGTCGTCATTTATCGCGACATATTCCGCTCGACCGCAGTCTTTCAACCAGGAGTGTTCCGGACCTACACCCGGATAATCCAGACCGGCGGATACCGAATGGGTTCCGGCGATCTGGCCGGCATCGTCTTCCATCAGGTAGGTCCGGTTGCCGTGCAGCACGCCGGGACGACCGGCACACAGAGGTGCGGCATGCTGTCCGGTCTCGATACCGTACCCGCCCGCCTCAACGCCGATCATGCGCACATCGGTATCGGGAATAAACGGGTGGAACAATCCGATGGCATTGGAACCACCGCCGACACAAGCGATCAGCGCATCCGGCAGCTTACCGGCCTGTTCCAGACACTGGGCCCGAGCTTCACGACCGATAACACACTGGAAGTCACGAACCAGTTTCGGATACGGGTGCGGCCCCGCAGCGGTTCCGATGATGTAGAAGGTGTTGTCGACGTTGGTAACCCAGTCGCGCATCGCCTCATTCATCGCATCTTTCAGGGTCTTGGTTCCGGACTCGACCGCAACGACCTTGGCACCAAGCAGCTTCATCCGATAAACGTTCAGCGCCTGGCGACGGACATCTTCCGAGCCCATGTAGACCACGCACTCAAGCCCCAAACGAGCGGCCACGGTAGCGGATGCCACGCCATGCTGACCGGCTCCGGTTTCGGCGATTACCCGCGGCTTGCCCATATATTTGGCCAGCAACGCCTGACCGATGGTGTTGTTCACCTTGTGGGCGCCGGTATGGTTCAGGTCTTCGCGTTTCAGATAGATCTGCGCACCGCCCAGCTCGCGGCTCAGCCGTTCAGCATGATAAAGCGGCGACGGACGACCCACGTAGTGAGCCAGGTCTTTATCGAAGGCCTGTTGAAATTCGGGGCTTTGCCAGAGTTTTTCGTACAGTTCGGTCAAGTCTTCAAGGGCGCTGACCAGGGTTTCGGATGCAAACCGGCCACCGTAAGGACCAAAATGTCCCAGCGCATCGGGCATAGCCAGCAACGCCTGGGTATCAACTTCTGTCGGCACGAGCCACCTCTTCAATAAAACGTTCAACTAATTCAATATCTTTAATGCCTTTCGAGGCTTCCACCCCACCGCTGACATCGACGGCATAAGGGCTGACACGATTCACCGCATCGGCCACATTGTTCGGGTCTAACCCGCCGGCCAGGATCACCGGCAACGGCAAATCCGGGGTTATCAACTGCCAATCAAAGCTCTCACCGGTGCCACCCGGAACACCCGGTTTATAAGCATCCAGCAGCAAGCCCTGGCTGCTGGCGTACTGTCGTGCCAATTCGGGCAGATCCACAGCCGGCCGGACCCTTACCGCCTTGATATAGGGTTTGCTGAATTGCTGGCAGTACGAGGGCGATTCATCACCATGGAACTGCAACAGATCAACCGGCACCTGCTGCAGTATCTGGCTGACACGCTCGGGCGTTTCATCGACAAACAGCGCCGTTACCGTGACAAATGGCGGCAACGCCTGACAGATCAGCCGAGCCTGCTCAATACTCACCGCACGGGGGCTGGGAGGGTAAAACACCAGACCAATGGTATCGGCCCCTAACGCAGCAACCCGTCGTGCATTGTCGGCCTCAGTAAGACCGCAAATTTTGATCCGGGTTCTCACGATGTTCCTTCCCAATAACAAAGCGGAAATAGTATCAGATGGGCTGTTGCTAAGGGAACCGCGCCAGCCCAAGCTTTAGACTTATAACGCTCCCAATTGGGGCAAAAACAGCGGGCCCAGCTCAGATGCCGGCAACTGGTGCTCTTGCGGATATTTCGCATCGACAAAATAGAGCCCAAACGGTGGTGCAGTGACCCCGCCCTGGCGCCGATCACGGCTCTCAAGCACCTCTCGCGCCCATTCCGGTTCGGCCTCACCTGCACCGATCTTCATCAGCACCCCGGCGATATTTCGAATCATATGATGCAGGAAGGCGTTGGCCCGCACGTCGATCACGATCAGCTGGCCATGACGGGTCACATCCAGCTGCCGCACCTCCCGTACCGGGCTGTGGGCCTGACAGCCAACGGCCCGGTAGGCGTTGAAGTCATGCTCACCGATCAGGAAATTACCCGCCTGCTGCATCCGCTCCTCATCCAGCGGTTTATGGGTCCAACTCAGCTGACGGTTGAGCAGCGCCGGCATCACCGGTGCGTTGTAGATCACATAGCGATAGCGACGCTCGAGGGCGGAGAAGCGCGCATGAAAGTCTTCGGAAACCCGCTTCGCCCAACGAATATTGATGTCGTATGGCATGTTGGTATTGGTACCCAACACCCAGGCCCGCTCATCCCGCACCGCATGGGTATCGAAGTGGATGATCTGATAGCAGCCGTGGACTCCGGCATCGGTACGCCCGGCACAGACCACCTTAACCGGCTCATTGGCGACCTTAGACAGACCTTTCTCAACACAGCCTTGAACGCTTTTGACATCGCCGGGCTGGCTTTGCCAGCCGTGGTAGCCGCTGCCGTCATACTCAACACAAAGGGCATAACGAAAAAGAGGCGGCTCAACGGCCGCCTCCAAGTCAAGCAACTTACTCATTAGGTGCTTAGGTTCTCCAACAATTTCTGCGCTTCGGCAGCCTGTTCAGGACTGCCCTCACCGATAACTTCCTGCAGGATATCGCGAGCACCATCGACGTCGTCCATATCGATATAGGCACGCGCCAGATCAAGCTTGGTCCCCACTTCATCGGCTTCGTCGAGATAGTTGATCTCCGTCGACTCAGCGTCCAACTCGGTCTCTTCCAGCGAGACGGCGTTATCTTCGGACTCCAGCATCTGCTCAAGCTCGGCCTCAAGCTCGTCTTCACCGGCTTCATCCAGATCATCTTCGAGCGTTAACGTGCTGACCGACACTTCGGCCTGCGGTTCTCCCAGATCGGCCGGAACCTTAGCCGGCTCATCCACATCCAGGCTCAGCGCATCGTCGGTCTCATCTTCCAGATCAAAAGCCAGCGCATCGCCATCCGGATCGACATCGGCCAGATCCAACGTGGTGTCGTCAGACGGCTCATCATCAAGAACAAACTCCGCCTCATCGCTGCCGACCTGCTCCTCGATTCCCATCTGCTGATCAGGAAGGTCATCAACCTGCAGTGATTCCAGTTGAACTTCGTCCGGATCGGCTTCCATCGGGGTGCCACCCAGCTCGACGTCATCCAGATCATCAATCGAATCAAATTCCAGCGCCTCATCCAGCTGGGTTGATTCAGGTGCCAACTTTGCCGCTCCCGGCTCGTCGGAGTCATCACCGGCATCCGCCTGCCCCAACAACGCATCCAGGGTATCGTCATCAGGGATTTCATCGTCGTCTTCATCACCGACGAGATCCACCTGATCGTTGACCGGCTTCACTTCGAACTCATCCAGATCGTCGGAATCGAAAGCCGGCAGATCCGTATCATCCTCGCCCAACAACGCATCCAGCTCACTGGAAGACTCCAGCGGTGCCAAAGCCTCCTCGTCAGACGACTCCGGCAGTTCTACTTCAAAATCTTCCGGCTCCGCCATAGCCGCCAACTCATCGTCGGCACCGCCTGACTCTTGCCCCATGTCGAGTTCACCGAAATCGATACCGTCATCACCTTCGCCCAACAGCGCATCCAGGTCGGTATCGATGTCATCGCCCATGTCGAGTTCCTGCTCGGCAGCGGGCTGCTCAGCCATCGACGGTTCATCTTCGTCGATGCCGGTAGAGAGGTCATATTCATCATCATCAAGCAGCGAGTTGGAGAAGGCGGCCATCTCCGGATCTTCCTCGATCGGCTCATCGAGTTTCAGATCCATGTCCAGATCAAGGTCATCTCCCAGAACGTTATCGAGCTCTTCGGTAGAAACCGTATCCAACTCGTCCGCCAGACCATCGCCGGCGGCCATGTTGAACGGATCGTCCGGATCTTCGGTCGTATCCAACTGATCCAGCTCGTTATCATCCAGCGCCACCTCGTCCATCGTGGCGACCGCTGCCGCTTCAGCAACCGCGTCCTCAACCGCTTCGGCCGGCTGTTCTTCCGACAACTGCTGCTGCATCGCTTCCTGTTCATTCAGGACTACCAGCGCCTCCTCGACCTCCTGATCTTCGCGGCGTTTACGCATAAAGACCAACAGTCCGCCCAACAGAGCCAGGACACCGGCACCGATGCCGGCAATCCAGCTCAACGGCAACGGCAGATCGGAACCAGCGCTGGGCGCTGGCGTGGGTGCTACCGGCGCTTGTTCAGCCTGCTTCTGAGCCAGCTGCCCCTGAAGCTCAGCCAGCTGCTGATCTTTCAGTTCGACCAACCGCTGCAGCGATTCCATCTGCTGTGAAAGCTGATCGAGACGGTCAAACATCTCGGTATTATCACGCTCGACCTTCTCGAGCCCCTCAAGGGTGACGACCAGCTGCTCTTCGAGCTCTTCATTCTTGGCGGCCAGCTCTTCAGCCAGGTCTTGGTCGGGACTCAGTTCCGGCGCCGTTTCGGTTTCAGAGCTGGCGGTCGCCATCGGCTCGGCCATCGTCTCTTTCGGCTCAGCCGTTTCCTCTACCGGTTTGCTGACAATTCGGAGCTGGGCATCTTGCTCACTGGTTTTGCCGGCTGGTGCCATCTCCTGCTTGGCGGCATCAAGCTTTTCCGCCTCGGGCTTCGCGGCGGTCGCCGGTTCCCCTTTCCAGGTGCTGTTCTGCCGCTTAACCTCTTTCATCGACTCGCTGTGTCCGACACCGAGGATCTCCTGCTTTCCAGGAATCTCCAGCACCACACCGGATTTAAGCCGATTGATATTGTTGTTGTAGAAAGCATCGGGATTGGCGCGCTGAATCGCCATCATCATCTGCTGCGGCGAAATGCTTTTATCCGGACGGGTACGTAAGGCAATCTGCCACAGGGTGTCGTCATTCTTGACATAGTAGGTGCCGGGCCCCGCCGTCATGGTCGCCGCCGGCGCCGAAGAAGCAGGCTTGACGGTCTGCCCCTGCTTCACCGCCTTGGCCATCGGCTTTGGCTGGGATACCGGAGCGACTGGCTGGTTACGGGGAGCCAGGTCCCCCGCTGTAAAAACCGGCGGATCCAGCAACACGGTGTACTCGCGCACCAGACGCCCACTGGGCCAGTTGACTTCGATCAGGAAGTTCAGGAAGGGCTCACGGATCGGTTCGTTGGTGGTCAGAATAATTCGGCCCTGGCCACCCTTGATATCGAGTTTGAAATTCAGATCCGACAATACCGCCGTCGGCTTGACGCCGGCCAGGAAGAAGTCATCGGCGTCTGCCAAGCCGGTGATAATTTGAGAAGCATTAAGGCCACGCAACTGAAGCAGATCAATCTCAGCTTTCAGGGGCTGATTCAGCGCCGAACTGACCTTGACCTCACCGAGTCCCAACGCATTGGCCTGGGTCGCACTCAGTGCGCCGATTACTGCAAGACTGATCGCGCATTTACGCAACATAATTATCCTTCCCCTAACTCCGAGATATCCGGCCGAACATAACAACTAAACTTCAGACGCCGCCAGCGTTACTACCCCGGCTATTCCAATGATCAAGCTGATTGGTTTAAGAGTATTAGTCAAACACCCTTTTGAATCAATCAAAGTCGCCGTATTACAACACCCTATCGGCAACCAAGATCAAACCTTTGGTCAAATATCAGCCAAAGGACAAATAAAGTGCATAAAAAAACGGCCGCACTATCGGGTAGATAGTAGGCGGCCGTTTTGAAGACGGGTGATCTTAGTCTTCTAGGATGATACGCAGCATCCGGCGAAGCGGTTCTGCAGCACCCCACAGCAGCTGATCACCGACCGAGAAGGCGTTGAGGTACTCAGGCCCCATGTTGAGCTTGCGCAGACGACCGACCGGTACAGTCATGGTGCCGGTGATAGCCGCCGGCGTCAGGTCACGCATGGTCTGATCGCGGTCATTCGGCACGACCTTGACCCAGTCATTGTGCTCAGCCAGCATCTGCTCGATCTCATCAACCGGCACATCCTTGGTCAGCTTGATGGTGAAAGCCTGCGAGTGGCAACGCATGGAACCGATGCGGACACAGGTGCCGTCTACCGGAATCAAGCTCTTGCTACCAGAGCCGGCACCCAGGATCTTGTTGGTTTCAGCCTGGCCTTTCCACTCTTCACGGCTCTGGCCATTTTCCAGCTGGGTATCGATCCACGGGATCAGACTGCCCGCCAACGGAACACCGAAGTTATCGGTGCTAAGCTCGTCGCTACGGATCATCGCAGCCACATCGCGATCAATATCCAGGATCGCACTGGCCGGATCCGCCAGTTTGTCGGCCACCGCCGCGTTGATTTGGCCCATCTGGTTAACCAGCTCACGCATGTGCTTGGCACCGCCACCGGATGCCGCCTGATAGGTCATCGAAGACAACCACTCGACCAGGCCGGCTTCGAACAGGCCACCCAGACCCATCAGCATCAAGCTGACGGTGCAGTTACCGCCAACCCAGAGGTTGCCGCCGTTGGCCAGCTTGTCGCGGATCTGCTGTCCGTTAACCGGATCCAGTACGATCACACTCTCGTCGACCATCCGCAGCGAAGAAGCCGCATCGATCCAGTGACCCTTCCAGCCGGACTCACGCAGGCCCGGATAAACAGCCTTGGTGTAGTCACCGCCCTGGCAGGAGATGATGACGTCCATGGCTGCCAGCTCGGTAATGTCGGTAGCGTCTTTAAGCGTCGGAATCTCTTTGCCAATGGTCGGGCCGTTCTGGCCAACCTGGGAAGTGGTAAAGAACACAGGATCGATCAGATCGAAATCCCGCTCCTCTTGCATACGCTGCATCAGTACGGAACCAACCATACCTCGCCAGCCAACAAAACCTACACGCATCATGGTGTTTCATCTCTCTTGGTGCGCCCAATCAAGAACGCAAACTAACAATAATTCGGGCACTCCAGCCGAGCACCCGTTCTGTATCTGCCAACGCAGATAATTCCTGACGCCTACTCGTCAGACATAGGCGTCAATGACGGTGATTACAGAGCCCGCAAAGCGGCAACCACGGCCTCACCCATTTCACGGGTGGAAACCTTCTGCATCCCATCGGAATAGATATCGGCAGTACGCAACCCTTGATCAAGGACGTTACTGACCGCTTTTTCAATCAAATCTGCCGCTTCCACTTCAGCCAGTGAATAACGCAGCATCATCGCCGCCGACAGGATCGTGGCCAACGGATTGGCAATACCCTGGCCGGCAATATCCGGCGCCGAGCCATGACAAGGCTCGTACATGCCCTGGCCACTTTCATTCAGCGACGCCGACGGCAGCATACCGATGGAACCGGTCAGCATCGCCGCCGCATCGGATAGGATATCACCGAACATGTTGCCGGTAACCATCACATCGAACTGTTTCGGCGCCCGAACCAGCTGCATCGCGGCATTATCGACGTACATGTGGCTCAATTCGACATCCGGGTAGTCTTTGCCCACCTCATCGAGAATCTCGCGCCAGAGCACGGTGACTTCCAGCACGTTAGCCTTGTCGACCGAGCAGACTTTTTTACCACGCTTGCGAGCCGACTCAAATGCGACCTTGGCGATACGGCGGATCTCGGACTCGCTGTAGACGTAGGTGTTGTAACCTTCGCGCTCACCGTTCTCCAGCGTACGTACGCCACGGGGCTGACCGAAGTAGATGCCGCCGGTCAGCTCACGAACAATCAGAATATCCAGGCCGGCAACGATCTCCGGCTTCAGCGATGAGGCGTCGGCCAGCTGCGGGTAAAGGATTGCCGGGCGCAGATTGCCGAACAGATCCAGCTGCGAACGAATCCCCAGCAGCCCCTTCTCGGGACGGATCGCGGTATCCAGCTCGTCCCACTTCGGACCACCGACCGCGCCCAGCAGGATCGCATCGCTGGCTTTGGCCTTTTCCAGGGTTTCATCCGGTAGCGGCACGCCGGTCGCATCGATTGCCGAACCACCCAACAGTGCCTCGTCCAACTCGAACGCCAGCCCCAGCTTATCCTTGATCTCTTCCAGCACAGCAACCGCTTCGCTGACGATCTCCGGCCCGATTCCATCACCGGGCAGGATCAAAATCTTCTTTGTCATTCGTTGTTCTCCTAAGCACGCAACAGCGGCTGATTATCCAAACAATCTATCGATCAACCAAACAGCCAGGGCGCCTGCTGCTTGCGCTGGGCTTCATAGTCACGAATTGAATCCGCATGCTGCAGGGTCAAGCCAATATCGTCCAGACCATTGAGCAGACAATGCTTGCGGAACTCGTCAATCTCAAACGCCAGTTCCTCGCCATTACCGCGGATCACCACCTGACGCTCCAGGTCGATCTGCAGGGTCGCGCCCTCGTTGGCTTCCACTTCATTGAACAGCGCATCGACCTGCTCTTCCGGCAGCACGATCGGCAACAAGCCGTTCTTGAAGCAGTTATTGAAGAAGATGTCGGCAAAACTCGGCGCAATCACCGCACGAATTCCGAAATCATCCAGCGCCCAGGGCGCGTGCTCACGGCTGGAGCCGCAACCGAAGTTTTCACGGGCCAGCAGGATCGAACAACCCTGATAGCGCGCCTGGTTCAGAACAAAATCCGGGTTCAACGGACGGCCACTGCAATCCTGATCGGGCTTGCCTTCATCCAGATAGCGCAGTTCATCAAACAGGTTCGGACCAAAGCCGGAACGCTTGATCGATTTCAGGAACTGCTTCGGGATGATCATATCGGTATCGATATTGGCCCGATCGAGCGGGGCCGCGATGCCCTGATGTTGTGTAAATTTCTGCATGTTAGTTTTCTCCCCCCAGTTTCCGGTTAGTCCAGCATCTCGCGCACATCGACAAAGTGCCCGGCCACTGCTGCTGCCGCGGCCATCGCCGGGCTGACCAGATGGGTACGACCGCCAAAGCCCTGGCGACCTTCAAAATTACGGTTCGAGGTGGAAGCGCAGTGCTCCCCCTGGCCCAGCTTGTCGGCGTTCATCGCTAGACACATGGAGCAGCCTGGCTCACGCCACTCCAGTCCCGCCTCGACGAAGATCTTATCCAGACCTTCCGCTTCGGCCTGCTGCTTGACCAGACCGGAGCCCGGCACCACCAGCGCCTGTTTCAGGCTGGCAGCGACCTTGCGGCCTTTGACCACTTCGGCCGCCTCTCGCAGGTCTTCGATCCGCGAATTGGTGCACGAACCGATAAAGACCCGATCCAGCTGGATATCGGTGATCGCCTGGTTGGCACTCAACCCCATATACTCCAGCGCGCGCTCGATTCCCTGCTGCTTGACCGGATCGGTTTCCTGGGCCGGGTCCGGCACCTGGGCCGCAACGCCCACTACCATCTCGGGCGAGGTTCCCCAGGTCACCTGCGGCTCGATCTCGGCGCCATCCAGCACCACGACTTCGTCGAATTGCGCATCGGCATCGCTATGAAGTTGCTTCCAGGCCTCAACTGCCTTATCCCAATCCGCGCCCTTGGGTGCGAACGGACGCCCCTCGACATAGTCGATAGTGGCCTGATCGACCGCCACCAGACCGACACGGGCACCGGCTTCGATCGCCATGTTACAGACCGTCATCCGACCTTCCATCGACAGACTCTGAATCGCCTCGCCGCCGAATTCGATCGCACAACCGGTGCCGCCGGCAGTACCGATCTTACCGATGATCGCCAACACCACGTCTTTGGCGGTCACGCCTTTACCGAGCTGGCCATCGACCCGAACCAGCATGTTCTTCATCTTCTTGGCGATCAGGCACTGAGTAGCCAGCACATGCTCAACCTCGGAGGTACCGATACCGTGGGCCAGTGCACCGAAGGCACCATGGGTCGCGGTATGGGAATCGCCGCAGACCACGGTCATACCCGGCAAGGTTGCCCCCTGCTCCGGGCCGACCACGTGAACGATTCCCTGACGGATATCCTGCATCTTGAACTCGGTGATACCGAACTCATCGCAGTTGCTGTCCAGGGTGGTGACCTGAATCTTGGAGACCGGATCCTCGATACCGTCGACACCGATCTTACGCTCGGCCACGGTGGTCGGCACGTTATGATCCGGCGTTGCCAGGTTGGCATCCAGACGCCAGGGCTGACGACCGGCCAGACGCAGACCTTCAAATGCCTGCGGCGAGGTCACCTCGTGCAGCAGCTGACGATCGATATAGATCAGCGCACTACCGTCTTCCTGCTGACGAACCAAATGGTCATCCCAGAGTTTGTCATAAAGCGTCTTACCCGCCATGGTGGGCCTCCTTTTCTCATCTCACAGTCATCCCGAAGTCATCTCGGCCGACTGATTCAGTCTTATTCATCGCGCATCTGACAGTTAAAAAACCCTACAGCGCGCGTTTATTTGCAGCCATGGTAAAAGCCGCTTATAAATAACACAAATTCATTTTTTCTATTCAAATCATTCCAACAAGGAATACTATTTAGATGGACGCCCACAGCCTCAAAGCCTTTGTCAGCGTGGCCGAGGATGAATCCTTTTCGATCGCGGCGGAACGGTTGTTTTTGACCCAGCCGGCGATCAGCAAACGGATCGCCAACCTGGAACAACAGCTCGGCTGTCGCCTGTTCGATCGCATCGGTCGCAAAGTCAGCCTGACCGAGCCAGGCCGATTGCTGCTTCCCCGTGCGCGTTCCATTTTATTGGAGCTGGAAGATACCCGCCGACTGTTGTCCAACCGTGACGGACGGATCGATGGCAAGCTCTCGCTGGCCACCAGCCACCATATCAGCCTGCACCGACTGCCGCCGGTACTACGCTCGTTCCATCGACGCTATGCCGAGGTCGAACTGGACCTGCGCTTTCTGGAATCGGAAGTCGCTTACGATGCGGTGCTGAGCGGCGAGGTTGAGTTGGCCGTTATCACCCTGGCCCCCGACCCGGATCCGAAAATCTGCGCCTCAACCAGTTGGGAGGATGAACTTTGTTACTGCTGCGCTGCCGACCATCCGCTGGCAACGATGGCTTCGATCTCGCTGCAGGACCTGACCAACCACCGTGCCATTCTGCCCAGCCACAACACCTTCACCCGCGCACTGGTCGAACAACGCTTTGCCGAGCAGCAACTTCAACTACAACTGGGGATCTCCACCAACAACCTCGACACCATCCGGATGATGGTCAGTATCGGTCTGGGTTGGAGCCTGCTACCCGAGACCCTGCTCGACCCACAACTACATCGCCTGGCGTTGACCGACAACCAGATTCGGCGACCGCTCGGCCTGATCTATCACCGCGATCGGACCCTTTCCAATGCCGCCGAAGCCTTCATCGAAACCCTGAATCGTCACAGTATGAACCGGCACGGCGGTTAATTAAGGTTTTGATATCACCGGCTTGCCCGGTAACATTGAAGGAATAACCCGCACCCGTCGGCCGGAGCCAACTGTGAACCCGAGTAACCTGGATCAACTCAACCAATGGCTGGAGCAGCAGCAGGCTCATTGGCGTGGTTTGCTGGGTGATGAGCCACAACCGGCTGCCGACTGGCAGACGCTGTTCGACCAGGGCCGCCAACTCAACGGCCAGAGCGCCGAGCTGACCGAAGCGATGATCCGCCAGGCCAAGGGTTTCAGTGATTACGGCGAGCGGCTGCTGCAATCGCTGCAGCAGAGCGACCAACCGGATAATCTGGAGCAGCTGGTCAAGGCACTCAGCGCCCATCTGCAGACCCAAGCCGACGGGGCGTTTTACCAACAAACCCAGCTGCCCGCGCCGCTTCAACAGCTACTGCAGCAGATGGGGCTGTCGCCGCAACAGTTCAGCAGCTTTCCGTTTCTGCACGACAGTCTCAACCGCAACGCCGAACGCCAGCAACAACAGGCTGCAAAACTGCTGCAGGGACTGACTCGTTTCCAGGATGCACTGCGGCTGTACATCGAACAGCACCATCTGATCAACCAACAAACCACCGACCGGATGATCGAACAGCTCAAGAACGCCGTCGAGCCACCCGAAAGCTTATCGGTACTGCATCAGATCTGGGTCGACTGCTACGAAGTCAGCTACAAGGAAAAACTCGAGCATCAGGACTACCAGCGCATCTATGGCGAGCTGACCAACGCCACGCTGCTGATGCAGTGCCTGATCCGTGAGTACTGGCAACACGAATACCGCACCTTTGGGCTGGTTCCACAACAGGATTACGATCAGCTGCTGCAACAACATCACCAGCTCCGTAAAGCCCACAAGAAGGCCGAGCGTCGCCAACGCAAGATCGAGCAACAGCTCCTTGAGCAGCAGCACCTGCTGACACAGCTACAAACTCAACTTGATGCCGCCAACGGTGATGCCGACCAATGAGCCGGATCAAGCTGAACCCTGAACAACTGCTCGACGAGCTGCAACAACGCGCCATCAATCTGGTGGACGGAATTCAGACCCTGCAGCATCTTGAGGCCGTTGAGGTGGGTCAGACCGAGCACCAGTGCATCTACACCGAAGACCGATTGCGACTACTCTACTACCCGGCCCTCGACAATCCAGCCAAAGATCAGGCCGGCAACCCGATTCAAAGCAAGCGTCGCCCACTGCTGATCGTCTACGCACTGGTCAACCGCCCCTATATTCTTGATCTGCAGCCAGATCGCTCTCTGATCCGAGCCCTCACCAGCCGCGGACAACCGGTCTATCTGATCGACTGGGGTTATCCGGTCAGCACCGATGCTTATCTGGATCTGGATGATTACATCAACGGCTATATCGACAACTGTGTCGAACAGGTCAACCTCCATGCCGGTGTTGATCGACCCAACCTGCTCGGTGTCTGCCAAGGTGGCGCTTTCAGCCTCTGCTACAGCGCCATCAATCCGGATCGAATCCAGAGTCTCACGACACTGGTCACCCCGGTGGATTTTCATACCGACGATAATCTGCTCGGCTATCTGGCTAATCGGGTTGATCTCAATCTGGCCCGCCAGGCTAACGGCAATATCGATGGCGGGATGCTGACCCAGATCTACAAAGCGCTGATGCCAATGCGACTAGGGCTGCTGAAAGAATTGAGTATGCCGACCCAACTCGGTAGCCCGGAAGCGGCGCAGAACTTCCTGCGGATGGAGCGCTGGATCAATGACAGTCCCGACCTGGCAGGAACCGCCTGCTGCGAATTCGTCGACAAGTTCTACCAGAACAACCGCTTCGTCAACGGCGGACTCCAGATCGGCGACGAGACCGTCGAATTAAAAAACTACCAGGGACCGCTGCTTAACATTTTCGCTGCCCGGGACCATCTGGTCCCGCCGGCGGCATCGCGCGCCCTGGGCTCATTGACCGGCAGCCAACAGTATCAAGAGCACGAACTCAGCGGCGGCCATATCGGCGTTTTTGTCGGTCGGCACGCACAGCAACAGCTGCCGGACCTTGTTTGCCAATGGTTACTTGAGCAAGGCTAATCCACCCCGCCGCTCACCCGGTTGATTCCAACACGCACAAAAAAGCCCTTGCGATGGTCTCAACAAGGGCTTTAATTCAAGGTTTTGAGTCTGACTCAAGCGCCCGACTTATCCTCTTTATCGTTACTGCCTTTTGCAGCGGATTTTGGATCGACGGCAGCCTGGGCGGCCTTGGCCTCCTCTTCAGAACCCGGGGTGAACATGTTCCACATCGCCATATTGCTGCCAGCGATGGTGTTCATCATCTTCAGCGGGTTGGTGGCGTCGATCATCGATTCCATCTGGGCACGGATTCGATCCTGTTGCGCCAGAAATACACTGATACTTTGCTCCAGATACTGGCCCATCATGCCGGCCATGCTGTCGCCATAGAAACGGATCAATTGCTGCAGGACCTGATTGGTCAGCATACCGGAGCCTTCGCCTTCCTGCTCACTGATAATCTGCAACAGAATATTACGGGTCAGATCCTTACCGGTTTTGGAATCCTGGACCTGGAAGGGGACGTTTTCGAGCACCAGCTCGCGAACATCGTCTAGGGTGATGTAACAACTACGGGAAGTGTCGTAGAGACGGCGGTTGGTATATTTGCGCAGAATTCTCAAGCTTACATTTCCTCTGTTAACCAGCCGGCCCGGAAGGCTCAGCCTTTGTCTTTTTTGTTCTCGGTTGAGTTGTCAGTTTTGCCATCAAAAGGGTTGTAGCCGCTCATCAATTGCATCAGCAGCCGCTGCATCGGTTCAATCGAACCGCCGGTATAGAGTTTCATCATGGACGTCGGGTCAAAGCCTTCGGACTCGATATTTTCTCTAACCTTGGCCAGCATCTCCTGCTGCAACTCCTGAACATCAGGCCAGCCCAGCACACGCCGAAGCTCTTCGGGAGTTATATCCAGATCGATTCTGAATTTCATAGACAGGCTCCTTGAGGGCTTTTTTGTGCACCTGCTTTAATCTTATACCAATCTTTAGGTCTGACCAATACAGCAGAAAAAACTTGAAGACCCAGTTTTAAGGATAGCAACAAAAAATAATTTATCTCTTTAGAATCAAAGCACTGACAAATACATGCCCAGGATCTCCAATGTCACCCCGAAAAGTCCGGTGCTTCTTCCGGCAAGCGAATCCATCGCCAGGCCACTAACCAACCTATTAATGCCGCGCCCGCAGCAAACGCAAACATCACTTCTCCACCGTATTGATGCCAAACCAGGCCGCTGCCGAATGCCCCCAACGCACCTCCGACACCGAAACCGAAACTGCTGTAAAGCGCCTGACCCTGTCCTTGAATTCGAGGCGGGAAAAAGCGTTGCACCAATGCAATTCCAGCGGCATGAAGACAACCGAAGGTTACTGCGTGAAGACATTGCGCCAACAGTAGAATCCAAAGCTGATCCGGAAACAGCGCGATCAGCGTCCAGCGCAGAGCACAGGTCAACATACCCAGCTGCACCATCAGCGCCAGCCCGGTCCAGCGCAGCAGTTGCGGCATCACCACAAACAGCAACACCTCAGCCACCACGCCCAACGCCCACAGCAAACCAATCTGACTCTTGTCGTAGCCCTGCTCGCTCATATAGATCGAGTAGAAGCTGTAATAGGGCCCGTGGCTAAGTTGAATCAGCAGGCAGACGATAAAGAAACTCAGTACCTCAGGGCGACGCAGGATCGGCCAGAAGCCATGACTATCAAGACTCTCCGGTTGCTGCGACGGTTCAATAGGCCGAACCCAGAGCGCCGACAACCACACCAGCAACATCAGCCCCCACAGAATCGGTACCAGCGCAGCAATCGAGATCCGATCAAATACCCAGCCCAACCCGACCACGGTCAGGATGAAACCGATCGAACCCCATAACCGGATTCGGCTGTAGCTATGGCGCTGGGTCCCCAGCGCATGCAAGGTGATGACCTCGAACTGCGGCAGCACCGCATTCCAGAAGAAGCTGAATGCAAAGATCAGCAACAGCCACGGCCAGAACCCTTCGGCCCAGAAGGCGGCGCTGAACACCACCAAGGTCATCAGTGCACCGGTACGAATGATACGTAAGCGCTGACCGGTGCGATCGGCCAGCCAGCCCCAGAGATTCGGCGCGACAATGCGGGTACCCATCAGCACCGCCATCAGCGTGCCGATGGCGACCTCATCGAAGCCTTCAGATTGAAGAAACAGGCCCCAATACGGCGCGATCGCGCCGAGCATGGCGAAGTAGAACAGATAGAAGGTCGACAGGCGCCAGTAGTCCGCACGCGGCAGCGACATACGACCTCCGAAGATCAGGCCTGGGCAGGAATAACCGGCACGTCGGCGTTTACGTCCGCATTCTGGCCCCGATGGCGCAGCAGGTGATCCAGCAGCGTGATCGCCATCATCGCCTCGGCGATCGGCGTTGCGCGGATACCGACACAGGGGTCATGACGTCCCTGGGTCACCACCTCAATCGGCTGACCATTACTGTCGATGCTGCGTCCCGGCAGACGCAGACTGGAGGTTGGTTTCAACGCCAGATGGGCGACGATATCCTGACCACTGGAGATACCGCCCAGCACACCGCCGGCATGGTTCGACAGGAAGCCTTCCGGCGTCATCTCGTCACGATGCTCAGTGCCCTTCTGCTCGACCACGGCAAAGCCGTCGCCGATCTCTACACCCTTAACGGCGTTGATGCTCATCAGCGAGTGGGCCAGCTCGGCATCGAGTCGGTCGAAGATCGGTTCACCCAAGCCAACCGGCACGCCGGAGGCGACCACCGAGATCTTGGCGCCGATCGAGTTGCCCTCTTTGCGCAGTGCATCCATGTAGTCTTCCATCTCCTTCACCTTGGCGGCGTCGGGACAGAAGAAAGGGTTTTGATGCACCTGATTCCAATCGTGGGACTCGACCTTGATCGGACCCAGCTGTGACAGGAAACCACGGACCTGAACGCCCAGCCCGGCCAAGGCCTTCTTGGCGATCGCCCCGGCGGCTACCCGCATCGCGGTTTCACGGGCCGACGAGCGGCCACCACCACGGTAATCACGGATACCGTACTTCTGCTGATAGACGTAATCGGCATGGGCCGGACGGAAGGTGTCCTTGATATTGGAGTAGTCCTTGGAGCGCTGATCGGTATTTTCGATCAACAACCCGATCGGTGTTCCGGTGGTCTTGCCCTCGAACACACCCGACAGGATTTTCACTTCGTCGGCTTCGCGACGCTGGGTCGTGTGGCGCGAAGTACCGGGCTTGCGGCGGTCCAGGTCGGCCTGCAGGTCAGCCTCGGTCAATTCAATCCAGGGAGGACAGCCATCGACGATGCAGCCCAAGGCCAGGCCATGGCTCTCGCCGAAGGTGGTGACGGTGAAAAGTTTACCGATACTGTTGCCAGACATCTTTTACTCCGATTGCCGCTGAAAGCGGTCAAAAACAAATTCGATAATAGGTTAACGACCCGTGACCGGCTCCAGGGTTGCGGCCAGCTGTCTCAGGTCATAGGCGGTGATCATGAAAATCCCGTTACCGCCTTCGGGCAGTTCGGCCCAGATAAAGGGTGCTTCGGGCAACTGCTGGCGCAACGCCACTTCCGAGTTGCCCACCTCAACCACCAACAGACCGTCATCGCTCAGATAGTCACCGGCCTGGGCCAGGATTCGATAGCAGATATCCAACCCGTCGGTTCCGGACACCAACCCCAGTTCGGGCTCATGCTGGTACTCGGCCGGCATCGATGCAAAATCCTGCTGGTCCACGTAGGGCGGATTGCTGACGATCAATTGGTACTGCTGCTTCGGCTCCAGTGTATCAAACAGATCCGACTGCAGCGCCCGGGCACGGGACTGCAATCCATGGCGTTCAATATTGCTGCGACAGACCGCCAGTGCATCGTCCGACAGATCCAGCAGATCCACCTGTGCCTGTTCAAACAGCTGCGAGCAGGCCAGACCGATACAGCCGCTGCCGGTACACAGGTCCAGCACTCGCTCGACCTCAACCCCATCGAGCCAGGGCGCAAACCCCTGCTGGATCAGCTGCGCGATCGGCGAGCGCGGCACCAGCACCCGCTTATCGACATTGAACGGCATACCGCAGAACCAGGCTTCTCCGATCAGATAGGGAGCCGGCACCCGCTCGTTAATGCGGCGCTGGAACAGATCCAACAGCTGCTGTTTCTCGCTATTGAGCAGTCGGGCATCCAGCGCTTCGCGACTGACGTCCCAAGGCAGACCGGCCGCAAACAACACCAGCTGCACGGCCTCGTCCCAGGCGTTATCGGTACCGTGACCGTAATAGAGACCGGCACGCTGAAAACGGCTGACGCCGAGACGGATAAAATCCCGCAGGCTGTGAAGTTCCTGGATGGCCGGATCGTTGGCACTCATAGTCGGTTACCGCAATTACACTTCGCAGCCGCTCAGCGCCCGCATTTCAAAGGGGCACTATCTTAATGAATCCGATACCAAATCGCCATTCGCTCAGAGGTCATAAGCACCCCACGACGGAACACCTCGACCTCGCTCGGTCTAAACTTAAGTCACCCGTACTGGAACCCGAGGTCAGTAGGAGCCTGTGATGAAATCTGCTTCGACTTACCGGGCCCGCCAACCGGATCGGCACGGCCTGATCGATTATCCGGATGAAGAGAACCGCACCTGGCAGCAGTTGATGGAACGGCAACTGCCGATTCTTCCCGGTCGCGCCTGTCCCGAATACCTCGACGGTCTGGAGCGGTTGCAGCTGCCGGTCGACCGCATTCCTCAGCTACCGGAGGTCAACCGGGTGCTGGAACGCTGCAGCGGCTGGCAGGTCAGCCCGGTGCCGGCACTGATCTCGTTCGACAAGTTCTTCGAGTTGCTGGCCAATCAGCGCTTTCCGGTGGCAACCTTTATTCGCCGGGCCGACGAGATCGACTACCTACAGGAACCGGACATCTACCACGAGATCTTCGGTCACTGCCCGATGTTGACCCACCCCCGCTTTGCCGAATTCACCCAAACCTACGGTCGTCTCGGCGCCAAGGCTAACCCGCAACAGCGTGCCTTTCTGGCCCGGTTATACTGGCTGACGGTGGAGTTTGGTCTAATCCGTACCGACGACGGCATCCGTATCTACGGCGGCGGCATCCTGTCATCCCATGCCGAGACCCTCTACTGCCTGGAGCAACCGCATCCCGACCCCGAAGCTCGGCCTATCCACCAGGACTTTGATCTGCAGACCGTACTGCGGACCCCTTATCGTATCGATATCCTGCAGCCGATCTACTTCGTCATCAACAATCTGGACACGCTCTGGCAACTGGCCAGACGCAATCTGCTCGACGATGTTGCCAAAGCGCAACAGCGAGGTTTGTTGGCGCCGTTGTTTGAGCCGGTCAAGGCCAGTTGATAGGCGCACTGACAGCCGGCAGGGTTGGGTGGATCATTTCTCCGCGATCACGCCCCGACGCAGCTGATCCAGCTCGATCGAATCAAACAATGCCTGGAAATTGCCCTCGCCGAATCCCTGATTGCCCTTACGCTGGATAATCTCGAAGAAGATCGGTCCGATCACCGTATCGGTGAAGATCTGCAGCAACAGATCCTCATCGATCTTATCCAAGGCTTCGCCGTCGATCAGTATCCGGTTACGCCGCAGCCGTTCCAGGTCTTCACCATGCCCCGGCAGACGGCTATCAATGGCTGCGAAATAGGTATCCGGCGTGTCCATAAAACTGACTCCGCGGGCGCGCAGCTGCTCGACGCTGGCGTAGATATCATCACTGGCCAGGGCGATATGCTGAATACCCTCACCGTTGTGTTGACGCAGATACTCGGCGATCTGACTCTGATCGTCGCTGGATTCATTGATCGGAATCCGGATCTTGCCGCAGGGACTGGTCATCGCCCGTGAATGCAGGCCGGTCAGTTTTCCTTTGATATCGAAATAGCGGATCTGGCGGAAGTTAAAATACTGCTGATAGAAGCTGGCCCATAGGTCCATATGGCCGCGCTCGACATTATGGGTCAGGTGGTCAATCAACGTCAGTCCGGCGCCAACCGGATGCTGATCGACCCCGTCGATCGGGACGAAATCGATATCATAAATATCCCCTCGGTCACCGTAACGATCCACCAGATAGATCAACGATCCCCCGATTCCCTCAATGGCCGGAATACAGAGCTCCATCGGTCCGGCACCGGACTCAACCGTCCGCAGTCCCTGCTGGGTCAGTTGCTCGATCGCCTTGGCCGCGTCCTTGACTCGGAATGCGATCGCATTGGCACTGGGGCCGTGACGCAGGCTGAAGCGAGCCGGTTGACCTTGATGCTCTGCGTTCAGAATAAAATTGATATCTCCCTGCCGATAGAGCGTCACCGCCTTGCTGCGATGCTGAGCGATAGCGGTAAAGCCCAGCTGCTCAAACAGTCGGGCCAGTTGCTGTGGATCGGCGGAGCTGTACTCGACAAATTCGAACCCGTCGGTACCCATCGGGTTTTCCCAAAGTTCAGTCATGTTGTGCTCTCCTGTGTTCCAACCCCGGTTATCAATTCAAAACCCGCGTTTCGTTAATAGATCGCTTTACTCAAACTCCTGCTGATGCAGCCACTGGGCGTGTCGGGGTGCCTTCTTAGTCTGCGACCACTCCTCAAGCATCAAGGGCGCGACCCGTTTGAGTTCATCCAGCTGTTCTTGGGTGCCGGTGCGGCAGGTCAGCTCCAATCGATGGCCATTGGGATCGAAGAAATAGATCGAGCGGATAATGCCGTGCTCGACCGGCCCCAGCACCTCCAGTCCTTGCTGCTCCAACTCGGTTTTGGCCGCCAGCAATGCGGTCTCATCGCCCACTTCAAAGGCGATGTGCTGGCACCAGGCCGGGGTGTTCGGGTCGCGCCCCATGGGCGGCTGGGTCGGCAGTTCGAAAAACGCCAGAATATTGCCCTGACCGGCATCCAGAAAAACGTGCATGTAGGGGTCCGGCTCTTTGGTTGAAGGAACCCGGTCCTCGGCGATGGCCACCAGAAACTCCATTCCCAGGGTTTGCTGGTAGAAAGCCACCGTCTCTTTGGCATCGTTGCAGCGATAAGCCACATGGTGGATCTGTTTCAGTTCGATCAAAACGAAGCCCTCCTAGTCTTGCCCGCTTGCCCGTCGATCCGGCTCTAAAACATTTGCACAGCACTAACGCAGCGCTGTCCCATTGCACCTCGCAAGCCAGCCCTCTGTAGGGTTAGAGCACAAGCCGTCCAGGCAGTTCGGCTACCCAACCCCGTCAGGCGGCATCGGGTTGCTGCTCCGGTGCCGCCTGGTGAAAAGCCTCCAACGACATGCAGTGCTGTTCGATCTCCAGCAACCGAGGCAACGACGACAAGTCCAGCTCATAGCGATGGGCGTTATAGAGCTGAGGAATCAACAACAGGTCGGCCAGGCTGACCGAATCCCCCACACAGAACCGTCCCTTCGAGCACCAATTCTGCGGCGCCCGCGTCAGCATGGCGTCAAACTCGCCCAGCCCCAGCTGCAACCAGTGTCGGTACCAGTGCGCATTCTGGTCACTGTCATGCCCGCCCCAATCGCTCAGGTAACGCAGCACCCGCAAGTTATTCAACGGATGGATATCGCAGCCGATCAGTTGCGCCAGCGATCGAACCCAGGCCCGCCCTTCAGCAGATTGCGGGAGTAACGGCGGCTCCGGATAACGTTCATCCAGGTACTCGATAATCGCCAACGACTGAGTCAGCACCCACCCGTCGTCGAGCTGTAGCGCCGGTAGTCGATGCTGCGGATTAAGCCGATGGTAGTGCTCGCCGAACTGCTCCCCGCCGTTTTTCAGCAGATGAACCGGCACCAATTGATAGTCGAGCTGTTTCAAATTCAGGGCGATCCGCACCCGGTAGGCCGCCGAGGATCGCCAATACGAATAGAGTTTCATGATTGTCCGCCTGGCCAATATTTCGAACATTTTCAGGGTTCGACTACAGTTATTTTAGACAATCCAAAACGTCATTCCGGTTCTGATACCAACCGGATAGGTTCAACCGCCGTCAGAGCCCGGGAGTCCCCCATGAAACTCGCCACGCTGATTAAGGATGCCAACGGAAACAGCCTGGGCCGCGATGGCCAGCTGGTGATGGTCAGCCGAGATCTAACCCGTGCACAGCCGGTGCCGGAGATCGCCCCAACCCTGCAGGCGGCATTGGATAGCTGGCAGCGATTGGAGCCGGCACTTCAACGCCGCTTTGCCGAATTCGAGCAGGATCCAGCGGCCGGTGAAGCCTTTGATCCTGAATGTTGCGGCGCTCCGCTACCCAGGGCCTACCACTGGGCCGATGGTTCGGCCTACCTCAACCATGTCGCCTTGGTTCGCAAAGCGCGTGGCGCCGAGATGCCGCCCTCCTTCGAGCAGGATCCACTGATCTACCAAGGCGGCTCCGACATTCTGCTCGGGCCAACGGCACCGATAATCGGCGATCCCCGTTGGGGAATCGATTTCGAAGCCGAAGTGGTGGTGATCACCACCGATCTGGATCAGGGAGCAACCCCCAACCAGTGCGAATCCGCCATTGCGCTACTGACGCTGGTCAACGATGTGTCGTTGCGCAACCTGATCCCCAACGAGCTGGCAAAGGGCTTCGGCTTCTATCAGTCCAAACCCGCCAGTGCTTTTGCGCCAGTGGTGCTGACGCCGGATGAACTGGCGCCGCACTGGCAAGACGCCAAACTCAATCTGCCGCTCCGAGTCTGGCTCAACGACCAGCCGTTCGGTTATCCCGATGCCGGTGTCGACATGAATTTCAATTTCGCACAGTTGTTGGCCCACTGCTGCAAAACACGGGCTCTGGGTGCTGGCACCCTGCTCGGCTCCGGTACCGTTTCCAACAAACAACAGGGGCTCTGGGGTTCCAGCGTGGCTAATGGCGGTGTCGGTTACTGCTGCCTGGCCGAACTGCGGATGTACGAAACCATTGAACAGGGACAGCCCAGCACCCCGTTTCTTGGTGACGGAGATCGGGTTCGGATCGAGATGACCGATCAAAACGGACAGTCGTTGTTCGGCGCCATTGAACAACGGGTGATTGCGACCGCACAAAGTTAAATCTCGGAGGCGATAGATCAGCGTCCGCGCAACGGGCAACGGGCAACGGGCAACGGGCAACGGGCAAACAACAATGCACTTTTAATCTGTCCGACGATAAAATAGAGTCCCTCGGCAATTTAAAACCGCATCCTGACTTAAGCCTCTCGAACGACACGCAAGACCAGCCATGTCCGATCACAACGATAGCGATAATCAACAAGACGACGATTTCATGTCCCTGATGGGGGGCGAGATGAAGGGGCTGGTCCGACACAATAACGATCGGGCCGACCTGAAGCCCAAGGGCGCAGCTCGACAGGATCGCAGTGCCGAGTATCGTCGCCAGGCAGCCCAACAGCAGCAGAACCCGCTGGTCGATGGCCTCAGCGATGAGATCAAGCAGCTGGTCGATTCGGAGCAGGATCTGATCTACGCCCGCGACGGAGTACAGTTGAGCCTAATGAAGAAGCTGCGTAAGGGCCATATCCCGTGGCAGCAGGGACTGGATCTACACGGTTACAGCATCGATCAGGCCCGCGATGAACTAAGTCATTTCCTTAGGGATGCCCAGCGTAAAGAGCTCCGCTGCGTGATCATCGTCCACGGCAAAGCCCTGACCGAAGACGGCACCCCGCCGATCATCAAGTCCTACGTCAACGACTGGCTACGTCAGCTGCCTCAGGTACTGGCCTTCGTTTCGGCCCAGCCCCAGGATGGCGGCACCGGAGCACTCTATGTACTCTTGAAACGAAACCGGGACTAAACTGTTACCAACCCGCTCAAAAAGCTTTACCTAATCCTACTAAACGCGTAAGTTACGCCCTTTTTTGTCGGTCGATTTTTCCATGAAAGACGCATTTGCCAACATCATCGAAGCCTGTGGTGAAGACCTCCAGCGTGACGGTCTGCAGGACACCCCCGAACGTGCCGCCAAAGCGTTCAAATACCTGACCCGCGGCTACCAGCAGACCCTCGATGAAGTCGTCAACGGTGCTCTGTTCGAGTCCGACAACTCCGAAATGGTGCTGGTCAAAGACATCGAGCTGTACTCGCTGTGCGAGCACCACCTGCTGCCCTTTATCGGCAAAGCCCACGTCGCCTATATTCCGTCCGGCAAGGTGATCGGTCTGTCCAAGATCGCCCGTATCGTCGATATGTATGCTCGTCGGTTGCAGATTCAGGAAAACATGACCAAGCAGATCGCTGACAGCATCATGGAAGTGACCGGCGCTGCCGGTGTTGGTGTGGTCATCGAAGCCAAGCACATGTGCATGATGATGCGCGGCGTCGAAAAACAGAACGGGGTAATGAAAACCTCGATGATGACCGGCCTGTTCCGTAGCAACCAGGCGACGCGCAGCGAATTCCTGTCGTTGATCAACTGCTAAGCGAACCCGCCTGATCTAACACTATTCCCGGGCCGTCCGGTCCGGGATCTTCAGGTCACACGTCAGCCCCGCGCCTGGCAGTACAAGCCCAATCAAACGCCCCAGGCTTATTGGTACTGTCTCAGTGTCAGGGTATCTGCACGCTGCACAAACTCAATCTCCTTCAATACGCTCATACCCAACAGCACCTGCCGTCCCGGCATATTCGGCACCAACGCCGCGCGCACATCCCCTAGTTTGATCTCTCCAATAGACACCGTGTCCAGCTGGGTTTGATAGGCGGTGGCGCTGCCATTAGCCGTCATCACCAACTGTTTTCTACCCGGCGTCAGCCCAAGCTCCTGCTGCAGTTCGGCAGGGATCGCGACGTAGGTTGCACCGGTATCGATCAAAAAGGTGACCGGCCGACCGTTAATCGCCCCGTTAACCAGATAGTGGCCCTGACGATTCCCTTTCAGCGGAACCTCTATGAGGTTACCGATCCTGGCACTTTGCGGACTACTGTTGGGGTTGAACAGTTTTTGTTGCCAGTGCTCAAATCCGAACGTCAGCAACGCCAGCAAACCGAGCCAGAACAGGATCAGCATCGATTTTCCGATTCGTGATGCCAGGGGTTTCTTTTCCATCGTGCGCCGCCGCTTTGCCCCGCCTGGGGATTCCTTAAAAAGCTTAGTATGGCCCTCATTATCAGGGCCATGACTAATCAGACCGCCGAATCGACACAACATTCACTGTCCGTTCGATCCAATCTGATTACAATCTAACCGACTGAATTCGAACAGGTTACCATGGAAAGCAAAGTTGTCATCGCGATGTCATACAGAGCCTCTAACGTTGGCGTCGAACCCGAGCCCATTAATCTAAATCAATAACGGCACGGACCTTAAATCGATAGAGATAGATGAGACGTTCAACATGAGCTACGAAAATTCACATGACCTCTGCAGCAACCTGAACAACGAACAGGACTCGGAGTTTACTCGAATGACCGACAAGGCCGTCAGCCGTCGCGGCTTCCTGGGCGGCATGGGCGCTCTGAGCGTCGGTGCGTTCATCGGTCTGACGCCGATGGCTCAATCGGTCAAGGCCGCCATGGGTACCACCGTTCACAGCAAGCTGATCGGCTTCAAGCCGATTCCGGCCAGCACCGCTGACACCGTCGTCGTCCCCGAAGGCTACAAGGTCTCTAACCTGATCTCCTGGGGTGATCCGATCTTCGCCAATGCCCCCGAATTCGACCCATCCGGAAACGCACCGGCCGCGGACCAGGCGCTGCAGTTCGGCGACAACACCGACGGCATGAGCCTGTTCCCGCTCAGCGATGATCGTGCCGTGCTGGCCGTCAACAACGAGTACACCAACAACGACCTGCTGTTCGCCCACAAAGGCGAGAAGATGACCGCTGACGATGTCAAAAAGGCGCAAAACGCCCACGGTGTTTCGGTCTTTGAAATTACCAAGACGGCCGACGGTTGGCAGGTTGACCGCAGCGGCAAGCTCAACCGTCGCATCACTGCCAACACGCCGATGCAGTTGACCGGCCCGGCGGCCGGTGATGCGCTGCTGAAAACCGATGCGGACCCGAGCGGCACCCAGGTATTAGGTACCTTTAACAACTGCGCCAACGGCGAAACCCCCTGGGGCACCTACCTGACCTGCGAAGAGAACTTCCACGGCTACTTCGGCACCGCCGATGACAGCTACGAAGTGCCGGCCGCCCAGAAACGCTACGGCGTCAAGCCCGCCGATAAGCGCTACCAGTGGAGCAAATTCGACGCCCGCTTCGACCTGGCCAAGAACCCGAACGAACCGAACCGTCACGGCTGGGTGGTCGAGATCGATCCGATGGATCCGGAATCCAAGCCGCTCAAGCGTACCGCCCTGGGTCGTTTCAAGCATGAAAATGCCGCCCTGATGATCGATAACAGCGGTCACGTGGTGGTTTACCTGGGTGACGACGAACGCGGTGAGCACCTCTACAAGTTCGTCTCCAAAGGCAAGTACAACCCGAACAACCAAGCCGCCAACCGCAATCTGTTGGAGGAAGGCACCCTGTACGTGGCCAAATTCCGCGCCGATGCCGGTGAGCTGAAAGGCAAAGGCGAATGGATCGAGCTGACTTTCGGTAAAAACGGTCTGACCCCGGAGAACGGTTTCAACAGTCAGGCGGAAGTGCTGATCCACACCCGTCTGGCCGCGACCCAGGTTGGCGGTACCACCATGGATCGCCCGGAGTGGGTCGCCGTTCATCCGAACAAATCCAGCGCCTGCTGCACCCTGACCAACAACAAAAACCGCGGCAAGAAAGACAATCAGCCCGTGGGTGGCCCGAATCCCCGTGCCGGTAACAAGTACGGTCAGATCGTTCGCTGGACCCCGTCCAACGGCGACCACACCGCCGCCGAGTTCGACTGGGATCTGTTTCTGATCGCCGGCAACCCGGCCGTTCACGCCGGTGGCCTGCAGGCGGGTACCAGCAACATCACCCGCGAGAACATGTTCAACAGCCCCGATGGCCTGGGCTTTGATCAAGGTGGCCGCCTCTGGATCATGACCGACGGCAAATACTCCAACAAGGATGATTTTGCCGGTATGGGCAACAACCAGATGCTCTGCGGCGACCCGGAAACCGGTGAAATCCATCGTTTCCTGGTCGGCCCGATCGCCAGTGAAGTCACCGGTTTGACCTTCTCCCCGGACTACAAAACCATGTTTGTTGGTATTCAGCATCCGGGTGAAAAAGGTAAGCCGTCTCACTTCCCAGGCGGCGGTAACAGCAAACCGCGCTCAACCGTGGTGATGATTACCCGCGAAGATGGCGGTGTGATCGGCGCCTGACCGACACCCTGACATCCGCACACAACAAAGGGGCCTCTGGCCCCTTTTTTAGTGGTGTTTCAGATTTAGCAGAGGCTGTTGCGGCGAAGCCTGCCTGACGCCGGCCGATCCTCTTCGATTGGGTTAGGATGCAGCAGCCTGAGTTAACGGCAGTTCAATCGTAAAGGTTGTGCCCTTGCCAACGGTGGACTCAACCTCCAACCGACCTCGGTGTTTTTGAATGATACCGTAGGAAACCGACAGTCCAAGGCCGGTCCCCTTACCGACCGGTTTGGTGGTAAAGAACGGGTCGAACACCTTCCCCAGATGCTCCGGCTGGATCCCCTGGCCGTTGTCGGATACCTGAATCCTAACCCGCTCTCCTTCCAACGCCGTTCGTATACGAATAATCCCTTTGCCCTCAATCGCCTGGGAAGCGTTCATCAGCAGATTCATCATGACCTGGCCAATCTCAGAGCTGAGACACTCCACCATCGGCAGCTGGGCAAACTCCTTTTCAACCTGGCAATGATACTTCAGCTCATTCCAGACAATATTCAGTGTCGTTTCGATTTCCGCATTGATATCGACCGCCTCCATGACGTCGGTGCTGCTGCGGGAAAATCCTTTCAAGCCGGTCACGATACGACGGATACGCAGGATCCCTTCTTGCGTCTCGGCAAAGATATCGATCAGGTCTTCCTTCATGAAACTCAGATCATGCTGCTCCTCGATCGACGCAATCTGGGCCAAGAGTTCATCGTTAGGCAGCTCACGGCCGACCACGGTTTTGGTCTGCTCGTACATCTCGATCAAATGCTCCAGATAGCCCTCGAGCGTATTCAAATTGCTGCCGATAAACCCTACCGGGTTATTGATTTCATGGGCGACCCCGGCTGACAGCTGGCCAATCGCAGCCATTTTCTCCGATTGCACCAACTGATCCTGAGCCATCTTCAGCTCTTGAATCAGGTCTTCCTGATTGCGGCTTTTTTCATGCAGCTCCCGCTCGGTTTTCTTGCGCTCACTGATATCCCGAACAATGCCGATCGCCTGCCACTCATCATCCAGCTTGACGCTATTGATCGACAGTTCGACCGGGACTTCATCGCCAGACTTAGTGACCCCGACGACTTCCAGCATGATGCCGACCACCGGCCCCTGACCGCTGGTTCGGAAGCCGGGAAATGCCCGCTGAAACTGCTGCTGGTCCTGGCTACGGGTAATCAAACCGTGCAGATCCTTGCCCTGCACCTCCTGTTGCGTATAGCCGAAGATCCGGGTCGCCGCCGGATTCCAGTAGCGGACATTGCCGTTATGGTCGATCAGAATCATCGCATCTTGCGCCGCCGACGCTATGCCGCGGAACAACGCTTCGTTGTACTGAGCTTTACGCTTGTCTTCCAGCGCCTGTTCACGGCTTTGCTTGATATCCTCATAGGCGCTGCTCAGATCGAGGGTTCGCGCATCTACTTCAGCTTCAAGTTGAAGGTTGTTCTGCTGTGTCAGCGCCAACAGACTGCGTTGAAATCGCGTCTCACGCCGGATTAAAAACCCGGCGGTAAAAACCATCAGTACAACACTGGATGAAATGACCACCAAGAAGATGGCGCTATGGGTAAAAGTCTCGTGGATATCATCGACGTAGACCCCTGAGCCAATCGCCCAACCCCAGGGAGAAAACAGTTTGACGAAGGAGATCTTATCCGAGGCGTCCTGAGTTCCCGGCTTGGGCCAAACATAACTGACTACGCCCTCTCCCTCGCTGGTCAAAAATTGCTGCATCTCTCGAAACAGATAACGACCATGCTGATCCTGTACCTGGTCGAGTTCAGCCCCCATCAAGTCATGACTAAAGGGGTGCATCACCATTCGGTAATCGAGATCATGGAGCCAGAAATAATTGCCGTTGTCGTAGCGCATTGACTCAAGCACAGCCACAGCCCGGGCTTTGGCTTCGGACTCGGATAGCTGTCCTGTCAGCTGCTGCTGGTGATAGTGCTCTAACAAACTGTATGCACTATCGACAAGGTTTTGGGTCTGTTGCTGCTTCTCTTTGGTCAGGACATGTTCCAGTCCCAGCAGAGAGAACAGCGTGACAATGACAAAGCCGGCGACCACAGTGGATAGCACAAACCAAAGGTTACGTGTCAGTGCCTGCTGATCCATACGACTCCCTCTCCGTCACAACCCGGCGGTGGTACCACTAAAGCTAGGCCAATCTTACCCAAGTTTCAGAAAAAACCCTTTGCTTTTCAGTACATAAATAGTCACATAAGAGCTATGGTTAAGGCTATGGCTTCGCAAAGGAACTCTGTGAGCAAGCATGGTGAAGATCGGACTATTCAGACGTGTATTAGGCGCCGTGCTGGTGGTTGTCATCAGTTTAACGCTGGCGGGCTGGTTGGCTGCACGTCACCTTGCCACCAACCGCGCAGATGAGCAGTTCCATTTCTCGATCCAATCCGACCTGAAACGGTTAGCTCAATATTCCAATCACTGGTTAATTACCACCCGATCGTTTCTGGAGTACACCGCAGGAACCGCGCAGCTACGCTCAATGAACCCCAGGCAACTGCATCGTGCCATCACTCATCTGACCAGGTTCATTCCAACCAGTAATCTGACCATGGTGCTGGATCTCAATGGAGCTAGTCTCGCACAGAGCGATAACCAATCCGGTCAGGACTACTCCGACCAGCGATACTTCAAGGCGATCAGGCAAAATCAACAACCCTTTGCCTTTCAGATGGCCATCAACGAAACCACCGGACAATACGAGATGTTATTGGCGGTACCGGTAAAAGCGGTCTCGGGGGCTTTAGCCGGTGTTTTGGTGACAGCCATCGATCCCCAAGCATTCAGGGCACAGATCAATGCCCTATTCACCGATCAGCAACGGGATTACCTGGTTTTAACCAAGGACCTGAGCATCGTGGTGTCTACCGCCCATCCCACTGCCGTCAATTCTGTTTTCGACCTACAAGGGATGCAGTACCCGCCCTGCGACTTCAAAGATACTGGCACCTTAACGACTCACGAACTGTACGAACCCCGGTGGGGAAAAGAGGTCCTGCTATCGGGTTGCCGGATGCCTTCAGGTTGGCAAGTGTTTGTGATTGAAGATCCGCTGTCGACCTATGCGGCAGTCAAGCAAGTCGATGGTCTGGCCCTGATGGCGTTACTGTCATTGGTCGGGGTCGCTTTTTTCAGCAGCCTGATCTTAACCCGGATTATGATTGGCCGTCTGAGTGAGCTGAGCCGCCAGGTGGTTAACGCCTCCGTCTCCGGCGGCATGATCAAACAGGATGCCGATTCGTCGAACGATGAATTGGGCCAGTTCAGCCAGACGATCTCGGTGGCCATGTACGGCCAAACCTTGCTGAACCAACTGGTTCAATACTCGTATAACACGATCAATCTGGAATCTTTTGTACATCAGTCTTTGCAACTGATCAGTACCGCTCCCTGGATCACACAGGCATCCCGGGTCCAGCTGTTTATTACCCTGACCGATGATCCGGATCTCTTTCATAACGCCCAGGTCTCTGACTCCTGCCTAACGCACCAAGAGATTAACTTTGTTAACCTCGATAGCAATATCTGCGACTGTATCGCCACCAACCAGTTGGTTCACAGAAAAGATGCAAACAATGCGGATTCTTATGCGTTTCCTATCTATCTGGATAATATGTCCGGGGCTTGTTTGTCGATTGAATTTGATCGGCCATGGCAGCTTGACGATCAACAGACGCATTTAACCCTAACATTTTTAGATGTTTTTGCTTCGGTAATAAACCATTTAAATTCGAGCTTCTCGCTGCAACGACATGAAGAATTAACCCACCAAATTATTGACAATTCAGATCTCACGATCGTTGTACGTTCATTATCAGGAGAAATCACCCTGTGTAATAAAGGGTTCGAGAAGCTTTATGGGGTTGATCGCAGTATCTATCTGCATTTCATGACCGAAATGCTAACGGCAGAGCAACAGTTCCAGCTACAACATAAGGACGAGGTGGTTGTCTTAAAAGGCGAGCCGGTAAACTACGACGAAACCATCGAGTTGGAAGACGGTAGCTATGTTTATTTTCAAACGGTCAAGTTTCCAATCAAGGACTCGAATAACAAGGTAACCGCTATCGGTTCCGTATCCACCGACATCAGTGCGCGTCTACAGATGGAGCAGCAACTGCAGGCCTCTTACCACAACCTTGAAGAGCAGGTTCTCAAGCGTACTCGCGACCTGCATGAAAGCAATCGGGAACTGACCAGCCAAAAAGCGGAATTGGTCGATTTGGTTCAAAAACTCGAAGAGGCGCAGACACAACTAATTCAAGCAGAAAAGCTGGCGTCAATCGGTCAATTAGCTGCCGGTGTGGCCCATGAAATCAATAACCCGGTTGGCTTTGTAAATTCAAATCTCGGCACACTGAAAAAACATATTGAAAGTATTCTTGCACTGATTAAAAGCTATGACTCATTTCTTCCAGAACTCTCGGATTCATCAGTTCATAGCCTGAAGATGACTAAAGATAATCTTGATTTCGATTTCTTAATCGAAGATGTCCAAGAGTTAATCGATGAGTCAATCGAAGGCGTTGAACGGGTAAAGAAAATTGTTCTCGATCTGAAAAGCTTTTCAAGAGCCGATCAAGGGGACTGGGAAGAGGTCAGTTTGCATGACTGTTTAGATTCAACCCTTAATGTGGTTTGGAATGAACTTAAATACAAAGCCGAACTGGTCAAGCACTATCACGACATTCCACTGATAACCTGTAACGCATCTCAGATTAATCAAGTCATTATTAATCTGCTGGTAAATGCCGCCCAGGCGATCGAAGACTTCGGCCAAATCACAATCACTACAGGTAGCGATGAGAAAGGCGTCTGGCTCGAAGTCTGCGACACAGGTTCGGGCATACCGGAAGCGATACAAGCCCGTGTGTTCGACCCCTTCTTTACCACCAAAGAGGTCGGCAAAGGCACCGGCCTCGGTCTGTCGGTGAGCTATAACATCATCCAATCCCACGGCGGAGATTTATCGTTTAACAGCAGCCAAGGCGAAGGCACCTGCTTCCGGCTCTGGCTTCCCTTAGTACCACCTGTTGAAAAGCAGGCATAACCATTCTTGTTGGATCTTAGGGTGTAGGAGAAACAACCGTGAACCAGCCGCTTGAAACCAACCCGAAGGGAGAGTCGGGTGCCGATATACAAAAAAAATACCGCTTACTCTTTGTCGATGACGAGCCCAATGTACTCAGTTCACTAAGAAGACTATTCCGTCCTCTGGGGTTTCAGATCTTTCTGGCTGAAAGCGGCTATCAAGGGCTCGAGATTTTGGACGAACAGAGTATCGATCTGATCATCTCCGACATGCGAATGCCCGGTATGGACGGAGCTGAATTCTTCGAAAAAGTGGCAGAAAAACACCCGGACATCCCCCGTCTGCTGCTGACGGGCCAGGCGGATCTGGAACAAACCGTCGCCGCCATCAACAAAGGCAAGATCTCCCGCTACACCTCCAAACCCTGGGACGACAACGAACTGATTCTGACCGTCAAAGAGTCACTGAAAATCCGTCAGCTGATGATAGATAAGCAAAACCTGACCCTGCTGACCGAATCTCAGAACAAAATGCTCAAGGGCATGAATCAGGAGCTGGAAAAACGGGTAGCGGCGCGTACCGCTGAATTGCAGCAAACCGCCGATATGCTGGAACTCTCCTTCACCCAACTGAACGACAGTTACCTCAATATTATCCGGGTGTTCTCCAACCTGATCGGTATGCGCGAATCGCTATCCGGACGTTACACCAAGCAGGTTGCCGATATGTCCCGACGCCTTGCCAAAGCCAGGGGCCTGGACGATCACGATGTGAAGGAAGTCTACATGGCGGCATTGCTTCACGAGATCGGCAAGCTGGTCCTGCCTGACAGCATTGTCGACCGCCCGGTGTACAACCTCGATAGGAAAAGCCGCGGTCAATACCGACGCCATCCGTTGATGGGACAACACGCACTGATGGCGGTTGAGGCTCTGCATGATGTCGGAAAACTGGTTCGATGCCATGAAGAAAAATGGGACGGCAGCGGTTTCCCCGACGGCCTGTCCGGGGAAAACATCCCCCTCGGAGCAAGAATCATCGGTATCGCCAATGACTACTTCGGCTATCTGCACGGACGGCTGCACCGCGAGCAGCTGTCTGCACTCCAGGCTCTGGAGTTGATGGTCAGCGAAAGCGGCTCCCTCTATGACCCGGCACTGATCGAGCTGCTTGAAGAGGACGTTCGCCGACAGAAGACCGAAGTCCTGCAGCCCCATGAACGCAAACTCAGCACCAACCGCCTCACCCCCGGTATGCGGCTGTCCCGTGATCTTTATAACAGCGCCGACATGCTGCTGCTGACCAAACGGCGGGTATTGAACCTCACCCTGATCGAGAAGCTGCGAGCGATAGAGCACACGGATGACGTTCCCTTTGAGGTCTATGTCTATGAGGAACTGGCCAAATGAACATTCTCATCGTTGACGATGATCCTCTGGTCATCTCATCCCTGAAACGGCTGTTCCTGCAGCATGGCTGGATCAGCGAAGGGTTCTGCTCCCCCATCCTGGCTCTTGAAAAAGCCACGGATATCGAGGCCGACGTGGTCATCTCAGACCTGAAGATGCCCGAAATGGATGGGATTACCTTCTTGACTGAGTTTCGACTGTTACAACCCGAGTGTGTTCGGATTCTACTCAGCGGCCAGGCGGATAGCCGTGGTCTGATCGCCGCCATCAACGAAGCCGAAATCTATCGTTTCATCACCAAGCCTTGGAATGACGATGAGTTATGCCTCTCGATCAGCAAGGCCTATGAGCACTTTCAGCTTGAGCACGAAAGAAACCAGCTGCTGCAAACACTAAAGAGCCAGCAGGAGGTGTTAGGGAAACAGGCATCGGAGCTTCAGCGGCTGGAAAAGGAGTGCCAAGGCATTACCCGTGTTAAGTGGGATAACGATGGAAGTATCCTGATCAATCCGGACGATTACAGCTAAAGGAATAGTCATGGCTGATTTAACTCCCGGCCAAAGCCGACAACCGACCGATGAGATGCTGCTGAAAACCATGGAACTGGTGCAGCAGTATCACCGATTATCTCAGCAGGCACTAACCCTGAAACTGAGCCGACAGGACAAACTGAACCGGCTCGCCGATCTGTTGTACCAGGCCCTGAACGTCGACGGCATCTGCCGGTGCTGGTTGCTGTCTGACTCCGACAAGCAGTCTCAGCTACTCGGCTGCCCTGAGGGTTCGCTCGGGTTGGATCCGCAAGCGGTTGTCAGCCTTATCGAATGGTTCCGTAACGAAGCCGATCAGGCGTTCCCAGCGAAACTACAGCCTCTGATGCTGCAGCAACACTGCACCCAAGTCCTCGATCTACTGCCCACGCAGCGGGGATCTCAGGCCCTGCAAAGCCGGCTGTATCTGCTGTTGAGCGCCAATGGAGTCCAGCCAAAAACGCTGGCATTGATCAGCCAAACCCTATCGGCGGCGATGCTGCAGACTTTGGATCTGTTTGATGCGGTCCGGATTCTCGATCAACAGGAGAAGGTCTTCGATACCATTCCGATGCCGCTGGCGCTAACCGACGCCCGTGGCACCATTCACCGTGTCAATCCGGCGTTTTCATCGTCCTCCGGCTACCCCCCTGAGGAGTTGATTGGACTCAGCCATGCGGTACTAAAATCTGATCTCAACCCTGAAAATCGCTACCGTCAGCTGTGGCAAACCATTTCCGCGGGGGAGATCTGGCATGGCGAACTAGCCAACAAGAGCAAAACCGGGGAGATCTTCTGGGAAGAACTCACCATTATTCCGCTTAAATCCAGCAGCGGCGCACCCTACGCCTACTTCTCCATCAAACGCCCAACAACCCGAGAGCACCGCTTGGAGGTACAAGCGCAGTATCAAGCCGACCACGATCAATTAACCGGGCTGCGCAATACCATCCGGATGCGTAAGGATCTGCAGAAACACCTCGATCAAGATAAAACCGGCGCGGTGATCTTTGCCGATATCGGTTCGCTGAACCGTATCAATCAATCCTTGGGGCTCGATGCCGGTGATAAAGTCCTGCAGGATGCCGCCCGCTGCCTGGAGCGTGCCCAGCTCTCGCTGGACTGCATCTACCGGTACAGTGGTGACACCTTCGCCGTCATCCTGGATTGCGATTCGGCGGCACGGGACAAGCAGGTCACGGCAACGGTCAACGCCATCAATGAAAGTTGCCGGGAAGGCGCCAGCTACGGCTCATCGATCATTCCATTTAATCTTCATATCGGGATCGTTCGATACCCAGAGGACGGCGGCAGTGTCGCCAAACTGTTTGGACGCGGCGCCCTATCGATAAGAAGTGCGAAGCGGCTGCAAAACCCGGCAGGCACCTACTTCTCGATCGATGAAGAGGAGAAGCTTCAGCGCCAGGCCAAGTTAGAACAGGATATCCAGCGCGCACTCGGTGCCGGTCAGCTGGAGTTATGGTATCAACCCAAAGTGGATGCCCGCAGTCACACAGTCGCGGCCGCCGAGGCCTTGCTTCGCTGGAACCACCCCGAACTTGGTGCGATCTCACCGGAAGAGTTTATCCCTCTGGCCGAACGAAACAGGGCCATCATTGCTATCGGTCGCTGGGTCATCGAGCAGGCGATTGCGGATGCCGCCAGTTGGCAGCGGCAGGCCGGGCCGATCGCCATCGCTTTCAATATGTCTGCCATCCAACTGTTCGATCAGCAACTGTTACCCACCATCACCGGCGCATTAGAGCGCCATCAATTCCCCCCCAAACTGGTGGTGGTCGAGCTCACCGAAAGCGTGCTGATCGAGCAACCGGAATTCGCCTTGTCGGTACTGGAGCAGTTGATAGCGGCGGGCCTGCGGGTCTCGATTGACGATTTCGGTACCGGTTACTCATCGATGAGTTACCTGCGCGACTTTCCGGTCCACGAACTCAAGATTGACCGTAGTCTGATTCACAACGTCGCCAGCAATCCGGCCGGTGCCGTGATCGTCAACACCATTCTTTCGCTGGGAAAAAACCTCGATCTCGAGATCGTTGCCGAGGGAGTCGAACAGGCCTCTGAAGCGGCCTATCTGGGTACTAAAGGTTGCGATCTGCTGCAGGGTTATCTGTTCTCGAAACCGTTACCCAACCCTGAGTTTATGGAACGGATAGATCAACTTAACGCCCCCAAACCGGAGCAACAACGAGCAACCGAAGCCGGCGTTCTGTTCCTTGACGACGAGCCCAATATTCTGCGTGCGATTAAGCGCGAACTGCACCGCGAGCCCTATCCTTGCTACCTGTCGCAGAGCGCTGAGGAAGCGTTTGAACTCCTCGCTGAACATCCGATCTCGGTGGTGGTTTCGGATCAACGGATGCCCAACCTCCGAGGTACCGAGTTCCTGGCTCGGGTTCATAAACTCTATCCCCATATCATCCGGATAATGTTGAGCGGCTATACCGATTCCGAGTCGGTTATCGAGGCGATCAATACCGGCGTGGTCTCGCAATTTCTGACCAAACCCTGGGACGGAGAGATCCTTAAACGGACGCTCAATGACGCCCGCAGACGCTACAATCTGGAATCGGAAAATCGAAACACCGAGGGGCGGCTGGAGCAGCTGAGCTATGAGTACATGATCGATCCGGATCTGGCCTCAAGCACCCACGCCTATCAGCAAGTTGTCGAGCAGTACAACGAAACCGTCGGCCTGTTTTTTGCTGCCTGCTTCGATCCGGATAAGCTGATACAGCAACTGGATGAACTGCGACAGAATACAGCGCAGCTACAAGACAAGGGTTTGTCCGATAGCGCCACCGTCAAGGATCAGCTAATCCATGTGAATGATCGCATGGACGAGATTCTGTCCAATCCGGAAATCGCCCAAAAACCCAGGGGGCACGAAGCGGAGATTTTGGATTGCCTCGGCGCCATCCGATCGCTATTGATCGCCGGGCTGAGCTCTTGATTCGCCCCCCAGTCGGCTTTAGTCCTTCGGCTTTTGCTGGGCGTATGCGGCTATCTTGAGGTCCGTGCCACTGATATGTCGAACCAGCCAGCGCTCCAGATAACGGGCAATCTCACTTTCGGACAGGGAGCCACCGAAGTGATGCTCTCTCAAGAAGCCTAGGTTCTGCTCAACGAAGTCAGCATGCTCTCGTTGATGCGCTTCAAAATCGGGATAACCGATATCCTTCATCCACTGTTCCTCAAAGCTGAAGTGAACATGGATGTACTCACTGATCTGATCGAGGATTTCCGTGGTCGACAGCAGCTCTTCCCTATCAGCCAAGGGGGTTTTCAGCGCCTTCAAGAGATTGAACAACCGCTGGTGCTGAGCATCGATCTCGGCATTTCCGGTATAAAGAGCAGGCCCCCACTCAATCATCCAGTCATCCTCCATTACCCGCACGGCTATATGCAATAACTCTAACGTGAGATAGCAGAGGCGCCAACCGTAAAAGTCAGCAAGCAGCAAATTAATCGATGCAGCTTCCGGCTGTTAGCCGGGTTCGTGAATCAGATACAGCCGATGAGCGGATAATTTATAACCAGACGGCCTGACTTCACACCACCAGGGTTGCAGCGGTTAACCGGCATAAAAAAGGGGCACAATGCCCCTTTGCTGTTGATGGCAGCGGACCCGGCCGCCATCGACAATCAGTTATTCCGCCAGATCAGCTGGGGAAGGCGAACTGCACCCCTTCACGGACACCAGCAGAGGGCCAGCGCTGGGTGATGGTCTTACGCTTGGTGTAGAAACGCACCGCGTCCGGGCCGTAGGCATGCAGGTCACCGAACAGTGAGCGCTTCCAGCCACCGAAGCTGTGGTAGGAAACCGGCACCGGCAGCGGCACATTGATACCGACCATGCCGACCAGAATGTTGTCGCTGAAGTAGCGCGCCGCTTCACCGTCACGGGTAAAGATGCAGGTACCGTTGCCGTACTCGTGGTCGTTGATCAGCTGCATCGCCTCTTCCATGGTTTCGACGCACATCACCTGCAGCACCGGACCAAAGATCTCTTTCTGGTAGGACTCCATCTGCGCGGTAACGCCGTTGATCAGGGTCGCACCGACGTAGAAACCTTCGGCATGGCCTTCAACCTGGGCTTCACGACCGTCCACTTCGATGGTGGCGCCGTCAGCCTCGGCACTGTTGATGTAGCCGATCACCTTCTGCTGGTGTTCTTTGGTGATCACCGGACCAAAGTCCTTGCTGTTGTCGGTGCACGGACCGACCTGAATCGGCTCCATCGCCGCCTTCATCTTGGCTACGAACGCGTCCTGCATCGGCTTACCGACACAAACCGCAACCGACAGCGCCATGCAGCGCTCACCGGAAGAACCAAACGCAGCACCGGTCAGGGCGTTAACGGCGTTGTCCAGATCCGCATCCGGCATGATGATGGCGTGGTTCTTAGCACCACCCAGGGCCTGGCAACGCTTACCGTTGGCGTTGGCGGTGGCGTAGATGTACTCGGCAATCGGTGTAGAGCCAACGAAGCTGACGGCCTTGACCCGCTCATCGGTCAGCAGCGTATCAACGGCAGTCTTGTCACCGTTAACGACGTTGATAACCCCCTTCGGCAGACCGGCCTGCTCCAGCAGCTGGGCGATAAACAGGGTTGAGCTCGGATCGCGCTCGGACGGCTTCAGTACGAAGGTGTTACCGCAAACGATCGCCATCGGGTACATCCACAGCGGTACCATCGCCGGGAAGTTGAACGGCGTGATGCCGGCAACCACACCCAGCGGCTGGAATTCGCTCCAGGAATCGATCGCCGGACCTACGTCCTTGCTGTGCTCGCCCTTCAGCAGCTCTGGTGCGTAGCAGGCGTATTCCACATTTTCGATACCACGCTGCAGCTCACCGGCCGCGTCGTGGGCGATCTTGCCGTGCTCTTCACCGATCAGGCGGCAGATCTCTTCGCTGTTGTCCTGCAGCAGTTGCAGGAACTTGAACATCACCCGGGCACGCTTGGACGGCGGGGTTGCACGCCAGGCCGGGTAAGCCGCTTCTGCAGCAGCGATCGCTTCTTCAACGGTCGCCTGGGAAGCGATAGCAACCTGCTTGCTGACTTCGCCGGTGGAGGGGTTGAATACGTCTTGGGTGCGCTCGGCTTCGTTGCTCAGCTCACCGTTGATCAGGTGTCCAATCAGGGTCATGTTATTTACCTCGACAAGGGAGATGGCGGCAGGCTATCAGCCCGCCGCAGCTATCAGAATTAATGGTGTGGGATTTAACGAATCAGGCGATTTCGTTGATGCTTTCGCCCAGGGCGTTGATCAACGAATCGATCTCATGTTTCTCGGTGGTGAACGGCAGGCCCAACTGGATGGTGGCGCCACCGTAGCGGACGTAGAAGCCTTTCTGCCACATCTTCATCGCGATCTGGTACGGACGCAGCATCGGCTCACCCGGTGCCGGAGCAATCGTCAGACCGGCGGCAAAACCATAGCTACGGATATCAGCGATCAGCTCACTACCTTTGAGGCTGTGAACCGCATCGGCAAAATACGGGCTCAGCTCGGCGACGCAATCGATCAGGTTGTCGCGCTCCAGCAGCTCCAGCGACGCCAGACCGGCGGCACAGGATACCGGGTGGGCCGAATAGGTGTAGCCATGGGGTAGCTCAAGCGCATATTCCGGTCCGCCCTGCTCCATAAAGCAGTCGTAGATCTCCTGCTTCACCGCCACGGCGCCCATCGGTACGGTGCCGTTGGTCAGCTGCTTGGCCATGTTGAGGATATCCGGCGTCACACCAAAGGCTTCGGCACCGGTCTTGGCACCCATGCGGCCGAAGCCGGTGATGACCTCGTCAAAGATCAGCAGAATGTTGTGATCATCACAGATCTTACGCAGACGCTGCAGGTAGCCTTTTGGCGGCGGGATAACACCCGCGGAACCGGCCAACGGCTCGACGATAACCGCGGCGATGTTGGAGGCATCGTGCAGAGCGATCAGATTCAGCAGCTCATCGGCAAGTTCGGCGCCCTGCTCCGGCTGGCCTTTGACAAACTGGTTCTGCGGCAACAGCGTGTGGCGCATATGGTCGGCGTCGACCCCCTGGCCGTACAGGGCCCGGTTACCGCCAATACCGCCGACGGAGATGCCGCCCCAGTTAACGCCGTGGTAACCCAGTTCACGACCAATCAGCTTGGTCTTGGTCGGTTGACCCATCTTGCGCCAGTAGGCGCGGGCAATTTTCAGGGATGTCTCGGCAGACTCAGAACCGGAACCGGTAAAGAACACCCGGTTGATCCCTTCCGGCATAAACTCGGTAACTTTTTCAGCCAGCTGGAACGACTTCGGATGACCGAACTGGAAGGCCGGCGCATAGTCCAGCTGCTTGATCTGAGCGCTGACCGCTTCGACAATCTCGGGACGGCTGTGGCCGGCGCCGCAGGTCCATAGGCCCGACAGACCGTCGAAGATTTTGCGGCCCTCGGCATCGGTGTAGTAGTTGCCTTCGGCAGACACGATAATCCGCGGGTCCTGCTTGAACTGACGGTTACCGGTGAACGGCATCCAGTGGGCGTCGAGCTGCGCTTGGGTCAAACCTGCACGTGAATCTTGCGCTGCCATAGATCTCTCCTGTGATGTTTATCCTGCCGGTCGCATGCCAGCTTGTTATGGACTCACTATAGCCCGACGGTTGTTTTGTTCTATTTAAGGTTTTTCAATTACACTTAACTAAATACTTAAGTAATTGAATCATCCCGATGAAGACCAGCCGAAGCCTCAGTGGCCAGATCAGCGATATCGATATTCGACTGCTGCGAATCTTTCGCAGCGTGGTGGAAAGCGGTGGGTTTTCATCCGCCGAAGTGGAACTCAATATCAGCGTCTCGGCCATCAGTATTGCCGTTTCCGACCTGGAAAAACGCCTGGGCATGAAGCTATGCCAGCGCGGTCGCGCCGGATTCTCCTTGACCGATCAGGGTAGCGAGGTGTATCAGGCGATCCTGCAGCTGTTTGCCTCGCTGGAAAACTTTCGAACCCAGATCAACAGTATCAATGCCAACCTCAAGGGCGAGCTGAATATCGGCATCACCGACAACCTGGTGACCATGTACAACCATATGCGGGTCACCAACTCGCTGGCGGCCTTGAAGCAGCGCGGGACCGATATCCGGATCAATATCCGAATGATGCCGCCGGCCGAGATCGAAAAAAATGTGCTGGATGGCCGGTTGCATATCGGCGTTATTCCGGATTCCCGTCGGCTGGCAGGCCTGGACTATATCGACCTCTATGATGAGGAGTCGCGACTCTATTGCGGCCACAGTCACCCGCTGTTTACCCAGCAACAGCCCGAGCTGGATGCCGAATCACTGCAGCAATTGGATACCGTGGTGCCGGTTTCGGCGATGCCCGATCGACAGCGCTCGCTGCTGCAACAGCTCAATCCGGTCGCCAGCACCAGCGACCGGGAAGGCGCCGCCTTTCTGATCCTCTCCGGCCAGTACGTGGCCTTCTTACCGACCCACTATGCCGAACGCTGGGTTCATGAGGGGCGAATGCGGGAACTGTTGCCGGAACAGTTCAGTTTCCAGACCCGTTTCGCCGCCATCCACCGTCGCGGTAATCACAGCAACCTGATTCTGGAGACCTTTGTGGAAGAGCTGAATCAGCGGGAGAACGATCAAACCTGAAGAATGCCCTGTCACGGCCGCTGGCTTCGTTATCAAAACCCCGGCCGTGAGGGCCATTCAAACCGACACTGGAGCCCCTTTAAAGATCCAAGTCGTCAAAACAGGCGCGGCTGTTATCGTAAGCATCCTGATACACCGACCAGCGCTCGACGAAGTACTCGTAGAAATGGATCCGGGTTTCATACTCCACCGGGGTCAGTTCCACATGACGGTAGTGTTCTTTGGGCAGGTGCTCCTTACGGAGCAATCGATTGATCAGATCGATATGGGCGATTTCGCCGGAGTAGGAAGCGTTGAACCACAGCTGGGTGACCAGATTGCTGACCTGGAAGCTGTTGGTCGGCATCGCCTCTTTCCATTCCACACTCTGCGGTCGAACCGAGAAAATTCGCTGCGCAGCGGGCGCCAACTCGCGGACGATAAACTGGCGATGGTAGGCCCCATCGATCAGGGTCCGCTCATTACCGTCCCGGTCTTTGAAGCCATAGAGATAGAGCCATAGCGCCGCATCCACCGCCTCACGCAGCTGTTCGGGATTGTTCGGATCCAACACCCGAATTCGGGTATCGCCCAGCAGAGCGCCGTCCACATAGCGGCCGGGGCGCTGCTGGTCCAGCACCTGTTGAGCGCGCGGATTAATAAACAGCACCTCTTCACCGGCCGGCGCATCAAAGGCGTTGAACAGGATACCGATCTCCGACTCAGAGGCTAGGCGCTGACCGATCGCCAGCATCGATTCCGGACTGCGCTCGGGTACGAACACCTGGGCCGGGAACATCCGGTTCATCAACTCCTCGCCCCACTGTTTCCAGAAGCTGTCGAAGTCGCTGGCGCTGTTGATATAGGGGCTGAGCCAGTTCTGCCAATATTGCTTAACTGCCGGTGAGAAGATCCCCGGATCGCCGCTCATCGCCATCACCGGCCCATCAAGCCAACTCAGGGGTTTGGGAAAACGGTTGGTCTTGTCGACCTCCAACCGCAGCTCCTGCTCCATATTGACCGAAGTACCGGTCAACGGATCAGGCTCATGGTTTTTCTGCAGCAGGTAGCGCCAGGTCCAGTAGATCTGACCGGAGGTACAACTGATCAGTTCGGGCTCGATTCCCTGGTCCAACGACGCCTGCAGAAAACCGATTCCATGGGCATTGAAGCCCCCCAGGCCGCCAAGAGCAAAAGCAATGGATTCCTTTGACATTATCTATCCCTGTTTCTGTTTTGTTGGTTGATGCGTTGTTCAGCCGATTTAGCTGTTCCCATAGTTTGCTGTTCCTGAGAGAAGGTTCAGCACTGCCGGCGATAAGACTCGCCTAGCAGGATGACAGTTTCGGCACACCACTGTGAAAACGGAACTCATCATCGTCCGATTCAACCAGTTCCCGCTCAACACTCAGGAAAAAGTCGACCCGCTCGGAAATATCCTCTCCGGCAGCATCACGGGCCAGTTGCAGATAATCCTGATAATGACGCCCCTCAGCCTTGAGAAGCGAGTGGTAATACTTGGCCAGCGCCGGATCCGACTCTTCCAGATAGGGTTCGATCGCTGCAAATCGCTCGCAAGAGCGCGCTTCGATGATGGCGCCGATGATCAACGTATCGACCAGTTTCGCCGGCTCATGGTTGCGAATATGACACCGCAGCCCCTGCGCATAACGGGCCGGCGTCATGTGATCGTACTCCACACCGCGCTCTCGCATTAAGCCCAGTACCTGCTCGAAATGGATCAACTCCTCTCGCGCCAACCGTGACATCTTATTCAACAGGTCGGCATTATCGACATAGCGGAACATCAGATTCATCGCCGTCGAAGCCGCCTTCTTTTCGCAATGTGCATGGTCAATCAGCAGAATATCTCGATTTTCCAACGCCGCATCAATCCAGCCCTTGGGAGTTGGACAGGGCAAAAACTGTTGGATTTCTTGAAGTACGTCCATCGTGTCCTCGTACTCGGGTTTAAGTTGGGCGAGATTATAACCAAACCTGGCCAAACCAGCTTATGATCACTTTGCCCGATCATCAGACAGAGCAAACATCCGGAAGGGATATAAAATGAGCTATGGTTACCACAAACCCCTAGTGCAGTTATCTTGGGTTACCCGGCCATGAACTCTCTATCTTGCTATCTTCGAATCGCTCTACTTGGATGGTTGCTGATTACTTACCCCGCATCCGCCCAAGAACAGCCCCTCAACGGCGACCCCAGAACAATCAGCATCGCCTACGCGGAGGACTGGCCGCCATTTTCCTATCAAAGAAAGAGCGGCCAACCAGCGGGCATTCTGGTCGAGATCGCTAACTTTCTCCTCGGTGACCAGCTCGGCTATCAAATCACCCACACCTTCCACCCCTGGCAAAGAGCCCAGAAGCTGGTCAAGGAAGGTATCCATGACGCACTGCTGGCGGTTCCCAATCAAGACCGAAACCGCTACACGACGGCCAACAGCTCGGAAATCTACTCGATGCAGGTCAGAGCATTTATCTCCAAGCGCTCTCCCAGAGCCGATAGACTGTTGGCAATGGACAACCCGTTGCATCACCCCGAGGGCCACTACTCCTTACTTCTCGGGGATAAAACCTGTGAGGGGATCTATGATGACAACCAGGCTGGCTTCGTCACCATCAACGACATGCATCAGGTCGTCAAGATGCTCGCTACCGGACGCAGTGACCTTTTCCTGCACTCCAAGGTTGCAGCAATCAGGGGGCTGATCGAACTCAATATGGAATCCAAGGTGCGGATGCACCCAACGGTTTTCAAGCAAGTCCCCCTTTACCTGCTCGTGTCCGAACAGTTCAGGAATCAGGACAATTTGATCAGTAGTCTGGATAGTGCGCTGGGGCAGCTGAAGCGCAATCAGCAATTTGCCGCCATCATCGATCAAATTGAAAGGGAAGAGATTCTTTACAGTCTTGAATATGCCGAATTACAACACTAAAAGGCTTTCGGTATAAGCGAGTGTTGGTGCGAATCAGCAAGCCCAAACGCACAATCCAAGCACATTTTATATAACAAATCTATTCCACTTTTTTTATAGGGTTTTTAATTAGCAATCCCCTTGTAATTCTACAAGCACGCCAGCAGACTTACCCCTTGCCGCAATAACAAGAGCCTTGCAGACAGGCCCGCAGACCGCACCAGGACTGCGACCCGGGAGAAAAGAAGGTTAATTCACAACCCCTCACCCCCTCCCCCGGCATTTAAATAGCGGAACTCCATAAACCAAATATTAGTACTCCTGACATTTTTATGCCGGAGGTTTTATAAATTGCAGCCTGTATTAGCATGCAAAAGTCACTGTTTATATTAACTTTATTAATCTTACCGTTATCGGTCTCCAAAGCTGGCCCGCTAAAAAACGAGCCGATTACACCGCTGTCGATCGATAACAGTATTAGCGCCCAGCTAGCCGAACTGGGGGATCGTCTATTTCATGATACCCGGCTATCCCAAGACAACTCAGTGAGCTGCAGCAGCTGTCATCAGCTTTCTCAGGGCGGTGCAGACGGTCGAGCGCGATCCATTGGTGTTGCCGGCGCGATGGGGGCAATTAAGGCCCCGACGGTCTTTAACAGTAGCTATAACCTTGCCCAATTCTGGGACGGGCGTGCAGCAACACTTGAGGAGCAGGCCGCCGGTCCGGTTCATAATCCTGTTGAAATGAACTCATCCTGGTCTCAGGTTCTTGCCAAGTTAAATCGTGATCCGGCCATGGTGGCAACATTCAACAAGCTGTTTGATGACGGTATCACCGGCGCCAATATCACCACGGCAATCGCTGCCTTTGAGCGAACCCTGGTAACGACCAACTCAAGATTCGATCGCTGGCTGCTGGGCGAAGAAACCCTTACCGAACAGGAGCTGAAAGGGTATCAGCTGTTCCGGAACTACGGCTGTATCAGCTGCCATCAAGGCGCCAATGTCGGTGGCAACATGTACGCCTACATGGGCGCACTGGGTGACTATTTCAAAAACAGAAACACGGAACTGACCCAAGCCGACCTCGGCCGTTTCAATGTCACCGGTCAGCAGGAAGACAAGCACTATTTCAAAGTCCCCAGCCTACGTCTGGCGGCAATCAACAGCCCTTACTTTCATGACGGATCGGTCGCCACGCTGGAGGAAGCGATCCGAATCATGGGGCTCTATCAACTTGGGCGCGAGATCCCCACAGCCCATATCCAAGACATCATCGCCTTTCTCAACACCCTGGTCGGGGAGCACAGCAAATTAACGCCATGAAATTGTTACTCCAATCCATTGGTCAGCGGCGTGGATTCCTACTGCTGAGCCTGAGTGCTGCCTTCGCGATGCTGCTCGGGTTGTTTTGGAATGACGAGTCCGATCACTACGCCGAACTGTCGCGCCAGATGCTACAACTGAAAACACTGGATGCGCGTCTTGACCGGGATATGTTGCGCATCGCCTCATTCCTAATGGTTCAATACGATCCGCTGGTTCAGACCAACAATGAGCTGAGCCAGGTTAAAACGCAGCTGACCAGCGTCGGCAGTGGCCGGGATTCGGTTCTGGCCGAATACAATCAACGGTTGTGGCAAGCCATGGACAACAAACTGGCCTTGATGGAAAAGATCAAGTTTCAGGCAGCCATTGTGCGCAACGGTATTCGCTATCTTCCAACCCTGGCGCAGGAACTCAAACAGCAGGCTCCCAGTCGTTATGATCCGATTGTTGAACTGATCAACCAACTCTACAGCTACCAGCTGTTTGCCGCCGATTCCAACTTTGACGATATTCAGGCATCCCTGGAACAGGTCAAACGATGGTCCTGGGAATCAAGGGACAGCATGGAGCTGGTAGAACAGCTGCTGTTTCATATCGACTCCAACCTCCATGGTCTGACCAAACTGGATTCGCTAAAGAAGCACTACCTGGAGATCCCCAGTCAGACCTTCTTTCAGGCGCTGTACGCGCAGTTGGAACAGAAAAGGCTGTCGCAGACTTCGATCAAAAAGCAGCTGATCGTACTTCTCTCCGTGTCGGTGTTTGCACTCATTGCCGGCTTATGGCTGCTGATACAAAGCCTGCATAATGCCCATCAAGAATCCAAACGGGCTTGGGGACGCCTCCACGATGCCGTGAGCAACCTGTCTGAGGCTTTCGCGCTGTACGATGCCGACCATCAACCCGTGCTGTACAACCGGCGCTTCGAAGCGATCTACCCTTGGCTCAAACATCAGCGGAACGGCTCAATGAGCCTGCAAAAGCTCCAACAAGCCGCCTCAGGCCGGGTTCAATACTTCAGCCTGGAAGGCGACCCCATCACCGCACCTCCTGTTCAGGGGCAGTATATTGAGCAGATCGACAGCAACACCTGGTACCTGGCCAGCAATAACCCGACCAGCGAGGGCGGCACGGTCTGTGTCAGAAGCGATATCACCGCCTCAAAACGCGCCGAGGCCGACTCACGAAAATTGAGCCGGGTCTTGATGCAAAGCCCGGCATCCGTGGTCATCACCGACACCCGGGGAGTCATCGAGTACGTCAACCCACGCTTCGAACGGGTATCCGGCTATAGCGCCGACGAAGCCATCGGTCGAAACTCCAGCTTCCTGAAGAGCGGCAACTTAAGCCCGCAGGATTACGAAGCGATGTGGCAACGGCTGATGGCCGGTCAGGAGTGGCGCGGCATGTTCCACAATCGCCGAAAGGACGGCTCGACTTACTGGGAGTCCGCGTCAATCTCACCCCTGCGGGATGAGCACGGCAAGATCACCAGCTTTATCGCGGTTAAGGAAGATATCACGGCCCAGAAACTGGCCGAGGATCAGTTGCGCATGAACGCGGCGGTCTTCGAGACCACGGCTGAGGGTATCATGGTCACCGATGCCGAAAATCGAATCAAAACAGTCAACCCCGCCTTCAGCAAGATCACCGGTTATGCGCTTGACGAGATTCTGGGGCAAACACCGCACCTGCTCAAATCCGGCCGCCATGGCCCTGAGTTTTACGAGCAACTCTGGAATTCGGTGCGACAGAAGGGCCACTGGACCGGAGAGATCTGGAACAAACGCAAAGACGGGACCGTCTATCCCGAATGGCTCTCGATCTCGGCGATCCGGGGTGAAACCGGACAAATTGAAGAGTTCGTCGCCGTATTCACCGACATCACTCAGCACAAGAAGAATGAAGAGCAGATTCGTTATCAAGCCAACTACGATGCGCTGACCGGGCTGCCCAACCGCAGCCTACTGTCCGATCGTCTTGAGCAAGCGATCGCCGCAGCCAAACGCGAACAGTGGATGCTGGGAGTTTTGTTCCTCGATCTGGACCACTTCAAGGTGATCAATGACACCTTTGGCCATGCTGTCGGGGACGAACTGCTGCAACTGGTGTCAGCTCGCCTCAAAGCCTGTCTTCGAGAGTCCGATACCATTGCCCGTTTTGGCGGTGACGAATTCGTAATCCTGCTACCGGATATCAGAGAAACGGACTCGGTGGCCCAGGTGGCGACCTATATCATCGAGCAGATCACCCGCAGTTTCACGCTGTACGGGCGCGAGATCTATATCGGCGCCAGTATCGGCATCACGATCTACCCCGACGACGCCGACAAGGCCGATACCCTGTTACAAAATGCGGACATGGCCATGTACCAGGCTAAGGAGAGCGGACGCAGCACCTATCAGTTTTTCACCGCCTCCATGCAGCAGCAGACACTGGATCGCCGTCAGCTGGAACTGGAGCTGCGTCAGGCGATCAAGAACCAGGAGCTGGAAATTTACTACCAGCCGGTGGTCAACCCCAGTCTCAACAAGATCGTCAGTGTCGAGGCCCTGCTGCGCTGGAACCATCCCAGCCGCGGCCAGGTCTCACCGGCCACCTTTATCCCCATTGCCGAAGACAGCGGTCAGATCGGCCAGATCGGCCAGTGGGTGCTGGCCAACGCCTGTCGGCAATTGAAAATCTGGCACGACGCGGGATTCAGCGAACTTAAACTGGCGGTTAATCTATCCAGCCGGCAACGCGAGCTGGGGCTTGACGCGGACGACCTGAAGCAGCTGGTCGATCAAGCAGGAATTGCCCCCGAGTCCCTGACCCTCGAAATCACCGAGAGCCTATTGATGCGCGATACCGAGGACGCGATGACCTGGCTCTCCAGTCTGAAAGACCTTGGGATCAATCTTTCGATCGATGACTTCGGTACCGGCTACTCGTCATTAAGCTATCTGAAACGATTCCCGGTCGACGCCCTGAAAATCGATCGATCCTTTGTTAACGATCTGCCGGACGACCTTGAAGATGTGACGCTGGTCAAAACCATTGTCGCGATGGCGCAGAACCTCAATCTGTCACTGGTCGCCGAAGGCGTTGAAACCCAGCAGCAAGCAGAGTTCCTGGTCAATAACGGCTGTCGTAACCTGCAGGGCTATTACTACGCCAGACCGATGCCTGCAGCCGAGATCAGTGTATGGCTGATCAAGGCCCCCTCAAGCGCCACTTCGGGGCCGACTCAATCCCTGTTCAAGGATCCTGAATGATGACGTCGACGGCAGGCCATAGATCCCGGGCCTGCTTAAGCGCCTTTTGCGGGTTGCGCAAACAGTAATTCAATCAGTCGAAACAGATGAACATCGTTTTCCTGGGCAAGCTCTGCCAAGGTCTGCTCATTGCCAGTCAGTCTCAGGCCTTCCGATTCCAGAGCAATCCGCAGCTCATCCACCGGCCGATGCTGCAGGGCCGCCATCGCACGGATTGAGCTTTGCTCCATCTGCCTGGCAACCCGTTCAAGCGGGTGTGGCTCCTTATCGCCTGAAAAGAGCAAAACGCCAGCAATCAAAAAAGTGCCGAGAATAAGGCTCAATGCCCGCTTTTGATAGAAGTAGCGCTTAAAGGGCTTCCAGTGATTCAGAACATGTAATCCCACGATGGCGACAAAAGCGACACCGATCCATTCGTGGGCAGTCATGATCAATCCTTCCGCTAAATGGAAAAACAGCATGACGCCGGTCACTGTCACGATTAATGAACTACCGATGATAAGCGGAGTCGACCACTCCCTGGTTTGAAGTTTCATCGCCCTTCTCCCGGTTAGGGAACCTACGAACAAGTCCTTGCTAGCCTCTGGCCTCCAGCTTGGTTCGTAATCCAGGCGCAGTTTTGGAGCAATGGCCAGACCTTGCGCACTTCAGGCGCTTGCAGAAGCCGCAGAGACTTGTTCGCAGGCTCCTTAGCTAAGTTGTGGGCGCCAGTATGAAACAGACGAATGTAAAGTCGGGTTAATCCTATGCAAAATTAGGTAAACCACCTCCCAACAGGCTCGGCAGTTTGTTGTTTAACTACAAAAATGACGTTTAAGCGGGGATAGCTGCCAGCATCTCGGTGAAGAGATCTCGCCCTTCGGTTGTTTTATTACCTATATAACCCAGCCCTATCGCCACCATAAGGTTGAAAAATAGCAGTTTAAAAACAACAAATTAGCCAGAACATACCGGTAAAGCTCAGGCCCTGAGATTGTCGACAATACTTAACAGAAACCCAATTTTTCTATAAAATATAGCGTCGCCAAATCAGTAATTGATAATCACAACAGGGTTCGTCCAGGAGCTAACCTGTTCGGAGGTTCTGTCTGATAACGAGGGTCATATCATGCTTGAAGCTTACCGCAAACATGTAGAACAACGTGCTCAAGAAGGTGTCCCCCCAAAGGCACTTGACGCTGAACAGACCGCCGCTCTGGTTGAGCTGCTGAAGAACCCTCCTGCCGGTGAAGAAGAGTTTATCCTCGACCTTCTGACCAACCGTGTACCGGCTGGTGTTGACCAGGCCGCTTACGTGAAGGCCGGCTTCCTGGCCGCCATTGCCAAAGGCGAAGCGCAGTCTCCGCTGATCTCCAACGTTGAAGCCGTTGAACTGCTGGGCACCATGCTCGGCGGTTACAACATCGCGCCGCTAGTTGACGCCCTCGAAGACGATGCCTTGGCCCCAACCGCCGCTAAAGCACTGTCCCACACCCTGCTGATGTTCGATGCCTTCCACGATGTGAAGGACAAGATGAACGCCTGCAACGCCTACGCCAAGCAGGTTGTCGAGTCCTGGGCCAACGCCGAGTGGTTCACCTCCAAGCCGGCCCTGGCTGAAAAGATCACCCTGACCGTCTTCAAGGTAACCGGTGAGACCAACACCGACGATCTGTCTCCGGCTCCGGATGCCTTTACCCGCCCTGACATCCCGCTGCACGCCAACGCGATGCTGAAGATCACCCGTGACGGCATCAATCCGGATGTTAACGGCAAAGTTGGCCCGATCCAGCAGATCAAAGCACTGCAGGAAAAAGGCCATCAGCTGGCCTACGTCGGCGACGTTGTCGGTACCGGTTCATCCCGTAAGTCTGCCACCAACTCCGTACTCTGGTTTATGGGTGACGACATCCCGAACATCCCGAACAAGCGTGCTGGCGGCTACTGCTTCGGCGGCAAGATCGCGCCGATCTTCTTCAACACCATGGAAGATGCCGGTGCCCTGCCGATCGAGATGGACGTCACCAAGATGAACATGGGTGACGTCATCGACGTGTACCCGTACGAAGGTGTTGTTAAGAACGCCGAGACCGGCGAAGTGGTATCCGAGTTCAGTCTGAAGACTCCGGTTCTGTTCGACGAAGTTCAAGCCGGCGGCCGTATCCCGCTGATCATCGGTCGTGGCCTGACCACCAAGGCCCGCGAAGCCCTGGGGCTGGAAGCCACCGACCTGTTCAAGCAGCCGGTTAACCCGGCCGATTCCGGCAAGGGCTACTCCCTGGCACAGAAGATGGTCGGTAAGGCCTGCGGCGTCGAAGGTATCCGTCCGGGCACCTACTGCGAGCCGAAGATGACCACCGTTGGTTCTCAGGACACCACCGGCCCGATGACCCGTGACGAGCTGAAAGACCTGGCCTGCCTGGGCTTCTCCGCCGACCTGACCATGCAGTCGTTCTGCCACACCGCCGCTTATCCGAAGCCGGTTGACGTTAACACCCACCACACCCTGCCGGACTTCATCATGAACCGCGGCGGTGTTTCGCTGCGTCCGGGCGACGGTGTGATCCACTCCTGGCTCAACCGCATGCTGCTGCCTGACACGGTTGGCACCGGTGGTGACTCTCACACCCGTTTCCCGATCGGCATCTCGTTCCCGGCCGGTTCCGGTCTGGTTGCCTTCGCCGCGGCTACCGGTGTTATGCCGCTGGATATGCCCGAGTCTGTGCTGGTTCGCTTCAAGGGCGAAATGCAGCCGGGTATCACCCTGCGCGATCTGGTTAACGCCATCCCGTACGCCGCTATCCAGAGCGGTGAGCTGACCGTTGCCAAAGAAGGCAAGAAGAACGTCTTCTCCGGTCGTATCCTGGAGATCGAAGGCCTGCCGGACCTGAAAGTTGAGCAGGCGTTCGAACTGTCCGACTCTGCTGCCGAGCGTTCCGCTGCGGCTTGTTCCATCAAGCTGAACGAAGCACCGATCCGCGAGTACCTGAACTCCAACATCGTGATGCTGAAGTGGATGATATCTCAGGGCTACGGTGACGAGCGCACCATCAACCGTCGTGTTGCCGCGATGGAAGCGTGGCTGGCCAATCCGGTGCTGATGGAAGCCGACGCCGACGCCGAATACGCCTCAGTGATCGAGATCGATCTGGCCACCATCAAAGAGCCGCTGCTGGCTTGCCCGAACGATCCGGACGACGTTAAGACCCTGTCTGACGTTCAAGGCACCAAGATCGACGAGGTCTTCATCGGTTCCTGCATGACCAACATCGGTCACTTCCGTGCCGCCGGTAAGATTCTGGAGAAGGTAGGCACTCAGCTGCCGACTCGCATGTGGATGGCTCCGCCGACCAAGATGGACCAGTTCCAACTAACCGAAGAAGGCTATTACGGCGTTTACGGCCGCGCCGGTGTGCGTACCGAGATGCCGGGCTGCTCGCTGTGTATGGGTAACCAGGCTCGTGTTGCGGCCAAGAGCACGGTGATGTCGACCTCGACCCGTAACTTCCCGAACCGTCTGGGCGATGGCGCCGACGTCTACCTGTCCTCTGCCGAATTAGCAGCGGTAGGTGCCGCACTGGGCCGCATCCCGACCTTCGAGGAGTACATGGAGTACGCTGAAGACATCAACACCATGGCTGATGACGTTTACCGATACTTGAACTTCAACGAAATCGAGAGCTACCAGAAAGCCGCTGCTACCGTTATCCCAACGGTTGAGGCCTAAGCGTTAGACGCTGACAAGTTCTAATCAAAGCCCCCGCAGGGTTAGCCTGCGGGGGCTTTTTTGTGCCTGTCTTGTTAAAGCATCGAAGGCTGATTCGGTGGGGCTATCCCCCACCGGCAGTCAGTCCGGCCACCAGTCGAAGTCAAAAGCCAGTACGCTGCTGACTTCCAATACTGGGCAGCCAAATTGAATCGGGACCAAACAACAGTCATGAACTGATTTAAGCCTCTAAATGATCTTGATGTCGCAATTTTGTGACAATTCAAAGACAGCCACCCAAGGCCCTTCAGGCACCTAGGAACGCTGTTTCACTCAGCATTCCGGCCCATTCCTTGTCGTCGTCGCCCCTAGTGTCTGTTATCGGCTACAAGATAATTTTCTTATTTAACAATCAGTTAGTTATTAATGCTCAAACACTGTCGGCAAACAGCGACAGGAGACAGCCATGTTTTCTACGTCTGTTTCTTTTAAGTAATTGATTTATAAGTACATTGCTTCGATGGCACGATGATTGATATGGCATAGCTATCCGTCAGACTTCTGTTCGGGTGAATGACAAACTTAAAACCCATTGATAAGGGATTTCTCTATGAAGATTAAAACGTTATGTGCCATCGCTTTTGCCACCACCTCCCTGGCCGCCTATGCTGCCGAGAAGCCTGAATTCACCACCGTTGATGCCGACGCCGACGGCTTTATCAGCGCCGAAGAAGCGGCAACCGTGCCCGGTCTGAGCGAAGTATTCGTCCAGTCTGACATGGACAAAGACGGCAAGCTGAGCGAAGCCGAGTACAGCGAGATCAGCTAATTCGGTGCTGACGGCTCTATGGCTTGAGCAAAACTTCCAGCCGCCGAGGATCCTTCTGAGTCGTAATCAAGGACGAGAGGCGACTCCCCCGGCGGCAGGCAGACGAGATCGATAAATTACCTTACCCAGGTCACCCACCCAGATCGATCTAACAATATCTAGCCCAGCGTGCCGTCGCTGCGAAACTACCGCTGATCAATCCTGAAAACGACTGAATAAGTCTCAAAGGCCGCCAAACGGCGGCCTTCTTCCCCCTGACAGCATTCGACATCGTCCCGGCCCTTGTCCGAAAGCATTGCACTTCTCAGGCCTTACCGCTTTTTGGATGAAGGTATCTTGCTAGGACTTATTCGTAGGTTGCCTGGCAACGAACTAATCGTCTCTTACCCCATCGGCAACGTAATATGTATATGACAACTTAGACTATGTATGAGAGCTGTTATTCCATTAGAGTATGAACACTCGTAAAACAACGGGCCCGCCGTACCCCATGCCCGTACAGCAAACCGGCCCAAGGTGATAACAGAGATGATCAACACGTCGAACCCAGAACTAGCCCAACTAGCCGCTTCAAAACAAAACGCCAACCCTGCCCTGCGTCTGATTCTTATGATCGGACTCGGCTCTCTGGGCATCCTGCTCTACCTGGCACTTCTGGCCATCGAAGCAAGCCCCCTGATCAGTTTCGCGGTGATGTTCTTTATCTTTGTGCCGGTCAGCCGCGCTATCTACAACAAGTACACCCCCTCCAGCACCGAGCAAGGTTAACGCGACCCCAAGGGCTTCTCCCTAAGCCCTTGGTCTGCGTCTTAAGCCTTCAGCCTCATCGAACGCCAGCTACCAGCTGGCGTTTTTGCACCTGCCGCTCACCAAGACGATGACTCGTCATAAAGCCAGCTTCGACTCCCGTCATCGCTGCTATCTGCTATCCGTAGTCCTGCCTTCTGCCTACGAGCCTTAGAGCCAAATCGAACTAACCCGACCGGTAATCCGACGACAGAGCCTTTACAAGCCCCCTTCTGGCGTCGGCCCAAACTTGATTTTGATGGCCGAAACCACCAAGCTGCGCCCCCGTTCGTTGTTGACACCCGTTTTCTGAGTGAGCGAGGCCCTCTGAATGTCCGACCCGCAGTTCACCCTGATCTATGACACCTACTGCGGCTGGTGTTATGGCGCCGCGCCGATTTTCGACGTGCTCGTCCAGGCAGACATCCACATCACCGCCCTGCACCGCCGCCTGTTTCAGGGCGGAGCTCAGTTAAAAATGAGCAATGGTTTCGGCCAATTTGCCGAACGGGCAGACCAGCGAATTGCCCAACAGACCGGCCAGCCATTCAGCCAAACCTATGTCACGCAAATACTGCGCTCGAAAACCGAAGAGCTGAACTCAGAACTGACCGCCCGGGCCGCCGTTCTGGTCCACCCACAGGGTGCGGCCACTGAAATGGCACTCGCCCACCGGCTCCAAAAAGCCCGCTATGTCGACGGGCTTTCTGCCAGCGATCCGGAACCCATTATCGCAGCGCTTCAACCCTTGCTGGATGGCAGCATGACCGAGCAACAGATCCGTGCGGCACTGGCGTCTGAAAGCCTATCAGTCGAGGCGACGGCAATCGCACAACGGGCCGAAGCCCTGATGCAGCGGGTTGGCAGCAGCGGCGTCCCCACTCTGGTCTGCACGGTTAACGGTCAACACCAGGTCATTTCGTTAGAACCGTTCTTCCAGGCTCCCGAGCAGATCCTCTCGATCCTAAACTAAGCCGTTCAACAGCCGAACTGCATCAATCAAAGGGCCTGACTACCGCCAGCATTACAGAGCGATTTGAGGCTGATATCCCTCTGGAATCCAAAGATCAGTTCAGACAGAATCAAAAAGTCGGTGGGCTTATGACGCAGGGGATGAGGCTTCACTCAGAACTGAACGCACCTCCCTCACCCTCGGCACCTTCGAAGGCGTGACCATGGGATTGAGACTCAACTTATGAACTTATTCTGGAAAACCGTTGAGTACCTGCGGAGCCTACCCATCTGGGTTTGGCCTGCACTGCTATTCGTAATTTTTGTTATCTCGGGCGGTGTTGAATCTGACTGCTGCAGTTACTGATACGAGCAAAGCTCAACGAACGATCTGATAGATCACCACCTAGAAGTGATGCCCCTTCTATACACCAATGCCAAAAATCAAGCCAGTTGGTCTATTGACATCTCTGATATATACCTTCAATCATCTATCCATTACCTCCGGAGACTCTTGGAAGCCTTATTATATAAGGACTAACGAGTATTAAACTCAGACATTCACTTTTACGATACTAGGAGAGCATAATATCTGTATAGACATTATGGAATATCAATATTGGGCTGTTATCTCCTAGTATGGTAATGTCACAGCTACCATAAAATAAAAGCAGACTAATCTATATTTTCTGAAAGACCATATAAACAAACTATTTAATAGAGGGATCTATGAGTATTTCATTGAGTGAAATGGTGGAGGGCCTTGAGCCATCAAAGACGGTACTATTTTTTGGCGCTGGATCATCATTATCTTCAGGAGCACCAAGTGTAAATAAAATAATAGATGCCGTCTCAAATAAATTTAAAATTGAAAAGGATGGATTTACACTTAGTGAAATAACAAGCATTGCAGAAGAAAAGCGGTCAAGAAAGGACCTGGTTCATCTTTTAAGGGAGTTGTTCAAAAGCACTAATGTCACTGGCTCTCTATTAACTATTCCATTATACAAATGGAAAAATATTTATACCACTAATTACGACACACTTATTGAACAAGCGTATAAAAGAAAAAATACACCATGCTCTGTCATCTCTTCAAACTATGACTTTACAGAGCAAAAAATCCCAGACTCAATAAAGCTATACAAACTTCACGGGACCATAGACAAGGATATTTCTGATGGAACCAACTCAAGAATAATAATAAGTGAAAGCGACTATGATAATACATCAGACTACCGAGAGGCTTTATGGGATGCTTTGAAATTAGATCTGTGTGGGTCTAACCTTATTATTATAGGTTACTCTCTTGCTGATCAGCATATAAAAGATATTGTCAACAGAGCAATCTCTATAAACAATAAGTCATTTGCCCCTTCTTCAATATACTTATTGCTATATACGAAAGATGAAAATAGAGCCCTTTTATTTGAAAAAAGAGGGCTTAAAGTCGCATTTGGCGGAGTTGATGATTTCTTTGTAGAACTCCAAAAGAGCAACCTGCCTAATAATATTGCTTATGTAGCAACTGGGGACCCGTTAGATAGCCACCCTGCACTACAGTCGGTAACTATTAACGTGGCAGACGAGCTAAGTAATATCAGCAAGAATGTTGCTGCAATGTTCCAAGGATGGCCAGCTACATATTCTGATATAAAGGCCGGTGTTACTTTTTCCAGAACACTTTGTGGAAAAATTTACTCTATATTCTCTGATAAAACTTGTGCAACTATTCTAGGTGCTAGCGGAACTGGAAAAAGCACACTAGCTCGACAAGTAATACTAAAACTCAAAGATGATGGATTTCACTGCTGGGAACATAAGTCTAAGCACAAACTTATGTTTGAAGAATGGAGAAGCGTTGCAGCTCATTTGAAAGAAAAAGGTGAAACAGGCATATTATTTATTGATGATGCTCACGAGCATATTTATGAAATAAATAGTTTGGTCGATCTGCTATCGTCTGATGATTTATCTTGTCTGAAGCTGATTTTCACCTCGTCTAGAAACAACTGGATCCCAAGAATTAAAACATCTAATATTTTTAGTAAAGGAGAAGACTTCTTTTTAAAGAAACTTGATGAAAGTGAAATTGAAAGTCTACTAACACTGGTTGATACATGTGCTGACCTGCAACCACTAGTCGAAAGTAGCTTTTCAGGTTTCAATAGAATAGAAAGGAAAAGAAGACTTACCGCTAGGTGTGAGTCTGATACATTTGTCTGTCTGAAAAACATATTTGCATCAGAACAGTTTGATAACATCATTCTTCGTGAATTTGCTGAATTAGATAATAATCTCCAAGAAATATATAGGCTAGTATCTGCCATGGAGAGTGCTGGTGTTAATGTACATAGGCAAATGATAATTCGCTTATTAGGAATTCCTGCTCAAAATATTTCAGCATCTTTAACTAGCTTGGTAGATATTGTCTCCGAGTATTCGATAAGTGAAAGGGAAGGTATATACGGGTGGAAAGGTCGTCACCCTGTTATAACTGGAATTATAGCCAAATATAAAATGACTGATGAAAATGAGTATATAAACTTATTTGAAAAAGTCATTGACAATATAATTCCAACTTATGATATTGAAATAAAGACAATAAGGCAACTATGTTCATTTGACTCTGGCATTAGCCGCTTTCCCAATAAGCAAATAAGGAATAAGCTGCTTAGAAAGATGATATCAAAAGTTCCCGGTGAAAGAGTACCAAGGCATAGATTAATAAGATATTTGATTGACACTAACGAGCTGGATAAAGCAGAAACTGAGATAAGGCTATTTGACAACGACTTTGGACTTGATGGCCCCACTGTTAGATTTAAGATTATGCTGATGCTTGCAAGAGCTGAGAGAACCGCAGGAATTTTGAATGAAGATAGAGTGGCAATTTTAGAAATGGCTAGAGAGAACTCAGTCAGGGCGGTAGATAAATATAAAAACAACAAAAACCTAATAGCAACTTATTGTGATGTTGGTATTGAATACTTTAAAAGAAAAGGTGATCCCTCTGTTTATGATGATGCTATAGATAAGCTGAAAGAAGCAGAACAAAGAATCGGAGATCCAGATATAACGACCTCATTGATACAATATGAGAGGGCGTTTGCAAACCTACAAAGGGATATCCTAGAAGAAGCGGAAGCTTAGCTATACCATGCTGCTTCTTAAAGAAAGCCTCAGTTTATAGCTGAGGCTTTATCTATATTTATTTATAAAAACATCTCTCTTTTAATGCATAATTAGTCAATATTCTTATATTCCACATGTATAATAATTTCTTCTGCACCTTGCAATATTATCTTATCCTTTAAATCTTTATTTATACATGAGAAAATTTCGATCTGATTAGTTTCCCTATTTATCAATGGTATTCCTAAGAGTTCTCCAGAGTTAGCATATTTTAAAAGCTCAATTCCTCTTGTTATATAGAACTCTAAGTTAGACCAAAAATTATCACTTCCAATAAACTTATCTCTAGGCGCATGTAAATATGCGCCTAAATTTTTAACTATATCTATCAGCTCCTTTGTTACCGGTGTATATTTAAGTTTTATTGACTCGGAGCTTCCTGGGTTAATAGTAAATATTGCTTCTTCATTGTTACCTTTTCTAAAAATAGAAGCGATATGCTTGTCAAGTACTGCAGGTTTATATTGTTTCTTCATTTTTTCAGAAGCTTGTTTGTGAAATTCTAAGTATTCTCGCATTCTAGCTTCAACACCAAACCTTATTTCTAAAGCTGAATAAAACCATGTGGTCACATCTTCCTTATCAAACACATCTTGAGCTCTATCCAGATAGTTTATTGATGAAACAAAGTAATTATTAGAATCCATTTAAATAACCTGCATTTTTTATAGACAAATACTTTGTCGTGATCTTAATCACTAGAAATTAAACATATCTTCCTTATCCTTTATAACTCGACATCTTGGAAATTGACTACAACCCCAAAACTGCTTACCAATGTTTTGCCCTTTCTTACTTTCTCGTAACACCATAGGACTGCTGCACCTGGGACAGAGAGGTTCAGATGACTTCTTTTCAACGATCTCCTGAACATGCTTGGCGTGCTGTACATGAGTTTTGATTGAACGAGTGAGTCTACCTTTCTCGATCTTCTGGATAATCAACCTAACCTGAACATCGGACAGGACGGGATCCCGCCTCGACTTGATGTATCGAATGTACCCACCGGCATAGGTAACGTTCTCTGGCATATCAGTCTTGAAGGTGCTGTCACCTACGAAGACGATCAGGGAGTGGATATGACTAGGCTCTATTTCTAGTGCCGCTTCCAACGTCTTCACATGTTTGTAGTTCTGCCTTAGCGGATTCTGAAACTTCGATTTGTGCTTGAAGATCTGTTGAGTCCAATACGGCTGGTTAGCTGATCCAAAAATCCACCCCTTCATGTTCTTAGTTTCGATAACAAAGACACCGAATCTAGAAACGATAATGTGGTCTATCTGCGTAGTTCCATCATCAGTTGGGAGGGTGACGTTCTTGATGAGGTGATACTGCTTTTTATCGAGAAAGAACCTAGCGGCGAGGTTGACGATCGCCTCGCCAATAAATCCTTTAAACCATGGTGAACGTGATACACCAACGAGAATAAAGAGTGGTATCAGATACCACATACTCAGGAGTGCATCGAAGATCGGTGAGAAATCCATTCTTACCCTACTCATTTTCCTTAACTTGGCACATGAGTATGCCAGAAGCGGATCTAGTTCATAACCTACTAGCCTGAGCAGGCAGCTCTGAAAGGTCAGATCAGGGGATGGGAATGGATAGTGGCAACATGACTTTGCTTGCCCTAGAAGTGCCCTATAGATCAGGCACAAAAAAGCCCAAGACGATGCTTGGGCTTCTATGCTGCTGACTTAACAGCGAATTCTGCTAGGACTAGGCAGATTATACGTCGCTACGCGCCTTCCCCTTCGGGGCTATCGTCGCAGGCTCCTATGTGGTCTCGCTTCGCTCGGCTCGACTGCCTTCGGCAGTTCTCATCTGCCAAAGAATACTCACATCGCAGAATGCAAAAAGCCCGCAATAATGCGGGCTTTTCTAAATTTGGTAGGACTAGGCAGATTCGAACTGCCGACCTCTACCATGTCAAGGTAGCGCTCTAACCAACTGAGCTATAGTCCTATTACATTCCGGTGCGGTGTGTGTCGCTCCTCATGTACGGCGGGCATTATACAGAGTCCCGGAGGGCGGTCAACAGTCTGATGACACAAAAATTTAATCAATTTTTAATCGTTCAAAAAACCCTCAACAAGAGGTCCTGTCGGGCTTTGCGCTTGCTGTACACCCCTTGATCAACCAGCTCAGAAAATCACTGATCCGACGACAATAACCGACGGTCACCTACCCGCTTCAGGGTAGTCACCACCCATTTGAGGGTATACCGTCCCGGCCCTGCAATCCTCATCATGACAACACCATCGATAACAACAACCACTATGGTTTCCAGACCGGGTTTTCGTCATGACTTACCAAGCTACATCCGAGCATGCCCAGGCGCGTAAGGCGCTGCTTAAAACCAAATTCTTCCCTTATTGGCTCGACAATGCCCAGGCTCCCGATCCTGAGCCGGCCCTTAAAGACAGCATCAGCTGCGATCTGTTGATCGTCGGTGCGGGTTTTACCGGCTTGTGGGCGGCGATTCATGCCAAAGAACAGAACCCGGATCGCGAGGTGGTGATTATCGAGGCCCAGTGCATCGCCATCGGCGCCTCCGGTCGCCCCGCGGCGATTTTGTCTACCTCGGTAATGCACGGGTTGGAGAATGCGGCCCGCCTGTTCCCGCAGGATATCGACGCGCTGGAAGAGCTGGGTAAGGAGAACCTGGACGGCTTTCGCGACACCATCGAACGCTACGACATCGATTGCGATATCGAATGGGGTGGCGAGCTGACCGTCGCCGTCGGCGAAGAGGGCTTGGACGATATCGAGAAAGAGTACGGACTCTACAAACGTTATGGCCACGACGCCTACCTGCTCGATAAAGACGAGGTCCGCGAACAGATGGACTCACCGCTGTTCAACGGCGGCCTCTGGTCCAAAAGCCGCAGCGGTACTGTCCACCCGGCCAAGCTGGCCTGGGGCCTGAAACGCGCCGCGATGGCGCTGGGCGTACGCATCTACGAGTACACCCCGCTGCAATCTAGCGAGCACCTCAAACCCGGCGTTCGGGTGACCACCCCGGAAGGCACGATCAATGCCAACAAGGTGCTGCTGGCGACCAACGCCTTTGCCGCCGGCAATAAAAAGATCAAGACCCGGGTTGCGGCGATCCGCGATCGTATCGTGGTGACCGAACCGCTGACCGACGAGCAGATGGCGACGATCGGCTGGAAGAACCGTCAGGGCATCTACGATACCCGTACCCAGCTCAATTACATGCGACTGACCGCCGACAACCGGATCCTGTTCGGTGGCCGGCTGGGGTATTTCTTCAATAACGATACCGACCCCAAGGCCGATCGTAGCGCGGAGAACTTCCTGCCGCTGGTGGAGAACTTCTACAAAACCTTCCCCAGCCTGCGCGACATCCGCTTCTCCCATGCCTGGAGCGGACCGATCGGACTGACTACCCGGATGGCGGTCCATTTCCAGCACTACCACGACGGCGACATGATCTATGCCGGCGGCTACTCCGGCTTCGGTGTTACCGCGACCCGCTTCGGCTCCCGGGTCGGTCTGGCGATTCTGGACGGCGACGATATCCCGGAAACCCGGATGCAGTTTGCCACCAGTTTGCCCGGCTATATCCCACCGGAGCCGTTCCGCTGGTTCGGCGCCAAGATCACCATGTACGCGCTGGATACCGTCGATGCCAAAGGCGGTTGGCGAAAACTATGGATCAGCATGGTCGAGAAGATGGGCTTCCCGATCACCCAGAACGAACTCGGCTAAACCGCCAACAGGGCTTTGCTTCACCCACCCGGAGATGACCACCTGAGGTCGTCTTCGGACATCCGTTCGACCGTCGCCCAGTACCCACTGATCCCCTAATCAGCCGCTTGAGGCTGACTAACCTCCCTGCCTAGCCTACGGCCACTCCACTGGTACAGCGCCAATCCCAGGCAGATCAGGCCACTACCCTGAATCAACCGCAACGTCAGCGGCTCCTGATTCAGCAGGCTGCCCAGCGAGATCGCCAGCACCGGAGTGATCAGGGTGATCAACGCCACCGTGCTGGCCGCCAGCTGCTGGAGGATGTAGTAGTAGGCGACAAAGCCAACCAGCGAACCGAACAGTCCCAGGTAGATGATCGCCGCCAGCGAGCGTCCTCCTCCATTCAGCTCAGGCAACTGGCCATCCATCAGCAACCAGCTCAGCGCATAGAACGGTATCGAGCAGCACAAGGCACCTACTGTCTGCGCCAACGGGTGGATCTGAACGCTAACCCCCTTGACCAGAACCCCGCTGATGCTAAACAGCAGTACCGCCAACAGCATCAGGCCAACGGCCGCTAACGCCGAGGTTTCAATCACCAAACCATCGCTAAGCACCCAGCCAAGGCCGGACAGCGCCAGCAGCAATGCCAACCAGCGCAGCGGGCTAAACGCCTTCTCACCCAACCAGAACTGGGCCAGCAGGCCAGACACGATCGGCGACATGCCGAAGATCAGCGAGATTAGCCCCGAACTGAGCTGGCTGGCCGCCATGTAGGTGGTGAACATGGCGCCGTAGACCCCCAGCGTGGCGTAGAGGTAGCTTTTCAGCGCCGGGCCATGCCAAGGCAGCGGGATACGCAGCCAGCGTAGCAACCCCAGGCCCACCACGGCGGCCAGCATCATACGCAGCATCGCTGCCATCACTGGGGTGACGGTTTCGCTGCTCCAGATGATAGCCAGAGGTGTGGTCGACCAGATAACAATCACGGTCGCATAGGCGATAGGGGTGGACATGATGACCTCCATGTTGCTGCGCGGTTATTTCCGCAGGACTAAAAAAGCCGCTCCAACACCGAGGCAAAAAAAAGCCGCGGTGAAAGCCGCGGCCGGGAATACTTTGTTCGATTCGCTGAATCAGATCACTTCATCATCGAACCACGCCATCCCGACCGACACGCGAGCACTCGCAGGTGCCAGCGTTTGCTGACCTGCGGTCGTCGGGATACAAAAAAGATGGCGTTGAAAATATTCATAACCCGATCATGGCGTCGACCGGCTTACGAAGTCAAAACAAATTTTCAGTGCTTTAGTCGCAATATGGCCAGCTGTCAGTGTCTGATCATCTCGTCGTAGACCTGGCTGGCTTCGAGCCGGATCGGTACCGAATAGGAAGCAAAGGAGCGTTTAGCTTCACGGTAACTGTGAAACACCAACGGTTGGTGGCTATCGGTCGATTCCAGGGTATGACTGCGACCGTGGATGACTACTTCGGCGGTGTAGATATCGCCCTCGTTTGAAAGAATAATGACGGCGTCGACCGTACCGCTAAGGGCCTGGCGCTCAAAGGCTTGAACATCCATTGGCTTATCCTCCGGAAAATGACTGATAAATCCCCTTCCTCGGTAGTTTCCAGTAGACCCGGGCGTTGCTGTTAAGTTCAAGCAAGACGGCGGTCTGGATTAACCGGTTTCAACCAGTCATGGCAGCAGGAGCGGTATAATAAGAGGTTGTAACTACAGGAGAACCGAGATGCTGAATAGCGAATTTGGCAACGGCAAAAAGGTGAACCTGGTAACCGCCTTTGCCCTGTTTTGCCTGATGATGGGCTTCCTATTTCTAATCGCCGCCACTCCGGGCAGCCAGACCCTGGCTGCATCAGCGTTGCTGGTATTTGGTGCGCTGTGCCTGTCGGCTGGCTGGTTCTACAGTGAGCACCATCACCACCATCATCACCATCACTGACCGTTACCCCTACACGACAAAGCCCCGGCACTCCGGGGCTTTTGAGTTGAGACGCCTGTAGCCTTAGCTCGCGTCGTTCTGCGCCTGTTCAACTTGTTGTTGCTCAAGTTTGGCGGCTCAGCCTTGATAGCGGGATTGATAACCCCGGATTGCCGCTCTGCGCCCTTCAGGACGGCATTGCACGCCCTCGGCACGAGTCAAAATCGTATATTCGATTCAACCCTTTGGGGTACGAAAGCGCCCCTTTTTTGTCATATATCAATCCGTTCAATCGCCGACTCCCTGCTTGATTCAGATCATTCAGCTTGACCGGAATTAGGCCGAGCATTGATCGCAGTTTCCACGTTTTCAGGTTCATCCAGGGAGAGTTTCATGGGTTACGGACTGGCTCATACCATTCATCTGATCTGCGCCATCCTGTTTATCGGGGTCGTGGCCTTTGAAGTGTTGATCATCGAAGGCATCCGCCCGCAGATCGCGCCGCAGACCATGGGGCAGCTGGAGTTGTTAATCCAGAAGCGCGGCCGTCGCATCATGCCGTTTGTGGTGATCGCCCTGGTTCTCAGCGGATTAACCCTGGGCTACCACCATCGCGCCGTGCTGATGTCACCGTTGTCGAGCAGTTTCGGCACCCTGCTGTCCATCAAGCTGCTGTTGGTGGTGGCGGTGTTGGTGCAACTGGTCATGACCCTGCGTCGTTCAATCAAAGGCACGCTGGACTCCGGACGCTTCAAGCTCGGGCACCGCGAGCTGCTGATTCAGATGTTTATCATCGTGATTCTGGCCAAGGCGATGTTCTATGTGAGCTGGTGATTGCCGACAAAACTGAGCCATATCAAGAATCAACGGAGACAAACCGGACAAGAAGAAAATTATTAATGATAGGTATTCCCATTACCAATAGCATCGGTTTATCATTCGTAAGCTGATAAATCATTACTGTTGAAGGGGAATACCGTTGAAAAAGCAGAAGCTTTCTCTGGCGATTAGCGCCGCCATGCTGCTCAGTGCCACTGCCGCCCAGGCCGGTCCGCAGGTTGAGGTGCTCGACAAGCGCTCACTGCCGGCAGGCTCTTTCCTGGCCTACACCGAGTTCGAACTGTCCGGCGAACCGCTGGCTGAAAGCCTGGGTCTGGACCTGGATGTGCTGGATCCGGATCAGGTTAACCAACCGACCGCGTTCGACTACAGTGCCGGTATCGAAAGCTACGAGTATTCCGAAGAGGCGATGTACGCCCTCAACTACCAGTCCCAGAGCGGCCCCCACCTGGCCAACGGCCCGCTGAACAAGCAGCGCGGTGGTGACCTGGGCGCACTGGGTCAGCGTTTTATGGAGCTGGCCGACTCGGTCAAGTACCCGGCCGAAGAGATTCCGCTGAACCTGTACCCGATCTCCCTGCCCTACCAGGCGGCACTGCCGGAGTTTGCCGGCCAGGTCGATACCAGCGTGGTGAACGGTGACGAGATCGAGCACCTGGACGCAAACGGCAAGGCCCGTAACCTGACCACGCAAACCCCGGCTTACTACCGCGACTACGCCAGCCTAGCCTGGACCGACAGTCAGACCGAGAAGGTGATCAACCCGGCCTCCGTCGGCGGTATCCTGCTCAAAGAAGTGATGTGGTCCCAGGACTTCCTGGGCGGCATGCACGTGATCGACAGCGATGAAGAGGTCGAAGCCTCCACCTCCACCCAAGACCAGGACGGTGTTCACGCCCTCGGCGTTTCCGCCGTTGACGGCATGAACGGGGTCATCCTGACCGAAATGTCGTTGGACAAGCTGCTGATTCTGCAAGACCAGCTGGGTTTTGACGGCAACAAACTGGGCGCCGCCATCACCCCCGACTACGATCCGGCCAAAGGTGTGGTCTGGTTCCCTCATCAGATTGCCGTCACCGAAGGCACGGCCAACGGCGTCAAGGCGATCGACGGCCTCAAGGTGACCGATACCAGCTCCAGCCTGCGCGACACCTGGCTGCTGCTGTGGCCGGTCAGCGAATACTTCGCCTTCTCCGATCAGCGTGAAGCCAACAGCGGTCAGAACCCGGCCTTCGCCGCGGTATTTGACGGTGCGCCTTTTGCGGCTGCGCCTAAGGCCAACGTCGATGCCGACAACAGCAACGATGTCAAAGCCGACGATGCTTTCTCGGTGGCGTCAAACCTGGCCGGGATGCTGTTTAAGAACCTGGATGCCCTGCACTTCAACCGTAGTGCCGGCACCCTGGTAGACAGCTACAACGGCAAGCAGGGCCAGCACGTTACCACCTACGACGCGGCCTACAGCCTGGTCGCCCTGTCGATCTTCCAACGCTCGCAGGATGCGCTGCCGGTTGGTTACGCCTCCGCCGAGGGTGGCGATGTCGATCTGAAATCTGCCCAGGGCAAGCGTGCGCTGGAGATAATCCGCGCCCAAGCCAACTTCATTCTGGCCAACCTGATCGGCGATAACGGTCTGGCGATCGACGGCACGACTCTGGGTGGCAAGGCCGACCAAGGCCAGTCGCTGGATGCGCAGTTCGCTGCAATTCGCGGCCTGACTGCCGCCTTCCTGGCCACCGAAGACAGCCAATACCGCGATGCCGCCCGCAAGCTATACCTGGCCGTCGACGAGCAGCTGTTCGACAAGGCGATCGACACCTGGGCTCAACAGCCGGGCCAAGCCACCGAGCACACGCCTTGGACCGCCGCGGCGATCTCTTCAGGTCTGCGTGAAGCGATGCTGCACCTGAAGAACGAAGAGGGTGAAAACGCCGCAGCGCTGGAACTGGAAACCCTGGCCCAGCGCTACGTCAGCTGGTTCAAGGGCGTGGTCAACGGTTCCAGCACCGACCAGGGCATGCAGCTGGCCGAATGGCTGGGCGACTCCGGTGAGCAGTACGTCGAGGGCGAAGGCGAGGATATCGACGCCGACAACGTACCCAAGGTAACCAGCAACAACACCGCCATGGTGATGGCCGCCAAGGTTCGGGTCAGCGCCAACTAAAGCTCTACTTTCTGCTTTAAAACCAAACGGCTACCTTGCTCGGTAGCCGTTTTTATTTGTCCGGTGCGGGGATTCTTGATCCAGATCCATTTTGGCCAATTTCCGGATAAAAAAGCTGGACTTATCTGCAACAAAAGATAACCATTACCATTCACATTCTTAGTTATTGGCTCACGCTGCGAGTATTTCATGTCCCAAACTGCCGTTGAGGCATCTCTATCGGACTCTCCGTCCGGTCAGTCACTGATCAGGCAATACTGGCTCAAGCTGGCCTATCATCACCAGCTCGCTGAAAGCACTCTATACCTGCTGTTCGTCACCGGGTTACCACTGTGGAATATCTTCAGCCTGCCCTGGATCGGTGAACGTACGCTGCTGTTCGTTCATGTGTTGGCCGGCCTGATTCTGTTCCCGCTGGCGGTCGTGCCGTTCTGGCTCAGCCACCGCCGTTTGCTTAACTCCTCCACTAGCAATCCGTCCGGCACCCCCCGCAAGAAAAAACTGCGCAAAACCGGTCAGGTGATCGAGATCCTGCTGCTGCTCAGCACCCTCAGCGGCGTCTACCTACTACTGCTGGGCAATCGCGGTGAATGGCTCGGCTGGGTCAACCACTACACCCACCTGATCACCGCGATCCCGATCGCCCTGCTGCTGTTTGTCCACGCGCTACGCTGGTCGGTACTGCGATCCCTGTTGAGTCCGCTGTTCGCGCTATCTAACGCTCTCTTCAAGTCTCCAATTAATAAGTCGAACTGATTAACGATGATTGACCGTTTCTCAAAAGCCATCCGGGCCGTGGTTCTGGCTGCGCTATCCGTCACCAGCTTAGCGAGTCATGCGGCCCAGGCCGGCGATGCCAATAAACCAACCTCAAGCTCATCAATCGTCCAGTCCGTCGACAAGCAATTCCTCTATACCGCCAATTTTGACGGCGGCAGTCTGACCCGTACCGCCATCGCCGATCCCAAGGACCAGCAAGAGGTCAGTCTGGGGCGGGACCTGCGTCGGGTTGCACTGAGCGATGATGGATCGGTGCTAGCCGTGACCTCCTACCTCGACAAACAGGTGCTGTTGCTCGCCCCGGACTCACTGGAGCTGCAGCAGAGTGTCGAAACCGGTCGACGCCCGTTTGCGGTGATCTACGACAGCCATAACCGCTGGTTCTGGGTTACCGAGTTTGAAGAAGCCAAGCTGATCGCCATCGATCACGACGGTGCGATCGTCAAACAGCTGGACACCGCCGAAACCCCGCGCGGGCTGGCCATCACCGCCGATCAACGCCTGCTGGTCACCCATGCGATGACGGGCCAACTGTCGATCTATGACCTCAAGGCCGAATCGCTGCCGTTGCTGAAGCGGATCGATCTGGCGGTGAAACAGGACCCGGACCAGTTCGTCTCCCAGGGCCTGCCGCGCCTGCTGGATGATATCGCCATCAGCCCTGACGGCACCGAAGCCTGGCTGCCCCATGTGTTGTGGAACTTCGACCACCCGTTTCAGTTTCAATCCACCGTGTTCCCGGCGGTGTCGGTGATCGATCTGACCCCCGGTGCCGAGCAGGAGCGCACCGATAACCGTAAAGAGCTGTTCCGGCAGATCAACATTATCGATAACGCCAACCGGACCCGCATCGTCAGCAACCCCGCCGACGCCGAATTTTCCGCCGACGGCAAGAAACTGTTCGTGACCCTGGCCGCCAGTGAAGACCTGATGGTGGTCGACCTGTCGCGACGGGCCAACAAGAACAAGAAGCGCAGCAAGCGCCGCAAAGGCAAGCAGTCCCAGGGTGGCGCCCAGGTCACCCAGATCCTGCGGCACCTGCCCGGCGACAACCCCCGCGGCCTGCTGGTCGATGAGCGCACCCTCTATGTGCAGAACGCCATGAGCCAGGATGTCACCAGCCTGGATGCCGGTGGCAGCTCCAGCTTCGCCCGGGTCAAGCTCGACACCCACCCGCTGTTCCGCACCGTGGCCAAGGATCCGTACGATCGCAACCTGCGCAACGGCACCCGGCTGTTCCACAGCGCCAACACCAGTGAATCACCGCAGACCCCGATCGCCGGCGATTTCTGGATGAGCTGCAGCAGCTGTCATCTGGACGGTTTCAACTTCACCAACCGGTTCTTGGTCGAAGGCCATTTTCAGGATAAGAAGGACAACGCCGTCTCCGGCCACGCGAACCTGAAGACCATGCTCGCCAGCGCCACCGAATCCGACCTGATGCGGCTGATCCGCGATACCCAGGGCGGCCTGGGCCACGACGACCGTGACGGCGCCATCGATATCGATCCCGACGCCAAAGCCAACGAGCTGCCCGAGCAGGCGGTACTGATGGCCAAACAACTCAAACGTTTTATCATGCGCCCCCACAATCTGCCCTATCTGTCGACCTGGCTGCGGGTGAAATTCGATAACCCCAATCGCAAGCTAGTGCATCCGAAAGAGTGGACCAGCTCGGTCGCCTGCAGCCGCTGCCACAGCGATCTGTTCGACCAGTGGGTCGACTCCAACCACCGCCTGATGGGCGAATCGAACCCCTACTACCGGGTGATGGAAGATGTTGCGGCCGCCGCCGAAGGGGAAGGATTCCGACGCTGGTGTGTGGCTTGCCACTCGCCCCAACGCCTGACTTCCGGCCTGCCGTTCCGCGGTGAAGAGAACCATATGTTTGAAAAAGGCGGCACCTCGATCAAGCAAGCCTACGAGCAGGGCAAGACCGACCTCGACGAAGGCACCGGCTGCCTGTTCTGCCACCGCATCACCGAGATGGAAGACCCGGGCGGCAACGCGCCCTACACCGTCGATCTGAAGAACCGCGAGCAGTACGTGTTCGAGGAGAGTTCAATCGAGGCGGCCCGTTGGCTCGGCGACAAGCAGATCAACGCCAAACCCGAGGTCCACGCCGAATCGTACCTGCAGCCGTTCTACAAGGACGAGCGCTACTGCAAGGGCTGCCATAACGAATTCGCGCCCGGCTCCGGCGCCCTGATCGTGGATACCTGGGGCGAATGGGCGGCCTCTTCGTTCAATAATCCGGACGACCCCAGCAAACACCGTGGCTGTATCGACTGCCACCTGGTCGGCGACATCAGCAAGATCGGTCAGAAGCAGCCTGGGCTGGCCACCGATGGCGGTGCTATTCAGGAGAATCTGGTCACCCACCAGTTCACTGGCGCCAACCATCACCTGGTCGGGCTACGCAACAAGGAACAGGAGCGGATGAGCCTGGAGCTGCTGCGCACCTCGGCCGAGATCGAACAGCGTCTGGTCGACGGCGTGCTGGAGGTCGTGGTGCATAACCGCGGCGCCGGCCATGCGCTGCCGACCGGGGTGGCCGACTTCCGCCAGTTCTGGCTCGAAGTTCGGGTTAGCGACGCCGAGGGTAACGAGATCTACCGCAGCGGTGTTGCCGATGACAAAGGCAACCTGCCCGACGACAGTCGCCTGTTTATGAAGGTGTTCGGGGATGCCGAGGGTAACCCGGTCAAGCTGCATTTCTGGCGCTTCGAGAAGATGCTCAGCGACACCCGGATTCCGGCCGACGGCTCGCGAACCGAACGCTTCGAGCTGCCCGATGCCAAAGGCCCGCTGACCATCAGGACCCGACTGCTGTACCGGATCTACCCGCAGTGGGTAACCGATGCGGTACGCCAGAAGGTGCCCGACCTGCCGGAGCCGCCGATCGTCGAGCTGAACCGGCTTGAAGAACGCTTCGACGGCTAGTAATTGCTACTGACCAACTCGATTTTGCTGATCCACCAGCGGCCGACAGCGCCTAAGGAACGACCATGAACTGCGCCTCTCCCTCCCAGACAGTTGCCGTACTGGGTGCCGGCCCCGCCGGACTGATGGCGGCCTGGGAACTGCAAAAAGCCGGCCTGTCGGTCGTGGTGATCGAGGCGGATGACAAAGTAGGCGGTCTGTGCGCCACCCACAGCCTGGAGGCCCAGGCCGGCACCTTCCGTTTCGACTTCGGCGGACACCGCTTTATCACCCGCAATCCGGAGCTGCTGGAGTTTGTCGAGCAGCTGATGGGCGACGAGCTGCTGCACTCGCTGCGCAAAAGCGTGATCCGCTTCCAGGGCCGGACCTACGACTACCCGTTGGCGATCGGCGATCTGCTCAAGAACGCCCCCTTCTCGCTGCTGGCCGGTGCCGCAAGCGATCTGCTGTTCAAGCTGCCGTTCACCACCCCGGTGACCGACCGCCAGAATGCCAGTTTTGAGGACTGGATCGAAAGCCGCTTCGGCACCACCCTGTACCGCAACTTCTTCGAGGGCTACACCCAAAAGCTCTGGGGTATCCCCCCGTCGCAGCTGTCGGCGGACTGGGCCGCCCAGCGGATCAGCCTGCTCGACCTCAAGGATGTCGCGCGACGATTACTGCCCAAGCGCGATGCCACCCCTCGCACCTACGCCCGCAGCTATCGCTATCCCAAGTACGGTTTCGGTCGGATCTTTGAACGCCTGGCCGACAATCTACGCGACCAGGGGGTCGATATCCTGCTCAACCAACCGGTCAGTGGACTGGTTCGGGAAGCGGGCCGGATCAAAGCGATCGAAACCGCCGCCGGACAACGGATCGACTGCGATCAGGTGATCTCGACCCTGCCGCTGCCGGTGATGGCCGACTTCGTCGGTATCGACAACCAGCTGGGATTCCGGGCGCTGCGCTTCTTCAATATGCCGATGGCCACCGACAACATCTCCGACAATACCTGGCAGTATCTGTCGGATCCGGACATCCTGGCGACAAGGTTGCAGGAGCCCAGACGACGCTCTCCGTTTATGTCGCCGGAAGGCTACAGCTCGGTGATGCTGGAGATCCCCTGCTTCGAGGGTGACTCAACCTGGGCCTGCTCCGATACTGAGCTGCTGCCCCGGGTTCAGAGCGATCTGTCCCGGCTTGGAGTAGATCCGAGCCTGGCCACCGGCGAATACGCCAGCACCCGGGCCCGTTATGCCTACCCGCTGTTGCGTTGCGGCTATCAGCAGGAGCGTCAGCGGGTGGTCGGCGCGCTGAATCAGATTCCCAACCTGATCATGACCGGTCGCCAGGGCACCTTCCGTTATATCTTCACCGATACCGCGATGGAGATGGGCCAGCTGGCCGCCCGCAGCCTGATCGAGGGCCAGGACCGCCGTGCCGAAATCTTCGATTTTCGCAACGAACCGACTGTCATTGAAACTCAAAGCGTCGCCTGATGACCGGAACCACTCCCGCCGGCCTGACTTGCGATAGGAGCATGAACTCATGAATCTCTGTTTGCGCCCACTGTTGTTCGCCTGCCTGACCCTGCTGTGTCTGCAACCCCTCGTGATAGATACGGCCCAGGCCTACTCCTATGCCGCCAAGGGTCGCGAACCGGTGTTGGAAGGCTGGCTGGCGATCAGCCAGGCTTTGAGCCGCGGTCATGCTGAGTCTGCTGCACGGGCGATGGAAGATCTGCGCGATGAATTGATCTGGATGGAGTCCGAACGGGATGCTCCGCTGGTATGGCCGCTGGATCAGGCGATTCGCGAACAGAATTTTAACCAGGCAGCCGCCACCTTCGTCGATGCCTTTATCAGCCTGATCGATCTGCGTTTGGAAGATGCCGCCACTGAGCTGGACAACTATCAGCTGGCCAAGGTCAAGGTGGTCAAGAGCGGGCTGTTTCTCGACACGCTACTGAACGACCCGGACCTGCTGGGCCAACGCATCAAGCCGCAGGATAAGCTCGATGCCCGCCAGGCGCTGGAGCGCTGCCTCGAAGCGTTGGGTAAGCCGGGACTGTTCGGCAGTGGTAAAACCCCCGCCAACCCCGACCATTTCCAACAGGCGCAGCAGCAGCTGATCGATATCTTGTCGCGTTATCAGGATTAACTCGCTAATTCCGATGCCTTTACGGCGCCAATCCAAACCCACAGCACCCTGGTTACTGGCCGGGTTACTGCTAGTTCTACTCGGCATCGAGGCCCTGTGGCTTTTCAGTCAACCGACGCTACTAGGCCATGATGATGCGCTGTTCTTCGCCCGAGGGATTGAGCGTTTCAGCGTGCTCGAGTTCTCCCCCCACTTTCCGGGCTACCCGGGGCTGATTGGACTGGGTCGGTTGGTCCAGCCCTTTTGCGACACCCCGACCGAAGCGCTGCTGTTGGTCAGCCGTATCGCCGTTTTGCTGTTACCGCTGCTCAGTGGTGTGTTGCTCTATTGCCTTGGTCGCAGCATCCCACTGGCCCTGGCTGGCGCGCTGTTGTGTGCTCTGCAGCCGCTGCTGTTGGGGCTTGGCCCGGTCGGATTGTCGGACGGCCCCGGCTTGGTTGCTCTGATCGCCACCCTAGTGTGCTGGTCGCAGCGCAGGGACCGGTTGGCGGGCCTGTTGCTGGCGCTGACGCTCTGCATCCGCCCCGGGTACGCGCCATTGCTGGCCGGGCCACTATGCTGGTTGTGGATCTATCGGCGCGACAGCCTCAAATCACTGCTCGCCCCTGTCTGCGGAGTAGGCGTGGCGGCCTTGGGGTTTGTTTACTGGCACGATGGTAATGCCTACTTCATCGAAGGGCTCCGTTTTATTCAGGGACATTTCCAGATCTGGGGCAATACGGCCTTGAACGAGAACCCACGCAGCTGGAGCGATGCCGTAACCAGACTGTTTCACCCCCATCCCGGATTACCACTTTACTGGCCGCTATTGCTGGGAATCGCTTTGCCCTGGTGTTGGCGACAACGTCGTCAGCCCTGCGGGCTACTGCTGGCGACACTTGTCGCTGCCCTGGCCTGGACTCTGCCCTTCCAAAACCCCGACAACCTGCGTCACCTGGCTGCCCCGCTGCTGTTGAGTCTGCTGCTGCTTTGCCTGTGGTCCCACAGTTTGCCGTCACGCTACCGCTACATCAGCCTGGGGGTCGTTTTCGGGGCCAGTCTTATCTTGTGCCAATCCCAACTGATCGTTAAGCCGATGGCGCCGCCGATACAACAGGCGATCGAGCATATCGCCCCCTATTCAGCGTCATCAGTATCCGCCAATCGACCCGCCTTGCTGAGCAGCAATCGCGGTGTCAGCCTGTTACGCCAGCAACTCCCCCAGGTTGCCGTGAATGACAGCTTTCTCCCCGGCAGCCGCGAGCGTGTCCTGGGCCGTGGAGGGATGCTGCTGAGCGCTTCAAAGCCGGCTCCGGAGCAGGTTTCTCGCTACCAACTACTGGCCTCATTCCCCGCCCGCTCACCGGCGGAAGCCCCGCTGTTTCTATTTTCACGCCCTGATCAGCCGCAATAACCGCTTCAAACGGCTGTTTGAGTTGAGTCAATTAGTCTAAGTCTAAAATTCTGGAGGCCTCTACAAGCGATTGAAATCTCATTGTTTTGTAAAAAACTGACCTGGAGACTCTGCTAATCTCAACAGGAATATCTGCTAACTCTTTGAATTGAAGTATTTCTTGCAATGCGTCATAACAAAAGTTGCTTGTAGAATTGCTAATGCAGTTCAAGCTGGAGTACAAAGGAATGGCAAAAGGAACCGGCAGACGTATCGCCGAGGCTCGTGCAAAAGTAAAGCTCAATCAATCCGAACTTGCCCGTGCAATGGGTGTCACCCCCCAGGCCGTTCAACAATGGGAAGAAGGCCTTACCAGCCCCCGCGGCAATCGCATCGGTAAACTGGCCGATTTGCTGCAAGTCACTCCCAGCTGGATCCAGTTCGGCACCGAACCCGCTCCCGGCAACGGCGCCAACGGTAACGGCGTCAATGGCAGTTCCACCGATCAGAAACGCGCCGAGATTTTTGAGCTGCTCGCGCTGATGAACGAAGAGCAACTGGACCGAATCAAGCAGATGGCGATCAGTCTCCGGGACAGTTCGATCGATTGATATTCAGGCCCTGATTCAACAACAGACTCCAATCCCACCACCGACCCTAGCTCCACAACCTGCCCCACGCTGACGATCCGCTGTCAGCCAAACAGCCTCCGCATTCATCGTTTCCACCCCACACAGCCGGGGCGCTCGACTCAAGGCGGCCACACCCACAGGATCATCGGCACCGCAACGACGACAATCAGAATCTCCAGCGGTAATCCCATCCGCCAGTAATCACTGAAGGCATAGCCGCCGGGACCCATCACCAGTGTATTGGACTGGTGACCGATCGGGGTCAGGAACGCGCAGGAAGCCCCCACCGCAACAGCCATCAACATCGGATCCGGATCGATACCCAAACCGGTCGCCAGCCCCAGGGCGATGGGCGCCATAACGATGGCGGTGGTCGCATTGTTGATCACATCCGACAGAAACATCGTCACCACCAGGATCAATCCCAGCGACACCCAGACCGGAAACTCTCCGGTCAGCCCCAGCAGCTGCGTCGCCATCAGATGGGTCAGCCCGGTATTCTCCAACGCCTGCCCCACCGGAATCATCGCCATCAGCAGCACAATCACCGGCCAGTCGACCGGCTCATACAGTTGTTGCGGGGTCAGAATCTTGAACAACAGAAAGGCCAGGATCGCCAGGCAGAAGGCCACCGGCAAGGGTATGACCCCGATAACCCCGAGCAGGATCGCCGTGGCAAACGTCAGAAGTGCCAACCAGACCTTTTTCGGAAACCCTAGCGATAGACTGCGCTCCGCCAGCGGCAGCATCCCCAACTCGGACAACTGCGTATTCAGGCTCGAGGCCCGCCCCTGCAGCAGCAAAATATCGCCGACCTTAAAGCTCTGGCGCCGCAAGCGTCGTTGAATCCGCTGTCCTTCCCGCGCCAAACCGACCAGGGCCAGAGAACTACCGCTGATGCGACGTAGAAAGCTGACATCGCGTCCCTCCAGCATCGATCCACGCTGGATAATTCCTTCAGCCAGCGCCAGCTCCCCGCCGGTGATACGGGAGAATTTGGCGTCGGCGCTGGTGATCAGCTCCAGCTCATAGGCCTCCAGCAAAGCTTCGGTCTGGCTGGGATCGGCCTGCAGAATCAGAATATCGCCCTCCTGCAGCCGATGTTCCGCTGGCAGACCCATCGCCCTGCCACTGCGCTGTGCCAGGCCGACAAGCTCTATCTCGCCCTGCTCAAGCGGCTTTATCGACTCGATCGGCTGACCAATCAGCGCCGAATTCTTGGGCAGAATCACTTCGGTCAGATAGCTTTCGATCTCAAACAGCTGCTCCGTCGGGCTCTGCTGCATCCGCGCCTTGGGGATCAAGCGCCAGCCGATGAGGGCCACAAACAGCACCCCCAATAGCGCAACGCTGCCGCCAACCCAGGTGAAATCGAACATCCCGAAAGCCTGCCCGGCATTAGCGCCACGGTAGGACGCGATAATGATATTCGGCGGCGTCCCGATAGAGGTCATCATGCCGCCGAGGATACTGCCGAATGCCAACGGCATCAGCAGCATTGCCGGTGGCCGGTTCTGCTTTCTCGCCGTGGCCAACGCGACCGGCAGCATCAAGGCCAGCGCGCCGACATTGTTCATAAAGGCCGAGGCCACGGCGACCATGGCCGTCAATGAAAACACATGCAACAACGGATGTTCGGTAAACCCCAGTAAGCGCTGGGTCATCAGGTCCACCACCCCGGAGCGCTTGAGACCTTCACTGAGAATCAACACAGCCGCCACCGTTACCACGGCCGGATGGCCCGCCCCCAGAAAAGCCTGTTCGGCGGGTGTCAGCCCAACCAGCACGCAAAGCCCCAGCGCAATACCCGCCACCAGGTCGTGGCGAATTTTTCCCCACAGAAATAAACCCAATGTCAGCAGCACGATGGCACTGATCTGATACTGCTCAACAGTCATAGGTTCCTCAAGTTAATAGCCAGCGGATCAAGCGGTTACCGCTTAGCATAGTCGTTGCCCCGGGGTTCTTCCCCGCCGACACTGCAGCCATGCCAGCGGCTGAGCAGCACGTTATCGGCCGCAATACGGTTTGAGTCAGCCGCATCGGCCAAGTACACTTGGCCTTCGCTTCACCCGTTCATCAGGCTAATGCCTACCCACTATGCTCTGGCGCCCCCGTTCCATTTATCAGTTAGCCCTACTCGGCTTCTCCTTTGCCCTGGCGCCGCTCTGTCTGGCCATTTTCACATCGCTTCAGACCCTCAACGAACAATCTGCCCACGGTCAAAAACTAAGCCGCGAGCTACTCGAAACAACGCGTTTGAGCCAATCGGTACAAGCGCAACTGGTCGATCTTGAGCGGCTGTCACGCCAATACGCGACCCTCGGCGACAGCAGTTTGCTGCCGCTGTTCCAGGAGCTGATGCAGCAGTTGAATACCGAACTGGAGCGCCTGAAGCAGAAACCAACCCTGTCGGAATCTCAAAGCGCGCAAGATACCGGTCCGTCATTGCTGAGTTTTCTGAGTTCGATCGAACAACAGCTGCAGCTGATCAAAGCCGGCGTGCCGCTGATGAATGCCGAGCAGCCGCAAAGCTTTGAAGTTCTGGTGCAATTTGATCAGCTCAACCTGGACAACAACCGTCTGCAGTCGCAGGTCAGTCAACGGATGGATCTCCTGCTGATGCAGCAGGCGGAAAGGCTGGAGCGCCTGGAGCAATCGCTGCGTAACCGAACCCTGCTGCTGGCCCTGTTTACTCTGGGCTCGGCGCTGTTATTCAGCCACTGGATCAACAAGCCGATGCGTCAGCTAAAGCGCAAGATTCGTGCGCTGGGCAACAAAGAGGATGAGGATCTCAGAGCGGTCGGCGGCCCGCTTGAGATCCGAGAGCTGGGAAGCCAGCTGGATTGGCTCAAGCAACGCCTGGATCAACTTGAAGAGCAGAAACAGCAGTTCCTCCGGCATATGTCCCACGAACTGAAAACCCCGTTGGCCAGCCTGCGCGAAGGCGCGGATCTGATGGCTGAAGAGGTCGTGGGAAGCCTGGAACCAAATCAGCGGGAAGTGATCGAAATCATTCAGCAAAACAGCTGGGAGCTGCAGCGGCTGATTGAAAACCTGCTCGACATGAGCCAGCTGGAACAGCCCACTGCACTGGCAATGGAGCCGCTGAATCTGGAGGACTATATCCAGGAGCTGTTGGTTCCCTACCAGATGCTAGTCAGAAGGCGCCAGCTGGAGATCAGCATTGAGGTTGAGCTGTCCCAGTATCGCTGTGACCCGATTAAACTCAAAGGCGTACTGGACAATCTGTTTTCCAACGCCATTAACTACTGCAACGAACGGGGCCAGATCCTGATCCATTGTCGCCAAGAAGCAGCCGGCCTGGTCATCGACGTAGCCAATAGCGGCCCGGCTATCCCCGTTGCTGAACATGAACAGATTTTCAGACCCTTCTACCAAGGGGGCGCCGATCGGGGCGGCCCGATCAAGGGTTCCGGCGTCGGGCTGAGTGTTGCCCGGGAATGTGTCGATGCCATGGGAGGGCAACTGGAGATCGTCGAGCTGGATGACTGGAATTGCTGTTTCCAGCTTATTTTACCGCTTGGAGAGAGCCACCTATGATCCGGTTACTCGGCTACCTGATGCCGGCAATTCTATTGCTCAGCGGCTGCCAGCCGCTGCCCAAATTGGGTCTGGAGGACGCCTTAACGCCCTCCGATCCCCGCCCGGTGATCGTTTACACCCCCGCGGCTTTGACCTCCGAGTGGCTGCTGATTCTGGATCAACAACTGCAACTGACCCCCGAACAGGCCAGCGAAGGAATACGCACCAGCGAACCGCCAGTCAACGATACCCAGCGGTTCACCCAACTCCTGTATCGTCAGCAGTTGCAGCAGCGTGGTGGCTGGATCGTAGCCAGGGACCGGCTGCGGGAATTGCTTGAAAACTACCGCGGCCATGAAGTGGAACCCTTGTTGTCGATGCTGCTGGCCCACAACCAGGCTCAGATCAACGGTGAACAGCGTGAGCGACGTCTGAATCAACAGTTGAGCGACCTGATCGAAGCCTACGAGACCGTGATCCGGCGCTACCATGAGTCGGTAGCGGAAAACGAACAGCTTCAAGCCAAGATTGAAGCCCTGACCAACCTGGAACGTCAGCTGAATATCCGACGCAGCAAGGACGGCGCCGAAGATTCAAGCCAGCCACCGTCAATGCCGGCTCCAGCCCAAACCGATCAGCCCGTAAGGTAAACCAACCCATGAGTAAATCCGCGCCTCGACTACTGCTGGTCGATGACGACAAGAGCCTGCTGCGGCTGCTGAAGATCCGCCTCCAAGGTAGCGGTTACCAGGTTGAAACCGCAGAAAACGGCAACCAGGCATTGCAGCTGCTTCAGCAGACACCGGTTGACGTGGTCGTCAGCGACCTGCGTATGGATGATATCGGCGGTATCGAGCTGTTCGAGATGATCCAGAATCAACATACCGGCCTTCCCGTCATCATTATCACCGCACAGGGGTCGATTCAGGACGCCGTTGCCGCCACCCAGAAAGGAGTGTTCGGCTTCCTGACCAAACCGGTCAATATCAAGGAACTGCTGTTGCTGATCGACCGGGCGCTCGGGGTCAGCCCGCTGAAACCGAGTCAGCAGGCCGAAACCCAGTGGCGTGAGCATATCAAGTCCCGCAGCGGGGTTATGGAACAACTGCTGACCACCACGGCCCAGATTGCCGGCAGCGATGTCAGCGTCCTGATCCATGGCCAGAGTGGTACCGGTAAAGAGTTGTTGGCCCAGGCTGTACATCAGGCCAGCTCCCGATCCCAACAGCCCTTTATCCCGATCAACTGCAGCGCCCTGCCCGAACCTCTGCTCGAGTCCGAACTCTTCGGGCATGTCAAAGGCGCCTTTTCAGGCGCTGTCGCCGATCACCAGGGGCTATTCCGGGCCGCCGATGGCGGCACCCTGTTTCTGGATGAGATCGGGGATATGCCGTTGGCACTGCAGGCCAAGTTATTACGCGTGCTGCAGGATCGTCAGGTGCGCCCGGTCGGTAGCACCCGCTTATATCCGGTCAATGTACGTCTGGTTTCTGCCACCCACCGCGACCTTGACCAGATGATGGAGGACAATGAGTTTCGCCAGGACCTGTACTACCGCATCAATGTCGTCAAACTGGAGATTCCGCCGCTGAATCAGCGTCCAGAAGACATTGCCCTGCTGGCCAATCACTTCCTGATCAAGGCGTGCGAACTGGCGAACACCGAACGAAAACAGTTTTCTCCCAATGCGCTGGAGCTGCTGATCGGCGCACGCTGGCCGGGCAACGTACGGCAACTGGAAAATACCGTGCAGGAGTTGATGGCGTTGACTCCCGGTCGGGTTATCGGTGCCAACCGAGTGCGTCAAACGCTCTCAAACGAGATCGCCTACTTACCCTCCTACAGCGAAGCCCGGCGTCAATTCGAACACGACTACCTATCGAAGCTATTGCGTCTGACCAGCGGTAACGTGACCCAGGCCGCCCGACTGGCGCAGCGCAACCGCACCGACTTCTATAAGTTGCTGCAGCGCCATCAGCTCAAAGCCGAGCAGTTCAAAGGGTCCCAATAAACAGCCCCTCGGGCGGCAATTCTTTGCCCACCCATGGCCGCCCGATCCGCCGCCCCCTGTGGCCTCCCGTCTAACTGTCTCTATTTAGAGACATCCTAAACGACTGTTTTAAATAGCTTTTACAAGAAGGCGCTAATACTGTCGCAATAAACAGACATTTCTTTTACACAGATCTATGCCTTTATTGCCATATAGCATCAAACAAAAAAACAAAATGCTTTAATATCAACAATTTGCATAACTGGCACGTTTCTCGCTAAAGAATACCTACCCATTGTAGACAGGAGGCGAAACATGCCGATTCATTTTCAACTGGCTAACGAACCTGCCAAACGCGCGCAGTACTTCAACATCCGACAGTTTTGCTTTCGAAACGATCTGGGGTTGTACTCGTTTGACGGCTCTGAAGACCAGTATGATCGTGAAGGCGAGATTTTGCTGATTATGGAGGGCAATCAGTGCATCGGCGGTGCACGCCTATCCGGTAGCATGGATCCGGTACCTCTACCACTGGAGCATGAAGGGCTGGACATCCAGCAGCTGTTCCCCAATATCAGCAGCACCGATACGCCCTACTGTCAGTGGACCCGCCTGGCTGTCCATCCCAGCAAGCGAACCCCGCAGCTGATGGCCGAAACCGCCAAAACGATGTTAGAGATCGCTCTGGCAAAAGGTTATCAATACAGCTTCTGCGTCTCCGGTCGCTCCCAGGCACGACTTTACAAGCGGTTGTACAACAACCTTGGTTACGATTACCGCATCATGGAGCAGGTTAAAGTACCGGAGGAACCCGGTTTTCAGGGCTTACCGCACCTGTTGTCTATCTGCGACCTGACCAGCACCGCCACCCACCAGCTCGATATACCCCGCGTTGCCTGAGGCACGGAAGCCTTTCAACGCACCCCCATACCCGCGCTTTCTGACAGGGACGTCACCCTTCTCCTCTTTACAACCAAAGTTTTAAACCTGTCTCTAATCGACGACACTTCTGTCCATCCCAAACCGCCAGCTATTGGCGGATCCGTTTCTTAATAGCGCCGGACAATAACGCCGGATAGCGTTAAAACATAGCGCCGGATTAAGCCATCCGTTAAAGATCCGAACCCAGACTCGCCGACAGCCCAACGCACAACGTCTCGCTGTAACTGGCACGTTGTTCCACCAGGGTAAGCCATGACCTAACTCACTAAAGCCCCTCAATCCAGGGTCGTCCGCTAGGCGATCCCCGACGCCTTGGTTATAGTCGGCATTCGTTAATCCAACTCCCTCAGGGAATAGACGGGCTCCGATGCGATTACAAGGCAAACTAACCATCGCACTGCTGATTACCGGTCTGCTCAGTGCCGGCGCCGTGGCCGGGACGGCCTACTGGATGCTGATGCGAGATTTCCGCCAGTCGGTGATGGACCAGGCATACGAAAACTTCAGTCGAGATATCCGTGCCTACCTCAAACATAGCGGCACCACCGACTGGAACCTTGCCGAGCAGCGCCTACCCTTCAGCCGTTTCGTCACCGAGATCGCCCACCCCAAGCGTCTGCATTCTGAAGACTTCATTCCTCCGCCGCCGCCCGAAGGCGTCCACCCCAGAGGCGCCACGCCGGGATTTCCTCCCTCACCAAGATTTGCCTCTCCCGTCAGTGCCCCGTTTAAATTTGTGGTGCTTGATCCCGCCGGCACCGTATTGAAAAGCATTGACGGATACGAGCACGGTTCACGCATCGAACCCTCCCTGCTAAGTCAGTCACAGCCGATCACAATTGACGGACAGACGGTGGTGCGGATTTTGCCGCTGGGAGATCCACAACTCTCGCCCAAAGACCAGGCCTATCTGGATGCGGTGCGCCACGCACTGATCAGTGGCGGAGGTGCCGCGCTGCTGCTGGCGCTGCTGATCGGTCTGCTGTTCGGCGGTAGTCTGAGCCGGAAAATCAACAGCCTGATCCGCGCCGTTCGTAAAATGCAGGCTGACCGATCCTTCACGTTTGAGCTGGAAGTCCGCTCCCGGGATGAGTTCGGTGATCTGGAACAGGCCTTTAACCAGATGAACCGAGAGTTGGGTCAGGCCCATCAAGAGTTGCTCGATCTCAGTATCAAGGATCCGTTGACCGGCCTCTACAACCGTCGTCATTTCGACCAACAGGCCAACCACCAATACCAGCAAGCAAGCCGCTACAGTCAGCCGCTTACGATCATGGTCGGCGATCTGGACCACTTTAAGCAGATCAACGACCGCTTTTCTCACCTCACCGGTGACCAGGTCTTGAATCAGGTGGCTAAGCTATTGCGGCAAGGCATTCGCAAGTGTGATGTGGTTGCCCGTTACGGTGGCGAGGAATTTGTCCTGATGTTGCCCAACACAAGTCTGGATCAGGCGTTGCGCTGTTGCGAAGCGCTGAGGAGTCAGATTGAAGCCTACCCCTGGCAACAACTGGCCCCCGGGCTTAACGTCACCATGAGCATGGGACTGTCGGATCAGTTGGGCGATGACGGGGTTGAGAAACTGATCGATCGGGCGGATAAGCAGCTATACCGTGCCAAGCATGCCGGTCGTAACCGTGTCTATCACGACGGTATCACAGCTGCGGCACCACCCTGTTCATCCGTGGCGAATCAGGCCGCCTGCCAGTCCACCGGAACCGACAGCAGATAGCCGACGCCATAGACCGTCTTGATCAACTTCGGGCGCTTGGGATCATCCTCGAGCTTCTTGCGAATTCTGGACATCCGTACATCGATACTGCGCTCGTAAGGGATCGAATCCCGGCCCAGCAGATCCCCCATTAATCGATCCCGATTAAGAATCTGCTGCGGCGCCTTCAACAGCACCATCAGCAACTCTGATTCGGCTGAACTGAGGCGCTCAAGGTGCCCGTCGCGGCGAACCAGCGTCAGCGTGGCCGGATCAAAGCGCCAGTCACCGAACTGAGCAACCTTGGGCGTTGGCCGTGTTTCCGGCTGGCCGATCTGGTCCAGTCGACGGATCAGACTGTTGACCCGAGCCACCAACTCCCGCGGATCAAAGGGTTTGGTCAGGTAGTCATCGGCCCCCAACTCCAGCCCCAATACCCGATCCGGCAAGCTACCGCGACCGGTAACGATCATCACCCCGATTCGCTTCTGTTCACAGAGTTCACGAACCAGTGCCATGCCATCCATATCCGGCAGCCCTAGATCGACGATGCAGAGCACAGGCGGGCGACGACGAATCGCCTGGCTGGCCTGCGCTCCGGTTCGAAATATCTCGGTCGCGAAACCGAAGCTCTGCAATTCATTGCAGACCATTTCGGCAATATCCCGCTCATCCTCGATCACATAGATCAACTTCTGGCTAGTCACCTTGGCTGTCATCCTCCAACTGGGTGCCGCTAGGGTCAAAAATGATTGTCAGTTCCATACGCCGCTATCCCAACAGAGCCCGGCGCAGCTCGTTGGCTTGGAACGGCTTACGCAGGGTCCGGTAATGCCGGCCACCTTCGCGCTCGCTTTGGTCGTGGGCATAGCCGGTTATCAACACGATCCGGGCTTCGGGTCGACGCAGACTGACCCGATCCGCCAGCTCATAACCGTCTATCTCACCGGGCATCATGATATCTGACACCAGCGCATAGAGCTCATCAAGACTATCGAGAAGCATCAGTGCTTCCTCTCCGTCACCGGCCTCCACGACAGCAAAGCCGCAATCAACCAACTGCTCGACGATCACCGCCCGAACATCGGCGTTATCCTCGGCCAGCAGGATCAGCCGCCCGTCACCGTGTTTCCCTTCCAGCTTCTCCGGTAGGGGGATTTCGGTATCCGGATCCACCGAACGGGCCGGCAACAGTAGATTGATCTTCGCCCCCTGCCCCGGTTTGCTATCGATCCGGATATAGCCTCGCGACTGCTTCACAAAGCCGTACACCATACTCAGCCCCAATCCGGAACCGGTCCCTTTTTTGGTGGTATAGAAAGGCTCAAAGGCCCGGTTCAGACTGTCCTGATCGAATCCCTGACCGCTGTCGGTAACCGAAATCCGCAGATAATCGCCGGGAGCGACCGGCTCATCATAGCCGGCGTTACGGCCCAGATCGCAGGTCGTGACCTTCAGATTATTCACCATAAAGCGCAACTGACCGCCCTTGGGCATCGCATCACGGGCATTCAGGGCCAGATTGAACAGCGCGTTCTCCAGCTGACTCTGGTCGACAAAGGCCACCAGTTCGGGGCCGTCATCGGCTTCGAACCCGATCGCGATATTGCTGGGGAGCGAGCCTTGCAGCAGCGCCAACGAATCGTTGATCAAAGCCCCGACATCGACACAGGAGGGACTCAGCGGCTGGTTTCTCGAGAACGACAGCAAGCGGTTGGTGATATCGGCACCACGCCGACCGGCCCGGATCGCCGGCGTCAGGTAGGTGGCCAGCCCCTCTACCTGAGCATAGCGGTCGTTGGCACTGACCAGATTGCCGATCACCACCGTCAGCAGGTTGTTGAAATCGTGCGCCAACCCGCCGGCCAACTGCCCCACCGCACTCATGCGCTGCGCCTCGGTCAGCTTGCGCTCGGCTTCCTTGGCCGCCGTCATATCGAAGCTGAGGGTCAGAATCGCCTGCACCCGGCCGTTCTCATCGAATTCCGGTATCAGCTTGCGGCGGGTGATCACCTCACGGCCATGGTGTTCAAAGCTGTACTCGAACTCACATTCCCGGCCGTTCAGCGTCTGCTCGACATAGGGCATAAACAGCTCGTACATCGGCGTCGGCATCACCTCCTGGATGGTCTTACCCACCAGGGATTCCTTCGGACGCTCGAACATTTCGGCGTATCGGCGGTTGACAAAGTGATAGCGCAGCTCGCTATCCACCAACGCCAACTGGGCCGGCAGCTCGTCGAGAATGGTCCGTTGCCGGCGCTCGGTTTCAACCAATGCCTGGGTACGACTCTGGACCTGATAATCGAGATTCTGAATATTGTCGCTGAGCCGCTTGACCATCGAGTCAAAGGTTCGCCCCAGCACCCCCAGCTCATCGTCGCCTTCGATACCGCTCTGGGCGCTGAGGTCGCCACCACTGACCCTTCTGGCGGTGTCGGCCAGGCGCCGAAGCGGTGCCGATATCTGCGACACGAACAGCAACGCCACAAACAGCGAAATCACCAACACCACCGTGGTGATCGTCATAATCCGCTCGGTCAGCACCTCCGAACTACGTTGCAGTTCATCCTCGTAGACCGAAGAGCCGATATACCATTCCAACCCTTCAAGAAAACGCACCAGCGACTGTTTCTGATGGACATAGTTACCCGGGTCGTCGGGTTTGTCCCACAGGTAGGTCCACTCCCGCCCGGTATCGGCCACTTCGATCAACTCCTGGGCGATCGACTCGCCGGTGACCGGGTTCTTATGGCCGAGAAAGTTGATCCCATCCAGGTTGTCGTTGGGATGGATCAACATGTTGGCATCGGCGTCAAAGATATACATGTAGCCGGTCTTGGCGATCTTGATCTCCTGCAGCGAGTGACGCAGCTCCAGCATCGCCAGCTGCAGACGCTTCTGAACTTCGGCCTCGATATCATCCAGATACAGACCCGAACCGATCACAAAGCCCCACTGGGGAAAGTCTTTGACGTAGGAGAGTTTGTCCAACGGCTCGGGTTGATCGAGACGTTGCCACTGATATTGAACGAAGGCTTCACCCTGCTCACGGGCCCGGGCAACAACGGTGGGAATGATCGGTTCACCGCTGGCGCCTTCCAACCTTGCCGCCTCCGCGCCATGGAAACGAACATCGGGATGGGACAGCAGCACGGCTTCGTAGCTGGCGATCCAGATATAGTCCTTGTTGCCGTAGGTATAGCTACGCAGTCCTTCATAGAGCTGGCGCCGGGCCTGCGCTTCGGTCAGCTCGCCTTCGGCAACGCGTTCAAACAGATCATCGGCATAGGAGCCGGCGAAGCCCACCACGGTCTTGAGCTGCTGCTTGCGCGACTCCAGGGCCTGCTGGCGATAACCTTCCAGCCCGAAGTGAATTTTCTCCGCCAACTGGTAGACATTATTCAGCACCGTCCGGCTGGCATTTTGCTCGATACCGTAGACGGTGTCCTTGATCAGCGGCACCGAGTAGAAGTAGATAGCCAGCGCGAACAGCACGATGATAAACACCATCGCCAGAAAAAAACGCTGTACCAGTTTGGAGCCTAAAACCATAGCGACCCTTATCTAGTCCCGGTTCTTTCCCCGATTAAAATCAATGGGGCCCTACCGTCAGAAACGACTGATTCTGATTATTTATAAGTTATTGCCTGGCCATTCTACGGGTTTATCCGCATACCGAAAGCCCGTGGTGGCCTAAGTCCAGTCTGCAGCAGCAATAGGCAAGTGATCGCTAAAACGGCTATCTCACGCTTCCTGGATACCGCGGGAGACGCTGTACAACTTTAGCACTAGAGACGGGCTGTCACGCTCATACATCTCTCGATAAAGCCCTATAAACCTACTGGTTTAGTTCTTAAAAATCAGAAGGTTAAGTAAACCGGTTTATTTTCAACTGCCGCTTACTCTAACAGATTATTCGCTGTAATTTTTGTTGTTACATTTGGATAGAATTCAGACCTAATTGGGCAATAGTCATCCTTTCTAATTGATCCTGCAAACGGCCATGTCCTCGGACAGGCCAAGGCAACAACAAGAACAATCACGCCGCCAACGCACCGTCGCTTGCGGCACAGCCTACAAAGTCAGGAAGGTTGCCCAATGAGTCGAGATATCATCCTCGAGAGTCGCAATCTCGTAAAAGAGTTCAAAGGGTTCACCGCGGTTGATGACGTCAACCTTCAGGTCGAACGCGGCACTATCCACGCTCTGATCGGTCCGAACGGCGCCGGTAAGACCACCGTTTTCAATCTACTCACCAAGTTCCTCACCCCGACCCGGGGTCAGCTGTTGTTCAACGGCCAGGACATCACCAAGAAAAGCTCCGACGCTATCGCCCGGATGGGGATCGTGCGGTCGTTTCAGATCTCGGCGGTATTCGCCCATCTGACCGTGCTGGAAAATGTCCGGGTCGCGCTGCAGCGCAAGCGTAACGATTCGCTCTACTTCTGGCGCTCGGAGAAGTGTCTGGATGAGCTCAACGACCGCGCCGTCGAACTGCTCGAATCGGTCGGTCTGGCTCCGTTCGCCAATGCCCGCGCCGTCGACCTTCCCTACGGTCGCAAACGCTCGCTGGAGATCGCCACCACCCTGGCGCTGGATCCGGAACTGCTGCTGCTCGATGAGCCGACCCAGGGCATGGGTCACGAGGATGTCGGCGTGGTTGCCGAGCTGATCAAGAAAGTCGGCCAGGACCGCACCATCCTGATGGTTGAGCACAACCTCAACGTGGTGGCCGATCTGTCCGACCGTATCACCGTACTCCAGCGCGGCGCGGTGTTGACCGAAGGTGACTACGCCGAAGTCTCCGCCGACCCACGGGTCCGTGAAGCCTACATGGGCGTCGAAGCCGACGAGCAACCCACCAAGCTGCACGCCGTCGACAACAAGGATACCGATTCCGATACGATGGAGGCTTCTGCATGACCGCCATGATGAACATTCAGTCCAGCCGCGAAAAACTGCGCGTCTCCGATCTGCACGCCTACTACGGCGAGTCCCACATCCTGCACGGTATCGACCTGACCCTGAACCAGGGCGAACTGATCACCCTGCTGGGCCGTAACGGCTCCGGTCGTAGCACCACCCTGCGGGCAATCATGAACATGGTCGATCGCCGCACCGGCTCGATCGTGGTCAACGGTGAAGAAACCATCGATATGCCCAGCCACCGCATCGCCCACCTGGGAATGGGATTCTGCCCCGAAGAGCGCGGCATCTTCGCCAGCCTCAACGTGGAAGAAAACCTGATGCTGCCGCCGGAAGTTCGCTCCGACGGCATGTCGGTGGAAGAGATCTACGGCATGTTCCCGAACCTGGCCGAGCGCCGTAAGAGCCAGGGCACCCGCCTCTCCGGTGGTGAGCAACAGATGCTGGCGATGGCGCGGATTCTGCGCACCGGTGCCAACATCCTGCTGCTCGACGAAATTACCGAAGGTCTGGCCCCGGTTATCGTCCAGAAGCTGGCCGAAGTCCTGCTGCAACTCAAAGAGCGCGGCCTCACCATCATCCTGGTGGAGCAGAACTTCCGCTTCGCCGCCCCGATCGCCGACCGTCACTACCTGATGGAACATGGCCACATCGTGGAAGAGATCAAGGCTGAAGATTTAGAAGCCAAAACCGAACTGCTTAACACCTATCTGGGAGTCTGAGCCTTCTGGCCAGTCTCCTTGGATAGGGTTGAATCCTCAGGCAGTAAGCCGCCTACGGCGACAATCCACCTGAAAAACCGCAGTAAAAAACTCGTACGACGTCGTACTACAACAAGAAGATGGGAGAAATCCATGAACGTAATGCGTAAAACTCTACTGATCAGTGCCATGGTTGCCGCCGGCAGCACCGCGCAAGCCGCCAATGTATCCGATGACGTGGTCAAGATCGGTGTACTTGGCGACATGAGCGGCGTCTACGCCGACATCTCCGGCCAGGGCAGTGTTGAAGCGGTCAAGATGGCAGTCGAAGATTTCGGCGGCAAAGTACTGGGTAAGAAAATTGAAGTTGTTCACGCTGACGACCAGAACAAGCCAGACGTTGGTTCTGTTATCGCCCGTAAGTGGGTAGAAGAAGAGAACGTTGACGTGATCAACGGCGCTGTCGCCAGCTCGGTAACCGGCGCGGTTACCAAGTTTATGAGTTCCAAAGAAAAGATCACCCTGATCGCGGCTTCCGCCAGCCACGCATTCACCACCAAGGCCTGCTCTCCGTTCAACGCCCACTGGACCTACGACGTAGTATCTCTGGCTAACGGTACTGTGAAGCCGATGGTACAAAGCGGCAAGAAGAAGTGGTTCTTCGTCACCGCTGACTACGCTTTCGGTCACGCACTAGAAAAAGTTGCGACCGGCGTCATCAACAACAACGGCGGTGAAGTGGTCGGCGGCGTTCGTGCTCCGCTGGGTACCACTGACTTCTCTTCCTACATCCTGCAGGCACAGTCTTCTGGTGCTGACGTAATCGCGCTGGCTAACGCCGGTACCGATATGGTTAACGCCCTGAAGACCGCGGCCGAGTTTGGTGTGACCGACATGGTCGACGTGGCTGGTCTGCTGGTATTCACCCCCAACGCTCAGGCGCTGGATCCGGCCGTTGCCGGCGGTATGAAACTGACTACCGGTTTCTACTGGGATATGGATGACCAGACCCGCGAGTGGTCCAAGCGCTACATGGCTCGCATGGATGGCAAGATTCCGGCAATGCCGCATGCAGGCGCCTACTCCTCCACCATGCACTACCTGAAAGCGGTAGAAGCTGCTGGCACCGACGAGTCGAAAGCCGTCATGGCCAAGATGAAAGAGATGCCGGTTGAAGACTTCTTCTCTCGCAATGGTTACCTGCGTAAGGACGGCCGCATGGTTCACGACATGCTGCAGGTTCGGATCAAGAACGCTGATGAGCGTCGCGATGGCAACGACATCTTTGCGATCGAGCAGGTTATCCCGGGCGATGAAGCCTTCTTGAAGCTCGAAGAGGGTGGCTGCAAGTTCGCTCTGGAGAGCTAAGCACCTCAGCAGTACCACGGCGTCGGTCTAACCGACCGGCGCCGTCACCGAATTTCCCACAGTCGTCCTGTTGACGGCTGGTAATAACAACAGACGGGAAACCGCTGCGCAATCCCAACAACTCGCGCCAGCACCCAACCCGTCGGAGACAGCGGCCGAGGATCGGCCACTGCAATCAGGTCAGGTGAGTTTATGTTTGATATCAACCTGTTCGCCCTCTTCGGCCAGCTGCTGATCGGGCTCATTAACGGCTCCTTTTACGCTCTGCTCGCGCTGGGCTTGGCGATCATCTTCGGTCTGTTGAAGGTCATCAACTTTTCCCAGGGTGCGCTCTATATGCTGGGTGCCTTCGGCGCCTGGATGGGTCTCAACTATCTTGGTATTAGCTACTGGTGGGCACTGTTCCTGGTCCCACTGGCCGTTGGCGCCATCGGTATCCTGTGCGAACGCTTCCTGATTCGTCCGATTGCCAATGAAGATCACCTCTACAGCCTGCTGCTGACCTTTGGTGTCGCGCTGGTGCTGCAGGGCCTGTTCACCCACTGGTACGGTTCTTCCGGTCTGCCCTACGCGATCCCGGACGAGCTCAAAGGGGGCTTCCGCCTGCCCTTCATGTACCTGCCGACCTACCGCGCCTGGATCATCGTTATCTCACTGGCGGTCTGCCTGGGTACCTGGCTGCTGATTGAAAAAACCAAGCTGGGCGCCTACCTGCGTGCCGGCACTGAAAACCCGCAACTGATGCAGGCCTTCGGTATCAACGTTCCGCTGATCGTTACCCTGACCTATGGCTTCGGTGTTGCGCTGGCTGGTTTCGCTGGTGTTCTGGCCGCCCCGGTTTACTCGGTCTCCCCCGAGATGGGTTCCAACATCCTGATCGTCGTGTTCGCCATCGTGGTTATCGGCGGCATGGGCTCCATCGGCGGCGCGATTGCCACCGGCCTGGGCATGGGTGTGGTCGAAGGCCTGACCAAGTACTTCTACCCGGAAGCCTCTAACACCGTCATCTTCCTGGTCATGGTTCTGGTGCTGTTGACCAAGCCGGCCGGACTGTTCGGCAAAGAAGCCTGATCGATCGGGCCTGAAACCTGCAAGGGACAGGCTGGGTAGCAACCTCAACCTCGTTGAACGCCCACTCAGCCGTTGTCCGAACCGACTTTGATTTATCCAGTCGTCACGATATTGAACAATTGGTGGTATCGAAAATGAACAATAAGAAGCTCAATCTGATTCTGCTGGGACTGGCGTTGGTTGCGCCGCTGGTCCTCTACCCGGTCTTTCTGATGAAAGTCCTCTGTTTCGCCCTGTTTGCTTGTGCCTTCAACCTGCTGCTGGGCTTCTCCGGACTGCTCTCCTTCGGCCACGCCGTGTTCCTGGGTAGTGGTTCCTACATCACCGGTTACCTGATGCTCTCCGTCGAGGGCTTGACGCCAGAAGTGGCCATTCTGGCCGGCGTTGCAGTCTCCGCCGCCATCGGTTTCGTCTACGGCAAGCTGGCGGTTAAGCGTGAAGGGATCTACTTCGCGATGGTTACCCTGGCCCTGGCGCAGCTGGCCTTCTTCTTCTACCTGCAAGCCCCGTTCACCGGCGGTGAGGACGGCATCCAGGGGATCCCCCGCGGCAAGCTGTTCGGGGTGATTGATCTGTCCGACAACCTGGTGATGTACTACTTCGTGCTGGCAGTCTTCATCGGTGGCTTTGCGCTGATCTACCGCACCATCCACAGCCCGTTCGGCCAGGTGATGAAGGCGATCCGCGAGAACGAGCCCCGTGCGATCTCGCTGGGCTACAAGGTCAACCAGTACAAGCTGCTGTGTTTCGTGATCTCTGCCACCCTAGCTGGTCTGGCCGGCTCCACCAAAGCACTGGTATTCCAGTTGGCCTCGCTGACCGACGTGCACTGGTTCATGTCCGGTGAGGTGGTACTGATGACGCTGTTGGGTGGCATGGGCACCATCTGGGGCCCGGTACTGGGCGCTGGCACCATCGTTACGCTGCAAAACGCCCTGGCCGCTGGCCCGCTGGGCAACTACATCCACGTAATCATGGGTGTGGTGTTCGTGATCTGTGTACTGGCCTTCCGTAACGGTCTGGTCGGCGAGCTGCAAAAGCTGGTCAAGCGTAACTTCTAATCAAAGTTGGCATTCAACGGTTAAGCGAGGTCAGTATGATTAATTCGAAACCTACCGCTCTGGACCTGCCGGTTCCGACCCTGGAACAGCTGCCCGATACCACCGCACGATATCTGGGGATCTGTCAGGAAAAGCTTGGCATGGTGCCGAACGTACTGGCCGCTTACAGCCACAACCTGCCGCAGTTCGATGCCTTCGCCCAACTCTACAACTGTCTGATGTTGGGTGAATCCGGACTGAGTGCATTGGAGCGGGAGATGATCGCTGTGGTCGTCTCCTCCGCCAACCACTGTTACTACTGCCTGACCGCCCACGGTGCAGCGGTTCGGCAGTACAGCGAAAACCCCATTCTGGGCGAGCAGTTGGTGATGAATTATCGCGCCGCTGAGTTGAGCACTCGCCACCGGGCCATGCTCGATTTTGCCGATCAGCTGACCCGCCATCCGGATCAAACCACAGAAGCCGACCGCCAAGCTCTGCGCGATGCCGGTTTCAGCGATACCGAGATCTGGGATATCGCCTCCCTCACCGGTTTTTACAACATGACCAACCGGTTGGCTGGCGCCACCGAAATGGTTCCCAACCCCGAGTATCACAGCCAGTACCGCGACCTGCCCGCGGCGCCTCGAGCCGAGGCTCGGCAGTCCCAAACAACAAAATAACCATAATATTTCGGAGGTCCTGCGAATGAACGCGCCTACTTCCCCTTCTGCTCCTAACTCCAGCTATACCAGTGCCACCAGCAGCACCCCGCTGATCGGTGAAACCATCGGCGATCTGTTCGACCGGATCGCCAGCGAATACGCCACCAACGATGCCCTGGTGTCGATGCATCAGGGCATTCGCTGGAGCTACCGCGAACTGCAACAGCAGGTCGAGCGTTGCGCCCGTGCACTGATGGCGATCGGCGTCGAAAAAGGCGATCGCGTCGGTATCTGGTCACCCAATAACGCCCAGTGGTGCGTCACCCAGTTCGCCACCGCCAAGATCGGCGCCGTGCTGGTGAACATCAACCCGGCCTACCGTCTACACGAGCTGGAATACGCACTGAACCAGTCCGAGTGTCGCTACCTGATCGCGGCAGACCAGTTCAAGAGCTCCAACTACACCGCCATGCTCAACAAGCTGGTCCCCGAACTGGCCCAGTCCGAACCCGGCAAGCTGATCACCCCGGCACTGCCGCACCTGAACGGCGTGATTACCCTGTCCGACAAACCCGCCGCCGGTTTCATGAGCTGGCAGCAGATGCTGGACCAGGCCGACAACACCTCCGTTGATGCCCTGCAGGAGCGTCAGAGCGAACTGCAGTTCGATGATCCGATCAACATCCAGTACACCTCCGGCACCACCGGTTTCCCGAAGGGTGCCACCCTCAGTCACCACAACATTCTCAACAACGGTTTCTTCGTTACCGAGAGCCAGCGATTCACCGATCAAGACCGTCTTGTGATCCCGGTACCGCTGTACCACTGCTTCGGCATGGTGATGGGTAACCTGGGCTGCGTCAGCCACGGCGCCACGATGATCTACCCGAGTGAAGCCTTCGAGCCCGATTCAGTCCTCAAGGCCGTCGCTGAAGAGCGTGCCACTGCGCTGTACGGGGTACCGACCATGTTTATCGCGGTACTGGAGCACCCGACCTTTGCCGATTACAACCTCGACTCATTGCGCACCGGCGTCATGGCCGGCGCCACCTGCCCGGTGGAGGTGATGAAGCAGGTGATCGAGCAGCTGCACATGAAAGAGGTGCAGATCGCCTACGGTATGACCGAGACCAGCCCGGTCAGCACCCAGACCGGCGCCGAAGACCCGATCGACAAGCGCGTCAGCACCGTCGGCCGGACTCAGCCCCATCTGGAATCCAAGATCATCGACTCCCTGGGCAAGATCGTCCCCCGCGGCGAGATCGGCGAGCTCTGCACCCGGGGCTACAGCGTCATGCTGGGCTACTGGAATAACGAAGAAGCGACCCTGAACGCGATCGACAGTGCCGGTTGGATGCACACCGGCGACCTGGCAACCATGGACGACGAGGGTTACATCAGCATCATCGGCCGCAGCAAGGACATGGTGATCCGCGGTGGTGAAAACATCTATCCCCGCGAAATCGAGGAGTTCCTCTACACCCACCCGGCGATCTCCGACGCCCAGGTTACCGGCGTACCGGACAAAAAGTACGGCGAAGAGCTGGTGGCCTGGATCATCCTCAAGCCCGAGGCGGATCTGACCGAGCAGGAGCTGCGAGACTACTGCAAGGACAAGATCTCCCACTTCAAGGTGCCACGTTACATCAAGTTCACCGATGCCTTCCCGATGACCGTCACCGGCAAGATCCAGAAGTTCAAGATGCGTGAGATCACCATCGATGAGCTGGGTCTTGATAGCTGATCGACTTTACAGAATTCAATGAATTAGAGAATTAAAACAATAGGTAAGGTTATGACTGAGCAAACTTATCAGGACTATATCGCCAAATTCACCCCGCAGATGATCGAGTCGCAGTTCAGCGGCCAGTTGAGCGAAGCACCCGGCATCAACGTCTGCGTCGAGAGCTGTGACCGCCACGCCCAGCAGAACCCGGACAAGGCCGCGCTGCGCTACCAGCGTATCGACGGCAGCAAGGGCGAGCTGAGCTTCGCCGAGCTGCAGCGCCGTTCGGCCCAGTTCGCCAACATGCTCAAAAATCAGGGCATCGGAAAAGGCGACCGGGTTGCCTGCCTGCTGCCCCGGACCCCTGAGCTGCTGATCGCGGTACTGGGAACCCTGCGTGCCGGCGGTGTTTATCAGCCGCTGTTCACCGCGTTCGGTTCCGGTGCGATCGAGTACCGCCTCAACTGCGCCGGCTCCAAGCTGATCATCACCAACCCCGAGCAGTGGCCCAAGCTGGCCGACGTCAAAGACCTGCCCAAGACCATGCTGGTGGCCGACAGTTCTGAGGCCTGTGCTTCGGAATCCGACCTGCTGTGGCAACAGGCCGTCGACAGCCAGGACGATCAGTTCGAACCAGTCCTGATAGGCCGGGACGAGCCCTTCCTGCAGATGTTCACCTCCGGCACCACCGGCAAATCCAAGGGCGTTGCAGTTCCGGCCAAGGCGTTGGTCTCGTTCTGGACCTATATGGAGCTGGCGATCGGCCTGCGTGACGAGGACAACTACTGGAACGTAGCCGATCCGGGTTGGGCTTACGGTCTCTACTACGCCGTTGTCGGCCCGCTGCTGCTGGGTTGCACCACCCACTTCAACGAGCACGGTTTCACCGCCGACAACACCTACGCCTTTATGCAGGAGTTCGAGATCACCAACCTAGCGGCGGCGCCGACCGCCTACCGCCTGTTGATGGCCAACGAAGCCCAGCGTGCCGACTACAACATCAACCTGCGCGTCGCCAGCAGCGCCGGCGAGCCGTTGAACCCGGAAGTCGCCAACTGGATGGATCGCGTGTTCAGCTGCCCGGTTCGTGATCACTACGGTCAGACCGAAACAGGCATGACCGCCTGTAACTATCACGCGCTGGACCACGAAGAGCATGTCGCCTGCATGGGCTTCCCGATGCCCGGCTACCGCCTGGTGGCACTGGATGACGAGTTCAACGAAGTCGAACCGGGCCAAACCGGCCAGCTGGCGGTCGACGTCAGCCAGTCACCGCAGTTCTTCTTTATGGGTTACAGCTTCTCCGACAAGAAGCCGTACCACGGCAACTACTACCTGACCGGCGATATGGTGATCCGCAATGCCGACGGTTCCCACTCCTACACCGGTCGCGATGACGACATCATCACCTCCGCCGGTTACCGGATCGGCCCGGCCGACGTCGAAAGCACCCTACTGGAACACCCGGCGGTTATCGAAAGCGCCGTGGTGGCCAAACCCTGCGAAAAGCGCGGCTCGATCGTCAAGGCCTATGCGGTGATCCGGGAGCAGGATGAGCCTAATGATGCGCTAGTGGAAGAGCTGCAGCAGTACGTTCGCAACCGTCTGTCGACCCACTCTTTCCCGCGCGAGATCGAGTTTGTCAAAGAACTGCCGAAAACGCCCAGCGGTAAGCTGCAGCGCTTCCTGCTACGTCAACGGGCTGTGGATGAACTGGACGGTCAAGGCGCCGCCTGATCCCTGCGTGAGAATCCTATCGTAGGCCTTCCCTGTCAGCCTTGAGGAGCGGCTGGCAGGGCTTTTTTTCGCAGCGCGATCGAGGGGATCATATCGCTCGGCCTAACGACGGGCCGCAACGGAGCAGACGGTGTTTTTTAGCTGTGCTGGCACTTATCCGGGTAGCAGACCTGATTTCGTCCCTGGGATTTGGCCCGGTAGAGTTCGGTATCCATCGCCAACATCAGCTCACCGGTTTCCGAGCCACTGGTCGGATAGGTGGCGATACCAAAACTTGCGGTCAGTGACAGGCTCTGCTGCTCATAGCAGAACTGATGCGATTCCAGCGCCAGCCTCAGCTGCGCACAGAGCTCGACCATCGCTGACTGTTCGGTCTGCGGGCTCAACAACAGAAACTCTTCCCCGCCCCAGCGGAACAGGAAGTCCGAGCGCCGTATCCGCTCTTCCAGCAGTTTCGCCACCGTCTTCAGCACATAGTCACCCCCGACATGGCCGAGCTGATCATTCACGGATTTAAAGAAATCCAGATCGATCAGGGCCAGGCTCAACGGCTGCTGATGACGCCCAGCCAGGTGCAGCTGGCTGTCAAACACGCGACGGCACTCACGGCGATTGCGTAGACCGGTCAGTTCATCGTAAGCCGCCAGTTCCTGCAGGCGTTGCTCCAGCAATTTTTGACGGGTCACATCGGTTACGATGCCGGTTGCCCGTACCGGTTTGAGATCCTCATCGTATTCGGAGATACAGCCGGTATCATGAACCCAGAGGTAATGACCGTTACGGTTGCGCAAACGATAGGTCGCCGCATAGCGCTCCCGTTGCCCGTTCAGGTGCTCCCCCATGATCCGCAACACCCGCTGCTGATCGCTGGGGTGGATATTGTCTTTCCAGGTATCGACCACCGGCGGCATTTCATCCGGACCGTATCCGAGCATCCGCTTCAATGACGGGCTGAAGTAGACCGCCCCGTTCTCTATCTCCCAATCCCAAAGCCCATCGCTGCTGGCATCGATGGCGGTCAGGATCTGGGCCTCACGCCCCTTGTCCCTGGACTCGTAAGCTCGTCGACTGCTGATATCGCGGGCGACAGACAGAAAGAATTCCTGATTTCGGTGGCTAAAGACGGTGGTGTTCACCTCCACCGGAAATTCGGAACCATCCTTACGGCAGTGGTGACCGTTGAAGGTGTAACGCTTCTCGGCGCGGATCACATTCGCGATCGCCTGCCATTGACCGTTTTCGGTCACATGTTTCTGCAGACTAAGCACCGAATGGTTCAGCACTTCGTGCTTTTCCATTAACAGGTCTTCATGGCCGGCTCGGTTAACCCAGATAATGTTCGAGCTGGCGGGATCGATCAGATAAACAGCATCGGCCATCTGATCATGGATAAACGTAAAATCTTCTACATCATCGAACATCGATTCCCTACTTCCCGCTTCCGGCGGGGTCCTACCTACTGCAGGTGTTCTCGTAGCACTGGCGTTGTTGACTCGCTCTCCGGCGAAGGAAGATCAAAAGAGCTGCCCCCTTGATGTGAGCAAAGCAGGGCCGGATTGCCGATCCGGCCCTGCTGCTGATAACAGTAACCGAAGCCGGTCGAATCCGCTTGGTTAAGCCGTGCTAAGGGTAGCAGCAGCGACGAAGCCCTAACAATCCGACTTTTAGTCGCAACCCCTCAGCCGACCAATGCGTGTTGTTTCAATTTCTGCAACTCATCGCGGAAATAGGCGGCCTGTTCAAACTCCAGGTTCTTGGAAGCCTCGTACATCTGATCTTCCAGCTTGGTGATCGCCCGGCTGAGCTCCTTCGGCGACATCGCTTGGGGATCGGTGCTGTAATCAGCTTTGGGCTCGGCCACCTTGCGGCTGCTCTTGGCCGCTTTCTTACCGGGCACCCGGGCGCCTTCCATAATGTCGGCGATCGATTTGCTGACACTCTTGGGCACGATCCCGTTGGCTTCGTTGAAGGCCAGCTGCTTGGCCCGTCGGCGTTCGGTTTCGTCGATCGCCCGCTGCATCGAACCGGTGACCCGGTCGGCGTAGAGGATCGCCTTACCGTTGAGGTTCCGCGCCGCCCGACCGATGGTCTGGATCAGTGAGCGGTCCGAGCGCAGAAAGCCTTCCTTGTCGGCATCCAGGATCGCCACCAGCGACACCTCCGGCATATCCAGCCCTTCGCGCAGCAGATTGATCCCGATCAGTACATCGAACTCGCCGATCCGCAGATCCCGGATGATCTCAACCCGTTCCACCGTGTCGATATCCGAGTGCAGGTAGCGCACCCGAACCCCGTGTTCATCGAGGTACTCGGTCAGATCCTCCGCCATCCGTTTAGTCAGCGTGGTGACCAGTATCCGTTCGCCCCGTTCCACCCGTTGGTTGATCTGGCTAAGCAGGTCATCCACCTGGGTGGTGGCGGGCCGCACTTCGATCTCCGGATCCACCAGGCCAGTCGGACGAACCACCTGCTCGACCACCTGACCAGCATGCTCGGCCTCGTAGTTTCCCGGCGTGGCTGAGACATAAACCGCCTGGGGCGCCAGTTGCTCCCACTCTTCGAATCGCAGCGGTCGGTTGTCCAGCGCCGACGGCAGCCGGAAACCGTACTCCACCAGCGTCTCCTTACGGGAGCGGTCACCCTTGTACATGGCTCCAAGTTGCGGAATGGTGACGTGGGACTCATCGATCACCAGCAAGGCCCCTTCGGGTAGGTATTCAAACAACGTGGGCGGGGGCTGACCGGCTTCACGCCCCGAGAGGTAGCGGGAGTAGTTTTCGATCCCGGTGCAGTAACCCAGCTCCAGGATCATCTCGATGTCGAACTGAGTCCGTTGTTCCAACCGCTGGGCTTCCAGCAGCTTGTTGTTCTCGCGCAACCGCTCCAACCGTTCCTTGAGTTCGACCTTGATTTTCTCGACCGCCTCCAGCAGCACTTCACGCGGGGTGACATAGTGTGACTTAGGATAGACCGTCACTCGCGGCACCTTGCGCAGCGTCTCGCCGGTCAGCGGATCGAAGTAACTGAGCTGTTCGATCTCGTCGTCAAACAGCTCGACCCGGATCGCATCACGCTCGGACTCAGCCGGGAAGATATCGATCACGTCACCGCGGGCCCGATAGGTGGCGCGATGCAGCTCAACATCGTTGCGGGTGTACTGCAATTCGGCCAGGCGTCGCAGAATGGTTCGTTGATCGACCCGATCGCCCCGGTCCAGGTGCATCATCATCTTCAGGTAGGACTTCGGGTCCCCCAGACCGTAGATCGATGAGACCGTAGCGACGATGATCGCATCGGGGCGCTCCAACAACGCCTTGGTGGCCGACAACCGCATCTGCTCGATATGCTCGTTCACCGACGAGTCCTTCTCGATATAGGTGTCCGACGCCGGCACATAGGCTTCGGGCTGGTAGTAGTCGTAGTAGGAGACGAAGTACTCCACCGCATTCTTGGGGAAAAACTCGCGAAACTCGCCGTACAGCTGCGCCGCCAGGGTCTTGTTCGGGGCCAGCACGATCGTTGGACGCTGCTGTTGCGCGACCAGATTGGCGATGGTGAAAGTCTTGCCGGAGCCGGTCACACCCAACAGGGTTTGGGCGGCCAGACCGGCATTGATGCCTTCGGAAAGCTGGGCGATGGCGACCGGCTGATCGCCGGCGGGGTCAAAGCGCGAATTGACCTCAAATAAACTGGGCATACGGTTTCCTGAGCCGGAGTGAATCTGTACAATTATACGGCTTTTTTTCGGCGCTCCGGAACGGTTGAGTTTTCGGAGCACGATGTCGAGAAAACCGACATTTATGATCAGCTCATTTGAGAGGACACCAACTTGGACCTGCAACTTTCCGATCGGGTTAACAACATCAAGCCTTCCCCCACGCTGGCGGTTACCAACCGTGCCGCCGAACTGCGCGCAGCCGGCAAAGACATTATTGGCTTGGGCGCGGGCGAGCCCGATTTCGACACCCCGGATCACATTAAAAACGCAGCTATTGAAGCCCTCAACGAAGGCTTCACCAAGTACACCGCCGTGGACGGCACCCCGGCGCTTAAGCACGCCATTATCAACAAGCTGAAGAACGACAACGGCCTGGAGTACCAGCCGACCCAGATTCTGGTTTCCTGCGGTGGTAAGCAGAGCTTCTTCAACCTGTCGCTGGCGCTGATCAACCCGGGCGACGAAGTGATCATCCCGGCCCCGTATTGGGTTTCCTACCCGGACATGGTCGCCGTTTCCGATGGTGTGCCGGTCATCGTTCGCACCTCCCAAGAGCAGCGTTTCAAGCTGACTCCGGAACAGCTGGAGATGGCGATCACGCCGAAGACCAAGCTGGTGGTACTGAACAGCCCGTCCAACCCCACCGGTGTGGCCTACTCCCGTGCCGAGCTGGAAGCACTGGGTGAAGTGCTGAAGAAGCACCCCAACGTGCTGGTTGCCACCGATGACATGTACGAGCACATCCTCTGGAGCGACGAGCCGTTCTGCAACATTCTGATGGCCTGCCCGGAACTGTACGACCGCACCATCGTGCTGAACGGCGTCTCCAAAGCCTACTCGATGACCGGCTGGCGGATCGGCTATGCGGCCGGACCGGAAACCCTGATCAAGGCGATGAAGAAGGTCCAGTCCCAGTCGACTTCTAACCCGACCTCGATCTCCCAGGTTGCCGCCCAGACTGCCCTGGAAGGTTCTCAGGATTGCGTCAAGGAGATGCTGGTTGCGTTCAAGCAGCGCCACGACTTCGTGGTCGAAGCCCTGAACGAGATCGACGGGGTCGATTGCATCCCGGCCGACGGCACCTTCTATGCGTTCCCGAGCTTCCAGCAGGTGATCGACTCCCGTCCGGAGTTCGAAGACGACATCGCCCTGGCCGAGTTCCTGTTGAACGAAGCCGGCGTTGCCCTGGTACCGGGTTCCGCCTTCGGTTCTCCCGGCCAGATGCGTCTGTCTTTCGCTACCAGCATGAAAGTACTGGAAGAAGCGATCAGCCGGATCAAGAAAGCCCTGCAGGGCTAATTCGATCCAGCCATAGAAAACCGGGCTCAGGCCCGGTTTTTTTTCGCGCCATTCCCCCACCAAGCAGGCTATCCATGAACGACGAGATCAACTACCGCAACAACCCGCTCCACGGCCTCGGACTGAAAGCCCTGGTCACCGAACTCGTTGATCACTATGGCTTTGAGATTCTCTATGCCTACCTCAATATCAACTGCTTCCGCACCAACCCCAGTGTCGCCTCCAGCGTTAAGTTCTTGAAGAAGACCGACTGGGCGCGGGAAAAGGTGGAAACCTTCTATCTGTACCAGTTCAAGAACCTGCCCAGAGCCAGCTCAACTCAGTTCAAGCTCCCGCCGAGAGAACGGATCATCCCCGATGGCCAACTACCGGGTGAACCGGCCGAATTGAGCCTGGAGGACGCCGCCCATTTGAATCAAAAGAAGCGCGACAAGGCCGCCAGCTGGAACAAGAACGCGGGTTACCAGAGCCGTAAGAAGCCGCAACAACGGCGCCAGAGCCCCTTCAGTAAAAGTACCGAAGACAAACCCTCTGAGCACGCGAACGCATCTGAACCGAAGCCGAAGCCGAAAACCAAGCCCCAGAGCAGCGATCAGACTTTCAACCCCTGGTCCAGATGGGAAAAGAAATAACCGGAGGCTGTGACAGAGGCTGTGACAGAGGATCGCCCGATCGCCTCTCTAGATGCGCTCAGGTCGGTTGCGAATTCGATTTCTGCGGACTCATTGACGCCAATTCTTGTTCAAAGCGGTTGTAAAAATCCTGCTGAACTCGATGAGTCCGTGTCCAGCCATCCATCGACACCGAAAAATCCAGCGCTGAGCGCATCTTTTCCAACAGTGACTGCCAACCCGCGGTTGACCACTCCTGCTCCGGGCTCAAGCCCGATGGTTTGGGAAGATGAGTGCCCAGTTCGATACCGTTGGCGGTGGCCATATGGAATTGCAGCATCATCACATCGGCTTCGGAAAGATTCGCCGTAGCCTTTTCCCAGGCCTGATGCACACCTGCCGGGGCATTCAGCGGCGGATAGGCCAGCGTCTTGGCTTTACCGATCTCCACCACACCGTCATTATTCAGATCCACCATACCGGTCTTGTCCGGCTGCGCTAATAGGTTGATCGCTCCCTCATCGCTCAGCGAGTCGATCCGGATCGGATCGGCCAAGCTGGTGGCCTGCTGCAGCAATTTTATTTGATCGGCTGAAAACCCCGCCAACACCTGCTTCGCGGTCTGGTCGGCACTCAGCTTCTGATTTGCCGATACCAGCAGGGCTTCAAACTGATCCACCTGCACCGCTGACAGGCCCCGTCTTTGCAGCAGGCTGACCGACTTCTGGCTCAAACCGGGTTGAGCAAGGTTTACCGTTGAGAACTGACTCGGGATCGACATCTGTAGCTCCATGCTAGAAGTTAACCGGTATTTCACAGCAAGTTTGAAGCCAAAACAGCCCCCCTTACTGGGAAAGCCCCGGTTTGACCGGCCGCGCCTATAACTCGAATCATCAGAGCCTGAGTCAGCGCCCCTGAATGAATCGGGTACCGGCAACCCTTTGCCGTTCAACCGGATACCAGCCGGCCGAAATACGACTAACCACTACCTTCACCCCATAGCACCTCATTCACTGCATCCGGTATTATTAGCCCACAGACAACCACCTCAACCGAACAGAACTTTCAACCAAGTAGAACTTCGCGATTATGACCGATTCAATCCTGACCGATGCCCCCAAGCCTTTTCTGGCACTGGTTTCCAAACTGCTGGTGGGGGAGAAGCCCTGCCCGGTCCGCTTTATGTACAAAACCGTTCCGGCCGATCTGCGCGATACCGGCTGGCGGATGTATTCCGGCTATGAGACCCCGGAAGAACTGGCCGACAAAAAGAACATGCAGCCCTACCCGGTTGAGACCCTGATCCAGATGGATCCGTCACTGGAAGAGCTTCTCAAAAGCAAGCCGGGTGCCGTCTGGGAGCGGATACCGGGTGAAGCCTGGCAGGAGGTTGAAGATTTCGATATCCCGGAAGAGGAGGATGTCGAAACCCGCACTGTTCAAAGCGTTGACGACTTCAAACCGAACTGATCCTGCGCCATTATGGGCGATCTTCACGCCCGATATCGGGCTTTGAGCCGGCGACAACAGCTCGATGCCGACCCGGCTCAACTGGCCTGCCTGGAGCCGCTGCAGACGCTGATCGATCATCTTCAGCAGCGCCCGCACCGGCTTAGTTTCAGGCGACGCCTCGCCCCATCAGTCCCTCCTCGAGGAATCTGGCTTTACGGCCCGGTCGGTCGCGGCAAGACACTGTTGATGGATCTGTTCTGTCAACAACTGCCGGACAGCCACTTCCAACGCCTGCACTTCCATCACTTTATGCGCCGGGTCCATCAGCAACTGACTGCACTCTCCGGCCAGCCGGATCCCCTGGCCAGCATTGCCACACAGATCAGTGCCGACACCCGGGTACTCTGTTTCGACGAGTTCTTTGTTAATGATATCGGCGATGCGATGCTGCTGGGACGGCTGATGACACAGTTGTTTCAACGCGGCACGGTGCTGGTGGCCACCTCCAACCAGCATCCGGATCAGCTCTATGCTGATGGACTGCAGCGACAGCGGTTTCTGCCGGCGATCGATGTGTTGAAGCAGCATTGCCGGATTCTCCACCTCGACGGTGGTCAGGATCATCGCCGCCGACAGCTCGACAACGCCGATCTATTCCTGCTCAATCCGGATCGATCACAGCTTCAGCAGCGCTTTGATGAATTGGCTGGTTCCCCCGTCGTGCAAGGAGTGCCATTGACGATCGAAGGCCGGGCAATCCCATGCGTCCAACATAACGAGCAGGCGGCCTGGTTCCGTTTCGATGCGCTCTGCGAGGGGCCGCGAAGCGCCAACGACTATATGGCACTGGCCGAACGCTTCAAAATCATTCTGCTCAGCCATATCCCCGACCTGAGCGGCAGCACCGAAACCCACTGGGTGGTTCAGGGAACCGAGGATAGACCGGCCAGTGCGACCAACCGTCGCCGCTTCCCCGGCACAAACGACGACCGAACCCGACGCTTTATCGCCCTGATCGACGAGCTCTACGATCGTGCGGTTTTACTGTTGGCGGCCGCCGACGTTGAAATTGATCAGCTGTACCCGGGCGGCATACTGATCGAACCGTTCGAGCGAACCCGCAGCCGTCTGATCGAGATGCAAAGCGAAGCCTATCGGCGACGCTGTGTTGATCCTGACCGCTAACGATCCGAGTCAGCTTTCGGCCAGGGCCTGCCGGTACAACTGGGCCAGCTCCTGACTAAAACAACAGAACAGCACCTGCTCCAACGTCACCGGTGCGGCACGTCGTACGGTGCTGACCGCAATGCGCACCGCCGGCGCCGGCGGATAACCGTACACCCCGCAACTGATCGCCGGAAACGCCACCGAACGGAGTTGATGCTCGGCCGTCAGCGCCAAGGAATTTTGATAGCAACGCGCCAGCAATTCCGGCTCACTCTGCTGACCGCCGTGCCAGATAGGCCCCACGGTATGAATGACATACCGAGCAGGCAGGCGATAGCCGGCGGTGATTTTGGCCTCACCGGTCGGGCAGCCGCCCAGGGTTCGGCATTCAGTCAAAAGCTCCGGCCCGGCCGCCTTATGAATCGCCCCGTCGACGCCGCCACCACCCAGCAAACTGTTGTTGGCCGCATTGATGATCGCGTCAACGTCGAGAAGGGTGATATCCCCCTCAACCACCTCGATCTTCATCCCGTCCTCCCGCCGGACTCGGCTTGATTCCCGTTGATACGGGTAAGATTAGTCATCGATTGTGATAGCGCAATTGAAGCTAACGCGTTTGCGCAAAATCCCAACATAATTGGTCGTATTTCTGGACCTATATCAGGTTTTTAAGTTTCTTCGCAGTTGCGAAAATTGTTATGATGTGGCGCCGCCAAATTGGGCGCTTCGGCAACTGAGATGCCGGCCCGCGCCTAGCCAAACTGTCGGCCTACGATAACAACGCAGCAACCTCTGAACGTCGCCTGACGCACCGATGACACCGGATGCGAGTCATCGCCTGCGTCCTCGTTTTGGCTGTTCGGTAGTCGCTACCCTCTCACTCACAATGGTGTAGGAAGCAAGAATGAAAGGCACTTATTCTCAAGCTTTCGTGCGGAATTTCCTTGGAAATTCGCCGATGTGGTACAAGCAGGCGATTATCGCCTTCTTGGTTATCAACCCGATTCTGCTACTGGTCGTTGGTCCTGTTGCGACCGGCTGGATCCTGATCTTCGAATTTATTTTCACCCTGGCCATGGCACTCAAGTGCTACCCGCTGCAACCTGGCGGTCTACTGGCCATCGAGGCGCTGGTGATTGGGCTGACCAATCCGCACACCTTGCTGCATGAGGTCGAACAGAACCTGCCGGTTATCCTGCTGCTGATGTTTATGGTGGCCGGTATCTACTTCCTGAAAGGGATGCTGCTGTACGTTTTCACCAAGATCCTGCTGAATGTCCGTGACAAGATCAAACTGTCGCTGCTGTTCTCCTTTATGGGTGCGGTCCTGTCGGCTTTCCTCGACGCTCTGACCGTAACCGCGGTTCTGATCAGTGCCGGTGTGGGCTTCTACGCGGTTTACCACAAAGTCGCCTCCCACGGCCATGACCACGACAAGAACCACAAGCACGACCACTCCACCGATGATCACCTGCACGACGATCACCGCAAGGAGCTGGATGACTTCCGTGCCTTCCTGCGCAGCCTGCTGATGCACGGTGCCGTCGGTACCGCGCTGGGCGGTGTAGCAACCCTGGTGGGCGAGCCGCAAAACCTGTTGATCGGCGCCAAGATGGGCTGGAACTTTGTCGACTTCTTCGTCAAGGTCGCGCCGATCTCCATTCCGGTACTGATCTGCGGCCTGCTCACCGTGGTCGTTGTCGAGAAGAAGAAACTGTTCGGCTACGGCGCTCAGATTCCGGAGAACGTGTTCAATATCCTGAAGCACTTCGATGAACAACAGGAAGCCAAGCTGACCAAGCGTGACCGGGCTCAGCTCTATGTCCAGTTCTTCTGTGCTGCGGTACTGGTGATCGGCCTGGCCTTCCACCTGGCCGAAGTCGGCTTTATCGGTCTGGCGGTTATCATCCTGGCCACCAGCTTTAACGGTGTTACCGAAGAGCACCAGATCGGCAAGGCGTTCGAAGAGGCCCTGCCCTTCACCGCGCTGCTGGTGGTGTTCTTCGCCGTGGTCTCGGTGATCCACGACCAGCACCTGTTCCAGCCGATCATCGAATCGGTTCTGGCGATGGACCTGGGCGTCCAGCCGGCGATGTTCTTTATCGCCAACGGCATCCTGTCGGCGATCAGTGACAACGTGTTCGTTGCCACTGTTTATATCAACGAAGTCGCCGCCGCCCACGCTGCCGGCTCTATTACCCGGGAACACTTCGAATCGCTGGCCATTGCGATCAACACCGGTACCAACCTGCCGTCGGTTGCAACCCCGAACGGTCAGGCTGCGTTCCTGTTCCTGCTGACCTCGGCGATCGCCCCGCTGGTACGTCTGTCCTACATGCGGATGGTCGTGATGGCGCTGCCTTACACCATCGTGCTGAGCGTCGTCGGTCTGCTGGCTGTCATGGCCTTCGTCTAACGGGTCAACAGCAGGCCAAGCCGGCCTGCAGCAGACTCACCAAGCCCCGCCATGCGGGGCTTTTTTGTGTCATCGAGCAACCCCTACCCCTGTTGATCGGCGCAGGCTCGGCAAACGGCGAACATAAAAAAGCCCGCGTTCAGCGGGCTTTGGGAAATCGTCGATCAAATGCTGTGGGTTACCACTCCTTCAGGCTTTCGCGCTGGCGATCGATCAGTTCCCGCAGGCTGTTGAGCCAGCTTTCCAACTGCTCGATCACCTCGCCATCCTTGGAATGGTCCGGATTGACCTGAACCACCTGAATCTCCGACAGGCTGGCATGGTCGGACTGGTTGGCCTGCTCCCGATCCTGCGCCACCCAGCAGGCCCGGTAAGCCTTCAGGGTTTGCGACAGCCAGCTGTCACGTCCGGCCAGCTCGGTCAGCTCTTTCGCCTCCGGCGCTTCCATACCGTTATGCTCCAGCTGCTCGAGCAGCTCGTCACGGGTGGAGATCTTCAGCGGGTCGAGGCGGTAAACTTCAGCGATCTCGCGCAGGTAAGCGCTGTAGGCCGACACCAGATGGAACAGAATCGACTCCTCGTAGGATTCGATCTGCGCGTGTTTATTCCAGCCGGTCGACTCGGCCGCCTGCTTCAACTGGTCCAGATGCACCTTGGCAAACAGCAGCTTCTGATTGGTGCGCGCGATGTAGATATTGGACATGGTGGACTCCTGCCGTCCTGGCTTACTTTTTCTTTTTGCGCTTGTCTTCTTCGACCCAGCGCCCGTCACGGTAATAGGCGCGCCAGCCGGTGGCTTTGCCGTTTACCTCTGACATCACATACTGCTCTTTGGTCTTGCGACTGTAGCGCACCACGGCCGGTTCACCGTCCGGGTCAGCCTGAGGCGCCTGCATCAGGTAGTGGTACTTCGGATCGATCGCCTGCTGATGCGGAATCAGCTCGCTGATCAACGGTGCCCGGGTCTCACGGTTGCGCGGGAACTGGCTGGCGGCCAGGAACAGCCCGGAGGCTCCGTCGCGCAGGATGTAATGATCCTCCACCTTGGCGCAGGGCAGTTCCGGCATCGGGACCGGGTCCATTTTGGGCGGTGCCGCTTCACCATTGCGCAGCAGCTTGCGGGTGTTCTTGCAGCTCTCGGAAGTACAGCCGAAGTATTTACCGAAACGGCCGGTCTTAAGCTGCATGTCGGCGCCGCATTTATCGCACTCGATCACCGGGCCGTCGTAGCCCTTAATCTTGTACTGACCCTGCTCGACCTCAAAGCCGGAACAGGCCGGGTTATTGCCGCACACATGCAGTTTACGGGTTTCGTCGATCAGGTAGCTGTCCATCGCCGTGCCGCACTTGCTGCAACGGTGCTTCTTCAGCAGCTGACGCGATTCGGCTTCATCGTCGGCGTCGACGCTGATCACCTCGTCCCCATGGACCAGGTTCAGGGTGCCTTTACAACGTTCCTTAGGCGGCAGGCTGTAGCCGGAGCAACCCAGGAACACGCCGGTGCTGGCGGTACGAATCATCATCGGACGCTCGCACTTCGGGCACGGAATATCGGTCTCGGTCGGGCTGTTCGGTGCCATACCGCCCTCATCCGACTCGGCCTTCTCCAGCTTGCCGTTGAAGTCACGGTAGAAGTCATCAAGCAGGTGCTTCCAGTCGGCATGGCCGTTGGCCACGTCGTCCAGCGCTTCCTCCATCTTGGCGGTGAAGCCGTAGTCCATCAGATCGGAGAAACTGCCGACCAGACGATCGGTGACGATGTCGCCCATCTTCTCGGCGTAGAAGCGGCGGTTTTCCAATTTGACGTAACCGCGATCCTGAATCGTCGAGATGATCGATGCATAGGTGGACGGGCGGCCGATGCCACGCTTCTCCAGCTCTTTAACCAACGCCGCTTCGCTGAAGCGCGGTGCCGGCTTGGTGAAATGCTGGGCCGGCTCGAGTTTTTCCAACGTCAGCGGATCACCCTTCTGCAGATCCGGCAGGATCACATCCTCATCCTTCTTACCGGCCGAGGGCTGGGCTTTCAGGAAGCCGTCAAACTGCATGATCCGACCGCGGGTACGCAGTTCATAATCGCCACAGCTAACCTTGATCCGAGTGCTGATAAAGCGCGCATTGGGCATCTGGCAGGCGACAAACTGGCGCCAGATCAGCTCATACAGGCGCTGTGCATCACGTTCCATGTCCTTCAGGATCGAACCACTGATATTGACGTCGGACGGACGGATCGCCTCGTGTGCCTCCTGGGCCCCCTCTTTGGAGCTATAGGAGCGCGGTGCTTCGGGCAGATAATCTTTGCCGTAACGATCGAGAATAAAATCGCGACAGCTCTGTACCGCTTCGGCACTCAGGTTGGTCGAGTCGGTACGCATATAGGTGATGTGACCGGCTTCATAGAGCCGCTGGGCCAGCATCATGGTTTTCTTGACCCCGAAGCCCAACCGCGTACTGGCGGCCTGCTGCAGGGTCGAGGTGATATAGGGCGCCGAAGGCTTGCTCTGGGTCGGCTTATCTTCGCGGTCGCTGACCTGATAGCTGCCGGCGGTCAGCTCCGCCAGCGCAGCGTCGGTATCGGCCTTGTTTCCGGGACGGAAATTGGCACCGCGGTGCTTACTGACCTCAAGGGCGACCGGTTGCTTGTCGGAGGTATTGACCAGTGCATCGACTTCCCAGTACTCCTCCGGCACGAAGGCGCGAATCTCCTGCTCACGCTCCACCACCAGACGGACTGCAACCGATTGCACTCGGCCTGCCGACAGGCCTCGGGCCACTTTGGCCCAAAGCAGCGGCGACACCATGTAACCCACCACCCGATCGAGGAAACGGCGGGCCTGCTGGGCATTAACCCGGTCCATATCCAGCTCACCGGGCGTCTCGAACGCCTCGGTAATCGCTTTCTTGGTGATCTCGTTGAACACCACCCGCTTGTAACGATCGTGATCACCGCCGATCGCTTCCAGCAGGTGCCAGGCGATCGCTTCCCCCTCGCGGTCCAAATCGGTCGCGAGATAGATCTGATCGGAATTCTTGGCCAGTCGCTTCAGCTCGTCGACCACCTTCTCCTTGCCGGGCAGCACTTCGTAGCGCGGATTCCAGCCCTTCTCTGGATCAACCCCCATTCGGCCGATCAACTGTTCGCGGGCTTTCTTCTTTTTATGGATAACGCGCTGTTCGGGCGACAGCTTTCGGGTCTCGGCGGCAGCCTTGGCACGGGCTTTGGGGTCAACCGTTGAACGCCCACCGCCACTGGTGGGCAGATCACGTATATGGCCGACGCTGGATTTGACGATGAAATCCTTGCCCAGATACTTGTTGATTGTCTTGGCCTTGGCCGGTGACTCGACGATTACTAACGACTTACCCATGAACTATAAAAGCCTGATACCTGTATATTTGAGTCGGATACCGTAGGCGGTATGGATAGATCGATGGAGATAATCCCGCCGAATCGGTTCCGACAACCCTAGCCGGGTCTGAGGAGCGTCATATATAAGGCCTGCACCGACGCCGGTCAAGCATCCATTGGTTCTGAACTTAACAATTAAGGCCTGAAATCTCCTGCCGTTACGTCACTTATGGGGCTTGTCGACGGTTTTCCGTAGAGCTGGAATCGCATTTTCAGTACCATGGGGCGCTGTTGTTCCACCCGTCAATAACGGAAGGCTATGTTCTCGGAAAATGCACCTCTGCTGGTTGTTGCCCTGGTCACCATCTTGTTGGTGGCGCTGCTGGCAAATTATCTGGTGTATCGTCGTCAGGAACGAGCCCTGCAGCGAGCGATCAAGCTGCAACAGCTACGGATCGAGGCCGAGAAGGTACTGGATTCGCTGTCGATACTGAATCAGATCGACTGTCCCAAATCTGCCCGAGAGCTGCTGAATCAGGAGGTGGTACGCCTGCTGGAGCAGATCAGTCGACTGAAGCCCGAGGCGGGCATGCTGGATCAGTTACGCAGCCAATCCGATGCCGGAGCCGGCGATAGCGGCACCCTCAATCTGGAAAACGAACGTGCGATGAAGCAGGCCCATGGGGCGATTCGCTTTGCCATTCGGTTTGCCAATCACCGCCGCAGCATCGGCGCGCTCTCCGCGTTACAGTGCGATGAACTCAGCAACGAACTGCAACGGTTCGATTATCAGATCGAGATCGACACCCACCTGACGATCGGCAAGCGCTTACTGGACTCTGACAAACCGGCGGTAGCGACAACCCACTTCAAGCAGGCCAAGAGCTTCATCTCGCGCCTACACCATCAAAATCCGCAGCGTCGCGAGCTTCTGGAGCAGGTCAACGACCTGATTGCCCAAGCGTTACCGTTCGGCACTCAGGCTCGAAAAAACGACAAGGCCGAGTAACGGCGGATCAACACGGGGCGCTGGTTTCGTCCGCTTCAATCAGCGCAAAACGCAACACCTCAGCACCGTCGACCCGAACCGTCTCGACAAACATCTCCAGCGGCCTAACCCATAGTTTGCGGTCACCGTACTGGGGTTGGTACACCACCAACAGTTCCTCGGTTTCCGAATGCACGGCGGTTCCAATGACCCGGTATTCATTGCCTTTGTAATGACGATAGAGCCCCGGAGCCGGGGCTGAAGCTGTACTCATAGTGATTCTCTGTCAGCAGCTGGATGTCAGCAGCGGTTCCAATTGCTGCTTCAGCTGTTCGATGGTTTCCGGCGTGCCAAATTCATCCCAGTAAATAGAGACGGAAACCGGCGTCGATTCGATACCGTAGACGGTCTCCGGCAGTGCGATGATCAGGGCGGTGATTCGAGCCAATTCAGCTTCACTCTGGTAGCCCTCGCCCTTGGCCCAGCTCCATCCCTGCGGTAGCCCCACATTGGCATGAGATTCGAGCCGGAAGATCTGCCATTCAGGCGGTTTGGCCTGCTGACGGGCCAGCCGGGGCAATCGGTAAGCAACACAGTTGCGCTCTTCACCGAACGCTTCGCCCAGTGCCCGCGGCAGGGTCAGCCGACTGATCTGAACCTGAAACCCCAAACGCATCGCCTGCTGTCTCAGGTCTGCCTGCATACGCTGACGCGGCGACGGCTTCATCCACATCATCGAGCCGATGATCGCAAGAAAAATCAGGGTGATAACAAGCCAACTCATGGCGGTGACATCTCTTAAATTGGGAGCGGCTATGTTAACCCGGATTGAGCCAAAAAGGTTTGCCGATTGATCCCAGCAGCGGCCTAAAAGCAGCCTATCAACCCCTTGCCGCCGATGACCGGGCAGCAGCGGACAAGCAACCCGCCGCAAGCACGGAAAACTGAAAATTTATCAAGATTTTCAGCGCCTTCGTCAACAATCCGAGTTAAGCTAAAGGCAGAGAAATGCAATGGGAGACCAACCATGGCCTATCAACATATCCTGCTGGCGATTGATCTGACCGAGGAATCCGGACAGGTTGCAGACCGAGCAGTGGCACTGGCGAAACAGGGCGAGACCCGGTTGAGCATGATCCACGTGATTGAACCCCTGAGCTTTGCCTATGGCGGCGATGTCCCGATGGACCTGTCCACCATCCAGGAGCAACTCGATGAGCATGCCCAACAGCGACTGGAAGCCTTCGCCGACAGTCTCGGTGTGCCGGTCGCCCAGCTCCATGTGGTATCCGGCCACACCGAGAGCGAGATCCACCGAGTCGCCAAGGAGATCGAAGCCGACCTGATTATTGTCGGCAGCCACGGTCGACACGGTTTATCACTACTGCTGGGATCAACCGCTAACGGCGTCCTTCATGGAGCCAAATGCGATGTCCTGGCGGTACGGGTACAGGACTGAATGACGCCGTAGCCTAAGAGGTTACTGCATCGATTCCAGTTCGACCCAGCGCTCCATCGCCTGCTCCAGCGCCTGCTCGCAGGTTTGCAGCGCTTCCAGCCGCTGCGCCACCTTATCATGGGGCTGCTGATAGAAGTCGGCAGCCCCGGTCTCCTCCTGCAAGGCCTCAAGTTCGGCCTCCAGTTGTTCCATCTGACCCGGCAACTGATCCAGTTCCCGTTGCAGCTTATAACTGAGTTTCTTCTTGGCCGGTGCCGATTTGGTTTCGGTCTTCTTCGATTCCGCCGCCGTAATCCCGGAATCCTGTTCGGGCTGGGCGGTACTTTGCTCGAGCTTCTCCTGAGTCGACTGGGGAAGCTCGGTCTGGATCAGCTCTCCCCCCTGGCGCAACCAATCCTGATAGCCGCCGATATATTCGCGAATCTTCCCCCCGCCGTTGAACACCAGCGTACTGGTGACCACATTGTCGAGGAATTCACGATCGTGACTGACCAGCAATACCGTGCCTTGGAATTCGGACAGGATCTCTTCCAGCAGTTCCAGGGTTTCAAGATCCAGATCATTGGTGGGTTCGTCGAGCACCAGCACATTGGCCGGCTTGCTGAACAGGCGCGCCAGCAGCAGACGGTTTCGCTCTCCGCCGGATAGCGACTTCACCTTGGCCCGGGTTCGGGCCGGCGGGAACAGAAATTCGCTCAGGTAACCGATCAGGTGTTTGCGCTTACCGTTGATCTCGATGAATTCCCGACCCTCGGCAATGTTGTCGATAACGGTTTTTTCCGGATCCAGCTGCTCACGCAACTGGTCGAAGTAAGCCACCTGCAGGTTGGTGCCGATATCCAATTTGCCACCATCGGGTTGCAACTGCCCCAGCAGCAGTCGCAGCAGGGTGGTCTTGCCCACCCCGTTGGGACCGATCAAACCGATTCGGTCACCACGCAGGATCCGCACCGAGAAATCATCGATGATACGCTGCTCGTCATAGCTGTAATGGATCGCTTCGGCATCCACCACCAGTTTACCGCTACGCTGGGCCTGCTCGACGCTGAAGCTGGCCTTGCCTTGCTTCTCACGCCGCTCGGCTCGCTCATTACGCATCGCTTTCAAGGCTCGAACCCGGCCCTCATTTCGGGTTCGACGGGCCTTGATACCCTGACGGATCCAAACCTCTTCCAGCGCCAGCTTTTTATCAAACAGGGCATTTTGGCGGGCTTCATCGGCCAGCACCTGGTCGCGGTATTTCAGGAAGCTGGTATAATCCCCCTCCCACGGAAACAGCCGCCCCCGGTCCAGCTCAACGATCCGGTTCGCCAGCCGCTGCAGGAAGCTTCGATCGTGGGTGATAAAGATAAGGGTGCCGCGAAATTCGAGCAGCTGCTGCTCCAACCAACCGATGGTATGAATATCCAGATGGTTAGTCGGCTCGTCGAGCAGCAGAATATCGGGTTCGGTCACCAACGCACGGGCCAGTGCCACCCGGCGTCGCCATCCACCCGACAACTCCTGCATCTGCACCTGCCCCGGCAGCCCCAGGCGCAGCAATACACGCTCAACCTTCTGCTCCAGATGCCAGCCGTCAACAGCTTCTAGCTGATGCTGCAAGCGCTCCAGTCGCTGCAGACCCGCCTCATCATGGGCCTGAGTGGCCAGCTCGTCGTACTCGTTGCGCAGTTGCTGAACATGAGCCAGGCCGTCGGCGACGACATCGAAGACCTTTCGAGTATCCGCCGCGGGCAGCTCCTGCTCCAGTACCCCGATCACGGTTTCGGGAGCCTTCCAGAGTTCGCCTGAATCCAGCGCCAACGCACTGCAAATCACTTTCAGCAGCGTTGATTTCCCCTCACCGTTGCGACCGATAAGCGCGATCCTTTCACCCGGATGAACCACCCAGTCCACGTGATCCAACAAGGGCTTGTCGCCAAAAGCCAGCGACGCTTGATTCAGTCTTAACAGGGCCATAAAAGTAACGCCATCATACTCAGGTAAGGTGTTCGTCCGTCTGCCGACTCGGCAGATAAAGCGCTCGGAAAGCTCAGCGGTTTGAACTATTCTACTGCCAAACCCTCTGAAGGGTGGCCATTGAAACCAAGAGGCTCAGGTTTTGCAAATCGACCGCGTATTTCGCCGCCGCCATACAGCTCCCGCCCGCCCCTTTTCACGCTTCTTCACCCCCGCCGTCTACTTGCTCGGCCTAACCGTACTCAGCCTTCCACTACCCGGCTGGGTACCACTGAGCCAGGCCTCGATCATCGAACAGGATCGTTCACGGCTGGAACAACAACGGCAGCAGTACCGCCAGAGCAAACAGGCTCTGACCAAGCGGGATTACAAAACCTACGATCGCTTGATCACTAAATTGAGCGACTATCCGCTCTACCCCTACCTGCTTTTCCAACGCCACCGCCAGCAGCTGGATACCCTTAATGCCGAGCAATTGCAGCAATTCGAGCAACGTTTTAGCGACACTCCGCTGGCGCGCAGACTCTATCAAAGCTGGATCAGTGAACAGGCCAAGCGCAAACGCTGGCAGCAATTAATCGATAATTACCGTCCCGAGTCGGCCGGCATCAGCCTCCAATGCCAATACCTGTGGGCACTTCACCAACAAGGCCAGACCGACAAGATGTTGCCGGATGTCGGCTCCATCTGGGTACACGGCAGTTCGCGACCCAAAGCCTGCGACAAACCCTTCGAACTCTGGCTGAAAAGCGATCAGTACACCGAGCAGCACGCCTGGGACCGGTTTTGGCTGGCACTTGAGAAAGGCAATACCAAACTGGCCGGTTACATCCGCAAACGACTCAACAAGCCCGAATGGAAAAGCCAGGCCAAGCAGGCCCTTTCGTGGCACCGCAAACCGCAACAACTGAGCGCTTTCAAACTCAATTCCGACCAGGTCCTGAGCCCAGACCAACAACGGCTAATGATGATCACTCTCAAGCGTCTCGGCCGTCAGGAACCGCTTGAAGGTCTGGATCAGCTCGTGCGCCTTGCCGAGCCGCTGGGACTGACACCCGAAACGCAACAGCAGCTGCATCGCAGCTTCGCGGTCCGGCAACTGCGTCGCTATCCGGACAGTATCGGCGAACTTAGTCAACGACTCGATCCCAACAACCCGGATCCTCAGATCCTCGAGTGGCAGCTGCGCAATCTGATCCTGCGCCAGGATTGGAAAGCCGTCACCAAGCTGCTCGACCAGTTGCCCGAATCCGAGCGCGAACGCGACCGGTGGCGCTATTGGCAGGCCCGGGCGCTGGAAGCCCAAGGCGATACCGAGCAGACCGAAAAAGCGGCGCAGATCTATAACAAACTGGCCTTTGAACGCAGTTTTTACGGTTTTATGGCGGCGGATAAGCTGGGGGGCGGCTACCAACTCAACAATCGGACCCTGGCCCAGGATCCGGACTATATCGGCCAGCTGGCCCGCCAACCCGGGTTAATTCGGGCCCGGGAACTGTACCTGCACAACCAACTTCGCGATGCCCGGCGGGAATGGTACGCCAGCACCCGCAAGCTAAGCCGGGAGCAGCGCTACCAGGCCGCACAGTTAGCCCGTCAGTGGGGCTGGTATGAGCAGTCGATCCGCGGCGCCATTGCCGCACGCCAGTGGGATGACATCCTGCTTCGATTCCCGGTGGCCTATAGCGATCCGATTCACCAGGCAGCGAACAAGCACGCCATCGCCCCTACCTGGATACTGGCTGTCGCCCGGCAGGAGAGCGCCTTCACCCCCGATGCCCGATCCCATGCCGGAGCCATGGGGCTGATGCAGCTGATGCCGGCAACCGCCAAAGAAACCGCCAAAAAGGCCAAGATACGCTACCGCAGCCGCAACCAACTGGCCGAACCCGACTTCAATATCAAACTGGGCAGCCACTACCTGGCCGGATTGGGCCGCCGCTACGAGGGGCACCGGGTGTTGGCGACCGCGGCCTACAATGCCGGCCCCCATCGGGTTAAGCGCTGGCTGGCACAGCGTAACGACCTGCCGACCGATATCTGGATCGAAACCATTCCGTTCGACGAAACCCGTAACTACGTCCAGAATGTGCTGAGCTTCTCGCTGATTTACAGCGATATCCTCGGCCAACCGAAACAGCTGCTGCAGCCCCATGAGCGTATGGCCGTGGTTCCCGATCCCAAAGCGCGCAAGGCCAGCCGGTAACCACACAGGCCCGGCGCCCATTCGGGGGCGCCCAAAACACACTGCGGCTCAGCACCCCTGAACCCCTTATCGTACTGGCTTGATAAGGCTCAATCTGTTGGGCTTTATCGGGTTGCTATACTGCGGGCCGGCTTGATCAAAACTCAAGACCGCCTATTAATCTTCACGACGGAAGCCCTGCTGTATGATCGGATCGAATAAGAGTCCTCGCCCCACCTTCCTTGCCGAGGTTGTCATTCTTGGATTGCTGGCCTTTTTGATCGTCCACTTCTTTATCGACCCTAAAAAAGAGATCTCCTATAAGGTCAAGAGCGCCCACGGCTCCGCGCTGCTCGTCCAGCTACACCTCCACAAAGAGAGCGAGCTTCGCGCTATCGAGCTGACCGAGAGTTTCGATCCGGAAGAGATGCTGGAAGAGCTGGAGACTGCGATGACCAATGCCGAGATGCCGCTCAACAGTCAGTTTGACCAGGGCTCCAACGGCTATGCATTGGAACTTTCCAGCACCGTACTGCTGGGCCGGGCCGGTACCGAGATTCTGGACCCGGAGGTCGCCGAAGCCGCATCTCAGCAGCGCCTGGCTCAGTTCGAGTCAAACTAACTGACTCGGCGCCGGACAAAAAAGGCCAAGCATTGCTTGGCCTTTTTTTGAAGCAGGAGTTTGCCGTCCGATCAGAGGTTGTAAACCACCTTGATCCGATCTTTCACCAGCGTCGCCAAACGATCCGACTCGAACTTCGGCAGGAAGTCGTTGCAACCCACCTTTTCAACCATGGCATGGTTGAAGGATCCCGACAGCGAGGTGTGCAGCACGATGTACAGATCCTTAAGCTGCTCATCACGGCGAATCTCGGTCGTCAGTCGGTAACCATCCATCTCCGGCATCTCGGCATCGGTGATCAGCATCAAAAACCGATCGCTCAGGCTGCCTTCGGTATGCTCGGCAAAGGCACGTAGTTGCTGTAGCGCGTCGGTTCCATTGACCGCTTCGTAGATCTGGATACCGAGATTACTCAGGGTGTTATGAACCTGGTCACGGGCCGTCTGCGAGTCATCAACGACCATCACCTCGCAACCCTGGGCAATGGCCAGCACCTCATCCTCAATCAATCCCGGGGTAATTTCGGTGGTATAGGGACTGACTTCGGCCAGCACCTTCTCGACATCCACGATCTCGACCAGACGGTTGTCTTCCAACCTGGTGATTGCCGTCAGGTAGTGGGCACGCCCGGCGGTGACCGGCGGCGGCATCACGTCGCTCCAGTCCAGGTTCAGAATGCGCTCGACATCACTGACCAAAAAGCCCTGTACGGTACCGTTATACTCCGTCACGATCATGTGAGCGGTGTCGGTAATCTCGGTCGGGCGCATGCCGATCGCGGCACTCAAATCGATCACCGGCACCGTCTGGCCACGCATATTGGCAACCCCGATCACCACCGGATGGGAATTGGGGATCGCATTCAACCGTGGAAGCTTAAGAACCTCTTTGACCTTAAAGACGTTGATGGCAAACAGTTGATGACGTCCGAGCCGGAACAGCAGCAGCTCGAAACGGTTCTGGCCCACCAGCTGTGTTCGCTGGTCAACCGAATCTAAAATCCCTGACATCTTGGGGCACCCTATCAGTAGTTAATACAGGCCAGCTCACCTATCTGAGTTAGAATAGCTAACTTTGGCCCTCCGGGGATATTCAACCTGCACCGAAACTACCGAAAATCATGGCCTTCAGCAACGCCCCACTGACCGATATCGCGGTCAACTTGACCGACAAAAGCTTCCAAGCTGATCTTGATCAGGTTCTTGATCGGGCAAACGATGCTGGGGTCCGCGAAATCATCGTTACCGGTTCCACCCTGGAGGAGAGTCGGCAGGCGGTCGAGCTGTGCCAACGGCGCCCCGAAATGCTGTTCAGCACCGCCGGCGTACACCCCCACTACAGCCGGGATTTTGATGCCGGAACGTTGGATCAGCTGCGCCGCCTGAGCACCGAGGATTGTGTCCGAGCCATTGGCGAAACCGGACTGGATTTCAACCGCGACTTTTCCCCCCGTCCGGATCAGATCCACGCGTTCGAACAACAGCTTGAGCTGGCGTGTGAGTTACAGATGCCGGTACTGATGCATGAACGCGATGCCCACGATCGCTTTGTCGAGATCATCAGCCACTACCGCGACCGGCTGGACAAGGCGGTGCTGCACTGTTTTACCGGCGATAAAGCCCAGCTTTACCGGCTGCTGGATCTGGATCTGCATATCGGCATTACCGGCTGGTTATGCGATGAACGTCGCGGTGCGCATCTGCAGCCGCTGCTCAAAGAGATCCCCGCCGACCGGCTGATGCTGGAGACCGACGCCCCCTATCTGCTGCCCCGTGACCTGCGGCCCAAGCCCAAGTCTCGTCGCAATGAGCCTTGCCATCTGGCCCACATAGTCGGGGTAGCGGCCCAGCACATGGGCATCGGTGCGGAGCAGCTTGCTCGACAGACCCGCCGTACCAGTTTGGATTTTTTCAATATTCGGCCTGAGGCAGCGCCGGAGCCGGTTGAGAAATAACAATTATTGTCTTAGAGAGTGGCGAGAAATCGTTGCAGTTGGGCGGCGTCGAACGGCCACCCCAACTCGCGTCCGCTGAGTTGGTCCTGCAACACCGGAATGCGCACACCATAGTGCTCTACCAGGTGATCTTCATCAGCAATATCAACGACTTCGACCGGTGTCTGCTGTAGATTCAACTCCTGAGAAAGCAACGCCTCCGCCACGTCACAAAGATGACAGCCTAAAGTTCCGTACAACACTAATCGAGGCATGAATAGCTCCAAACTTGCAGGGATTATTTGCGATATACCACTAACTGCTAGGGCGAGTTTTCTCCAGATGTGGTAGTTTACCACTCCTGCAGGAGCCCAAGCGCCGGGCCAACGCATCTCTACAGCCATCAGGAAAGAGTAAATTAGTATGGATCGCAGCAGCAACACCGACGCCACAAACTTCTTCACCGCGATGAACGCCGAAACCCACAAGCTGGTGGAAATGTTCGGCGGCCAAGTTGGAGAGCAGTACCTCGACAACCTGAACAGCGCCTGGTCACAACTGCTTAGCCGCCCCACCGACCCACAAGGCTGGGTCGAGGCAATTAATGAATATCAGCGCAGCTCGCTGCAGTTCTGGTCCACCCTGCTGACCGGCGGCGAGGCCGGCAACGGCAGCCGTGATTCCCGCTTCAAAGCCGACGAGTGGAGCGAGAACCCGGTCTTCAACTACATTAAAGAGTCCTACCTGATCGCCTCCAAACTGCTGAACAAGGCAGTCGAGAATGTCAACCTGGACGACAAGAGTCAGAAGAAGCTGGAGTTCTTCACCCAGCAGTACATCGACGCCATGTCTCCGAGCAACTTTGCCGCCACCAACCCGGAAGTGCTGCAGCAAGCCGTTGAGACCAAAGGCCAGAGCCTGATCACCGGTCTGCAGAACCTGCTGGGCGACCTGGATAAAGGCCGTATCACCATGACCGACGAAGAAGCCTTCGTGCTGGGCGAAAACGTCGCCACCACCGAAGGCCAGGTTGTGTACCAAAACGAGCTGTTCCAGCTGATCCAGTACACCCCGAGCCAGGAAAAGATTGCCGAACGTCCGCTGTTGATCGTACCGCCGTGCATCAACAAGTTCTACATCATGGATCTGCAGCCGGGTAACTCCTTCGCCAAGTACAACGTCGATCAGGGTAACAACACCTTTATGATCTCCTGGGTCAACGCCACTCCGGAGCAGAGCCACCTGGGTTGGGATGACTATGTCGAGTCCGGCGTATTGGAAGCCCTGGATGTGGTCAAGAAGATCACCGGCAGCAACCGCGTCAACACCGCGGCCTGGTGTATCGGCGGTACCATTCTGTCGACCGCACTGGCGGTACTGACCGATCGCAAAGACAACACCGTCTCTTCCGCCACCTTCCTGACCACCATGACCGACTTCGAAGAGCCGGGCGATATCGGTGTCTTCCTGGGTGACGACGAAGTCGGCTCACTGCTGCAGAAAGTCGAACAGGAAGGTGTGCTGAACGGCAAGAACCTGGCCACCGCCTTCAACATGCTGCGCTCCAACGACCTGATCTGGTCCTACGTGGTCAACAACTACCTCAAGGGCCAGGCCCCGGTACCGTTCGACCTGCTGTACTGGAACAGCGACCCGACCAACCTGCCGGCGGATTTCTACAGCTTCTACATCCGCAACATGTACTTGGAGAACAACCTCTCCAAGCCGGGCGGAGTCACTATCTGTGGTACGCCGATCGATCTGAGCAAGATCAAGACACCGTCTTACTTCCTGTCCTGTATCGAAGACCATATTGCACCTTGGAAGTCCACCTACAAGGGCACCGAGAAGCTGAAGAACTGTGAATTCGTACTGGGTGCCAGCGGCCACATCGCCGGTGTTATCAACCCGGCCAGCCGTAACCGTCGTCACTTCTGGATCAACGGTGAACTGGGCGGTACGCCGGATCAGTGGCTCGACAGCGCCGAAAAGCAGGAAGGCAGCTGGTGGAACCACTGGTCAGCCTGGCTGAAGAAGCGTGCCGGCAAGCAGGTTGAAGCACCGAAGGAGCTGGGTAGCAAAGACCACGCACCGATCGAAGCCGCCCCGGGCAGCTACGTCGCCGTGCGTATCGACTGAGCACAACAGCAGTCAACACTTATCCGATAAGGGGCTGATTTCAGCCCCTTTTTTTTGTGCCTACCAATCCTCTATAGCGCTCGAATAGCCCCTATCTCGGCGCGCCTCGGCACTGCCGTAGGCAAACACACCTACACTTGGGTAAAGCTGCAATTAACGGAGCGGGTTTGTCACCTCAGTACCGATACCGAATCCGGCGGCGCTGGATCACGATCATTAGCATACTCAGCCTCAACGGCTGCGGGGTATCAACGCCACCGGCTATGTTAGAAGACTACCTGCAACGGGTCGCCAACGTACTTGAGGCCGAACCGCAAAGCTCCAATGCCGAGACCCGGGCAGTGATGTTACCGCTGCCGTCACGCCGGGAGCGCCGGCTGACTCCTGAAGAGCTTCGCAGCGGTCTATTGGACAGCCTGGAGCTGCGTCACTGCGGGCTGTTACCGCTGATTGCCGAGCGCAACAGCTCGCTGGGTAAAGTGATGAAACCCTCGTTACAGCTCAACTATGAGCTGCAGTTCTTCGCTAAACTCCAACCCTGCCTGAAGCGTGATCAGCAGCAATCGATCTCCGATACCGAATTCAGCGCACAACTGCAGCAGATCTACCGGATCAAAAGCGCCAATTTGGTTCCGGTTTGGTGGAATAGCGTGTTCGCCGCCGAAGCGATGGAGCGAAACCTGTCGTTATCTCGACCGCCGATCCCGCTGCAGGGCAATCCAGGTTATGGCGATAGCTTTCGCGCCTTGGAGGTCATGGGCACACTGGCCCAGCCGTTGAACCCGCCAGCCGACCCCTTCCCGCTTCCCAACCAACTGGAGCGCCTAGAAAGCGGCCATGAAAGCCTCTACAACAGCGAATACGGCAGCCAACTATTCAGCTCAATCGCACTGTTGATCGATGCCCTGAATCGTACCGCCCTGACGCTGGATCGAGCCACCCGTCAACGGCCGTTATGCCTCAACGGTCACTCGACCACCCAGGCGGAATACTTGAGGAATGTCTTTGATCGCTATTACGGCGGCGGCGTACAGCCCTACTTATCAAGGACCTACCGTAACGGCCGCGCCTGGCTCGAGATGATGGATAAGCTCGCTCAACAGGCTCAGCCTTCTGTTGCCTGGGTCCACTATCATCAGCAGATGCTCGACCCGCTCGCGAAGAATGGCCTCTGGCAACAGTTCGAGCGGGCTATTCAACAGCATACTCGTAGCTGGAAACAGGTGCTCAGCAGCTGCGGCCTGATGCCCGGGAGCTGAGCAACGAAAAACGGCCACATCATCGATGCGGCCGCTTCTTTGGACGGAGAGGCGAGCTTAGCTGTGCTTGCTGACCAGCTGCGCCAACTTATCGTTGATGCGCGTCTGCTTGGCTTGCTTCTTTTGCTCTTGAGCACGCTGCTGACGTTGTTCACGGGCTTTTTTGAGCATGGACTTGGCATGTTCTGCCTCCTGCTCGGTCACCTTACCCGCGGCCTCGCCGGCCAGGTCAACCCGATCAGCACCGGCAACCAGTGATTTGTAGTACAGCGGCGAGCGGACATAGGATGCCAGCGCCCGCTTGATTTTCCCTTTAGACAATTTAGCATCGGCCAAAAGGTCTTCCTGAATGCCGATTTTCAGCGGCTTTACTGCTTCACGGTTGAAGGTTTCCGGATACAGCTCGGAGATTTGGGCCACTGCCGCCTGGTTGGCGGCACGGTTTTTATTGCGAGAAGCGTTTGCCGGTTTGGCAGTCTGGGTTTCAGTCATAGCACTAGCGTATTCGTTAACGGGAAAAATTGATCCGTATCCGACGGGTTATCCCTCGCCCTTACGGATCAGGTAATAGAAACGATCGGCCTCGGCCCGCTCGCTGAGCAGCTCATGGCCAAGAAAGGCACAAAATTTGGGGATATCGCGCTGGGTCGACGGATCTGTCGCCACGACCTCAAGCACTTCGCCAATGGCGATATCACGAACCTTGTTATGCAGCATCATCACCGGCTCGGGACAATAGAGTCCCACCGCGTCCATCTGATGATCAGCTTTTATTTCAGACATACTGCCGCCCTAATTTCCGAGGGGGTATTGTCGCAAAAGCTGGCGGCGGGCAAAAGAGACCTCAGGTTTTTTTTCACATCCATCTACGAAATAGAAAATTAGCTTTATACTTCAGCTATATAGAAGGTTATTTGTCTTCATCGGGGTGACCAAAGACCCCATAACAAGCCGTCAGTACAGGAGGCCCTCAATGATCAAGGTTATGATCGAGCGATTTATCGCCGAAGACCTGGCCGATCACTACCAGCAGCGCGCCAGCAGCACGCTGCAAACCGCCATGAGCACACCGGGATTTATCAGCGGAGAATCACTTAAAAGCGTCAGCAACCCGAATCATCGGATTATTTTTGCCAACTACCGCAATCTGCAGGATTGGGAGAACTGGTACCACAGCGAGGCCCGCAAAGAGATCATGGAGCAACTTAAACCGATGCTGCTCGAAGATGAGAAGATCACCATCATGACTCATATCTGAGTATCGGTGGCCACGACACCTGAGCCTGGAAATCGGTTACCAGGCTCACTCCAGACGTAAATAACAGGTGACCTCTTCGCGGTCGTGGTAGAGCTGCTTAACATCCAGCGCAAAGCCAACCCCAGCCAGGTTCAACTGCTCGGCGATCAATTCGCAGCATTCCATCACCGAGGCGTAGCGCTTTTTCATCGGCAGTTTCAGATTAAAGATAATCCGACGACTCCAACCCCGCTCCAACCATAGAGCCATCCGCCTGGCGACCTTGGTCGGTTGATCCGCCATATCGCAAACCATCCAGTCGACCGGCTTTCTTGGCTCATACTGAAAGCCGTCCTCCATCGCATGCTCGACCAATCCCGACTCCATCAACGACTCGGCCATCGGCCCATTGTCGACCGCCGTCACCCGAATGTGACGCCGCACCAATTGCCAGGTCCAACCACCGGGCGCGGCACCCAGGTCAACCGCCTTCAGCCCGGGACAAAGCAACTTCTCCCGTTCGCCGGCACTGAGAAAGTGAAGAAAGGCCTCATCGAGCTTCAAGGTCGAGCGACTCGGTGCAGCGGCCGGGAACTTCAATCGCGGTATTCCCATCGGCTCCGGCGCATGATTACCGGGATGACTGATCCCTGCGTAAACCTGTGACGAATCCAGAAAGAACAGATGCAAACGGGGTAAGCGCTGGGTCCGCTTGGCACTGAGCAACCCTTCGCGCCTCATGGCCGCGGCACAGGGTGCGGTAAATTTACGGCAAAACCCCGCCAGTTCTTTGGCCTCGTTGGTATCGGCGGTTTCGATCATCAGCTCGCCGCACTGGGGCAATGATTGCAACTGCTGCAACAGCGGCCCGATACGATCCTGGGACGGTAAGTCCTCGATCAGGGCCTGGGCTGCAAACCATTGGCGGGCAAAGGCCAACTGGCGGAACGGCAGCTCGGTAATCAGTTGCAAAGCGCCCTGTTCAACCAGGCAATGGTAAACCACATAACCCTGACCACGGTCGGTGCGGGCATAACCGGCAACCCCGTGATGGTTGGCAAGTTCCGTTATTTCAGCCGCACACTCGGGTTCAAAACCCGGACGGCAATAGAGTACAAGATGATCCATGGGCGGCATTATACGCATAGAGCCGACTGGTCGAGCGCAAATCGAACTATTTTTTACCGCCTTACGCACTACTTGATAAAACTCAATTCCATTCGGGCAGCAAAGTGCGATCCTTTGCTCAACGATTGAGACAGCAATCTGCCGTCAGGTATAGCCGCGGTAATCTGGGGATATAGATAGCGACATGACCGATACCATCACTACTGATAGCCGTATGGACAGCGTTCAACACATCGAGTGTGATGACTGTGGACTCTTCCCGCTGTGCAAGCCGATCGATATCGGCGGTCGCGAGCTAAGCATGGCTGACGAGTTCGTCGAGCGCCGCCAACCGATCCGGTGCGGCGAGTACCTGTTCCACGAAGGCGACGGCTTTCATGCCATCTTCGCCGTTACCTCCGGCGCCTTCAAACTGGTCAACCAAGACCCCAGCGCCCAGGAGCTGGTTGTTGGATTCGCCTTATCCGGCGAGACGGTCGGCCAAAGCGCCATCTACCCGAAGCGTTACCCGTTCAGCGCCATCGCGCTGGAAGACAGCCATGTCTGCCAACTGCCGATGCACTGCGTCAGTAATACCCTGAATCAGGTCCCCTCGATGCAGCAGAACCTGCAGGATATGCTGAACAAGGAGAACTACGATCTGCATCGCCAGTTCGCGATGCTGATGGCACGCAAAAATGCCGAACAGCGACTGTCCGCCTTCCTGCTGAATCTGTCGTTACGCCTGAACGAACGCAACCTGTCCAGCGAACAGTTCCAACTGCCGATGTCCCGTGACGATATCGCCAACTTCCTCGGGCTGCGAAAAGAGACCCTGAGCCGCTTGTTCACCAAACTGCATCAATCCGGCGCCATTGCCGTTCGTGGTAAGCATATTCGTATTCTGGACAAGCAATTACTGCAGGATTCTTCAGGATTGCCGCAGCAAATCTGATACCCTAGCGTTCTACGTTGAAAACCTTTTAGAGCCCCCTGCGGGCTCTTTTTTTCACAGCGGAGAACCATGGAAACCCTCTCCTACCTCAGCGCCTTTATGGTGGGGCTGTTGGGCGGCGTACACTGCCTGGGCATGTGCGGCGGCATCACCGGCACCCTGAATCTCGGTCTGGAACCCAAACAACGGGAAAACGTCGGCACCCTGCTGCTGTTCCAACTCAGTTATAACGCCGGCAGGATCTTCAGCTACACCCTGGCCGGTGCACTGATGGGAGGCCTGGGGATTCTGCTGGTGCAGTGGTTGCCGTTGCAAACGGCTCAACGGGTACTGCTGGGCTTCGCCGGACTGTTTATGGTGCTGCTGGGGCTCTATCTGGGCGGCTGGTGGATGCTGCTGAATCGGGTCGAACAGGTGGGGCGTGGGCTCTGGGTCCGTATCGAACCACTGGGTCGACGGCTGCTGCCGGTAAAAACGCCGTTTCAGGCCTTGCTGCTGGGAACCCTTTGGGGCTGGCTGCCCTGCGGGCTGGTCTACAGCATGTTGATCAATGCCACCGCCAGCGGTGGTCTGATCAACGGCGCCCTGCTGATGCTGGCATTTGCCGTAGGCACGCTGCCGAATCTGTTGCTGATGGGGGTACTTACCGGTGCGGCTGCGCACCTGCTGCAATCCAAGCGGGTCAAACAGGTGTCGGGGCTGCTGGTACTGGGGTTTGGAGTCTGGACGCTGTATCGGGCGCTGCTGCTGGGCTAGGGATCGGTTCTATTTCCCCAGCCCAGCGTCGGATCGCTAAACCGGGCTTAGTTTTCGTCCAGCACCACCACATCACTATTGGGGAAGCGCTCAAAGGTCCCTTTTGACAGTTTGCCCTGAGCCGCCTGATGCATCGCATCGGACTCCATTACGATCAGCACCAGAACCGATACCAGGGTCGGCAGCAGTCCGATCCCTCCGATCATCGCCAGTACTGCAACTTTCATCATGCCCAGATGGGTATAACCGACCCAGCCAAGGCCGGAGATAACCAGCAACAGACAGATCACCCCTAAAAAGACCATCGAACGTCGGGCCGCCATTTGCCAATGGCACATCACATACCAGCTAACCGCCTGGTCCCGCTCTTTCTTGGCCCGCATGATGGTATAGAGCAGGACAATAACCGAAACCACCGGCACCATCGCCAGCGGCTGCCACATCGAATTGACGATTCCCAATGACGCGACAAACCACAGGATATGGTTACCGATCAGGTTGGTCAGAAAAAGCTCATGAGGCACTTTGGCTTTCGCCATCTCCTCAGTGGTGATCTCAAATTGCATCGACGGTCTCCATCAATCACTTAACTGTTTTCTTTCGTGCAGATTGTTACAATCGCTGCCCGAATGATTCTTCCAATTCGGAATGGATCGGCATCATTTCTCTACTGCCTGGAACCACTATGGATCGCAAAATACCGCTCGTTATCCTGGCTATCGTTATCGTTGTCTCAGCCCTGGCCATTCTGACCCCGGGAGGCCGTCAGGCCGACTCCAATCCGAAGCTCCCCTGGCAGATCACTGTACGCGCCGACGGTGCCACCGAAGTATTCGGACTGGTTCTCGGGCAAAGTCCACTAAGCCAGGCCAGTCAACTGCTGCAGCAAGACCCTACCCTGAGCCTGTTCCGCTCCCCCGAAGGCGAGTACGCTGTCGAAGCCTACTTCCAGCGGGCCACACTGAGCGGCCTCAGAGCCGACTTTGTCATGACCCTGGCCGTTGACCAAAACAACGCGGCGGCAATGTTCGACCGCGGCCTGAGGATCAGTCAGCTCGGTAGCGGCACCAAGAAAGTCGAACTGGCCGATGCCGACGTCCAACAGGCGATGGCCTCAACCATCGACCTGATCACCTACATTCCCAGCGCCGATCTTGAACCTGAACTGATCAGCCGCCAATTCGGCGAACCGACGCAGAAACTCGACGATCCCGAAGGCCCGCAACACTGGCTATATCCGGCCAAAGGCCTCGATATCGCGGTTAATCCGGAAAGCAAAGAGGTTTTCCAGTATATCCACCCGCAACGTTTCGACGCGCTGATCCAACCGCTGCAGTCTCAACAACCCGAAAGCTGATCGCATCAGCTGTTACGCGGTTCCGACTCCTCATTCGGGGAGTCGATCTCAGCCTCTGCCACCTTTTGCTCGGTTTGAGCAGCGTCTTTTTTCGGATCGATCTCTTCCAGATCATCCAGATCGTCGTCCATCAAAATTCGGTGGGCTTCGCCCTGAAGGTCATCAAACTGACCGCTCTTGGCAGCCCAGAAGAATACGACAACCGCGACCAATCCCATCGCAATCATGCCCGGGATCAAACCATAAATCACTTCCATCGTAGACCTCCAACTATCAACAGGTTGCCGCCGTTATCTGACTCACTTGCGGCGGAACAAGGTGGAAATTCGCGCGGCATTACCAATAACCAGCAACGAGCTGATCGGCATCGTAATCGCCGCCACCAACGGTGTGACCAATCCCATCATCGCCAATGGCACCATGATACTGTTGTAAGCGAACGACAGGCCAATATTTTGTCGCACCGTACGCAGGGTTCGCTGTGACAACTGAGCCGCTTGATCAACCCGAGCCAGGTCATTACTGAGCAGTACGATATCGGCACTGGCGATTGAGACATCGGTACCCGAGCCCAATGCGATACCGACATCGGCCCGGACCAGCGAGGGTGCATCATTAACGCCGTCACCCACCATTACCACTTCATGCCCTCGGGCCTGAATCTCGGCGATGGTTCGATCCTTGTCCTGCGGCAACACTTCGGCGATCACTTCCATGCCGCCCAACTGGTCAGCTACGGCTTCGGCGGTCTGGCGGCGATCACCACTGAGCAGGGTTATCTCTGCTCCCTGGGCTTTCAGCCACTCAATCAGCGCCTTGGCGCCGTCACGAATACGGTCCTCGATAGCGATCAGCGCCAATTCTTGACCGTCGCAGGCGGCTCGTATCGAGCTGATACCACGCTGATCCATCTCCGCGGCGGCCTGTTCCAGAGTTTCACTTGGCTGAACCTGCTGTTGGCGCAACCAGTCCGGCGTGCCAATCAACCAGCGCTGGCCATCGACGATCCCAATAACGCCCTGCCCGGGGTGACTGCTGAACTGCTCAGCCGAGATGGCCCGAGGCTTCAATTCCTGTTGTTCGGCGCAGCGAACGATCGCACTAGCGATCGGATGTTCGGAGAGTCGCTCAATTTCGGCGACCCGCTTTAACAGCGCCGCCGTCGTTTCATGAAGCGGATCGGACTGGCCCGGTTGCCAGGACTGCTGCTCCGTCACCAAAGCACTGAGCTGCATCTGTCCTTCGGTCAGGGTACCGGTCTTATCAAACACAAAGTGGCGAATCGCCGATAGACGCTCCAGCACCTCGCCGTTCTTCACCAGAATGCCATGGCGCGCCCCAAGACCCGAGGCCACCGCGATCGACATCGGTGTCGCCATCCCCAGCGCACAGGGACAGGTGATGATCAGCACTGAGGTTGCTACCATCAGCGCCTGCTCGATCCCGGCACCCCACCACCAGATAAAACTGGCCAATGCCAGCGACAGGGTCACCATCACAAACCAGGGCACAATCCGGTCGGCCAAACGCTGAATCGGCGCGCGACTGCTCTGGGCGTCTTCAACCAGGTGAATGATCTGGCCCAGCGCACTCTCGCCCAGCAGTCCGGTCACCTTGATCACCAGCGTACCACTGCCGTTCAGGGTCCCGGTATTAACCTGGGCGCCGACACTCTTGGTTACCGGAATCGATTCACCGGTCAGCATCGCCTCATCCAATTGGCTGCTGCCTTCGAGCACAACGCCGTCGACCGGGATACGCTCTCCCGGTTTGACCAGCACCCGATCCCCCTTCTTGACCGCACGGATCGCCACCAGTTCGGCTTCGTCGCCATCGACACCCGGCTTCAACCGGGTCGCCACTTTCGGTTGCAGATCCAGCAAGCGCTGAGTCGAGGCCAGCGCCTTGCGCTTGGACATCGCCTCCAGGTAGCGCCCAACCAGGATCACGAACAGGAAATTGACCACCGTGTCGAAATAGACTTCCCCGACCACCGATCCGGTGAAGGTGACATAGGCCGAATAGAGGTAGGTAATACTGACACCGATCGCGATCGGCAGATCCATGTTGGGACTTAGATTGCGGATACTGAACCAGGCACCGCGGAAAAACGGATAACCGGAATAGATCAGCGTCGGGGTCGCCAGCGCCAACCCGACCCAATGGAACAGTCCGCGGAACTCGCCCTGATCCGCGCCGGTATAGAGCGCGATCGAGATCCACATCAGGTTCATCATCGCGAAGGCGGCGAACCCCATCCGGAACAGCAGGTGACGATTCTGTTTCTTGAAACTGTCTTCAGCACTGTTGGGGTCGTACGGAACCGCTTTATAACCCAGGGTTCCCAACAACTCCAACATCCGCGACAGCGGCAAGCGACTGCGGTCCCACAGTACCTTGAGCTTACGGCCCGACAGGTTGACCCGAGCCTCTTCGATGCCCGGCTGACGCCGTAGACTGTTCTCAATCAGCCAGACACAGGCCGCACAATGTACCCCTTCGACCAGCAAGTGCACTTCCGACGAATCCTGACCGCTCGAGACAAACTCCTGCTGTACCTCGTCGAGATCGTACATCGCCAACGCATCGGTCAACTCCGGCGGTGGCGCCAGTTGCTCACCCTCAAGGATGCGCTCATAGAAACCGCCCAGGCCAGCGTTATGGATAGTCTCAGCGACCGAACGACATCCCTGACAGCAGAACTGCTTGGACTCGCCGTCAATCAAACCATCAACGATCTCATTGTCCGGCAACGGCAACTGACAGTGATAGCAGGGTTCGGCCGCAACAACGGACGCATCCGCCTGCGGTTTCAGGGTCGACGACTCTGTCATCTAACAGTTATTCGGGTTTGGCGACGTTGACGCGCAGGGCTTCGCTGTATTCAGCACCATCTTTGGTGACCACGACCAGCACATCCCAGATACCCGGCAGAGGGAAAGCCACCATGGCACGGTAGACACCGTTCTGCAGCTCCTCCATCGGCACGTCGAAATCACCCTCTTTATGGGTCGGACGATAGGCAAAAAACTGCACGCTGTCAGGAACCAGCAGCTTACCCTCTTTATCGCTGAGGAAGAAACGAACTTCACCCTTGGTGTTCTGAATCAGCTTCGGCGCAGGCTCGATACGCATATTCCAACCCGGATCCTGAGCCATCCGCTTGAGCATGTTCTTTTCGTAATCCTGGCCACGCTCGTAGTAGTTATCCACGACAAGCCCTGGATCGTTGGTTTGAGCCAGATAGATAAAGACGCCGTTGGCGATAAAAAACATCAGCAGCAGGCCACTCCAGATCAGGAACACCGGGCTGCGCCAGGGAGAAGACTTCGTCATAACTAACACTAATTCAAAGGCAAAAAATCAAAGCCCGACGGCCAAGCCGTCGGGCCGGTTTATTTTATCGGGCCGGACCGATAAATACACTCTCACGACTACTGCTGTAGACCTCATTACCACTCGTCGTCGTGATGGTGAACTTGATCGGTACCGACTCAGCCGTCAACGAGGACTGAGGCACCCGGACAAATACGGTACGCGGAGTGACATTGCCGTGACGGGCATTGAAGCCATCCTCGGAACCTGCGAGTTTCAATCCCTCCGGCCCCTCTGCGGTCACCATAATCTTGACATCATCGCTGAGCTTGTTGAGCACCTTCAAAGTGTACTTGTTCTGGATCGAGCCATCGCTCTGCATCACGAACAGCGGCTGGCGGTCATGGATCACCTTCAGATCGATGGCTCCCAGCGTGCTCAGGCCATAGACGATACCGCTCAGGGCAAAGGTCAGAATCGCCGAGTAAACCCAAACCCGTCCACGCTTGAAGAGCGGTACGCTATGGCCGGTTTCCAGACCTTCCAGCGACTCGTATCGAATCAAACCGGTCGGACGCCCGACCTTCTCCATAACCGCGTCACAGGCATCGATACAGAGTGCACAGGTGATACAGCCTTCCTGTTGGCCGTGACGGATATCAACCCCGGTCGGACAGACCGCGACGCACTGGTTACAGTCAACACAGTCTCCGGTCGTACGATCTTCTTCCTTTTGGCCCTTCTTGATCCGCCCCCGAGGCTCACCACGGTTAAAATCGTAGGTAGGAAGAATCGTGCTCTTATCGATCATGACCCCCTGAATACGGGCGTAGGGGCATAACCACAGACAGGCCTGCTCACGCAGGAAACCCGCCAACACGTAGGTACCGGCGATGAACATGCCGATAAAGACGGTGGAAGCCATACCGGCCTCGAAGCGAACCAGCTCACCCCACAGCGTGAAGGAGTCTTGGAACCAGGCCACGAAGCTGACCCCGGTCAGGAAGGCGATCAACAACCAGAGCGCATGCTTCTGGGTTTTGACTTTAATCTTTTGGAAGGTCCAGGGGGCTGCATCCAGCTTGCGGCGCTTCTGCGGTCCACCTTCAAACTTCTCTTCCAGCCAGGTATAGATATCGGTCCAAACGGTCTGAAAGCAGAAGAAACCACACCAGACCCGACCGGCAACGGCGGTGACCACCGCCAGCAGGATGGCGAAGAACAGCAACAGCAGCGCCAGCATCCAGAAATCCTGAGGCAGGATGGTTGCGCCGAAAATATGAAATTGGCGGTTGGGGATATCGAAAAGCACCGCCTGGCGGTCATCCCAGCGCAGGTAGGGGCCTAAGAAAAACAGCAGCCAGAAACTGTTGGACCACCACTTCAAATTACGCCACTTACCACCCATACGTTTGGCGTGGATCTTCTCCTCACCGGTATTAACATGCCAATGGCCGGACTCGGCGTAGATATCATCCACCGTACTGGTAGGAATCTGGTTGTTCAGATCGTTCACCCGAATTCTCCTTTGCTGACTGAAAGTGCCGTAGCGCTGTTTCGTCTACGTCGATGGCACCCCGTCCCTGATATTCACACTCACTGCCGCTATTCTATATTAGTAGTTATTAATATATAAGTTTGGAGCCCCGGCAATCTAAGGTTTTATACCGAGACAACAAGCTTTTAGTCTGAATTCTGCAACCGACAAAACTCACAATGAAAGCTTGAGTAGCAAAAAAGGGGGCAACCGTAGCCCCCTTTTATTATTGTTGTTGGAACCTTAGAACCTATTCCTGGCTCTTGGTTTCATTAATCAGTTTGACCGCCTTTACGCAGCAATAAACCACGATCGCAGTCGCACCAACCACACACAACACCGATCCAATAACTACAGCATCTACACCCATAGTATTCTCCCCTTGTCCGTGGGTGAATGAAGGGGGGCAGCAAGCGCCCCCCGAAGGATCTTATCGTTACTGACCGCCGCCCAGCTTGTGGACGTATACCGCCAGTTTCTTGATATCGTTCTCACTCAGACGCGCATTGAACGCCGGCATCACCGCTTCACGGCTCATCGGGTCGTTGGCCGCGTTAACACCATGCTTGATGGTGTACTTGGCACTGGCCAGTTTGTCGTCTTCGTTGAAACGCCAGATGGCATCGGTCAGGTTTGCAGAACCCATGATCTGGATACCTTTGGCATCAGGACCGTGACAGGCAAAACAGCCCTTGGTCTGATACAGCTCGGCGCCAGCTTCATTGGCCTTGCCTTGGCTCAGATCAACAGTGTACTGAGCCAGAGTATCGATCTCCTGCTCAGACAGAGTCGCTGCGTGGGCAATCATGACGCCCTGACGACCATTGGTGATGGTCTGAGTGATGGCATCGATAGTACCACCGTACAGCCAGTCATCGTCAGCCAGTACCGGGTAGCCCGGACCGCCCTGACCACCAGCACCGTGACAGGCCTGACAGTTGTCACCGAACAGTACCCGGGCAGAAGCCACGGAGTAACCGCTCAGACCATCGTCAGCCAGAATCTCAGCCGGGGTCATACCCGCGATCTGATCTTCAAACTTGGCACGAACAGCCTGAACTTCTGCTACGCCGTCGTTGTACTCGCCGATCTGAGTCCAACCCAGCACACCCTTGGTGCTGTCTTCACCCAGAGGAATCATCGGGTACAGGATACCGTAAGCAACCCACCAGATGATGGAGGCCCAGAAGCCTACCATCCACCAACGCGGAACCGGGTTATCCAGCTCCCGAATATTGTCATCCCAGATATGCCCAGTGTTGTTTTCACCGGGAAATGGGTTTTTTTCATCCGCCATTTTTCTCTCCGCTATCTAACCGCTCACCGTCGTCAATTTGAAACTTGCGATCTTCAAGTTTCTCCTTGTTCTTAGGACGGTAGGCGTAGACGTAAGCTACAACCATGAGGACAAAGATGACCACGGTCAGGATCGTTCCGACCCAATCGGTCGCGGTCATCGCCGCCCAATCAGTACTGAAATATTCTTTCAGACTACTCACGGTAAACCTTGTTGTCGTCCAGCTTGGCCATCGTACCCAGCACCTGCAGGTAGGCGACCATCGCATCTTCTTCGCTCTTACCCTTCACCGCAGCCGGAGCTTCGGCGATGTCGGCATCGGTGTAAGGAACGCCGATGGTTTGCAGGCCGCTCATGTGACGAGCGATTTGCTCACCATTAACTTCGGCATGCTGCAGCCATGGGTAGTTAGGCATGACGGACTCGGGCACAACGGAGCGCGGCGCACGCAGGTGCTTACGCTGCCAGTCGTCGGAGTACTTACCACCTACGCGAGCCAGGTCAGGACCGGTACGCTTGGAACCCCACTGGAACGGGTGGTCGTACATCGACTCCGAAGCCAGTGAGTAGTGGCCGTAACGCTCTTTCTCGTCACGGAACGGACGGATCATCTGTGAGTGGCACAGGTAGCAGCCTTCACGCAGGTAGATGTCACGACCAGCCAGCTCCAGCGGAGTGTAAGGACGGATACCGTCGCCGGCTTTCCAATCCTTCATCGAGGCATTTGCGGGACGATCCCAAACGATCTCAGGTGCAGTGCTCTTGTGCTCCATCGTTTTATCGATGGTGAACAGCGGAACGATCTCGACGATACCACCCACCGATACGGCGATTGCGGTCATCAAAACCAGCGCCCAGATGTTAACTTCCATCTTCTCCTGGAAGTTTTTCGGCTTTTGATTATCTGCCATTTTCCGTTTCTCCCTTAAGCGCTGGCCAGGGCAGCAGTACGCGCCTGGTCAACTTTGCCTTCTGCGGCAGACTTACGAACAGTCATCACAACGTTGATCAGCATGAGGACTGCACCGGACAGGAAGATCGCACCACCAATCGCACGCATCGCGTAGTACGGATGCATCGCTTCGACGGATTCGGCAAAGGTGTAAACCAGGGTGCCGTATTCGTCATAGGCACGCCACATCAGGCCCTGCATGATACCGGATACCCACATCGCAACGATGTAGACAACAGTACCGATGGTGAACAGCCAGAAGTGAACATTGATCAGTTTGGTGGACCACATTTCAGTGTGGAAACAACGGGTGATCAGGTGGTAGATCGCACCGGCACCAACCATGGCAACCCAGCCCAACGCACCAGAGTGTACGTGGCCAACGGTCCAGTCGGTGTAGTGAGACAGGGCGTTAACGGTCTTGATAGACATGACCGGACCTTCGAAGGTCGACATCGCGTAGAACGCCAGTGACATAATCAGGAAGCGCAGCGTGTAGTCGGTACGCAGCTTATCCCAAGCACCGGACAGGGTCATCATACCGTTGATAGCACCACCCCAGGACGGGATGATCATCGCCAGCGATACCGCTGCACCCAGAGAACCGGTCCAGTCCGGCAGTGCAGTGTATTGCAGGTGGTGAGCACCCAGCCAGACGTAACCAAAGGTCAGCGCCCAGAAGTGGATAACAGACAGACGGTAAGAGTAAACCGGACGACCAGCCTGCTTCGGTACGAAGTAGTACATGATGCCCAGGAAGCCAGCAGTCAGGTAGAAACCTACCGCGTTATGGCCCCACCACCACTGAATCATCGCATCCTGTACACCAGAGAAAATGGAGTAGGACTTGAACAGACCAACCGGAATGGAAAGGCTGTTTACGACGTGCAGATAGGTAATCATGATCATCATCGCCAGGAAGAACCAGTTCGACACATAGATGTGCGAGCTCTTACGGATAGCGATAGTCATGATGAAGTTGAAGCTGTAGGCCAACCAGACCACAGCAATGGCAACATCGATCGGCCACTCAAGCTCGGCGTATTCCTTGCCTTGAGTAAGACCCAGCGGCAGCGTGATAACTGCGCTGACGATAATCAGGTTCCATCCCCAGAAGGTGAACCACGCCAACTTCTCGCTCCAAAGGCGAACACCGCAGGTGCGCTGGACCGAGTAGAATGCCGTTGCCATCAAGGCACAGCCACCGAATGCGAAAATTACCGCATTGGTGTGAAGCGGACGCAAGCGCCCAAAGGTCAATTGTGGAATATCGAAATTAAGTACCGGCCATGCCAGTTCCGAGGCGATATACACCCCGACGGATGCGCCTACCACAAGGTAGACAACAGCCATAACGGCGAACCAGCGCACAACCCCGAGGCTGTACTTCTGCTCTGCTCTGGCGTCCATGAACCCCCCCTTCTTGGGTCAGACAAATTTGTTGTGGTGCAAAAACCCTACTAACACGCAGGAAATTTGCGGGCTTTATGAGACCGTTTTTTGTGACAATTGTCAAACATCTCGAAGGCTTTTTTAGCCACTACCAATACCCCTCAAAACCGCTCAACTACTTGAGATTAAGCCGTTTCTTATCAATGCATAATCGATTCCAACTTGGCATTTTTTTCACAGCTTTCCGGCTTATAAAAACACACCTTGCAACGCAGCAGAAACCGACTAAAAGAGTACGGAATTGCTACTTTTTTAGCACTGACAGCATAACCATAACCGCCACCACAAACCCGACTTAATTAGTCAAAAATAAGGGTCGATCCAGCGTCATTGCTGGCCCGCTTACCCAACCCATTCGTCACACCAGAGCGGTTCATTTTTCAGACCTCCCGAACCCCGCTCCTCACCACCGAAACTTGACATATGTAAATTTTGGTCTACATAGCCAAAACCCCTGTTCAATAGCTACTGCAACCCAACTCGCAGTGTGTTCTAATAATTCCCCATCAACCCGAGGTCCACTTTGGACCGTCGCGGCATTTTTCAGACTTTTTTTGGTGTATCTGACGTGGTAAAAAACTCCCAAATTCAGTGGAACCTGGAGCTGATCAAGCGTTACGACCTGTCCGGCCCACGCTATACCTCCTATCCAACCGCCATTCAGTTCGACCCGGAACTGAGCGCCGAGCAGCTGGTACAAACCGGTCAAAGCACTGCCGACACCAGTGCACCGCTATCCCTTTATTTCCATATCCCATTCTGCACCCACGTCTGTTACTACTGCGCTTGTAACAAGATGATCACCCGGAATAAGAAACGGGCAGCACCCTACCTGGACGAGCTCTATAAAGAGATGACCACGCTGTCGAACTGGTATTCCAACGACCGGATCGTCAACCAGCTGCACTGGGGCGGCGGCACCCCAACCTTTATCAGCGACGATGAGATGCGGGAATTGATGGACAAGACCCGTCAGCATTTCCATCTTCGTGATGATGACCAGGGCGATTACTCGATTGAGATTGATCCCCGCGAGGCCGATGCCCAGCGTATGGAAGTCATTCGCGAGCTCGGCTTCAACCGGGTCAGCCTCGGGGTTCAGGATATCGACCCCAAGGTGCAGGAAGCGGTCAACCGGATTCAGCCCACCTCGATGTCCGAGGAGATCATCACCAGTGCACGCGAGCTCGGCTTCAAGTCGGTTAACGTCGATCTGATCTACGGCCTGCCCCATCAGACCATCGACGGTTTTGCCAAAACCGTCGACACCATGATCGAACTGAGCCCGGATCGCCTGTCGGTGTTCAACTACGCCCATATGCCGGACCGGTTCCGCTCGCAGATGCATATCAACGGCGACGATCTGCCCGCGCCCAGCGACAAACTGGTGATTCTGGAGAACACCATCAACCAACTGATCGATGCCGGTTACCAGTACATCGGCATGGACCACTTCGCCAAACCCGATGACGAGCTCGCCATCGCCCAGCGCGAAGGCCACCTGCACCGTAACTTCCAGGGTTATACCACCCACAGTGATTGTGACCTGGTTGCCATGGGGGTTTCCGCCATCAGCCAGATCGGCGACGTCTACTACCAGAACGAACACGATCTGAAGCTGTACCAGAAAGCGGTTGCCGACAAAGCCCAGGCGATTAAACGTGGCGTGATCCTTACCCGCGACGACAGCATCCGACGTCGGGTCATCACCCAACTGATCTGCCACTTTGAATTGGATCCGGCCGTTATTGAGCGCGAGTTCGGTATCGACTTTGACAGCTACTTCAGTGATGAACTGGCACTGATCCAGCAATTTGCCGGTGACGGCTTGGTTGAACTGGACGGTCGCCGCATTGAAGTAACCCCGGCCGGCCGCTTGCTGATCCGTCGAATCTGTATGACATTCGATGCCTATATGCCGAAACTGCAGGCCGGACGCACCTTCTCTCGCATCATCTAAACAGCAGTCGGCAGCAGGGCATACTGCTGTCGGCAAGCTTTTCTAAAAAGCGGACTGTTTGAGGGTTCACCCACGCCGATAGATGGGCCATAATGCGTTGGATAAGCAGTTGAAAAATAATCCAGCGCAGGAAGCTCACTCTATGGCTGTGAAGCCGAGCACTCAGGATAAGTCTCGTACTTTCAGCGACGTACAGTCACAAAACAGCGGCCTTGTGAATCTCTGTCTGCCCTTCACGCTGGAGAATCAGGATGCGGCGCAGCTCGAGCGTATTATCGAGCAGAGCCCGCCACTGAAGAAAGGGGGCCACCTGTTCCATCAGGGCGAACCCTTCACCGCCATCTATGCGGTACGCGCCGGCTCCATCAAAACCTATACCGTGACCAACGCGGGCGAAGAACAGATCACCGGATTCTACTTCCCCGGCGAGATGATCGGCTTAAGTGCCATCGATACCGACGACTACCCGATCTCCGCCAAAGTTCTCGAAACCACCACGGTTTGTGAAATTCCTTATGACAACTTCGAACAACTCTCCAACCGCCTGCCCTCACTCAAGACCGAGCTGATCAAGTGCATGGGTAAGGAGTTGCGCGAAGAACAGCAGATGATGCTGTTGCTGAGCAAAAAGACCGCCGAAGAGCGCGTCGCCACCTTCCTGCTGAAACTTTCGGACCGCTTTAAGCGACGCGGCTACTCCGCCTCGCTGTTCCGACTGTCGATGTCCCGCAACGAGATCGGCAACTACCTGGGACTTGCGGTCGAAACCGTCAGCCGAATCTTCAGCCGTTTCCAAAAACAGCAACTGATTCAGGTTGAAGGCAAAGAGGTCGAGCTGCTGGATCTGGATGAACTGCGCATCGTCTCGGGCGAAGCTCGACACGATGAGCCACTGATCCCCTAAATCGACACCTCAACTCCCTCCCGATTCCGCAACCGCGGCAATTGCTGCTATGATTCGCGGCTGCAAAATTATTGATTCAACGGCCGTTATGCCGTCTTGTAAGAAACACAGGAGCTATCATGTCCTACGACGAGTGCTATATCCGTTCAGTCATCCGTGCCGTACCCGACTGGCCTGAGCCCGGCGTCATGTTCCGCGACATCGCTCCGCTGTTTCAAGATCCCAAAGCACTGCACTGTGTCGTCGACGCCTTCTCCCAGCGTTATATCGATGCCGACATCAGCCACATCGCCGCCCTCGATGCCCGCGGCTTTCTGCTCGGTTCCATCCTGGCCTACAAGCTCAACTTGCCGCTAATCCTGATCCGCAAGAAAGGCAAGCTGCCGGGTGACACCCTGACCGAGGAGTACCAACTCGAGTACGGCAGTGCCTGTGTTGAAGTTCACACCGATGCCTGTAAAGCCGGTGATAAAGTGCTGCTGATCGACGATCTGATCGCCACCGGCGGCAGCCTGCTAGCCGCCAGCACCCTGCTGCGCAAACTAGGTGCCGAGATCACCGAAGCCGCTGCCATTATCGACCTGCCGTTCCTACAGGGATCCAGCAAAATTCAGGAATCCGGTATCCCGGTTCATACCTTGATCGCCTACTGATCAGATTTCAGCCCAAGTGACGGCTTGGGCTGCCCTTCCGTCCCCCGGAGGGGGAGGACTGGGGCATCGCATGCGATCATGCTATGATCGCTCGCCCCCGGCGAGGTCCGCTCGCTTCAGTATTTTCGTGTTTCTTCATCAGGTTCCTCTATGTGGTTCAAAAACCTAGTTTTTTATCGTTTCACCCGTCCTTTTGAACTGAGTGCCGAGGCGCTGGAGCAGCAGCTGGCCGAGCAAACCTTTACCCCCTGCCGCTCGCAGGAGCTGAGCCGCTACGGCTGGGCCGCGCCGATGACCAAACTGAGTGAGCAACTGGTCCACAGCGCCAACGGCTCGCTGCTGATCTGCGCCCAAAAAGAGGAGAAGATCCTGCCGGCCTCGGTGGTCAAGGATCAACTCAGCGAAAAGGTCGAGCAGATCGAAACCGAGCAGGATCGAAAAGTTCGCAAGAAAGAGCGTGATGAACTCAAAGACGAGGTCATCATGACCCTGCTGCCCAAGGCCTTCAGTCGCTTCCAGCGCACCCTGGCCTATATCGACCCGAAGCTTGGCCTGCTGGTGGTCGATGCCAGCAGCGCAAAACGGGCTGAAGAGCTCTGTTCGCACCTGCGTCACACACTGGGCTCGCTGCCGGTCAGCATTCCGGCGTTGAACAACGCCCCGGCGTCCATCATGACCAGCTGGCTCGATAAAGACGAGGCGCTTCCCGGCGGGCTTGAACTGGGTGAAGAGGCCGAACTGAAAGACCCGAGTGAAAACGGTGCCATTTTGCGCTGCAAACAGCAGGACCTGCTGGGTGTCGAAATCGAACCGCATCTGAAAGCCGGTAAGCAGGCGGTCAAACTGGCACTGGGCTGGCGCGACCAGACCAGCTTTGTACTCGGCGAAGACCTGATCCTGCGCCGTCTGAAGTTTGCCGATGCGCTGCTCGATCAGGCCGCCGACATGGGCGCCGAAGATGCCGCGGCCCGTTTCGATGCCGACTTCTATCTGCTCACCGAAACCCTCGGCAAACTGCTGCCCGAACTGCTCGATTCACTGGGCGGTGAAAATCAGGATGCCTATCAATCGGCCATCGCTTCCAGCAGCACTGAAACAACTGCGGCAGCGGCTCTATAATTGAGCCATCGAATAGCGGATCGTACCGATGTACAGCGTTAAAGAGATCTTCTACAGCCTCCAGGGAGAAGGCGCCCAGGCCGGGCGCGCTTCGATCTTCTGCCGTTTCAGCGGCTGTAATCTCTGGTCCGGTCGCGAGCAGGACCGGATAAAAGCCCAGTGTGACTTCTGCGACACCGACTTTGTCGGCACCGACGGCGAACTGGGTGGCAAATACCCGACGGCCGATCAGCTGGCCGATACCGTCGCCGCCCTATGGCGGCGGCGAAGCAATCCGAGCCAGGGCGGAACCCCCTATGTGATCTGCACCGGCGGCGAACCGCTGTTGCAACTGGATGAGGCGATGGTTGAAGCGTTCCAGGCCCGCGGCTTCGAGGTCGCCGTGGAGACCAACGGCACCCTGCCCGCCCCGGCCGGGTTGGACTGGATCTGCGTCAGCCCCAAAGGAGATGCCGAGCTGGCCCTGACCCAGGGCCATGAGCTGAAACTGGTCCACCCTCAGCCGGGGGTCGACCCGGCGTCGTTTGCCGGCCTGGCGTTTGATCACTTCTACCTGCAACCGCTCGACGGTGGCAATAACAACGCCAATCTCAATGCCTGCCTGAACTACTGTCATGAGCACCCTCGCTGGCGCCTGAGCCTGCAGGTCCATAAACTGGTCGATATCCCCTGAGCAAAACCGTCCCGTTGGAGTCTGACCATGCTTAAGCTCGAGTACTATGTACCCGCCAGCCATTTAGAGACCACACAGCATGCCATCTTCGCCGCCGGTGCCGGCCGCATCGGCAATTACGACAGCTGCTGCTGGGTCACCCAGGGGCTGGGGCAGTTCCGTGCGCTGGACGGTGCCGATCCCTTCTTAGGCGAAATCGGTCAGATCGAACAGGAGCCGGAGTACAAGGTCGAGCTGGTGCTGAACGAACAGGTCCGCGACGCCGTCATTACCGCACTGAAACAGAGCCATCCCTACGAAACCCCGGCCTACCAACTGATCCGCATCGAAACCTGAACCGATCGGCAATCCCATCGATCGCCGACCAATCCACCCCGCTATTTCAACGCCGCGACCAACTGGTTAAAATAGCGCCCCTTTGAACCTCTGGGCAACCAGGCCCAAGGCAATCTACTTAGACGTTTATCGGATACTGTATGGAAATCTACAAAGAGTTCACCTTCGAAGCCGCCCATCGGCTGCCCCATGTTCCGGAAGGACATAAATGCGGGCGCCTGCACGGCCACTCTTTTTTCGTCCGTATCTATGTCAGCGGTGAGGTGGACGCCCATACCGGTTGGATTATCGACTTTGCCGATATCAAGGCCGCCTTCAAGCCGATCTATGACCGTCTCGATCACTACTACCTCAACGATATCGAAGGGCTCGAAAACCCGACCAGCGAAGTCCTGGCAAAGTGGATCTGGCGAGAACTCAAACCCGGCTTGCCCCAACTGAGCAAGATCCTGATCAAGGAAACCTGCACCAGCGGTTGCGTTTACGAGGGCGATTGATCGCCTCCGGAACCAACCGGCCGCCGCCTGCTAGGCTAAAGCTAACTTCCCAAGGGTTCGAGTTGAATGAGCGCCGAGCATTCTCACAGTCACTCCCATAGCCATTCCCACAGCCATGGGCACCATGGCCATGAGCATGGTTTTTCCGCCGACGATTTCGATCTGCCCGACGATAAACGCCGCTACGCCGTCCGCATCACCTGGCTGGGGGCGATCATCAACGGTCTTCTCGGGGTGGCCAAGGTGGTGGTCGGCTGGCTGTTCGCCTCCCACGCGCTGATTGCCGACGGGATCCACTCGCTGTCGGATCTGGTCACCGATTTCATGGTGGTCTTTATCGTCAATATCTCCCATGCCGAGCCCGATGAAGACCACCCGTACGGCCATGAACGCTTTGAGACCCTGGGAACGGTTGCACTGGGCTTTCTGCTGGTCGCGGTAGCCGGGGCGATGGCCTACGACAGCATCCTGAACCTGTTCACCAATGACGAGGTCCGTATTCCGGGCTGGCCGGCACTGGTGGTGGCCCTGATCTCACTGATCGCCAAGGAATGGGTGTTCCGCTTTACTCTGGCTGCCGGCAAAAAACTCGGCTCCGACCTGCTGATCGCCAACGCCTGGCACTCGCGCACCGATGCCTACTCCTCGCTGGTGGTGCTGATCGGCGTCGGCGGGGCCATGCTGGGCTTCCCCTGGTTTGATTCACTGGCGGCCGTGGCGGTGGCGATCTTCGTCGCCAAAATCGGTTGGGATCTGTGCTTTGACAGCCTGCGTGAGCTGGTCGACACCGCCCTGCCCGCCGATGAGCTCAAAGAGCTGACCGACGAGGTAATGCAGGTCGAAGGCGTAATCGCCGTACACAGTTTTAAATCCCGGCGGATGGGCTCCAAGTCGTTACTGGAGATGCATATTCAGGTAGCCCCCTATATCAGCTCCTCGGAGAGCCACTATATCGGCGACTCGGCGGTACAACGGCTGTTGAAGAAATTCCCCTCCATCGGCCATATCGTGTTCCATATCGATACCGAAGACGACGACGATCCCAGCTTCTGTGCGCTTCTGCCGCTGAGATCCGAAGTCAAACTGGTGGTCGACGACACCCTCAATCAGATCGCACCGGAACTGCAGCGCTCGCGCATCAACCTGCATTATCTGAGCGGCCAAATCGAGATCGATCTGTTTATCGACGGCGGCGACGGTGGCCATCTGGTGCGCGATGCCGATATCCATCACCAGCTGACGGTAGAGCTTAATCAGCAGTTAAGCGTCCACAGCTGGTTCCGGAAACTGACCCTCTGGAGCGCCGGCTAGGTCAGCCGGCAGTTATCCCGCTGAAGTATTGGAGTCCGTCGATGCCGGGTTAAGGCCAACCGCATCGATAGCCCCATCGCTCACCCCCAACACCCGGCAGGCCCGATTCAGGGCCTGCTCGCGATTGTCACAAACCTGATCGGTTCGCAGATGCTGTAGCACCTTCATCCGCGTCAACACCTGCTCCACGTTCGGCTTCATTCCCACCAGGTAGATCTGGCGCTGCCCGGCTTTTATCTCCAGGATGATCTCCTCGAGCGTCAGCGCGGTCGACACATCGATATAGGATACCCCGTGAAGGTCGAGCAGCAGCGCCTCGTGACCCTCATCGCTGCGAAGCCGGGCATGGATACCTTTGGCCGCCCCGAAACTGATCGGCCCGTTGATTCGATAGACCGCCAGCCGATCACCACAACGGTGCAACATCGAACGCTCGGCCTGGCTGAGTTTGGTGTCGTTACCGTTGATCAGTTTCAGCTCGCCCAATTGCAGGTCCGACAACCGCTTCACGGTATACATGTTGGCCAGGAAAACGCCGACGCCAACCGCGACGATCAGGTCAACAAACACCGTCAGCAGCAACACCAGCAGCATTAAGAACAGCACAAACGGCGGCGCCAGATAGGCCCGGCGCAGAAAATTCCAATCGATAATGTCCAACCCGACCTTGATCAGAATTCCGGCCAGCACCGCCAGAGGAATCGCTTCGGCCAACGACCCGCCCCCCAGCACCACGGCCAGCAGCAGTAGCGCATGCAACGCACCCGCCAGCGGTGTCCGTCCTCCGGCTCGGATATTGACCACCGTCCGCATGGTGGCGCCTGCCCCCGGCAGGCCACCAAAGAACCCGGCCGCCAGATTACCCAGCCCCTGTCCGATCAGCTCACGGTCTGAACGGTGTTGAGTCTTGAGCAAACTGTCGGCCACCAACGAGGTCAACAGCGAATCGATCGACCCCAGCGCGGCCAGCATCAACGCCGAGGTCAACATCAACTGGATATGCTCGCCGCTGAAGCTGGGCAGGTGCCAATCCGGAATACCGCTCGGAATGGCGCCAATCACCGCCACCCCGGCATCACCAAACCCCCAAAGCGCGATCAGGGTTCCCAGAACCAAGGCAGCCAATGGCGCGGGCAACCATAGCGCCAATCGGGTCGGCCAGAAGAATAGGACCACCAGCGACAGCAATCCCAGGCTCAGCGCCGCCGGATTCAACGAACCCAACTGTTGCGGCAGCCGGCTCAGGGCCTGCATGACATCGGCACCGGCGGCAAAACCCAGAAGGGGTCCCAGCTGCAACAGAATAATGATCAGTCCGATTCCGGTCATAAACCCGGAGATCACCGGAAAGGGAACCAACGTGACATAGCGCCCCAGACGCATCATCCCGAACAGTATCTGGAACAGCCCACTGAGCATCACCACCGTGAAGGCCATCGCCGCGCCCGACTCGGGATCGGCCGCAATCAACTGGGTGTAGACGGTCGCCATCACCACCGTCATCGGTCCGGTCGGCCCCGAGACCTGAGCGGCTGTGCCACCGAACAGGGCCGCGAACAAACCAACAAAGATCGCCCCATAAAGGCCGGCGATGGCACCGGCGCCGGAGGAGACCCCGAACGCCAACGCCAACGGCAGCGCCACCACCGCTGCCGTGATGCCGCCGAACAGATCGCCGCGGAAATTTTGAAAGTGCAGCCCGTGGAACAGTGCCATAGGGACTCGTCCGGCTAAAATTCGCTATCGTCCAACCGTCGTGCACGGTTGTTTTTTGATCAGACGGTTATATCCCTTTGATCCATCGGGGTAAATCAAACTATCGCCCAACGTGTCCGGCGCTCTGTGTAGCCATTATCGGATTACCCCACCGGGCAGCGCTTGCCTGGCCGGTCCGGTTCGGGCATGCTGCGCGTCGTTCAAGCCGCAACCCTGAAGTCTTTGCCGTGATAGACGTACTGTATCAGGACGAGTCGATCGTCATCGCCGTCAAACCCGCCGATCTGCTGTCGGTTCCCGGGCGAGGGCCGGAAAACCAGGACTGCCTGCTGCACCGGATCCAACCGCAGTTCCCCACCGCTCGTATCGTTCACCGGCTCGATTGCGCGACCTCCGGCGTGATGGTGCTGGCCCTGGAGGCCGACAGTCACCGTGAGCTGAGCCGCCAGTTTCACGATCGGGAAACCGGTAAACGCTATATCGCCGTCGTCGAAGGTCGGTTGCAGCAAGCGGAAGGCCTGGTCGAGCTGCCGCTGCGCTGTGACTGGCCGAATCGGCCCAAGCAGATGGTCGACCACGAACAGGGAAAATCGGCATTGACCCGCTATCGCGTGATCGAACAGCTTGACGACCGCACCCGGGTTGAGCTGATTCCGGTCACCGGACGCTCCCACCAGCTTCGGGTCCACATGCAGGCCCTCGGTCATCCGATCCTCGGTGACCGTTTCTACGCCACCCCCGTTGCCTTGGCCAAAGCCGAACGGCTGCAGCTGCATGCCGAGCAACTGAGCATCCACCACCCGGTCTCCGGCGAGGCAATGAATTTTCACGCGCCCTGCCCGTTTTAAGCCCCCCACGCCTGCCGTAGCGCCGAGCCCATTAACCCGATAGCCGGGTTAAACCACCGAATCTCAACTACTATAAACTCAACCTCGGTGTTGTCAGTCAGTTCCAAGGGACAGGAGCCGACGCCGGACTCCGGCCGGATCTGACCCGGACCGGCAGAGCGGTCAGGCTTTATCCATCTTGCGCAATAACAGGGTTCGCTATCACAGCGCATAACGGGAAGCGATGAACGAGCCGAATACCGTCGAGCAGTTTATCAACCGGGTGAAGCGCCATCCGGTCGTCTCCATTCTGATCCTCCTCAGCACCCTGATTGTCGCCCTGTCCACATTCACCAATGCCGCCCGTAACCTGCTTGGTTTGATCCAGAACGACAGCCGACTCCCGATCAACGGTGTCTGGGTTGCGCCGGTCAGCTACGACTGGCAGAACGCCGATTACACCGAGGTTTTCCACTTCCAGGGCGAAGGCCGTGAACTCTACGGCACCGCTTCGTTTCTGGGCCGAGAGCGAGCCATTCAGGACGGCGAGATCGATGGCGACCAGCTTCGTTTCAACACCCAGATCCAAGAAGTGCTTGGCGCGAGTTCCAACCCGCGAATTCAGCATTACCGTGGCCGCTTGAGCGGTAACAAGCTCCGGCTTCGATTGCAGATCAGCGGCAGTCTCGTCAGTCACCAACCGATCGAATTCACCGCTCGGCGAGAACAGGCCAAACCACCCTAATCCGGAGATAACGTAATGGATGAAGATCAACTCGAGCTACTGGAACGGCGCCTATCGGAAAATGTCGCCGAGCGAGTGCGACCGGCGCTGTTTCGCCTCTATGCGGTGATGGGCGCCACCGTGATTGCCATCCTCGGTTTTGTCGGCTGGGATATCGTTACCGATATCAAAACCGAGATCAAAGCCGAGATTCGGACCGAAATCGAAGAGTCGATTGTCGCCGATATCAAGCAGAAGCGTACCGAGATCATCGAGCTGATCGCCGAAAGTAAATACCTGGCCAAACAGGCCAGCGAGATCGTGCTGACGCTGGAGGCCCAGATCAAGCAGTTCCAACCCCAGGCCGAGCAGCTGGATGAAACCATCGCCAAGGTCAACTCGCTCAATATCGATGCACAGAATATCGTTGCCCTCTATGCCACCGAGGTGAAGCCGCTGGCGGAGAATTTTGAAGTGCTGTCACAACAGCTCAAGGAACTGGCCCAGCAGGTGGGCGAAATTAACCAAATTGCCGAAAACGAACCCAACATCGATAACGCCTCGGTGGAGCTTGCCCAACAGGTAAGAGGCGTCGCCATCTCGGAAGTTATCTCTAAAACCACCAAGGTCGAGCAGCTGTTTAAAGACCGCAGCCGAATCACCGTGTTCTTCCAATTTGCCGGAGCTCCGCGCAGCCAGGCCGAAGAGCTGGCGACGGCGTTAAGGAGTCAGGGCTATCTGGTTCCTGGTGAGGATCGTGAAGCCGGCGCCGCACGTAAGCATGAAGTGCGCTATTTCCACGATTCCGACAAACAGGCAGCTATCGATCTGGCCAACGATACCACCGCACTGCTGCAGCAACTGGATTATCCGGACACCGAGTTCACCCGGATCGAGGTAGCGCCTTACGTGGCTTATAAGAAGAAAAAACCCCGTGAGGGGGTTATCGAGTTATGGGTAGAGCTGCCCAAGCGTTAAGGAACCGGTGAAGCCTGTCGGATCAGCATCGAACCGCCCATCATCGCAAAGAGCCCGACAGCCAATGAAACTGAAAACCATGATCCCGATGCTCAATATCAGCCATATCGAAACCAGTCTGGCGTTTTACCAGACAGCGCTGGGGTTTGAGGTGGTCAGCGATCCTAACGCGATCTCCGAATGGCGCTGGGCCACAATCCGCAGCGGCGACGTCGAGCTGATGTTGTCGCAGACCAGCTACCTCCTGAATCTAACTCGCCCCGTCGATCCCCAGCAAAGCACCTGCTGGCCGACGATCTTCTATTTCTACCCCGATGATGTACAGGCCTTACATCGACGGTTGTTGGGCCTTGGCTACCAACCCACCGAATTGATAGAGACGATCTACGGGATGCGCGAATTCAGTCTTCAGGACCCCGATGGTCATATGCTCAGCTTCGGCGAAAGCCTCTAGCGACCGTAACCCAGACAGAGCCAGGGGCCGTTATAACCGCACCAAACAAAACCGTTCAGGCACTGGTCCAGCAGCCAAGTTCTGGTAGAATCGCCGCTCTGCCGGATGCGACTTAACGCACGGTCCAGACACCATCCCAACGACGCACACAGGACAGCCCAATGAGTCTTGCTGACAAGGTTCTGGCGGTCAATAACGACCTGCCGATTCGCACCGATAAGCCCGTTCACAGCGGTAAAGTACGCTCGGTTTACTGGCTGACCGAAGCCGACAGCGCCCGCCTGATCAAAGAGAAAGGCTACGACGTCACCGCCGATGCACCCTTGGCGATCATGGTGATCTCCGACCGTATCTCCGCGTTCGACTGCATCTGGCATGGCGAGGGTGGCATGAACGGGGTTCCCGGCAAAGGAGCCGCGCTGAACGCGATCTCCAACCACTGGTTCAAGCTGTTCCGTGAGCAGGGTCTGGCCGACAGTCATATCCTCGATATTCCCCACCCGTTTGTCTGGATCGTACAGAAGGCCAAACCGGTGATGATCGAGGCGATCTGCCGCCAGTACATCACCGGATCGATGTGGCGGGCTTACGACAAGGGCGAGCGTGAATTCTGCGGCATCCAGATTGCCGATGGATTGCAGAAAGACCAGAAACTACCGGAGCTGTTGATTACCCCGTCCACCAAGGGAATTCTGACCGGCATTCCCGGAGTGCCCGAGCAGGATGACGTCAACATCACCCGCAGCAATATCGCCGACAACTTCGCCGCCTTCAATTTCCGCAACGCCGAGGATATCGACCAGTACGAAAAACTGCTGAAAGAGGGTTTCAACCTGATCAGCGACGAGCTGGCCAAACTGGATCAGGTGTTCGTCGATACCAAATTCGAATTCGGTTATGTCACCGATGCCCAGGGCAACGAAAAACTGATCTACATGGACGAAGTCGGAACCCCCGACTCCTCCCGAATCTGGGACGGTCCCCAATACCGCAACGGCAAGGTGGTGGAAAACTCCAAAGAGGGCTTCCGGCAACTGCTGCTGAGCCATTTCCCGGATCCGGACATCCTGCTCAACAAGGACCGGATGGAAGAGCGCAGCGCCCTGGCCCGCGACAACGCCCTGCCCGAGTCGGTATTGATGGCGGTTTCCAAAACCTACACCGATATCGCCGAGAAGATCACCGGAGAGAAGATCGTACTGTCGGAAAACCCGAAAGCCGAGATCATCGACATTCTGCGTGACCAGTACGGTCTGGTCGACTGATCCCCCTAACCGACCGGACGCATCGTCCGGTCGGTTACCTCCGTTTCAATCCGTTTGCCAGTAGCGCCAGACACGTTGGCGATGCTTACCAATCGTTATCCTTCCCTCACTGTCCAGCTCCAGCGTCACCGCGCCATCGGTCGCACTATTCAGCATCAGCACCCCGGCATTGGATAAACGTTCGACCACCTGAGGGTGCGGATGCCCGAAGCGGTTCCGCCAACCACTGCTGATCCAGCCGCGCTGTGGCTTCACGGTGCGGATGAAAACTGCTGAGGTTGAGCTGATACTGCCGTGATGGGCGACCACCAGATCGGAGGAGCTGAGTCGATCGGCGTATCGCAGAACCAGCTGTTGTTCGACCTGCTGATCGATATCGCCGGTCAGGAGTATCTGTACCGCCGGTGTCGAGACTCTGAGCACACAAGAGCGATTGTTCGAGACCTGCTGATCCACCACTGTCTCGGCAAACGGGTAGAGGACCTCGAACTCGACCCCATCCCAGTCCCAGCTCGCTCCGGCGCGACAACCGCGATCAGATGCATGCTGCGGCTCACCGGCCCAGACCTGATCGATCGCCAGACGTTGCTCGATCGGTGTCCGACCGCCGGCATGATCACTGTCTTGATGACTGATCATCAAACGGTCCAGTTGGCGGATACCGCGGCTGAACAGGTACGGGATGATGGCGGCTTCGGCAGCGTTGAAACCGGACCGATAGCGCGGCCCGGTATCGTAAAGCAACCGGTGCCGATGGGTCTCCAACAGCACCGACAATCCCTGGCCGACATCGATCATGGTGATCTTCATGCCCCCGTACTCGGGCTGATCTGCCGGCGGAAACAGCAGAGGTAACCAACAGACCAGTCCCAGCCAGCATATCCGATTGATAGGTAGCAACAGCAACGCACTGCCCATCAAAGCCAGCAGCACCAACCAAACGCTGATCGGTCCCGCCGATGGCCAGGGAGCAACCAGCTGCTGAACCACGCCGAGGCCGTCCCAACCCAGCTCCAGCAGCCAACCGCAAAGCTGCAGCAACACCGTGGCCTCGGGCCAGCACCAGACCAGCAGCAGTCCGATAAAGGCCAGCGGCAACAACAGCATCACCAGCGGAACCGCCACCAGGTTGATCGCCGGAGCCAGCAATGACCCCTGCTGAAAATAGAACAGCAGCCAGGGCAGCAGGCCGATCGTAACCGTCAGCTGGGCCAGCAGCGCCTGGCGCCACCAGCGCAACGGTCGCAGCCGTCCGTAACCCAACCAGGTCAATACCGCACAGGCGCCGAACGAAAGCCAAAAACTACTCTGGCGCAGGGCCAGAGGCTCCAACAGCTGCACCACCAGGGCGGCCAGAAGCAACCGACGCCAGGGACCGATCTGGCGCAACCAGATCAAACTCAGCATCCAGCTGCAGACCATCAGCCAGGCTCGCTGAGTCGGTAGCGTAAAGCCCGCCAGCATCGCGTAGGCACCACTGAGCAAAATCGCCGTCAAGGCCGCCAGGGCCCGTCGTCTCTGATACGGGGTTTGAGGAAACAACCGGCCCAACAGCATGATCAGACTAAAGCCTGCGGCGGCCAACATGCCGATATGCAGCCCGCTGACCACCACCAGATGGGCGGTGCCGGTATCCCGCAGCCTCGCCCAGGCTTCGGCGTCGAGCCCTCGGCGATCCCCCAGCAGCAACGCTGACAACAGCGCACGACCGACCGACGACAGGGAACCCGCGGACAGCTGATCGACCAGTTGCTGGCGCAGTCGATCGACTCGCCCCAACCAACGCGCCGGCTCAAGCGGCCCGGCACCTTGATCCCGGACATAGCCGCTGGCATCCACCCCCCGGCCGATCAGGTACAGCGGATAATCGAAACCGCCCGGGTTGCTATAACCGTGTAGACGTTTCAGCCGCACCGTCAGCGCCCAGCGCTCTCCGGGAGACGGCGGTTGAACACAGTCGTACCAGCTGAGCCGAAGCCGCCGGGGCAGAAACTCGGGCGCTGTCGAGTCGGCTGGGTTGAGGATCCGATCCGGGGCAAAATCGAAGCGGCAGCGACCCTCTTGCTGCTGCACCAACCCCAGAACGGTCCCCTGTACCCACAGATCCTGACCTTGCCACTGCGGAAGAAGTTGATGCTGCTGCCACCAGGAGGCACAGCCAATACCCCAAGCCAGGCCGCACAATCCCAAACCCACTCTGAGCTTAATCCGACAAGATGGCGAGCTGATACCGACGAATAATGACCAGAACAACAGAGCGAGGAGGGCAACACCCAGCGGCCCCCAGGGCCAACTCAACCACGCAGGTATGGACGGCCAGAACGCCACCGATGCCTGGCCCAGAAAGAATGCGATCATCCTTGATCTCCATTAGAAACAAGCGCACAGGCCGGTTCCCTTAATTCCCTGACGGGGGCATAATCCCAGTCTAGCCGAAACTCACGGAGCTCGGTTCAACGCCACCCCAACGCCGGTCACATGAATGTCACACTCAGACTGCACCCTGAGCGACTTTCAATCGTCCTGCAACCATATTAGAACCGGATCGATCTGCATGCCGCGCCGACTTATCAAGCGATTCATGCCCGATGAGGCTACCATCAAGGAACACCCCCATCTCAGCAAGCTCGGTAGCGCGCTCCATAATCCCAATCTTTGGCATCTGAACCGCAACTCGGTGTCACTTGCGTTTCTGGTCGGTATCTTCTGCGCCTTCCTGCCCATACCGATGCAGATGCTAGTGGCGGCTATCCTGGCGATTCTGATCCACTCCAACCTACCGATCTCGGTGGGGCTGGTCTGGATCACCAATCCGCTGACCATACCGCCGATCTTCTATTTCACTTACCTGGTCGGTAGCTGGTTGCTGGGGCACCCGGTCAACGATCAGGAATTCACCCTGTCGATGGAGTGGATCAGCGAACAGCTATCCCATATCTGGTGGCCACTGCTGTTCGGATCGCTGGTATGCGGCGTTGTGTTCTCGATCGCCAGCTATTTCATTATCCGCGGGTTATGGGCCTGGCAAGTCGGTCGCAACTGGCGCCGCCGCAAACAGGCCCGCGAGCAGCTGCCGCCCAACGACGAATAGCCGCAACGCTGGGCATTTCAATCGCCGATCAACGCCGGCTGCTGCGTCAGGAAGTCCAACAGTCGGCGACTGTTGCTACGGGGACCGGCATTGGCCGGCCAGATGGCATTCAATGGGATCGGCTCGACCCGCCAATCGGGAAGCGGTTCCACCAACTCTCCCCTGCCTAAGGCTTGCTCAACCAGGTGTGTCGGCGGGGTTGCCAACCCCACACCGACCCGGCAGAGATCGGTCATCGCTTCGACACTGTCGACCTCGACGGCGGCTTCAAATGCCAACTCCAACCTACCGCCGTCCGGACCGATCAAAGTCCGCCGAGCCGGCATCATCTTCAGCCGGATCCAGGGCCAGTGTCGCAGTTGTTCCGGCGTCTCAGCCACTCCCAACGTCTCGACCAGCGTGGGGCTACACACCAGCTTGCGATCGATCTGTCCGATCGGTTTGGCCTTCATGCCACTGTCCGGTAAGGAGCCGGCCCGGATCGCCAGATCGATACCCTCAGCCAGCAGGTCGTGACGCTGATCGCTGTAACTCAGCTGCAACCTGATGGCGGGATATCGGCGATGAAACTGGCCAAGCTGCTCGCTGACGGCCCCCCTGGCCAGCGCCGTCGGCAGGGATACACGCAGTTCTCCACCGATCTTATCGTGCTCGGTGTCCAACGCCTCCAGTCCCTGCTGGGCGGCTTCAAGCATTGCCAAAGCATGCTGCTGCAGCGCCCGCCCTTCGGCCGTCAGGGCGATTTTGCGGGTGGATCGATACAACAACGCCGTACCCAAGCGCTTCTCCAGCTGAGCCAGATGGTAGCTGACCACCGAGGGAGACAGCCCCAGACGCTCGGCGGTGGCGCGAAACGATCCCTGGCGGGATAACTCGGCAAAGATCGCCAATGCACGAAGATCATCGATCATATTGATTTAATTTTTCGAATAGTGAAATCAAATTAAACAGGATTATAAATTAATATCATCAGCGCTACAGTGGCTCATCGTTTTCCATCAACTGCTGAGGTCACTGCTTATGTCGCTGATTCTTGCTATGTCGCTGTTTTCTCTATCGATGTCGATCAGCCCAGGGCCGATCAATCTGATCAGCCTTAACACTGGAGCCAATGTGGGGTTTAAACGTGCTTTCGGCTTTGTCAGCGGCGCCACTGTCGGCTTTACCCTACTGCTGCTGTTGATCGGTTTGGTCGTGGAAGCGAGCATCGAGCTGGCAACCCAGAGCGCGACAGGGCCTGATTCGGGTCGGCGGGACGTGGTCGATAACGGGCTGACGTTGATCGGCTATCTGGGCGCTGCGTATCTGGGTTATCTAGGCTGGCGGATCGCCACCGCCGATACCCGGCTGAACGCGTCGGAGCAGAGCACTCCCTCGTTTATCCAGGGAGCGGCGCTGCAGTGGCTCAACCCCAAGGCCTGGATCGCCTGCTTGACCGGCGTCTCGGCCTTTCGATTGGCCGGTGACACCCAACTGCTGCTGCAGTTTTCGAGTCTCTATTTCGTGATCTGCTACCTGTCGATCGCCAGCTGGGCCTGGGCTGGTGCGCGGCTGGGACTGTTGCTGGGAAGCTCCAAGCGGCTGCGCTGGCTCAACCGTTCGATGGGCGCCAGCCTGATACTGTTGGCAGGCTATCTGATGCTATTCGCCGAGCAGCCCAGCCTCTGAGCCGGAACGCGCACTCCAGAAGCCACAGACCAAGCTCAGAACGGACGCAGACAACCGTCTTCGAGCTTCAACACCCGATCCATTCGCTGAGCCAGTTCAAGATCATGGGTCACCACCACAAAGGCGATTCCCAGATCCCGGTTCAGCTCCAGCATCAACGCCTGGATCTCTTCGGCGGTATGCCGATCCAGGTTGCCGGTGGGCTCATCCATCAACACCAACGCCGGCGTAGTCACCAACGCCCGCGCAATAGCCACCCGCTGGCGCTCACCGCCGCTGAGCTGGGCCGGTTTGTGCTCCAGTCGCTGCCCCAGGCCAACCCGCTCGAGCATGGTTCGGGCTTTGGTCTCGACCTCTTTCAGCGGCTGTCTGGATAGCAACAGCGGCATCGCCACGTTTTCCAGCGCGCTGAACTCAGCCAGCAGATGATGGAACTGATAGACAAAGCCCATACAGCGGTTGCGCAGGGCTGCCCGCTTATTTTCACTGAGCCCGGCCATTGCATCCCCGGTCAGCTCGACCCGACCTTCGGTGGGATCATCCAGGCCGCTGAGGATATTCAGCAAGGTACTCTTACCGGAGCCGGAGCTACCAACAATCGCAACCCGCTCACCGGCACGGACTTCAAAATCCAGCTGATCCAGCACCACCAGCTCGTGGGCGGCTTCGGCGTAACTCTTGCGAATACCCCGGGCACTGAGGACGACCTCGGTTTGCGCTTGCTGCGCCATAGCGGGTTGATCACTCATAACGCAACGCCTCCGCCGGATGGGTCTGGGCAGCTCGCCAAGCGGGATAAACCGTTGCCAGCAGACTGATCAGCAGCGAACTGCCACAGATCAGCGCCACGTCTTCCCACTTCAGCTGAGACGGCAGATAGCTGATGAAGTAAACCTCGGCGCTGAGTATCTGGAAGTTGAACAACTCCTCGATCCAAGCCACCAGATCGCTGACCGTCAGCGCCAGCACCACCCCCAGGGCAGTACCGACCAGGGTTCCGAAACAACCGATCACCCCGCCCTGGACCATAAAGGTCCGCATGATGGTGCCCGACGAGGCCCCCATGGTACGCAGGATGGCGATATCGGCCCGTTTATCGGTGACCACCATGATCAACGTCGAAACGATATTGAAGGCCGCCACCGCGACGATGATGAACAGCAGCAAACCGATCATCTTCTTTTCCAGCTGAATCGCCTGGAACAGGTTGCCGTGGGTACGGGTCCAGTCACTGGTCCGCATCTGACGGGATTCGGTACGGGCAATCCGGCGAACTTCCACCGGGGCATCGAACAGGTTATCCAGTTTCAATCGGATCCCCTCGACCCCCTCGGGTATTCGTTTGATCTTGGCGGCATCCTTCAGGTGGACATAGGCCATCGAGGCATCCAGTTCAGCCCCGACCTTGAACACCCCAACCACGGTAAAACGCTTCAGCCTGGGGAATACCCCGGCCACCGAAATCGAGGCTTCAGGCAGCACCAGCGTGACCTTATCACCCAGTTTCGCCCCCAGGATGCGGGCCAGGATATCGCCCAGGACGATGCCGAACTCGCCCGGTTGCAACGCCTCCAGCTCCCCGTAAAGCATATGGTTACCGATGATCGAGACCTGTTTCTCATAGGCCGGATCGATCCCGTATACCAGCGTTCCCTGCACCCGCCCCTGGTTGGTCAGCATACCCTGGGCCTCGATATAGGGGGCCGCGCCTTCAACCTTGGGTTGCTGCTGTACCCGCTCGATCAACGCTGGCCAGTCGCTGATGGTTTCACGATAACCGGACAGGGTTGCGTGGGGCACCATACCGAGGATGCGTTGGCGCAATTCGCGATCAAAACCGTTCATCACCGACAGCACCAGAATCAGCACCGCCACGCCCAGCGTCAAGCCGAGCGTCGACACCAGCGAGATAAACGAAATGAAATGGTTACGGCGTTTGGCACCGGTATAGCGCCAGCCGATAAATAGGGGGACAGGTCTGAACATGGGCTCGAATTAAACCACAACCTCCGTGGCGCGAATACTTGAATCGACAGCTTTTTTTACTGTCGAAGAAACAGCGAAGTTTGCGCTTTCTGGTATATTTTCAGTAACGCTCGATACGCAAATGATGCTGAATCATCGTAACCCACTGCCCAGCAACCGCAATGGAATCTGCACTATGCCGTTACCCAACGAACCCGACCGCCGCCACAGCTTCAGGATAGAAGACCGGGCTCAGGTCGAATTTGTTCCGCTGACACCGGATCAGCAGGCCCTGTCACTGGAACAGCTGCTTCAACCCTCCGAAGCATTCAGCCTGTTGGTGGATCTGCAACAGCTGGATCTGCAGTTACAGCAGCAACTGTTCAAGCTCAGTGAAACCAACAGCGTACTGGCCAGCGCGCTGGGACTGATCAACCACAAGATCGAGCGTCTGGCTCTGCACCTGGGACGCAACTTTGATGATCAGGCCGAGTCGACTCCGATCACGCTCAGCGAAGGCGGCCTGTCCCTCAGCCACCCGGAGCCTCTGCCGCTGGATAGCCGTTGTGCGATACGGCTGCTACTGCTGCCCAGCGGCTACGTACTGCAAAGCCTGGCTCGGGTGGTCTACTCGCACCCGGATACGGATCAGCGCTATCGCATCGGCCTGAGCTTTATCGAGCTTGCCGACGGCCAGCGTGATCTGATCGCCCGTCATATTCTTGCCCACCAGGCCCAACTGCGACGCCAACTACGCCAGCAACTGGATCTGGATGCTGCTTCTGCCTCCAATGGGACTGACAACCCATGAGCCAACCGCTGACCGAGCGCAGCTACACCCATGCCGAGCTGGTTGAGCAGTTCGAACGGCTCAGCGATGGGCTGAGGCAATTGGCCCATCAACTGCAGCAATCGACACTGCCGCTGTGGCTGCCGCTGACCGAGGCCGAGCGTAATGCCGGTCTGGACCCACGTCGTAAGGCGATCGAACTCTATTGCGATCTATGGCACCAGGGTGACGGTGATGGCCGCCGTACCCGCAGCTGCCATGGGTTGATCGCGGCCGATCCGACGTTGCTGCAGCAGGCCGAAACCGTCAACCAGCTCAAACAGACCTGGAAGCAGTGTCTGCAGAGTTTTAAGCAACAGCCGGGTGAACTGCTGGAGCCGCTAAATCAACGCCCCAACAGCCTGCGCGAGACGCTGGGACACAAGGGTCTGGCACGCCTGCACCTGAAGCAATGCTACCGTCTAATCCCCGTCTGCGATCGGCAACCCGATTGGGTCGGATTCAACTGGTACACCAGTGGCCGCAGCATCAAACGGATCAGCGCCGAGCAAGCCCAACAGAAGTTGGCCCGCATGGGCGTCGACAAACCCCATATCCAACTGCAGCTGGACAAGCTGGCATCACTGGATGCCGCTACCCGGCTGGCCCAGGTGCAGACCCAGGCACCGCTGATGCGGGCAAACCTGAGGTTTGCCGGCGCCCCGTTACGCCAGGCGATGAACCTGTCCCTACCGTTGCTGTTCGCCCAGGATCAAGCCCGGGCCTTCCCGGAGCACAACGACCCGTCACTGGTACCGAAAACCGAGCGCAGCCGACGCCAGCGTAGCGACTGCCGCATCGAAACCGAACCCTTCCTCCCCAGCCTGCGAGTTCATCGATACTGCTGAAGCCAAGATCCGTCCTAGCGCACGGCAAGGACCGACGCAGATGTGCAATCCCTCAGCGGCGCTGCTAAGGTGTGCGGCTATTCAGGCTACTAGACATCTGATTCATGAACGACAAAGCTCCCCGTAAAACCGGCTATCACCTGGGCCTGGCCGTCGGCCTGGCGGCCCTAGTCGGTTGGTTCTATCTGTTACGTCAGCTTGAGCTGATCGAGTGGTTTGCCCGCCTGGGTCCGGAAACCCATACCGGCACCTTCAATCTGATCGCCATCATGCTATGGATGCTGCCGGCACTGCTGGTTTGGAAATACTACCTGCGATGGCTGCACCACCGCTTCGATATCCGTGGCATGACCGATCAGGAGCGCCACGATGCGATGTACACCAACCCGTCCGACGCCGACAAAGAGTCCGACGACAGCGAGGGAAAATGATGAGCCTCAATCCCGATTTCAATTCCACCTTCGCCCGCCGTTTGATCACCGCCGACCTGATAGCACACACCGAGCGACCCTGCGTACCGGCGTTGATGCGCCTGACCGGCTGGCCACGCCGCACCCTGCAGGACATCATCAAGGCTCTGCCGGGGCTGGGGATTGAGGTGGAGTTCGTCCAGGATGGGCAGCGCAACAACGACGGTTATTATCGACTCAACAGCTGGGGAGCGCTGGATCCAAACTGGATCGATCAAAACCGTAGCGGATTGCGGCAACTGCTCGAACTGACCGACTGAGCGAGCCGATGACGCCGAGCGCCAGTCCCGCCTGTAACAGCCCCTCCTCGAGAAAGGGCCCTGGACGACGTAACTGTCGCGACTGCCGACACTACCAGCGTACCGAAAGCGGCCCGCGCTGCCGCTTTCGTGGTGCCCGCCCCAGCGGGGTCTGTGCGGTGTTCCAACGGCTCAACCCCACCCTCGACCGAAACAGCACCCGCTAAGATCCGCATCCGCGCCCTTTTCACCTAAGCTTGGGGCTATGAATTCGGATCCCTCAACCCAGGTTCACCCTCAAGTGACAACCTCGGCAGCAGACCCTGCCGGACTCTATCTGGTTTTGGATCAGGGCGGAGGCTCCAGTCGCGCGCTGCTGTTTGACCACCGGGGCACCGAATTGGCTTGTGCGCAACAGAAGGTCCTCACCCGGCATCCGGGTCCCGATCGGGTTGAACAGGACCCTGCGCAGCTGTTACAGAGTCTGAAAGCCTGTATCGATCGACTGTTGTCATCGCTGCCGTCGGTCCAGCGGCAACGTATCCGTAGCTGGGGCCTGGCCTGTCAGCGTTCCAATCTGCTGGCGCTGTCTCGGCACAGCGGCACGCCTCTGACTCCGGTACTCAGCTGGCAGGATCTGCGCGCCAGAGACAGGATTGACTGGACGCCGGCGCTGGTCCGTCAGATTCACCAACTGTGCGGACTGTTCCCATCCGATCATCATGGCGCGGCAAAATTCCGCTGGTGCCTGCAGCAGCCCGAGCTGGACTCGATGGCCGCGTCCGGACAACTGCTGCTGACACCGCTGTCGGGTTATCTGGCTGCCGGATTAACCGGCTGGACCCCCAACTCAGGGCAACCGTTACGGCTCGATCACGCCTGCGCCCAACGCACCCTGCTATGGAACCGGCAGACATTAGACTGGGATCCGGCACTGCTGCAACGGTTTCAGATACCGCCCCAGCACCTGCCATCCTTGCAACACTGTGAAGCCAACTGGGGGCTGTTGCACTGGCGGGATCTGTCGATTCCGGGCCGTTTTGTCGGTGGCGACCAAGGCTGTGCTCACTTTGCCCAGGGCCAACCCGAGTCCGACCAAGTGACGGTGACTCTGGGAACCGGTGCCTTTATCAGTGTGGCGCTGGGTAAGCCGATCGAGCAGCCGCATCGGCTGCTGACCAGTCTGGCCAGTAGCCATTCCGAACACAGGGACTGGATGCTTGAGGGTACCGTCAATGGTGCCGCCAGTGCACTACAGTGGCTGCAGCGCCAGTATCCGTCACTCGATCTGGCGGCTCTGCAACAGCAACCGCTCCAGCCTAACCAGGGGCTGTTTCTGAACGCCGTTTCCGGACTCGGCTCACCGTTCTGGAACAGCCGGATCCAGAGCCGTTTTATCGACTGCGACCATGACAGCGAGCGCTATGCCGCCCTGCTGGAAAGCATCCTGTTTCTGATCGTCGAGAACCTGCGGGCGATCCCGGATACGCGGCCCCAGTTGCAACAGATCAAGCTTGGCGGTGGTCTGTCCCGACTACCCGGTCTGGCGCAACGCTTGGCCGATCTGAGCGGCTTACCGGTCAATCTGATTGAGCAGCACGAAGCGACCGCCCGTGGCTTAGCGTTTATCCTGGCTGGCCGGCCCAGCGACTGGAAGCCAAGCGCAGCCCAGCGCTATCAGCCCCAACCAGCCCCCCAACTGCAGCAGCGTTATCGGCGCTGGCAGCAGTACCTGCAACAGGCGTTGGGCACCCGGGCTGACAGCTAGCGGGGCAAGATCAGGGCTGAGACGAGGCTTAAGCTCAAGCCGGCTCCAGCATCAGCTGGGCGGTATCGGCCAACGCTCGGCGCTTACCCAGGTATTCCGGCAGCATCCCGACCACCTTCAACGCAGTGGTTCGATAGGTGGTCAGCTTGCCGCCGTAAATGGAGATCAACCCCCGTCCTTCGAACCAATGTTGCTGAATACGGCTATCCCGGGCCCGGTGGAAAAAGCCGCCATCGCCGTTATCCAGCACCCGCAAGCCGGCGAACTGCTGCTTGATCTGCACATCCAATAACGGGAAGTAGCGTTTGAGCGTCTCCCGCAGATAGTCCAGCTCCACCGTGGTCGGTTCACACTCGGCCGGATCGCCGTGGTAGTGGGTCTCAGTGGTCCCCACCAGGGTATCGCCCTGCCACGGCATCGCGAACACCCCCCGCCCATCATCCGTTTCCAGATAATAAACCGACTCGCCCAGGCTCCCCTCGATCAATATGTGCGCGCCCTGCACCAGGCTGACCGGTAACGGTGCCGGAGCGCCATGGATCCGTTGCTGGACCCTGCCGACCCAGGGGCCGGTGGCATTGATGATCGCGCTGGCTTCGATACGATAATTCCTGCCGCCTTCGGCCAGGTCGACCCGCCAGCCGTAATCGCTGGGCTGGGCATGCAGCAGCTCGCAACGACGTTTTAGCTGAGCCCCCAGGGTCTGCGCCGAGTAAGCCACAGCCCGGGTCAGCAGCCGATCGTCGGTCTGGGCGTCCCAGTAACGGTAAATGGCGCGCAAGCCCTGGCGCTCCAACCCCTGATGCAGCAACTGATCAAACTCGGGGTCATCCGGTTCAAAGCGGTCGAAATCGTTATGCTCCAGACCACGGCCAAACCAGCGGTACAGGTGCAATCCGGTGTATAGCGCCATGTCCGAGCGTTTACTGTCGTCGTACAGCGGAATCAGAAAGGGCACCGGATGCACCAGTTTGGGGGCGATCTGCAGCAATACCTGGCGTTCGCGCAGGGCACGGCGCACCAGCGAAAACTGCCCCGACTCCAGATAGCGAAGCCCGCCGTGTATCAGCTTACTGGAGCGACTCGAGGTCCCACTGCCCCAGTCTTTTTGCTCGATCAGCAGGGTTCGGTAGCCTGCAGCGGCAGCGGCCTGAGCGATACCACAGCCCTGGATGCCGCCCCCGACCACCAGCAGATCGAATCCCTGGCTCTGATCAACATTACTGCGCCGCTCCAGCACTCCGCTCATACGCCCCCCCGCGGATATGGCTCCGGCTCGTAGGACTTCCGCTGGGCCGCCAGCATCTCTCCAATGCTGTCGGTTTCCAACCAGTGAAACCCGCGATCGGCCAGCTGTCGGGCCTGGGCGATATCCGAACTTTCGTAGAGCACGATCGGCACGCCCTGTTTCGGACCCGGTCCAACGCCCAGCGGCACCCGTAGCCGGTTCAGAAACACCCATTCGGGTTCCAGCGCCAACACCTCACGATGCGCCAGCTGATACCAGCGGGTCAGTACCGGTGCAACCCGTTGCCACCCCTGACGGCGCGCCTGTTGCAGCAACTGGATGGAGAAGCTGATCAGTATCACCTGGGGCCGCACCTCCTGGAGCAACGGCAGTATTCTCGCCACCGACTTCGACGGCGATAACACCTGAGTCATCGTACGCTTGAGTTCTAAAAACAAGCTGACCTGAGGATGGCGTCGCAGCAACTCGACCATGGCTTCCAGGCTGAGCAGATCGATATCGCTGAAACGATCACCAAAGCGTGACGGATAACCCGGATGGCAGTGGCTCAGTTGTGCATCGCTGAGTCGATGGATCTGCCCCGCCCGTCCACAGAGCCGATCCAGCTCGCGATCATGAAACAGGTAGGGGGTTGCCTGTGCGCTGAACTGAAGATCCGCCTCCAGGTAGCGGGCACCCACGGCAATCGACTGCTCGAATCCCACCAGGGTATTCTCCGGATAACGGCTCGGATAGCCCCGATGGGCGATCAACTGAAACTCTGCCATGACGACCTCGGTCAGGATTTCTCTGAGTATGGCCGAAGAAACCCTTGTGAGCCGAAAATCATGGGCCGAAAGTCAGTCGCCGCCCGGCTCGGCTGCGGATGATGGTTGTGGTTCGCCCCAAAACGGCAGCAGCTGTTGCTTGAGTCGCTGCTGCAACTGGCGCTCACCGCTGAAACCGTACTCGGCCAGCAGCTGCGCCGCTGACCACTGCTGCAGCAGATAGCGCACCAGTAGCTCGCTTAATTCGGCATCCGGCGCGCTTGATCCAGGCTCGGCTGCCAACAGCCCCCACATCCAGCGCTGCAGCGCCGCTTCCACCAACTGCATCCCCCGGTTGCCCAGCAAAAAGCTATCGATATCTCTGCGGTCCTGGGGTTCGAGCGGATAGAGCTCGGCCGTCCGGCTATCGGCCAATAGCGCACAGACCAATGCCGGCGGCAGCCCGGCGCCGTCACGACTCAGCCGCAACGGCAGGTCGCGGCTGAACTGACACTGGATCTTTTGGAGCAGACTCTCTGCCCGTGCCGAGCAGCTTCGGGCATACAACAGCGACACGGCACCGCTGCGGCCATCGGCTTTGAGCCCCAGGCGTAACGGTTCAAACCCCTGCGAAGACCAGAACGGTAATAACTCGACACTGGCGCCAAAACTGGTACCCAGCACGTCGACCGAAGGCTGCTGACGGGCCTCGGCGAGCAGATGCGCCAACATCAGCGCACCAAAACCACAGCGACGAAGCGGCTCCGCCACGGCGATCCTGACGACACGCCAGTAGTTCAACCCGGCAGCCTCGGCCCATCCCGCTTGGGCGCTGAGTACCTGTGGGATCAGGTGCCCCTGAGGGCGCCGCTCACCGAGCCAGATTTGCCGACCCAGGTCGGCATCGAAACCGCCCTCCTCGGCCAACAGCACAACCCCAAGCACCCGATTAGGTTGATCGAGCCGATCATGCTCGGACAATAACCAGACTTGTCGCGCCGGATCGTCCAGCAGGTCACGCAGGTCCGATGGCGCGGTGCGGTAATGGGCCAGAACCAACAGCCCGAACAACTGCTTCAGCAAGCTCGGATTGGCCAACAGCTGCGTCGGTTCCCAACGGCGAAACACAAGTCGATCATCGGCCAGGTCCGACGGCGCGAACTCGCTCGCCTGAAACGATGCCGGCTCAGCATCCAGCATCAATGCCGAGAACACCCAACGCTCCAACGGATCTCCCGAATTCCAACGGATCGGCTGCTGTAACTCGAGACGACGCCAACCGGGGGTCAGCCGTTGCAATGAGGCGGTGAAACGGATCAGAAAACCGCGGCCGGTGCCTTCGTAACCGTGGGTCGTGGTGGCGAACACCACCCGGGCATGACGCTGTAGTAGTTGTTCCAGCATCGGCGCAGGAATGGCCGCCGCCTCATCGACAAGCAGCAGCTCGGCCACGCCCGGTTGCGATTCGGCCTGTGAGTCGAACGCCGGGCTTAACAACCGATCCAGCGCGACAAACTCCAGTTCGGAAGCACCGCAGCGTATCCGGTTACCCTTGAGGGAAAATTCTGAAGCCGGCAGCAAGGCCTCCAACCGATCGAATAACGCAGAAACGGTCGCCCTGGACGGCGCCGTCAAGCGTATCCGACAGGGCTGCTGTTGCATCAGACGGGCAGTGGCGATACCCAAGGCCGCGCTCTTGCCGCGTCCCCGGTCGGCACTGATTACCAGCGGACGTCGGCGACGCCCCTGCAACACCCGGCAGATCTGCTGGACGGCGACGGCTTGATCTTCGCTTAGACAATCCGGATCACTACTGGGTAAGACTGCCGGCGCCTGCGGCGCTGGCATCTGTTGGAGCCGACGATGGCATTCGAGCGGGTCGGTTGTCGGGGTCAACAACCACACGGCTTGGGCAGCCTGGTGCGGCGGAGCCAGACAGTGCTGCAGCCAATGTTGAAACGGTTTGGCGTTGGCGGTCTCAAACGCAGGTAGCAGCAATAGCAGACAACCGCCGGCGCGGACGGTGCCGCTCAGTGCCCCCAGCGCATCCGGTTCAAGCCCGGAACGGGCATCGATCAGGACGCGGTCGAACTCCTGACCGAGCAGCTGCCGACTTCGATCGGTGCGCAGCCAGTGTTGTGCATAGACCGCCTCCGTCGGAGCATGTTCGGAGATCCAACAACAACGGCGGTCGTCCCCTTGGCACCACAGCGCCTCGACACGGCTCGATACCCAGTCGGCGGGCCCCTGCAAAGCCACCAGATAACGGTGGCGATCGGCTAAACCCCGGTCGCACAGGGTCTCGATAAACGACTTTAAGGGATCAGCGCTCACCAGAAACTCCATCGCAACACAGGGCGCCCATTCTAGCGGGAACTTAGCGTAAAGGAACCTAGGGAAATGGGATGGGCTGCTCAGGGATGGATCTGAAACAGCAACTGCACGGCTGCACGGACATCAATCTTGCCGGGCGCCACAACCGGCACCGACACATCCGCCGACATCCGTGCCATCGACTTGGAAGCCATCGCCATCTCAAAACGCCCCGGATTACCCGATTCGACCTCGATTCGCTCGATCGCCCCCAACTCGACACCGGCAGCCTCGGCAGCAACCCGGGCGTGCAGGCGCGCACGCTCGGTGGCCTGCCGCAGCGCCTGTTGGTATACCGCTTCATTATCCTCCAGACCAAAGCTCAGCTGGCCGACCAGGTTTGCGCCGGCATCGATGGCGGCCTGAATATAACCGGCGACCTGGGTCAATTTCGAAGTTTTGAGCTGCAGCTGTGCCCTCACCTGATAGCCGATGATCTGCGGTTGCCAGTCCTGCTCGGCATTACGCGGCCTCGGCTGCCATTGGGGTTGGACACTGAAGTTGGCCGTGCTCAGCTCTTTCTCGTCCACGCCGGCCTTCAGCAGCGCTTTATTCAACCGCTGCATCAGACGATTGTTCTCCTGCACCGCACTGTCAGCATCGGCAGCGCTGTTCTGCACCCCCAGCATCAGCGAGGCGGAATCAGCCGGTGCCGAAACCACGGCCTCCCCGCGCACCGACAAGCCCTTGTCGGCCGAGGTCTGCGCCAGGCTTGGGGCAGACACCATTGCGGTGCACAAAATCATCACGAACCAGCTCTTCAACATAATGCTCTCCCTAAGGTTTAGTCGATTCGATAGTTAATTAAATCCCGCTGTTTCTTGCTCCTTGCTGAACGCCGATCCCTGCAGCCGGCCGACTTAACATCCATCGCGGAGCACCGGATCGAGCGAGAAACAGCCATGACGGGGGCCCCATCATGAACCAAAATCGATCCATCAATCCAGCCCCCCCGAATCCCGCGTTAGGTTAGCCATAAATCGCGAATTAATCCTTGACAAACCCTGTGCCGAGCGTTTCGAAGCGACGCCTCGAAGAAGGTTATTAACACGACCGGGACTCACCACCCGGTCGACCGGGGCTGTATTCGAACCTTGAGTGATAATTATCAAAAAAAGCCGTAACCAATTGATTTATAAAACACCAAGTCAGGCTGGTCATTTTTTAACCAATTCGTCTGTAGGCAGCATTCTTTGTGGCACCTGTGGTTTTTTATTCTTACTGTCCACCGAATTATCCACAACTTCTGTGGAAAGGCCGCCACAGGCCCGATCAGAGCTGGGATGGCAGTTACATGACACTTTTATGATGGGGGAGTGATGGGGAAGAAAGCGGCAACGAAGCCTCTATTTCATCCGCTCGGGACGCAGCTCCGTCTGGGCCCTAAAAAGAAAAAAGCCGTTGGTAGTCGTTACCAACGGCTTTTTAGAATCCTTGCGGCAACTCACCACAGCGTCCGTTATTGTGGCCAGATCCCTCTGTTTCCTTGTTGCACTGCACCGAGTATCGCGAATTCATCGGGCTCTGGCTCTAGGAAAAATTCCTATTTTTCAGATTAAACGACTAAGGTCGTAGATTTTTACTTGGCTTGTTGTCGCCAAGCCCGGTTCGTCTACAATACCGCCGTCTTAATGCCGGCCCCTTGAGGAAACGAACATGATGCGCCACCTGACCGCGCTGTTTGCGTTGCTGTTACTGACCTACCAACCGCAACTCAACGCTCAAACTTTTACCTTCACCGCCATCCCCGATCAGGATGAAACCCTGTTGCAGACCCGCTTCGGCAGCATTGCCGACTACCTCAGTGAGCAGCTGGGCACAGACGTTCGCTACCTGCCGGTGAAATCCTATGCCGCCGCGGTCACTGCCTTTCGCAATAACCAGGTCCAACTGGCCTGGTTCGGCGGGCTATCCGGCGTCCAGGCCCGCAAGCGTGTTCCCGGCAGCGAAGCCATTGCACAGGGTTACGAAGATCAGTTTTTCCAGACCTTTTTTATCGCCCATCAAAGCACCGGGTTAGCGCGTTCCGAGCAGTTATCGGAGCAGATCCGCGGTAAAACCTTCACCTTCGGCTCCAAGGGCTCGACGTCCGGGCGACTGATGCCGGAGTACTACCTGCGAAACCGGTTTGATCAATCACCGGACCAGCTGTTTCGCCGCGTCGGTTTCAGTGGTGACCACAGCCGCACCATCGCACTGGTTCAATCCGGTGCCTATGACCTCGGCGCGGTCAACTTTAAGGTCTGGGAGCGTGAACTGGCCGCCGGTCGCATCGATACCGACAAAGTCGAGGTGATCTGGAGTACGCCGAGCTATCCGGATTACCAGTGGTCGATCCGCGGGGATGTTGACCAACGCTGGGGCGCGGGCTTCAAGCAAAAGGTGAAGCGGGCCCTCCTGGCTATCGATGATCGCAAACTGCTCGACGCTTTCCCGCGCAGCCGCTTTATCGAAGCCAGTAATGCCGACTTTGAGCCGGTGGAACGGGTCGCCCGCGACATCGGACTGATCGATTAAGTCAGGACCTTTGATGGTGCAGCCAAGCGACAACGTCGAATTCGGCCCGAAACCGGGACCTGAACCCTTGTTCCAACTGACCGGCCAGGATCTGGGGTACGGCTCCCAGGCCGTATTGAAACAGCTGCACCTGTCGATCCACGCCGGTGAAAAGGTGGCCCTGCTGGGTCCCAGCGGATCCGGCAAAAGCACCCTGTTACGCAAGCTCTACCATCAACAACGGCACCGGTGCGCCTTGCTGCCACAACAGCTGGGCCTGGTCGAGGTGTTGAGTGTGTTTCACAACATCTACATGGGGCGTCTGTCGCAGCGCTCTGCGTTGTACAACCTGTTCAACCTCATCAGTCCAAGACCGGAGCCGGTGACGCAGATCCGTTCGCTGGCGGAATCGTTAGGGATCGAATCGCTACTCTGGCGATCCGTCGACAGTCTCTCCGGTGGTCAGCAGCAGCGAACCGCGTTGGGGCGGGCGCTGTACCAGAATTGCCAGCTGTTTATCGGCGATGAACCGGTCTCATCGGTTGACCCCTTCCGGGCCGAGTCGATGCTGTCACTGATCAACCAGCAGCACCAAACCGTGGTTGTGGCACTGCACGATCGCGAGCAGGCATTAAGCCACTTCGATCGGATTATCGGCTTAAGCCGGGGCCGGATCGTACTGGATCAGCCCTGCAGCGAACTGGAACCACAACAGCTCGCCGCTATCTACCGGTCCTGATAGGTTGTTGCGCTTGATCGTTCCTCACCGCCGCCGACGCGCCCGCAGCAGTGCAGGCCGGCTATTGCAAACCAGCATTGGCCTGCTGGGACTGGCGCTGCTGCTATTGTTGTTCGCCGATATCGAGTTACAACGCCCTGACCCCTGGGGCGAGCTGGCAGCGATCGGCTGGGGATTGCTGAGCCCCGATTTCTGGCATATCGAGCAGCTACCCCAGGCGCTGTTCAACACCCTGGCTTTTGCCCTCCTCGGCGTCGCGTTGTCGGCACCGACGGGCTTGCTGCTGGCGCTGGCCTTTCACTGGCGTTGGGTGCGAACCCTTTGCGCCTTTGTCCGTTCCATTCACGAGCTGTTCTGGGCGCTGCTGTTGATGCAGCTGCTGGGCCTGAGTCCTCTGACTGGCGTACTCGCGATTGCGATCCCCTACAGCGGCATCTTCGCGAAGATCTTCGCCGAGATTCTGGAGGAGAGTGATCAACGGGCCTGGAAATTAGTTCCCCCAGGCAGCGACCCACTCAGCGCCTTCTGCTACAGCCGTCTCCCCCAGGCCTGGCCACACCTTCGCAGCTATACCCGCTATCGGCTCGAATGCGCCCTTCGCTCCAGCGCGGTGCTGGGTTTTATCGGCCTGCCAACACTGGGCTTTCATCTCGAAAGCGCCTTTAACCAAGGGCTCTATTCCCAATCAGCGGCACTGATCTATCTGTTGATTGTGCTGGTGTTTGCACTGCGATGGTTATTCTGGCACCCCGCCACGGTACCGCTGTACTGCCTGGTGGCTATCCTGTGGCTGCCCTGGTCGCTGACCTTTGATCTCGGCCTGGTCTGGCACCTGCTGAGCCAGGAGCTGCTCCCCGCCCCACTGCGCGAGCAGCCCTGGCAGGCCCAGTCATGGCTTAATCTATACGACTGGGGCAGCGTGCTGATTCAACAACAGGCGCTGCCGGGACTGTTCAACACCCTGATCCTCAGTATCATCGCCACGGTCGCCAGTGGCCTGCTGGCGTTGCTGCTGTTCCCGTTGATCTCCAGTCAGTTCCTGCGTCGCCGCGGTCGCAGTTGCGGCCACCTGCTGCTGGTCAGTATGCGCTCGGTCCCCGAGTTGATTCTGGCCTTCGTGCTGCTGTTGGTGATCGGCCCGTCGATGCTGCCGGCCATCATCGCCCTGGCGCTGCATAACGGCGCTATCATCGGCCACCTGATCGGACAGGCCAGTGACGGCATCCTGCTGCGCGTCGACGCCTGCTTCGGCCTCAACCGCTACCTGTTTGAAGTGTTGCCGCGAATTTACCGCCAATTCCTCGCCTTTACGCTCTACCGTTGGGAAGTGATTTTGCGTGAAACCGCGATCCTCGGTATTCTCGGCATCCAGACCCTGGGCTTCTATATCGATTCGGCCTTCGAAGAGCTGCGTTTTGATCGTGCCCTGCTGCTGATTCTGGTCACGGCCTTTTTAAATATGCTGGTCGATAGCAGCGCACGCTGGTTGCGGCTGCGCTTGAATCTTTCCGATGGGCCGAGCACGCTCATCCCTACCCATCCAACCCGCTGACTGAATGATCTCCATGAGTGCTGAACAGTTGTTCGAACGCCCCGAAGGCAGCTATCGTCTTCACCGCTATCCCCACCTCCCCAAGCTGCCGTTAAGAGCCTGGGACGCGGCGGATGAATTGCTGCTTCAGCACCTCGACGAGCTACAGCAACAGGGGCAGACCCTGCCGCCTCCGTTGATTCTCAATGACGCCTTCGGCGCCCTGGCGGTTGCCTTGCACCAGCAACACCCCAGCAGCTGTGGCGATTCCTATCTGGCCCAAAAGGCCCTCGCGCTTAATCTTGCCGGTAACGGTATCGATCCGGGAAAGGTCCGCTTGCTGGCCCCGTTCGATCCGCCGCCCAAGGCGATCAAACTGCTGCTGATCAAACTGCCCAAGACCCTGAGCCTGTTGGAGGACCAGCTGTGCCGGGTGCGCCCCTATCTGGCGCCGGACTGCCGCATTATCGGCGCCGCGATGGCCAAGCATATTCAGCGCTCCAGCGTAGAGCTGTTCGAACAGCTGATCGGTCCGAGCCGCTGTTCGTTGGCGAAGAAGAAAGCCCGCTTGCTGTTTGCCGAACTGGATCCGGCCAAACCGGACATCGACTCCCCCTACCCCAGCCGTTACCAACTCGAAGGCAGTCAGTACCAGGTCTTCAACCAAGCCGGCGTGTTCTCGCGTGAAAAACTGGATATCGGTACCCGACTGTTTCTGCAACAGATCCCTTCAGGGATCGGCGGCGGCAGAATCATTGATCTGGGCTGTGGCAACGGGCTGGTCGGCCTGATCGCCGCCGAACAGAATCCGGATGCCCGGCTGCTGTTCACCGATGAATCTTTCCGCGCCCTGGCCAGCGCCAAACAGACCTTCGAGGCGGCATTCGGGGATCGGCGCTCGGCCGAGTTTATCGCGGACAACTGTCTGGAGCAGCAACCGGACAACAGTGCAGCCCTGGTGCTCAACAACCCGCCGTTTCACCAGCAGCAGAGTGTTGGTGATCATATCGCCCGGCAGATGTTCCGTGACGCCCGTCGGGTGCTGCAGCCTGGAGGTGAGCTCAGAGTCATCGGCAACCGCCACCTGGGCTATCATCAGCAGCTACGACGCCTGTTCGGTAACTGTGAACTGATCGCCAACAACCCCAAGTTTGTGGTTCTGAGCGCAATCAAACGCTGACCCCCGACCTCAAGCGGCTTGGCCGCTGTCGTCGATCCACTGTTGAGACTGGGCCAAGCCCTGACGCATGGCCTGTTCGCCGCTATCACGCCTTAACTGCTGCAACAGTCTTGCCGCTTGGGCATAGTTACGGCGTAGCAGCCCCAGCCACTGTTTCAAGCGGCCATCGGCATACCGGGGGGCGATCAGATGCAGCTGCTGGTAGTAGTCCTCAATCCAAGGGACCAGGGCCGCCCAGTCCAAAGCTTTGACCGGCTGCCCGTCTAGGTGCTGGCGGATCTGCAGCGCCAAGTCAGGCCGGGAAACCAGCCCCCGCCCCAGCATCACCCGCTGACAACCGCTGACCTGCCGACAACGCTCAAAGTCCTCCAACGACCAGATTTCCCCATTGGCAACCACCGGAATCGTCACCGCCTGTCGTATCCGTGCCAACCAATGCCAGTGTGCTGGCGGTCGATACCCTTCCAGCTTGGTCCGGGCATGGACACAGAGCTCCCCGGCACCGGCCTCAGCAATGGCCACGGCGTTGTGCAGCGCCACAGACGTATCTTCATAGCCCAGCCTCATCTTGGCCGTCAGCGGAATCTCTATCGGTAACTGAGCCCGCACCTGTTCGACGATGCGGCCGACCAGGTCGGGTTCTTTAAGCAGAATGGCGCCACCGCGATTTCGATTCACCGTTTTGGCCGGGCAACCGAAATTAAGGTCGATCCCCGGGGCTCCCAGTTCAGCCAGCTTGGCCGCCGTATCCGCCAACAACTGCGGGTCAGATCCCAGTAACTGCACAAATACCGGCGTCGCTGCTCGGGTCTGTCCCTGGCTCCTCAGTTCAGGACACAGACGCAGATAAACCCGGCGTGGTAACACCCGTTCTGAAATGCGTACAAACTCGGTAACGCAACGATCGACTCCACCGATTCGGCTGATAATATCCCGCATCACCGGATCCACCAGTCCTTCCATCGGCGCCAGATAAATATGCATAGTTCAAGGGGTCTGACTGAGAGGGGGCGGGGAGCTTAGCATGCCGCTTCGGCCAGAAGAATAGTGATGCTATCGGCGGTGATAGCAAAAGCAATAAACCGGGGACTAACAACAAGAAACCCTTGCATTATTCACAAAACTCAAACACCGAAGAAAACAGCAATAAAAAAGTCATAATGAGAGCGATTTTTTTATAAAAACGCTATTGACTTTACTAACATCATGAAAACAAAGGTATTTTTAAGACTGGTTAAATTTTAACCGATTTTAAACAAGTGACCGAATGTTGCGGCCTTGGTCGCCATAGCCAACTTTATTCCACAGAGTTATGCACAGAAACTGTGAGCAAATCGCTACAGCCCCGATATCATCGTAAGCCCAAGCAATTCTCGAAAATCAACATTCTGATCTGTCTCCAATCAAACCCCGTCAGCGTCAAAAAAAATCGATCGGCAGAGGCCGCCATCATGTCTTCTAAAGAGCAGCAATTTAGCCTGCTTTATGCTAGCCATAAGGGTTTGTCGCAGTGCGATGATCAAGCCCCCTACATTCTGCTAACAAATGGCCGTAATTCGTCTATTTAGATTGATTGATTCTCAATAGACCCTATAATGCACAGCTTGCGTTGCGGGTGGTTGATAATGACAATTTGAGCCTGTCTCAAACAAAATTCCGCCTGACGTTTCAACTGCTCAATGCCTTGCCCTGCGGCTTGTGCGTACTGCTTAGACCTGATGATGAACACCTGGGAGAAACTGATGTCAGAGGCCCGTCCTACGATTGATCTTGCCAAATACGGTATCGAAGACGCACAAGAGATTGTTTACAACCCCTCCTACGAGCTACTGTTCGAAGAAGAGACCAAAGCCTCCCTGTCCGGTTTTGAGAAGGGTGTTGTCACCGAGTCTGGCGCCGTTGCGGTAGACACCGGGATCTTTACCGGCCGTTCCCCCAAAGACAAGTTCATCGTTCGCGACGATACCACCCGCGACACCGTATGGTGGTCCGACCAGGGCAAGAACGACAACAAGCCGATCTCTACTGAAGTTTGGGGCGAACTGAAGCAACTGGTTACCAAACAACTGTCCGGCAAACGTCTGTTCGTTGTTGACACCTACTGTGGTGCCAACGAAGACACTCGCCTGAACGTACGCTTCATCACCGAAGTGGCCTGGCAGGCGCACTTCGTCACCAACATGTTCATCCGCCCGACCGAAGCCGAACTGGCCGACTACGAGCCGGACTTCGTGGTAATGAACGGTGCCAAGACCACCAACCCGAACTGGCAGGAACAGGGCCTGAATTCCGAGAACTTCGTCGCCTTCAACCTGACCGAGAAGATGCAGCTGATCGGCGGCACCTGGTACGGTGGTGAGATGAAGAAGGGTATGTTCTCGATGATGAACTACCTGCTGCCGCTCAAGGGCATCGCGTCCATGCACTGCTCCGCCAACGTCGGCAAAGATGGCGATGTGGCCGTATTCTTCGGCCTGTCCGGCACCGGTAAGACCACCCTGTCCACCGACCCCAAGCGCGAGCTGATCGGCGACGACGAGCACGGCTGGGACGACAACGGCGTATTCAACTTTGAAGGCGGCTGCTACGCCAAGACCATCAACCTGAGCAAGGAAAACGAGCCGGATATCTATAACGCTATCCGTCGCGATGCCCTGCTGGAAAACGTCACCGTCGACGCCGATGGCAAGATCGACTACGACGACGGTTCCAAGACCGAAAACACCCGGGTTTCCTACCCGATCTACCACATCGACAACATCGTCAAGCCGGTTTCCAAAGCAGGTCACGCCACCAAGGTGATCTTCCTGACCGCCGACGCCTTCGGTGTGCTGCCACCGGTCTCCAAACTGACACCCGAGCAGACCCGCTACTACTTCCTGTCCGGCTTTACTTCTAAGCTGGCCGGTACCGAGCGCGGCATCACCGAGCCGACGCCGACCTTCAGCTCCTGCTTCGGCGCCGCTTTCCTGAGCCTGCACCCGACCACCTACGCCAAAGTTCTGACCGAGCGCATGAACGCTTCCGGCGCCCAGGCTTACCTGGTCAACACCGGCTGGAACGGCACCGGCAAGCGGATCTCAATCAAGGACACTCGCGCCATTATCGATGCGATCCTGGACGGCTCCATTGAAGATCAGGAGTTCGTTAGCCTGCCCTACTTCAACCTGGCCGTGCCTCAGTCTCTGCCGGGCGCTGACAGCGGCATCCTGAACCCGCAGGACACCTACAGCGACGCCACCATCTGGGACGGCAAAGCCCAGAACCTGGCCGCCATGTTCGTCGACAACTTCGAGCGCTTCACCGATAACGAAGAGGGCAAAGCCCTGGTTGAGGCCGGTCCGAAGCTGTAAGTCAGCAGCACTCGCTATAACGAAAAGCCCGGCAATCGCCGGGCTTTTTTTATTCTCGTTTTGAGCAGAAGAGAATCGGGATGCTGGACGGCCTGCCAAACTCAACCCTTGGCATTCTCCAATGCCGCCAACAGGCTTTCCAGATCAGAGACGATCAGCCCACCACTGGCTTGGATAAAGTACTCGACCTGCAGATTGACCCGCCCGCCTAAGTTGTCACAACTCAGGCGAAAGTCCCCACGGTAACCAAAGATTCGCTTGCCGTTGGCAAAGCCATAGCCAATCTCCGCCGCTGTGCCGGAATCAACATCAACCCCGTCCAGGTTTGCCAGTATCCAGTCACAACCATCGATGGCCTCGGTATTGGTCGCTCCGATCTGCCGATTAATCTGCGCCAGCTGCAAGCGCTGCTGATTCAGATCCGGCAACGCCAACGCGGCCTGCAACTCGCTGGTATCACCAAGGGTCCACGGATCAACCGGAACCAGGTCCAACCGCTCCAACGACGGAATCAAGCACTGATAGTGAAACAGCCTGCCCGCCTCTGAGAAGCCTAAGGGCCCGGCCAAATAAACCTTGATCGCCATATCCTCTCCCTAAACCACGGTTGACTCGCCCCTGAGAACTCAGACCGCTCGTATCGGAGCCGACTGTATAAAGGCTTCGATATTCTCACCGATCTGCTCCACGATCCGCTGCCGCGCCTCTTGGCTTCCCCAGGCGCTATGCGGCGTCAGAATCAGATTGGGGATATCCGGGTCCAGCAGCACATTGCCATCCCGCGGTGGCTCCTGGGACAAGACATCCATCGCCGCTCCTCCCAGGTGACCAGACTTCAATGCCTGCGCCAGCGCCGGCTCGTCGACGATTCCACCACGGGCGGCGTTGATCAACAAGGCGCCCGGCTTCATCAGCGCCAGCGCCCGGCTGTCGATCAGATGACGGCTCTGATCGGTCAGTGGACAGTGCAGGCTGAGCAGATCAACCCGAGGCAACAGTTGCTCCAATGCCAAGCGCCCCTCAGCGGGCACCGTACCGGGCCGTGCGGCGATCAACACCTCCATCCCCAGTGCCTCGGCAATCCGCGCCACGCCCTGGCCCAGTTCGCCGTAACCGACGATACCCAGGGTTTTACCCGCCAGCTCCATGATCGGAAAATCAAGCAGACAGAACTGCTCACTCCGCCCCCAGTCGCCGCGCTGCACGGCGGCAGAATAGTCCGGCAACCGAGTCGCCAATGCCAGCATCAGGCACAGGGTGTGCTGCACCACCGAAGCAGTTCCATAGCCCTGACAGTTGCTGACCACCACACCCTGCTTAGCCGCCGCTTGCAGGTCGACATTGTTGGTCCCGGTGGCCGCGATACAGATCAACTTCAGATTCGGCAGGGATTCGATCAGCGCAGCATCCAGCACCACCTTGTTGACAATAGCGATCTGCACCCCGGCCAGGCGTGCCGCCACCTCGCTCGGCTGAGTTCGATCAAACAGCATCAGCTCGTCAACCTGAGCGGCGATCGCCGAAAGGTCAAGATCAGACCGATCCAAACTCCCCTGATCTAAAAAAACCGCCTTCATCGCCCGTCTCCAATGTCCAACTCACAAAAAAAAGCCCGCAGCTATCAAAGTCGCGGGCTTGCAGAACCTAGTCTCTCAACGAAATCAGTTGACCTGCATCTGGTCCCGTAGCTTCCAGAACAGCTCTTCGGCCACACCCACCGGCGCCGGCGAGCCTTCATCAGTCAGGAGCGACACGTAAATGCCGCTGCTGCGACGGGTCATTGCTACCTGGTAGCGGCCGGTATAGACCAGCTCACCGGTTTCCGGATCGACGTCACCTCCCTGCTCGCCAGAGTCAAAGACATAGATAATGCGTCCACCGAGCCAGATCTTGTAGCCATCCTTAGCCGCCAGTCGTTGTTGCTCCAGGTCGGGATTATCGGCCAGATCAACTTCCGGCTTAGAGCTGTAACGGGGACCCTCATTGGGATCTTTCTCAGCCCCTAACGCACCGGCCAAAACTTCCGAACTGATCTTGATATCTTCACGATCACCGTGCAGCCAGTCCAAGAATCCGACCTCATCTTCGTCCTCATCCACCAACGGTGCCGAGGAGCTATAGGTGATGTAGTACTTGCCAAGATTACGATCGAACGAGCCGACATCTACATCAGCCGACAACAATGAGCTTTCCAGCATCGTCCAGGCCTGATCGACCGGTACCGTCATCTTCAACACCGGCTTGCCGCGGGAATCACGCCCGATAAATACCTGCCCCTTCTGGGCCTGCCGCGCCCGTTCAGCGCTGGCGGTGGCTTCGATGGTATTCTTGCTCAGGTAATGCAGCAGGTCGTACATCACTTCGGACTGGTAGCTGACACTTTTGCTCTTCGCCGACCAATCGACGGTTTCGTCAGACGCTTTGGTACTGGCTCGAAGATGATCCAATCGAATGGAGGTCTTGCCCTGATCTTCAGCATCCGGACGCAAGTAAACCCGAAGCTTGTCGCGGGTTGGACCTTCTTCAACATCACTAAAGGTTAGCCGCGCCACCATTCTGGAGAAAAAGCCCGGCTCTTCACCACCGCTATCGATCCAGGCGGTCTCCATCATCCCCTGTCGGGGATCGGACACCGCGATCGGCTGATCGTTATAGCTCCAGAAGTCCTGCACCTTGGTCCAGACCTGATTGATCGGCTCGTTGACTACGATCAGTCGTTCTTGACCTTCCCGGGACAGGTTGACCTTCTCGTTACCGGCCTCGGCAATAAAGAAGTCCGGTCTGGGAATCTCAAACTCCTGATCGGACTCGATGGCGGCGGTACCGATATCCGGAATTTCCAGCGTGTTCTTGATCTTCTCTGAGTCCAGATGGGACGGAACCACCAGTGGTGGAGCGATTTCGGACTGTTCGTAGTCCTGACCACGGTCGCGGATTACCGCGTCCTCCCCACCGTAGAGAAAGTTATTGGTCAGGGCTTCACAACCACTCAAGGCAAGGACCGAAGCTGCCAGGACTACTCGATTGAGGCTATGCATAAGCCGATCACACCAGTTCGGCAGCTTTCAGGCTTTCACGAATAAAGCCTCGGTACTTTTCCGACAGCGGCGTCAGCGGCAGACGAATGCCTTCCTGAATCAGCCCCATCTCGTGCAACGCCCACTTAACCGGGATTGGATTGGCTTCGACAAACAGATCACGGTGCAGGTGATCGATACGACGGTTGATCGCCCGGGCCTGCTCAGCCTCACCATTCAACGCCAGCTCACACATCTGCGCCATTGCCGCCGGTGCAACATTAGCGGTCACCGAGATATCGCCATGACCACCCAGCAGTATCAGTTCCAACGCGGTCGCGTCGTCACCGGAATAGAGGGCGAAATCCGCCGGCAACTGCTCCGCCAACTGCTTGGCACGATCCAGATCGCCGGTAGCCTCCTTGATGCCGATAATGTTCGGAATCTCAGCCAACCGAAGAACGGTCTCGGGCAACATATCGCAGGCGGTACGGCCTGGGACATTGTATAGAATCTGGTCAACATCGACTGCCTCGGCAATCGCTTTGAAATGTTGGTACAGGCCTTCCTGGGTCGGCTTATTGTAGTAGGGTGTAACCAACAGACAAGCGTCGGCGCCCGCCTCTTTGGCAGCCCGGGTCAGCTCGATCGCTTCGGTGGTGGCGTTGGCCCCGGTACCGGCGATGACGGCAATACGGCCGGCAACACGGTCAACCACATGCTTGATCACCTTACAGTGCTCATCGCAATCCAGCGTAGCCGACTCACCGGTGGTGCCCACCGCTACGATACCGTGGGTGCCGGAATTGATATGGAGATCGATCAGTTTATCCAGGCCTTCCCAATCCACCTCACCTGAGGTCTCCATCGGGGTAACCAAAGCAACCAAACTGCCCTTAATCATTAAATGCCTCCATATCAAAATCGTTCATACCCCTGAAAAACCTATTATTTGTATGGTTCAGGGGAGACAACAAGCCTGCTATTCTAACCAAGCAACCCGGTCAGCGTAACCACCGGCGGAATAAATAAACACAACATTTTTCCTGCCTCTGACCCCTAATACCCAGCTTCAGATTAAGGAGAACCGATATGGCCGTTGCTGTAGGTCAACCCGCCCCGGATTTTAATGCTATTGATCAGAACGGGGAGCCGGTGAGCCTCTCCCAGTTTAAGGGCAAGAAGGTCGTTCTCTACTTCTATCCGAAGGACTCCACCCCCGGCTGCACGGCCCAGGCCTGCAACCTGCGTGATAACCATGCCCAGCTAATCGAAGCCGGTTATGTCGTTCTTGGGGTCAGCACCGATTCACCCAAGCGGCATCAAAACTTTATCGCCAAGAACGAACTGCCGTTCACCTTGATCGCCGACGAGGACAAGCAGGTTCACGAGCTTTACGACACCTGGCAACTGAAAAAGTTTATGGGCCGTGAATATATGGGAACGGTGAGAACCACCTTTATCATCGATGAAGAAGGCAACCTTGCCGAGATCATCAGCAAAGTCAAAACCAAGGAACACAGCGCCCAGATCTTAGGCGAGCAGTAACACGATCAAAAAATGGGCCCAAACCTTAGGGTAAGGGCCCAGTCGCTTCTCAACAGACAAATCTATCCACTGGCGCGACAGCGGTAGTTATTCGCCGGTCTCAGCATCGGAGATAGGAGCAAACGCCTGTTCTTGCTGTTGCGGCCAAGCGTTCATCACCGCTTTGATCAGGGTCGCCAGCGGGATCGCAAAGAACACCCCCCAGAGTCCCCAGAGACCACCAAAGACCAGAACCGCCACGATGATGGCGACCGGGTGGAGATTGACCGCTTCGGAAAACAGCAGCGGTACCAGCACATTGCCATCGAGAGCCTGGATAATGCCGTATGCCAGCATCAGGTAGAAAAACTCGTTGGTCCAACCCCATTGAAAGAACGCAATCATCGCCACCGGGATGGTCACGACCGCCGCCCCGATATAGGGGATTACCACGGACAGCCCCACCATCAGAGCCAGCAGCGCGGCATAGTTCAGATCCAGCAGGATAAAGGCCACATAGCTGACCGCGCCAACCACGATAATTTCAACAACCTTGCCGCGTACATAGTTAGCGATCTGGATATCCATCTCGCTACCCACCTGATCCAGAATCTTGCGCTTCTTAGGCAAAAACGAGGTGATCCAGCGCAGAATCAGCCCCCCATCCTTCATAAAGAAGAACACCAGTATCGGTACCAGCACCAGATAGATCAGTATCTGCACCACATTGGCGATTGAATTCACCGATGAGCTGAGCACCGCCTGTCCCATCTTGCCAATCTCCGCGCCGACCTGTTCCGACAGCACCGAGATGTGATGAACCGAGATCAGATCCGGGTACTTTTCCGGCAACAGCATCAGCAGGGCCTGACCTTTCTGCAGCATCCCCGGCAACTCATTCAGCAGACTGGCCAACTGACGCCAGGTATGGGGAATAACCACCAGCAGCAACGCCATAAAGGCACTGATAAAGGCAATAAATACCAAGGTCACCGCCAGGTTGTGAGACATCGACAGTTTCTGCTTACACTGCTGCACCAAGCCCTGCATCAGAAACGCGATGATCAGTCCGGCAAACACCGGTGCCAACATGCTGCCGAAGGTCAGAATAATCAGCAGCGATCCGACCAGAAACACAAACAGCAGGATCGCTTCCTCGTCGCTGAAATAACGCTCAACCCAGCTATTCAGCACCTTCAGCATCCGGACACTCCTATGTAGATAAACCTCACCAGCAACCTCAAGCTTTCTCGATCAGATAGATATAACTGCCACCCTGTTCTAGGGATTCCAGCAGTTTGTCGCCAGACTGGTCGGTAAACGCCTTAAAGTCCCGTACCGAACCGGCATCAGTCGCGATCACCCTCAGCAACTCACCACTGTTTAAGCGATTCAAAGCCTGTTTGGCTTTGAGCAGCGGTAGCGGGCAGCTAAGACCGCTGGCATCCAAAACCTGAACTGATTGATCTTGTTGACCAACTTCACCTGACATGGACCAACTCCCGAAGGTATAGTTGCCGGAACTCGGGTCCGGCAGGAAACTTATTGCAAAACCAAGCGACTATATAACATATAGTCCTGGGTGACATACCCTACGTTGGCACGACCAGAGCCGGATACACAGATCGACAAGACAAACCGAACTCCGTGTTAACGGGACCCATAAGGAATACTCAGCCCAGCTATGAGCCGTATTACGCCTTTATCCATCAGCAAACCCCGCCGTCGTTTCCCCTCCGCGCTGGCGTTATGCCTGCTGCTTGGCCTGCCGCCAATCAACCTGCATGCCAACCAGCTACCGCTGCTCGGCGACTCCAGCTCAGCCGTCGTCACCCTGGAAGAAGAACGTCGACTGGGAAACGCCTGGGTAAGAGTTCTGCGCGCCCAGGCCCCTCTGCTGGACGATCCGTTAACGGTCAGCTTTGTTCAGGAACTGCTGCAACGCCTGGCCGTGTACAGCCCGTTGCAGGATCGACGGCTGACCCTGGTGGTGGTCGCCAACAACAACCTTAACGCCTTTGCCGTTCCCGGCGGCGTGATCGGAGTTAATTCAGGACTATTTCTCTATGCTGGGACCGAAAGCGAATTCGCCTCGGTACTGGCCCACGAACTGTCGCACCTGAGTCAACGCCATTACGCCCAGGGGCTTGCTGAAGACCAGCGAAGCCTGCCGGTACGCCTGGCCACCACGCTGGCGGGCATCCTGCTATTGGCCACGACCGACGGACAGGCCGGTGCTGCCGCCATCATCGGCGGCCAGGCTGCCGATATCGAACGCCGACTGGCGTACAGCCGCAGCAACGAGCAGGAAGCTGACCGGGTTGGCATGCAGGTCCTGGTCGATGCCGGTTACGAGCCGGAGTCGATGCCGAGGATGTTTTCGCAACTGCAGCGCTCGATCGCCAATCTGGGCCGAAAACCGCCGGAATTTCTGCTGACCCACCCGGTCACCGAATCCCGTATCGCCGACGCCCTGAACCGCTCATCCCAGCTGCCCCGGGGCGGTGTGATCAACAGCTTGCGCTACCAACTGATCCGCACGCGCGTTCAGGTCCTATCCATCGGCGACAACAATGTCGCCTATAAGCGCTACCAGGATGCGTTGGCTGCCGGTCAACAGGCCGAGTCGGTCCGCTACGGCATCGCCCTGAGTGCGCTTCGAAGCCAGCGCTATGAAGAGGCCCAGCAACAGATCGATCAGCTGCTCGATCAGCACCCGAATGAGTTGACGCTTCGCCTGCTGCAGACCGAACTCTGGATCAAGGCACAGCAAGCCGAGCAGGCGGTTGCGACCCTACAGCAACTGTTGGACGTCTACCCGCAGAACCATCCGATCACCATGCAGCTGGCCCAAGCACTGCACCAGCTGAATCGACAGGCGGAAGTCGTTGCACTGCTGGAGAATCAGAGCCGGATTGAGCCGAATGATATTCAGCTTTGGTACGAGCTGGCCGAGGCCTACGGACTCAATAACGATATCAAAGGCGTTCACCTGGCGAGGGCGGAGTACTTTCTACTTAAGGGGGCACTGCCAAAAGCCAGGCAACACCTGGAACTGGCCCTCAAACAACCCGATCTGAGCGAGCATGAACGGCTCCGGGTCGAGCAGCGAATCAAAGATGCCGAGCAGCTAAAGAAGGATATGGATTTTTAACCACCCATAAAAAAACCGATGCCGTCAGACATCGGTTTTAGCGCTATCGATCCCAGCTCAGCGGCCGGCTTGGGCTGCTTTCAAACTGGCGGAGAAATCCAGCATCCGGCGCAGCGGTACCAACGCCCGTTCACGCAGCTCACTGTCGACATGGATCTCCTGACTGCCGGTCTCCAGCACTTCGGCCAGATTATCCAGCTCGTTCATCGCCATCCAGGGACAATGGGCACAGCTGCGGCAGGTGGCACCGCTACCGGCGGTCGGCGCTTCGATAAAGTTCTTACCCGGCGCCGCCTGCTGCATCTTGTAGAAAATGCCGCGATCGGTGGCTACGATAAAATCCGGATTGGGCATGGTCTTGGCCGCGGCAATCAACTGACTGGTTGAGCCGACACAGTCGGCCATCTCCACCATCGAAGCCGGTGACTCCGGATGCACCAGAATGGCCGCGTCCGGATAAACATTCAACAGCTCTTTCAAGCCCTTGGCCTTGAACTCTTCATGCACGATGCAGGAGCCGTCCCACATCAACATCTCAGCACCGGTCTGATCCTGGATATAGCCACCCAGGTGCTTATCGGGTGCCCAGATAATCTTCTCACCCTGATCGACCAGGTGCTCAACAATTTCCAGGGCGCAGCTGGAGGTGACCACCCAGTCGGCACGGGCTTTGACGGCGGTCGAGGTGTTGGCATAAACCACAACTTTGTGGTCCGGATGGGCATCACAGAAGGCGGAGAACTCTTCGATCGGACAACCGATATCGAGCGAACAGGTCGCCTCCAGCGTCGGCATCAACACACGCTTTTCCGGATTCAGGATCTTGGCCGTCTCTCCCATGAAACGGACCCCGGCAACCACCAGCGTGCTGGCGGGGTGTTCATTACCGAAACGAGCCATCTCCAGCGAGTCGGCGACACATCCGCCGGTTTCTTCAGCCAGCTCCTGCAACAATGGATCGCAGTAATAGTGTGCGACCAAGCAGGCATCCTGCTCTTTGAGCAGCCGCTTAATCCGGTTTTTATAATCGACAACCTGATCAACACTCAGGTCGGCATGTTTGTAACTATGGGCCAAATGTTCCTGAACCAGAACACGCTCAGCTATCTGTTGGTCTGTCAGCATAATTGTAGGAAGTTAACGCGATAGGTATTGGTACATCGTCGATTATACCACAGCCAGGATCGATTCCATTTGCCGGGTAGAGAGCGGCGAGATTGGTGATAATGGTTGCCTGTTGCGTCGGGAATAGAGGCCAACCTCCGCGCTCCAAGAGCCCCGCCGAAACAGTAAGGCTGGCCATCGTAGCAGACCCGGCCACAAAGCACACCCAAATCAAGCCACTCCTTGTCGCCGCTCCCTTCAGAATCCGAATGGCTTTGTCGCTGCGGTCTGATAGCATCGACGCTGTTCGACTCTTGTACAACAATCGGATATCGCTACGCCCATGTAGCCTGGTTCACCACCAAGGACGGTAAACAGCATGTTGATCAACTCGCGTTTGCTCAAGCAACTCTCCAGCCATGCCGTGGCAGAAATCGCCAAGCACGCCGGCAAACATCAATTCAACCAGGGTGAGCTGATCATACATAAGGGTCAGAAAACCAGCGGTGCCTATCTGGTTGAGTCGGGCCGTTTACGGATCTTCACCATGGACGGCAACGGTAATGAAAAGCCGATCTATCAGCTCGATGCCGGCGAGATCTGCATCCTATCCATCAACTGCGTGCTGAAAGAATCCGTCTATCCGGCCTGGGTCTCGGTCGAAAGCGATCAGGTGGTGGTTCGAGCGATTCCAGCGCCAACTTTCCGCCGGCTGTACGACTGTGACCCGACGGTTAGAGACTATGTCCTGAACGAGCTGTCCGACTGCATCTTCGGCTTGATGGGTAACCTGGAAGAAACCGCCGTTTATGAGGTTGATCAGCGTATCAACAGTTTTCTGGTCAGATCATGCCCGGAAAACGGGGTTCTTCGACTCAGCCATCAGGAGATCGCTTCCCGGGTCGGTACCGCCCGAGAAGTTGTCTCCAGGCACCTGAAAAAACTGGAAAAAGATGGCCTTATCGAACTCTCCCGACTCAGGATCAAGGTGATCGACCCCATCAAACTGGCACAAATCTGACACCGGCAAAGGGCCCAACGCTCTGTGACCTGACTCACATACAGCCACGACCGGGGTTTTTATAGTCGACTCTCCAGCCTATAGGAGAACACTATGAAACCTCTATCCCGACTCGCCGCCCTGGCACTGGGCTTTACTCTAACAGCCACTGTACTGGCCGATCAGCCTGATCCGTTGGTGCTTGATCACACCAGCACCGCGCTGCTGATCACCGACCCTCAAAATGATTTTCTTAAGGAAGGAGGAGCCGCCTACGGCCTGGTGAAAGACAACCTGAACCGATTGGGCACCATCGATAATATCGCGAGTCTTTTCCAAGCCGCCAAAGAGGTAGAGCTACCCGTTTTTGTCAGTCCGCACTGGTATTTTCCCCATGACGATCACTGGAAAGATCGCGGCGCGCTACAGCAAACCATTAACGATATCGGCATGTTCAAGCGAACCTCGGTAACCGATGGGAGCGAGTTCAACGGCTCGGGCGCTGACTTTTACGAGCCCTACAAGAAATACATCTATGACGGAAAAACCGTGATCAGCAGTCCCCACAAGGTCTACGGCCCTGAGTCAAACGACCTGGTGCTGCAATTAAGAAAACGAGGTATCCAGACCGTACTGCTCGGCGGAATGGCGGCAAACCTCTGTACCGACTCACATCTGCGCGAGCTGGTAGAGAACGGATTCCGCGTTGTGATGATCAAGGATGCCGTCGGAGCACCCGGCGAAGCGGCCTATCAGGCGGCGCTGACGAACTACGGCATGATCGCCAATGCCGTCATCAGCACAACCGAAGCGGTCGAGCTGATCAGCCCCTGACCGAAGTCGTGCAGGACTTGCTCGAGTCCTGCACGCCTCTAACCCTGCCAACCCGTCTCGACGATCAGATCATGTCCCTACTCATTAGCTTACCGCTGAGCGCAGCCCTTGCTCGACGACTGTCACACCTGTGTAAAAGATGCCTGAGAAAGTGTTCAGCGTCCGACCGCTTAAACCTGGGTATGTCGGTGGCCCTGGTCAGCATGGCCATCGTTATGCTGATGCTTAAACTGGCAGCTGTTCTCTGGTTCAACAGTTTCCCACCCTCGCCCACCGACCCAAGCCCGCACGCTCTGGCCAGATCAACGCCTCTGACGGCGGCTTTGACCCCAGCAGTTGCTACGCGAGCGCCGGTTTCCCGTCCATCAACCCAGCGCTACCGGTGGCAGGCCCTGCCGAATAGCGCCCCCGAACCGCCGGACAACCGTACCACGACAGCCAAAGTAAAGTTGGGTCGCAAGTTGTTCTTCGATAAACGGCTCTCCATCGACGGCAGTATCGCCTGCGCCTCCTGTCACCAGCTGACTGACAGTGCCTATGGCGCCGATAACCAGAGAGTCTCGAGCGGGATTGCGAATCAGCGCGGCAGCAGGAATTCGCCAACGGTATTAAATGCCGCCTTTCAACGGCAGCTGTTCTGGGACGGTCGGGCCGGCTCCTTAGAGCAACAGGCGTTGGGTCCCTTGATCAATCCCCTGGAGATGGGAATGCCCAGTTTGAACGCCGTCGTCGAGCGTGTCAGCAACGATCCATCCTACGCGACGCTGTTCCGCCAAGCATTCCCACAGCAGCCGCAGATCAGCATTGATAATATCGCCAAAGCGATTGCCTCTTACGAACGTACTCTAATTACACCAAACGCCGCCTACGACCGTTTTGTCGACGGCGACGAATCGGCCCTAAGTCCGCAGCAAATTCGGGGCATGGCACTGTTCGAGTCAGTCGGTTGTGTGCTTTGTCATTCCGGCCCCAATTTCAGCAACGCCAGCCTTATCGATGTCAGCAACGGCTTAAGGTTGTTTCCTGCCGCGATAGACACCAGCTATCAAGCCCAATACCGGCTGATCGAAGACAGAGGTGCTGCGACACAGGCTGAACCACTGAGTAGCGGAGTTTGGCGGGTGCCATCGCTGAGAAATGTCAGTAAGACCGCCCCCTACTTTCACAACGGCAGCGTCGACAATCTGGAAGAGGCGGTCAGGATCATGGCCGTTACCCAGCTCGGGCGCACCCTGAGCAACGATCCCGCCAGTCGGAACAGCATCCGCTGGTCTCAAGATCAGCAGCGGTTCACCAGCCTGGACAATGCAGCCCTTAGCGATGCTGATATCCGCGACATCGCAGCTTTTCTACAGAGCTTGACCGGGCAATTACCCAAGGGACAAATCAACGCCGAGACCGTACAGCAAAAATTAGAGAAATAACTGGACCAGCGTAGAGCAGCCGAACGGCCAAAAAAGCTGTCAACATACAGCCTTGAGAGGATTGGTGGGTCGTACAGGATTCGAACCTGTGACCAATTGGTTAAAAGCCAACTGCTCTACCAACTGAGCTAACGACCCAACGCGGGCGCTATCATACCGCCCAATCACTAAATTTCAAGCCTTGGACAACGAATCACCCGTGTTGATACCGGGTCGGATCGTCGATCCCGGCATCACTGAACCCCTGCGCCCGCAGTCGACAGCTGTCGCAGACCCGACAGGCCTGCCCCTGCTCGTCGGCCTGGTAGCAGGACACCGTCAGCGCGTAATCCAACCCGGCCGCCACACCCTGTTCAATAATCTGCGCCTTGGTCAGCGTCATCAACGGGGTTTCAATTCGAATCTCCCGTCCTTCAACGCCCGCCTTGGTGGCGAGATTGGCCATCGACTGGAAAGCGTCGATAAATGCCGGCCGACAGTCAGGGTAGCCGGAATAGTCCACCGCATTGACGCCGATAAAGATAGCCTCGGCTTCAACCACCTCGGCCAGCCCCAGCGCCATCGAAAGAAACACGGTATTACGTGCCGGCACGTAAGTCACCGGCACCCCCTCTTCCATCTGCTCCGGCACAGAAATACTGTGATCGGTTAACGCCGATCCGCCGATCTCTCCCATATCGAAGCGAACCAGCTTGTGCTCAACCGCGCCAAGCTGTTTGGCAACGGCAGAGGCCGCATTGAGTTCGGCCAACGAACGCTGACCGTAGTCAAAACTCAACGCATAACACTGATAACCCTGCTGCTTGGCGATCGCCAGCACAGTTGAGGAATCAAGGCCGCCCGAAAGCAGCACCACAGCTTTTTTAGCTTGCTCTGACATCGATCTGTCCGCTAACAATTGGGTATGAAAAGAGCCCTGAGACAATCAGGGCCTGACAAGGAGGTATCGTAGTAGGGTTTACCGCTGCTGCTTCAGGAATTCCCGGGCCAGATTGGCCGAAGAGCTGTCGGGAAATTGCGAAATCACCCGCTGCATACTCGCTTTAGCCTCTGCAGCACGCCCCAGTTCCTGCTGGGACAGGCCCAGTTTATAGAGAGCATCGGACGCTTTGGAATGGTCCGGGAAACGCTCGATCAGCTGCTGGTATGCCTGACTGGCCAGCTGCGGTTCGGGGCGAGGCTTGGCACGATGGACCTCGCCGGTCCAGTACAGCACATTGGCGGTCAAAGTACTCTGCGGATATTGCTGTAGGAAACGCTCGAATGCGCCCAATGCAGCGTCGAAATTATTGCCGCGTACCAACGCAAAGGCTTCTTTATAGGCCTGCGCGTCTGAAACACCCGACGGACTGGTTCCGGCCGAATCGGTACTGGCCGATGCAGGTTCGGGCGCCGTAACGCTGGTATCGCTTCCTGCTGCGGGTAATGTCGAGGGCAGTGCCGGGGGCAGTGAACTGCCGGGCGTCATTACCGGCTGCTGATTAAGCCGGGTGATTCGACGATCAAGGTCACGATAACGATCACGCTGATCGGTCTGCATTCTTCTGATTTGATGCTGTTGCTGCTCAACCTGACCACGAAGGTACTGAACCTCTTCCTGCAATTGCTCAAGCATCATCAGCAATTGGGCATTGGCTGACACGGCACTGGCCGGTGCTGCAATAGCCGCAGGCTGGGTCGTGGCCGAAGGTTGGGGCTGAGACAAGGCCGGAGCCGCAGAACGCGATCCGGTTCCGTTACGATCTTCCACCGGCACGCCATCGACGGCCTGTGACAACATCGGAACAAACGCCAGCAGCAAAGCTGCCGGCGTGACAGTCGATCGAATCATGGATTTCAATCGTGATTAGCGGCTGTACTTCAGCTCAACGCGACGGTTCTTACTCCACGCAGCTTCGTTGCTACCGGTGTCGGCGGGACGCTCTTCACCGTAGCTAACCACTTCAATCTGCTCGCTGGCAGCACCCTGAACGGTCAGGAAACGGCTGACGGCTTTAGCACGACGCTCACCCAGTGCAATGTTGTACTCGCGGGTACCGCGCTCATCGGCGTGGCCTTCAAGAACGACACGGGCGCTGGGGTTATCAGCCAGGTACTTGGCGTGTGCGCTCAGGTCTTCAAAACCAACCGGGCGAACAACCGCTTTATCGAAATCGAAGTAGAACACGGTCTGCAGATTGGCGATGGCGTCTTTACCCATCTTGTCAGCCATCTGACCGCTTTGCATCTGACCGTCAGAGCCTGTACCTGAGGAGCTGGCAGAATCCTGCTGCTGGCTGCCCTTATCCATAGTTTCACCGCTGTCGGAAGTCGTATCCGTGGTGCTACAGCCGGCCATCCAAGCAACAGTAGCGGCTACCGCGACAGCTTTTGTGAAGTTTCCAACGCGCATGAGTATGCTCCTAATTCTTTGTACAGAAATGTTTGGGGCTAAGTTACTGCTTCAACCCAACTATTGCAAGCCGACAATGCCGCCCTATTGCAGGTACGGTGACCACGAAGGTTCACGCACATTACCTTGTTTTGACGGCAGTTTGTATTTTACCTGCCCATCCAGGGACACAACCGCCAGCACCTCTTTGCCGGCCTGCTTGGTGGCATAGATCACCATGCTGCCATTGGGCGCGATACTGGGCGATTCATCCAGCGAGGTTTGACTGAGAACATCAAGCCGTCCGGTTTTCAGATCCTGCACCGCGATATTGAACACACCCCGTTCACGGTGGACCATCACCAGATGGCGACCATCCTGAGTCAGGTGAGCCTTGGCGTTGTAATCCCCATCGAAGGTCAGTCGCTCAATCCAGCCGGTGGCCAGCTCTTTCTGGTAGATCTGCGGCTGCCCGCCCCGATTGGAGGTAAAGATGATCGAACGACCGTCGGCCGACCAGGTCGGCTCGGTATCGATGCCGTAATGCTTGGTGATTCGAGTCAGTTTTCGCGTCGCGATATCCAGCGTATAGATCTCCGGATTTCCATCCTTCGACAGGGTTAACGCCAGGGTACGACCGTCGGGAGACCAGGCCGGAGCGCCATTAAGCCCCCGAAACCCGGTCACTTTTTCACGCGCGCCGGTGGCCAAGTTTTGAATGTAGATCGCAGGCCGACCGGTTTCGAACGACACATAGGCCAGCTTTTTACCGTCCCGAGACCAGGAGGGAGACAGGATCGGCTCGCGGGAATCGAGAATCTGACGCGGATTGGCACCATCGGCGTCGGCAACCTGCAGCTGGTAACGGTAGTCATCCTGGCTGAAACGCTGGGCGGTGACATAGACGATCTGGGTCGAAAACGCCCCCGGAATGCCGGTCAGCTTCTCATAAACTTTATCGGCGATAGTATGGGCCATGCGACGAAGCTGGCGACGACTGCCGGACAAGGTTTCACCGATAAGGCGCTGTTCCTTGAGGATGTCGAAGAGCTCGAACGAGATCTGATAACGATCTCCCGCTTGCGGCTCGACATTGCCGATCAGTAAGTATTCCTGGGCCGCCTGACGCCAGTCCCGGAAATAGACTTCGCTGGACGCACTCGGAAAACTGAGCATATTCTGGCGCGCCATTGGCTCAAACAGCCCGCTGCGATGCAGGTCGGCTTCGACGATCGCGGCAATATCTTCGGGGATCGCCTGGGGCTGCTGCCAACCGAACGGAGCTACCGCGATCGGGGTCGGTTTATCGACCCCCTGGGTGATCTCTATCGTCAGTTCGGCTCGCGCCATGGAGGCAAGCAACAGCCCGACCAGGGCACCTAAACGAAGTAACTGTTTCACCTGTGGTAACACCTCTTATTGACTACAGCCGCAGATCTTCCGGCCGGAACTTAAGATTTATCTGGCGCAAATATCGATCGAACACCATCGGATCGATATCTTGCAGTTCCGGGAAACGCTCGGCCTTCAACACCGCCTGCACGACGCTGCGATCGAAGGCGTCATCGCCGCTGGACTTGGTGACATAGGCATCATCCACCTCACCAGTAGGCAGTAGACGGATCTGCACCAGCGCCTCCATACCGTTGCGGGCCGAAGGAGGACGGCGCCACTGGGACTGAATCCCTTCACGGATAACGCTTTCAGCCGAATTCACCAATTCTGCCGCACGGGCAATCCAGGCTCGTTCGGCTTCGGCCCTGGCCTGTGCCTCACGCTCAGCAGCCTCTCGGGCCTGCTGTTCCCGGCGCGCCTGTTCTTCCAGCTGTTGCTGTCGCTTGGCCTGTTCGGCACGACGCTGCTCTTCAGCTTTGCGTTTGGCCTCGGCCTGACGCTTTTGTTCCGCTTTTTTCTCGGCTTCGCGTTTTTTCTTTAACGCGATACGATCCGCTTCGGCCTTCTTGGCAGCGTCCGCTTTGCGCTTGGCTTCGGCCTTACGCTTTGCATCAGCCTGTTTTTTGGCCTCGGCCTTTTTCTTCGCTTCAGCCTGCTTTTTCTGCTCGGCTTTACGCTTTGCTTCAGCCCGTTTTTTCGCTTCAGCCTTCTTCCTGGCCTCCGCCTTTTTCTTCGCTTCGGCTTTTTTCTTCGCTTCAACCTTCTTCTTCGCCTCAGCCCGGCGTTTGTCTTCCGCCTTTTTGCGGGCTTCCTCTTCGGCCTGTTTCTGGCTTCGAAGATCGACCAGCTCGGCTTTGATATGACGCGGAACCAGACGCTGAGTATCAGCATTGGTTTCAAACCAGGTACTGGCCGTCAGCGCCACAATGCCGACATGCAGCAACAACGCCATCAGCGTCGGCATGACATAGCTGGAAAGAGAGTTCAAACCGGGCTTCATCGTTATTCGGTAACCAACCCGACACCCGGAGCGCCGGCCGCCTGTAGTGCGGCCATCAACTCGACCACTTTTTCGTAGGAAACCTTCTTATCACCGCGGACCAAAATCATCTTGGCCGGGTTACTGGCGAGGATCTTACCTACCCGCTCAACCGCGACGTCCATCGCAACCGGCTTCAACGGATCCCCACCCACATCAACGTAGTATTGTCCCTGGGCATCCACACTCACGATCAGGGGCTCTTTGTCCTTGCTGTCGACCGGCTCTCCGCCGACCTTGGGCAGTTCCACATCGACCCCCTGGGTCAGCATCGGCGCGGTGATCATAAACACCACCAGCAGCACCATCACCACGTCGATATAGGGCACCACATTGATTTCGGCATTGAGCTTACGCTTGGGCTTTTGACGTCGAATCATCGTTCAAGCCTCAGCCGCCGGCGTGCACACGACGGTGCAGGATGCTGGAGAACTCCTCAGCAAAGGTCTCGTAGCTGTTCATCAGGGTCTCGACCCGGGAGGAGTAACGGTTGTAAGCAATAACCGCCGGAATCGCCGCAAACAGGCCGATGGCCGTGGCGATCAGTGCTTCGGAAATACCCGGTGCCACGCTGGCCAGCGTGGCCTGGTGTACGTTGGCGAGGCCACGGAACGAGTTCATGATTCCCCAGACGGTGCCGAACAGGCCGATATAGGGACTGGTCGACCCCACCGTGGCCAGGAAAGGCAGGTGGGTCTCCAGTTTCTCTTCTTCTCGGGACAGCGCCACCCGCATCGAGCGCTGAACCCCGTCCATCACCGCATCCGGATCCGCATCGGTCTGCTGCCGCAGACGGGTAAACTCCTTGATCCCGGCGCGGAAGATGTTCTCCAGGGCGCTGTTGGGGTTCGGGTTATTGTTCACTTCTCGAAACAGCACGCTCAGGTCGACACCGGACCAGAACTTCTCCTCGAAGTCACGAATCGAACGGCGAGCTTCGGCCAGAACCGCACGGCGCTGGAAGATCATCACCCAGGACAGCACCGATGCCAGCACCAACACCAGCATCACCAGCTGAACCACCAGGCTGGCATTCCAGACCAGACTCCACAGTGACATTTTTTCTACCACGAAAAAGCTCTCCTCAATCGCCGCCGAGACGGCTTAATCCGTTGCAAGTTGGTAACGCCCCAGCAGTTGCGCCAGGTGCGGAGGTATCGATACCGGCTTCATTGTTTCTGAATCGACCATCGCGACTTTGACCAGGGCCTCACAGAGCAGCCGCTGGTCTGAGGCTCGAAACAGCTGTTGATCGAATACCAGGCTGGCCCTCGATTGGCGTTGGATACCGGTTTTGATCAGAAGTTCATCGTCGAGTCGCGCCGGCTGGCGATAACGGCTTTCCAAACTGTGAACGACAAACAACCAACCCTGCTGTTTGATCCGCTGTTGTTCAAAGCCCAGTTCTCTGAGCAGCTCGGTTCGCGCCCGCTCCATAAACTTTAAGTAATTGACGTAATAGACAATTCCACCGGTATCGGTATCTTCGATATAGACCCTGACCCGGCATTGATGCCTGACCGACTCAGTCATCCTGCCCTCGGTGCAGCGACTCCATGCCGAAATGCTGATACGCCAACCGCGTCAAAACCCGACCCCGTGGTGTGCGCATGATATAGCCCTGCTGAATCAGGTAAGGCTCCAGCACGTCCTCGATGGTGTCACGCTCTTCCGAGATCGCTGCGGCAAGGCTGTCGACGCCTACCGGTCCACCGTCAAACTTCTCGATCATCGCCAACAGCAAACGCCGATCCATATGGTCAAACCCATGGCTATCGACATTGAGCATATCCAGGGCCTGATCGGCCGATTGACCATTGATCATGCCGTCAGCCTTCACCTCGGCATAATCGCGCGCCCGACGCAGCAAGCGGTTGGCGATACGCGGCGTTCCGCGAGAACGGCGCGCGATTTCACGAGCACCCTCCTCGTCAATGGCGACCCCCAGCAGCTTGGCCGAGCGGGTAACAATACTGACCAGATCGTCGACGCTGTAAAACTCGAGCCGCTGCACGATACCGAACCGATCCCTTAGCGGCGAGGTCAGCAAACCCGCCCGGGTCGTAGCGCCGACCAGGGTAAAGGGCGGCAGATCAAGTTTGATCGAGCGTGCCGCCGGTCCTTCACCAATCATGATATCGAGTTGATAGTCCTCCATCGCCGGATAGAGCACCTCCTCAACCGCAGGGCTAAGTCGATGGATCTCATCGATAAAAAGCACATCACCCTGCTCCAAGTTGGTCAGCATCGCCGCCAGATCGCCGGCCTTTTCCAACACCGGACCTGAGGTCGACTTGATATCAACCCCCATCTCGTTAGCGATGATATGGGCCAGGGTTGTTTTGCCCAGACCGGGCGGCCCGAAGATCAGCGTGTGGTCCAGCGCCTCGGACCGGTTGCGAGCCGCCGGGATAAAGATCTCCATCTGCTCACGCACACGCGGCTGGCCGACATAATCGGTCAGTGCGCGGGGCCGTATCGCCCGATCCTGAACTTCTTCATTCCGGGATTGGGGTTGAGGAGCGATAAATCGATCGGCTTCAATCATTGATTACTCGACGCTGGAAACTTTTCAGACCGAATCATAATGGATTGAGGGATTAAACCCCACTGTTCTCAAGCCCGAATCCCGTCACCGAATTCGGACTCTGATCGGGATGACAACGGTTACACCATCCCCTTCAACGACTGCCGGATCAAGGCTTCGGCATCGGCGTCACCGAGCTGCTTGTGGGCTTGCGCTACCGCTTTGCTGGCTTGGGCCGGCTTATAACCCAGCGCAATCAACGCACTTTCCGCCTCGGCAAGGGCGGCATCATTGCTTGGCAGCGGTGCGCTGCCTCCGACCAGCGCGAAAATATCGCCGCCCGGTAGCCAGTCCTTCATCTTATCGCGCATCTCCACGATAAGACGCTCGGCCGTTTTCTTACCCACGCCGGGAATCTTCACCAGCGCCGCGGTATCATCATGATTAACGCAACGGGCAAAGTCATCGGCACCGATGCCCGACAGAATGGCGATCCCCATTTTTGGCCCAACACCGTTAACCTTGATCAACGTGCGGAACAGAGCCCGCTCCTGCTTGGTGGCGAAGCCGTACAGCAGCTGAGCATCCTCACGCACGACAAAGTGAGTGTGCAGCTCCACCGGCTGTCCAAGCTCCGGCAACCCGAAGATGGTACTCATCGGTGCTTCCACTTCATAACCGACCCCCTGCACATCCACCAGGACCTGGGGTGGCGTCTTCTCCAGCAGCGTTCCACGAAGGCGTCCAATCATTTGTTCAGCTTCTCCAGTTAGGGTTCGAGGGATCGAATTCGGTTGCGCCGGCCGGCACCGGCATAGCGGATTTGCCCCTGCTGGGTATAGGCATGGCAGAGTGCAATCGCCAGGGCATCGGCGGCATCGGCCTGCGGCAACCCAGGAAGTTTCAAGATCGAGCTGACCATATGCTGGACCTGGGCCTTTTCCGCAGAGCCCTTACCGACCACCGCCTGCTTGACCGCCCGGGCAGCGTATTCAGAGACTTCCAGCCCCTGGTTGACGCCCGCGACAATCGCCGCGCCGCGAGCCTGGCCCAGCTTCAATGCCGAATCTGCATTTTTGGCCATAAAAACCTGCTCGATCGCCATCTCCTGTGGGGTATAGAGTGCGATCAGCTCGGTAACCCCCTCAAATACCTGCTGCAGTCGGTCGGGCAGATGATCACCCTTGATCCGGATGCAGCCGCTGGCGATATATTCCTGCTTCGAGCCGATCACATTGATCACGCCATAGCCGGTGATGCGGGAACCGGGATCGATGCCGAGAATTACACTCATTTCATTCCTGCCGCCTGTCAGACAATCAAAAAGGGAGCCATACGGCTCCCTTGGACTTACCCGCCTTGATCAGCGTCGCTCAATTTCGGCACTGTTCTTCAGGCTACTGAGCAGATCCACGTAATCGGACTGGCCCTTACGACTGCTGAGGAAGGTCTGCAGCCCATTCAGCTCATCACCGTTGAGGGACTCACCAGGGGTCACGCCGGAGATACCCACCACGGCCACATCGCCATCGCCGAGCTTGGCGATATCCCAACTCAATTGACCGTCCTGCGGCTTCGGCATGCCAAACAGGGTGTTGATCAGCTGTGCGTCCAACGTGGCCTCTGAACGAGACACGCCCGCCAAGTGCTGCCAAGGGGCTTCACCCAACTGGCCGACGCTCATGTTCTTGGCGTCAGCCAGTTGTTGTTCGGCTTGTTCCATCAATAGCGCATCGGCTTTCTGCTGTTTCAATGTCGCGGCGATCTGCTCGCTCACTTCGGCCAGATCCTGAGCACGCTCGGGCAGGTGCTCCTTAACCCGAATCACCACAACACGATCATTCCCCAACTCGATCAACTCCGAATTGTGGCCGCTGTTAAGCACCTCTTCAGAGAACGACTGCTGCAGCACACGCGGATGCTGAGTGACCGTATCGGAACCGCCATCACGGCTGAACGGTTCGGTGGTCTGGATGGTCAGGTTCAGCTGATCAGCCGGGTCCAACAGATCCGGGGCGGAGAAACTGATGTCAGCCAGTTGCTCGGACAGTTCCACAAACCGTGCTTCAGCTTTGCTGGCACGTTGCTCGGCTTCGAGTTCGGCACGAACTTCTTCGAAACGGGGCGGCTCACCCTCTTCGATGGCGTTAAGCTTGATCAGGTGGTAACCAAACTCTGTTTCCACCGGGTCGGACACCTGGCCGGCCTGCAGCGCGAACAAAGCATCCTCAAATTCGGAAACCGTCACGCCTTTCTCGACCAGGCCCAGCTCACCGCCCTCTTCAGCAGATCCGGCATCGTCGGAACGGGTACGGGCCAGTTCGGCAAAATCCGCACCAGCGTCAATCTCGGCCTTCAGCGTGTCGGCCAGCTCGCGAGCTTGTTCGGCACTGCGCTCATCGCTGGTAGCAATCAGAATATGGGCCGCATCACGGGCCTCACTGGCTTCAAAGTTGGCCAACAGCTGATCGTACTGGGTCTGCAAGGCGGCCTCATCCAGCGCCACATCTGCTTCCAAAGTCGAGCGATCCAGTTCCAGATACTCCAGCGACACCTGCTCAGCCGACATAAATCCGGCCTGATTGTCGCGGTAATAGGCTTCGATCTCGGCCTCATCAACCGAAACCTGCGCCAGCGCACCCTGAAGCGACAGAATACGGTAGTAGGTGTCCCGACTCTGGCGGTCGATTGCAGCCACGGCCTGGGCTTCGCTCTCGAGCGTAAAGGCCGTCATGGCGATGGCTTGGCGTTCCTGCCCCATCAGAATCTCTTTTCTGAGCAGATCCTGGTACATCATCGGTGTCAGCCCGGCGTTGCGCAGCATGGCGCGGAACTGATCCTGATCGAAACGCCCCTCAACCTGAAAATCCGGTGTATTGACGATAATCTGGTCAAGCTGCTGCTTACCAACAGCCAGTCCTTTACGATCGGCCGACTGCAGCAGCAGCGATTGATCGATCAGTCGCTCAATCACACCAGCGCGCAGCAAGTTGTCTTCCAGCAGGCTGGGGTCAACACTAGAGCCCATCTGAGCGATCAGTTGGCGACGCTGCAACTCAACCCCGCTCATGATCTCGCCTTCACTGATATCCACATCATTGACGGTAATCGGCGCGCCGGGATCTGACGCCAAGCCGACCAGAGAGTCCACCCCCCAGAGCGCGAAGGTGATGATAATAAAGCCAACAATAATCTTGGCGATGATTCCCTGGGAACTCTCTCTGAGATTCTGAAGCATGTTGCCCTCTATCTGGCAAAACCTTAATGGCAAGAACCGATCGGAATGACAGTTTCCGATCGGGTAGTAAAACTCATAAAAAAAGCGCATCCAAACTGATGCGCCTTTTCAATGGCGGAACGGACGGGACTCGAACCCGCGACCCCCGGCGTGACAGGCCGGTATTCTAACCAACTGAACTACCGCTCCGTAACAGCCGTAACCGATACCTGGCTACGGCTCATCAACAGCTCAATCAGTTAACCGCGTCCTTCAGCGCCTTACCGGCTTTGAAAGTCGGAACGTTGGCTGCTGCGATTTCGATCGGCTTACCGGTTTGCGGGTTACGGCCAGTGCGAGCAGCACGCTCTTTAACAGAGAAAGTACCGAAACCAACCAGTGCAACACTGTCGCCGTCTTTCAGCGCACCGGTCACAGCGTCCAATGCTGCATCCAGAGCACGACCAGCAGACGCTTTTGACAGATCAGCTGAAGCCGCAATCGCATCAATCAACTCAGACTTATTCACTTATATTCCCCTTCTAAGAAAGTATAATTTTTTCTTCTTTACCCATACCCAACAGGACTAGCTCGACGCACTTTATACCAACTGCTCAAAACGAGTGTCAAGCGCTGCACCCAAGAAAATATGCGGGCTACAGCCTAATGGGTACTGATTTGATCCGGGCCGGATTTAGTTGTTTTTTTCTCTTCCGAGACCGTTTTTTCAGATTGACTTTTAGCCGGTTTTGGTTGATAAGCCAAAGCAATCGCCAACACCTCGTCAATCCATTTTACCGGGATAATTTCGAGTTCTTGCTTGATGTTGTCCGGAATTTCTTTCAAATCCCGCAAATTCTCATCCGGTATCAGTACCGTTTTAATCCCACCACGGTGAGCCGCCAGCAGCTTTTCTTTTAAGCCACCGATTGGCAAAACCTGCCCCCGCAGGGTGATTTCACCGGTCATCGCCACGTCGGAGCGCACCGGAATATCCGTCAGCGCCGATACCAGCGCCGTGCACATTCCGATACCAGCACTGGGACCGTCCTTCGGGGTCGCCCCCTCGGGCACATGGATATGAACATCCTGTTTCTCATGGAAATCAGGCTCAATACCCAGACTGACGGCCCGGCTGCGAACCACCGTCAACGCCGCCTGGATCGACTCCTTCATCACATCACCCAGCGAACCGGTATGAATCTGACGTCCCTTACCCGGCACCACAGCCGACTCGATGGTCAGGATATCACCACCGACCTGCGTCCAAGCCAGCCCCGTTACCCGACCGACGACATCTTTCTCCTCGGCCACGCCGAAGTTGTACTTGCGAACACCGCTGTAGTGCTCCAGATCCGCCGGTTCGATCGCTTTGGGCTCAGCCCCCAGCTGCTTCAGCGACTTCTCTTTGACAACCTTACGCAGGATCTTAGCGACTTCACGCTCGAGCCCACGAACTCCTGCCTCACGGGTGTAGTAGCGAATCAGGTCCCGCACCGCATCCTCAGACAGACTGGCTTCGCCCTCTTTCAGGCCGTTGGTTTTGAGCTGCTTGGGAATCAGGTAGCGCTCGGCGATCTTGACCTTTTCATCCTCGGTATAACCGGGAATACGAATGATCTCCATCCGATCCAGCAGCGGGCCGGGAATGTTCATCGAGTTCGACGTACAGACGAACATCACATCGGACAGATCGTAGTCGACCTCCAGGTAATGATCGTTAAAGGTATGGTTCTGTTCCGGATCCAGCACCTCAAGCAGCGCCGAAGCCGGATCACCACGCTGATCCATCCCCATTTTGTCGATCTCATCGAGCAGGAACAGCGGATTCTTCACCCCCACCTTGGAGATTTTCTGCAGCAGTTTGCCCGGCATGGAGCCGATATAGGTGCGACGATGGCCGCGAATCTCCGCCTCATCACGCACCCCACCCAGCGCCATACGCACATATTTCCGGTTGGTCGCCCGAGCGATCGACTGCCCCAGCGAGGTTTTACCCACCCCGGGAGGCCCGACCAAACAGAGTACCGGCCCCTTCAGCTTGCGCACCCGCTGCTGGACCGCCAAATACTCGAGAATCCGCTCTTTGACCTCTTCCAGGCCGTAGTGATCGGCTTCCAGCACCTCTTCAGCACGGGCCAAATCATGACGCACCTTGGAGCGCTTCTTCCACGGCAGGCTGACCATCCAGTCGATATAGGAGCGTACTACGGTCGCCTCCGCCGACATTGGCGACATCATCTTCAGTTTGTTGTATTCGTTGATCGCCTTGTCCTTGGCTTCTTTCGGCATACCAACGTCATCAATCTTCTGACGAAGCTGCTCGATCTCATTCGGCCCCGCCTCATCCAGGTCACCCAGCTCCTTCTGGATCGCCTTCATCTGTTCGTTCAGATAGTATTCGCGCTGGCTCTTCTCCATCTGCTTCTTGACCCGGCCACGAATCCGCTTCTCGACATTGACCAGATCGATCTCTGACTCCATCAGCGCCATCAAGCGCTCAAGGCGTTCACGGGTATCGGTCATTTCCAGCAGGTGCTGCTTTTCATCCAGCTTGGCAGTGACATGGGCCGCAATGGTATCGCCCAGGCGCAGCGGATTGTCGATCGATGACAGTGACGACAAGACCTCGGAAGGAATCTTCTTGTTCAGCTGCACATAGCGCTCGAATTGCGACAGCACGGTACGAACGAACACATCACCTTCGGCATCGAGTTCGGTCACTTCCAGCTCGGTGTAATCCGCCACCCAATGCTGTTCGGTATCGATCACCGAATCGATCTTGGCTCGGTACGCGCCTTCAACCAGCACTTTGACGGTACCGTCCGGCAGCTTCAACAGTTGCAAAATATTGGCCACGGTACCGACGGAGAAAATATCCTCTTCGGTCGGCTCATCCACTGAGGCGTTCTTCTGAGCAACCAGCAGGATCTCCTTGTCTCCCTCCATCGCCAACTCAAGCGCATTGATTGACTTATCCCGACCGACAAACAGCGGAATAACCATATGGGGATAGACAACCACATCGCGCAACGGCAACAACGGCAGCTGCTGGGATGAGGTAGTTGAATTCTGATCAAGATCCATAACAAACGCCTCTAGAATGATGACACACGGACGATAGACTGCCCGCTAGAGTGTAACGTTACTGATGATTGGGGCGAACAATGGGATTACAAGCCCCGCTTTGAGTGGACAAACAAAAAAGGGCCTCCAAGGCCCTTTTTTCAATGGATACGATTTACTCGTCAGGTGCCGCCTTAGCAGGCTCAGCTGTATCATAGATCATCAAAGGCTCGGATTCCTCACGAATCACCCCTTCGTCAATCACGACCTTGCTGACGTTCTCCAGCGACGGCAGATTGAACATGATATCCAGCAACGCCGCCTCCAGAATGGAGCGCAGCCCCCGAGCACCGGTTTTCCGCTCCATCGCCTTTTGGGCCACGGCCTTCAGCGCATCCTCACGGAAGTCGACATCGGCGCCTTCCATTTCGAACAGTTTCTGATACTGGCGGGTCAATGCATTCTTCGGCTCGGTAAGAATCCGCATCAACGCATCTTCATCCAGCTCCGCCAGCGTCGCCACCATCGGCAGACGACCCACGAACTCCGGAATCAGGCCGTACTTGACCAGATCTTCGGCTTCAACATCGAGCAGGGTTTCGCCCACACTCTTGCCGTTATCCTTGGAGCTAACCGAGGCCGAGAAGCCGATACTGCTCTTTTCGGAGCGATCCTGGATCACCTTCTCCAGACCGGCGAAAGCGCCACCGCAGATAAACAGGATATTGGAGGTATCGACCTGCAAAAACTCCTGCTGGGGATGCTTACGCCCCCCCTGAGGCGGAACCGAAGCCACGGTTCCTTCGATCAGCTTCAACAGCGCCTGCTGCACGCCCTCACCGGACACATCCCGAGTGATCGACGGATTGTCCGACTTACGCGAAATCTTGTCGATCTCATCGATATAGACGATACCCATCTGGGCCTTATCGACATCGTAATCGCATTTCTGGAGCAGCTTCTGAATGATGTTCTCGACATCCTCACCCACATAACCAGCTTCGGTCAGCGTGGTTGCATCAGCGATGGTAAAGGGCACATTCAACAGCCGCGCCAAGGTCTGTGCCAGCAGGGTTTTACCACTACCGGTCGGACCGATCAGCAGGATATTACTCTTACCCAGCTCGACCTCATCCTGACCACTCTGGTATCGCAACCGCTTGTAGTGGTTATAAACCGCCACCGAAAGCACCCGCTTGGCCTTCTCCTGACCGATTACGTACTCATCCAGGGTCAGCTTGATCTCCTGGGGTACCGGCAACTGGTCGCTGGACTCTTCCGCGCCAGGCTCCTGTACTTCCTCGCTGATGATGTCATTACACAGATCAACGCACTCGTCGCAGATAAAGACGGATGGGCCGGCAATCAGCTTGCGTACTTCGTCCTGGCTCTTACCGCAGAAAGAGCAGTAAAGCAGCTTCCCGTCACCACCTTTTCCGTTGATATCGTCAGACATTCAACTCCCTCAATTACAACACGGTACTCATCTGCTCATTAATGCAGACAAGCACCCGGTTTTTCAAGCTTGCTATCGAATAATATTAGCGTGTCATTCACTAATGCGCTGTTCGACCATCTGGTCGATCAAACCGTAATCAACCGCGGTCTGAGCATCCATGAAATTATCCCGCTCGGTATCCTGCGCAATGGTTTCGATGCTCTGCCCGGTATGCCCGGCCAGGATACGATTCAACTTCTCACGAATTGTCAGGATTTCACGGGTATGGATCTCGATATCGGTCGCCTGACCCTGATAGCCACCCAACGGCTGGTGAATCATCATCCGCGAATGAGGCAAACAGTAGCGCTTACCTTTGGCACCACCAGCCAGCAGCAGCGCGCCCATGCTCGCAGCCTGGCCGAGGCACATGGTGCTGACATCCGGCTTAATGAACTGCATGGTATCGTAGATAGACAGTCCGGCAGTGACCGAACCACCCGGAGAGTTGATATAAAGATGGATATCCTTGTCCGGGTTTTCAGACTCCAAAAACAGCAACTGCGCCACCACCAGGTTGGCCATATGGTCTTCAACCTGTCCGACCAGAAAGATAACCCGCTCCTTCAGCAGTCGTGAATAGATGTCATAGGAACGCTCTCCGCGCGCAGTCTGCTCGACCACCATCGGCACCAGACCGGATGAAGTGATAATGCTGGCGCCGGGAATCTCGTTCTGCATAGCAAACCCTTATTCTGTTTCTTAATGGGAGACCGCATCCGACCCTCCCGGTCCGATGCTCACCAGTGGCTCAAAAAACCAAACGAGCCACTTAGCGATAAAAAACGGCAGGCGGCGATAACGCCGACTGCCGTTTCTATAGATATCAACCGAGCCGCGCCCGGTCAACGAAAACGCGCTTATTCAGCCGCTTCCGCCTTCTCTTCTTCAGCTTCAGGCGCTTCTTCAACCTCTTCCGGCTGAGCCGGCTTGATCGCATCCTGATAGGAGACCGCTTCTTCGGTCACCTTAGCCTGAGAAGCCAGCAGATCAACAACCTGATCTTCCAGCACCAGCGCTTCAACCTGAGCCAGTTGCTCCTGATTGCCGTAGTAGTAGTCGATCACTTCCTGCGGCTGCTGGTAAGTCTGCGCCATCTCTTCGATGGTAGAACGTACACGGTCGGCATCGGCCTTCAATTCGTTGGCCTGGATCAGCTCACCCACCAGCAGACCGATGGATACACGACGCTTAGCCTGATCAGCAAACAGCTCAGCCGGCAGCGCGCTGGCGTCGATGTTGGCGCCACCACCAAACTGCTGTACCGCCTGCTGACGCAGACGATCGACTTCGCCGTCGATCAGTGACTGAGGCACTTCGATATCGTTCAGCTTAACCAGCTCATTCAGAACCTTGTTCTTCAGCTTGGCATGCAGCGCCTGCTTAACTTCGCGCTCCATGTTTTTGCGGATCTCGCCTTTGAAGCCGTCAAGATCGCTCTCTTCGATACCAAACTTGTTGAAGAACTCAGCATCCAGTTCCGGCAGTTCCGGGGCGGAAACCTTGTTGACCTTAACCTTGAACACAACCGCCTGACCGGCCAGCTCTTCTGAGTGGTACTGCTCCGGGAAGGTCAGCTCCAGCTCAATCTCTTCACCGGCGGACTTGCCGACCAGACCGTCTTCGAAGCCAGGGATCATGGTGCTGGAACCAAGGACCAGGTCATGACCTTCGGCCTTACCACCTTCGAATGCCTCACCATCCTTGAAGCCTTCAAAGTCGATGTTCAGCTGATCACCGTCTTCTGAAGCACGCTCCACGTCACTGAAGGCAGAGTGCTGCTTGCGCAGGGTCTCAACCATCTCTTCAACGTCAGCATCAGCAACTTCAGAGGTCTCTTTAACGATCTCTGCCGCGGAGTAATCAGCCAGTGCGATTTCCGGATACACCTCGAAAGTCGCTACATATTGGAAATCCTGACCTTCTTCGCTCTGCTTCGGCTCGATGCTCGGGCCACCCGCCGGCTTCAGGTTTTCCTGAGTGACCGCTTCATAGAAGGACTGCTGGATCACTTCACCCAGAACCTCCTGGCGAACACCAACACCGTAACGGCGCTTGAGCACCTTCATCGGCACTTTGCCGGGACGGAAACCGTCGATACGAGCAGTACGCGCAGTCTGTTTTAACCGACTATTGACATCATCCTCGATCCGCTCCGCAGGAACGGTTACCGTCATCTGGCGCTCAAGGGAAGAAGTCGCCTCAACAGAAACTTGCATGGATTTTCCTCACAAATGAAATTACTCGCGGCCAAACCATTCGCCGCCATAGCTAAATCTAAAGGGGCGAAATTTTCTGCCATCACCGCTACGGAGTCAAGCGTAACCGACAGAATTCGACCAACACCCAAATGGTATTGGAATAGAGACAAATTAAAGCAAGGAGAGGAAACAAAGAAGAGTGCAAGAGATGGGGTGGGCGATGGGGCTCGAACCCACGACCACCGGAATCACAATCCGGGGCTCTACCAACTGAGCTACGCCCACCATCTCTAAAGCTGTCATGGTGCGGACGGAGAGACTCGAACTCTCACACCTCTCGGCACCAGAACCTAAATCTGGCGTGTCTACCAATTTCACCACGTCCGCAATGACAGGATGCATTAATGGGGTGGGCGATGGGGCTCGAACCCACGACCACCGGAATCACAATCCGGGGCTCTACCAACTGAGCTACGCCCACCACTAATGCAAAACCAGTCTTTCGACTGCTGCAGAAAAGCTCCTGCAGAGGGTAAACCTTGTCACCCTGAACACCCCGCTTGACGAGGTGGCGCGTATCTTAGCGTGCACAGCGCGAAATGCAACCCTCTTTTTCTTCAAAAAAACAGTTTTGCATTCGAGCACTTAACCAGACCATCCAGCCGCACTGAGCAGAATGGCACGCCCTACAGGATTCGAACCTGTGACCTACGGCTTAGAAGGCCGTTGCTCTATCCAGCTGAGCTAAGGGCGCACAAAGATTACGCGAACATTATTTGAACAAGCCACGAATCAGCACCTGTTCAGGTGGAGCGAATTGTAGAGCCACCGCGACGAAATGCAACATCAGCCTGACGAATTTCAACCGATAAAAACCCGTAAGCACTCAAGTCCATTCATGCAGAGACAAAGAAGGAATCGTAGAAGAAAGTGGTCGGGGTAGAGAGATTCGAACTCCCGACATCCTGCTCCCAAAGCAGGCGCGCTACCAGACTGCGCTATACCCCGACTGTCACACGACTGAATGGCCGCGTTGAAAGAGGTGCGTATTCTACAACTGCGGAGATTCAGGTCAACCTCTTTTTTTAGATTTTCACCCGCAACGGATCAAGCCGAGAAATTCGTCCCCATCGAATAAATTCTGCCGCTAATCACAGACCCTAACTTTGCCTACAGGGCTTTCCGTGCGAAAATCGCAGCCTCATTTTTACCGCCGGTTATACGGCTTCATTATAAAGGGCAAAAAGGCAGCTTCATGAGCGCAAAGATCATCGACGGCAAACAGGTCGCCTCCGACGTCAAACAGAAGGTTAAGGCCGGCGTACAAGCCCGCCTGGACGCAGGAAAGCGCGCACCGGGACTGGCAGTGATCTTGATCGGAAGCGACCCGGCCTCTCAGGTCTATGTCAGCCATAAGCGTCGTGCCTGCGAAGAGGTAGGCATCCAGTCTACCGCCTACGATCTGCCCGCTGAAACGACCCAGCAGGAACTGCTGAACCTGGTCGACGAACTCAATGAGACCAACCACATTGACGGCATCCTAGTCCAGCTCCCCCTGCCCGAGCATCTGGATTCCAACCAGATTCTGGAACGCATCCGCCCGGACAAAGATGTGGATGGCTTCCATCCCTATAATCTCGGCCGCCTGGCCCAGCGCATGCCGGTACTGCGCCCCTGCACCCCCAAAGGGGTAATGACGCTGCTGGAGTCCACCGGCCAGACCATTCGCGGCAAAGACGCCTGCATTGTCGGCGCTTCCAACATCGTCGGCCGACCGATGACTCTCGAGCTACTACTGGCCGGCGTCACCACCACCACCTGCCACCGCTTTACTCAAGACCTGGCCGGCAAAGTCGCCCAGGCTGATATTGTGGTGGTTGGGGTGGGCAAGCCCGGCTTGGTCAAAGGCGAATGGATCAAGCCCGGCGCCATCGTTATCGATGTGGGCATCAACCGACTGGATAACGGCAAACTGGTCGGCGATGTCGAGTATGCACCGGCGGCCGAGCGGGCCGGCTGGATCACCCCGGTGCCGGGTGGCGTTGGCCCGATGACGGTTGCAACCTTGATGGAAAGCACCCTTTACGCTGCCGACGTCCTCCACGACGCCTGATCTCTACAGAATCCAGACTGTCTTGTCCTGATATAGGTTGACATCCTTTCAGGTTGAAAACGCCCGATGCACCTCATCGGGCGTTTTGTATTTTAAGGCCATATGTGGCCGCCGTGTATTGTAGAGTCGGATCGACTCATCAACCATGATCGTGGCCTGATCTAGATCCTCTGGCTTTCTCAGCAGATACTCACCTTTCAGAATCCCGTTTACTCTTTCCGCAAGCGCATTCTGATAGCAGTCATACCCATCCGTCATCGAACAACGCACACCGTGCTCCTTATGTACGGCCTGATAGCGCTTTGAACAGTACTGTATCCCCCTGTCAGAGTGATGGATAAGCCCGGCGCTACCTTGGTAACCATCCAAGGCCTTCTGATAGGCCGTTAATACGGACTCAGCCCTCAAATCACCGTGTACGTGATAGCCGACGACTTTGCGTGAATACGCATCGGTAACCAGGCTCAGATAGGCCTCTCCGTCCCTGACTGGAAGATAGGTGATATCCGCGACCCAGATCTGTTCTGGCCGTGTGGCTTGCTCTTGCTCTGCACCGGGCTTTAGCAAGTTAGGATGGCACCAGAAACGATGATGACTCTGCGTAGTCTTGTGATATGCCCGGCGTCGCTGGACCAATAAGCGGCGATCCCTGAGCAGTTCAAATAGTTTGTCCCGGCCGATTTTACATTCCGTTTCGGCATTGAGCAGGGACAGTAGCTTACGCGCTCCCAGCCGAGGTTGCTGCATACGCTCACGTTGAACAAAGCTCAGTATGGAACAACGCATCTTTGCTTGCTGTTTCGCTCGCTGGCGTTGCTGATAGTAGGCCTGTCGGCTGATACCGAGGATTTGGCAAGCTCGAGTAACCGTCAGCCCTGTGACCTGCCGTTCTTCGATGACTTGCCGCGAGGCTTTTTTACGACACGGACCCCGTGATCCCGTTTGAGCACATCAACCACCGCTTCGAAGAACTCCGCTTTTTGCTGGGCATCTGCCAACTGTTGCTCAAGCTCCTTGATCCGCTGCTCTGGGGTAAGTTCTGAAGGCTTGTCTGACATTAGTTTTGCCTGGTGATCTGATCCTTGAGACCAATCTAGCCTGCCATGCTTACGTAGCCAAACTAATACGGTTGAGCGACCTTGGATGCCGTAACGCTGCTGTGCCTGCTTATAGGACAGTTCACCGGCTTCTACTTGGTCGACAACCGACAATTTAAAGGCGAGGGAATAATCTTTCTGAGTACGTTTAGTCTTTGTTTTCATGTCACTTCCCGAGTTAATGATCGAAAAGTGTCAACGTTATTCAGGACGGGACAGACCAATAAAAAAAGGCGCCTTAAGGCGCCTTTTTTGACTCAATCACGGCTGCCGCCGCTTAGCTCTCACGACGCCAGGTCGTGCCTTCGCGACTGTCATCCAGAATGATTCCCTGTGATTTCAGATCATCACGAATCTCATCGGCACGAGCAAAATCACGAGCCTTCTTCGCCTCTGCCCGTTCAACAATCAACGCCTCGATCTGCTCGGCACTCGGCCCGTCGCCGACATCATCCTGACCACCTTGAAGATAAGCTTCTGCATCCAGCTGCAACAAGCCCAGAATTCCCGCCAAACGCTTGAGCTGCGATACCAGACGACCCGCCTGCTGCGCATCCTCTTTGACCCGATTGATTTCACGGGTCAGCTCGAACAACACCGACAGCGCCCCCGCCGTATTGAAGTCATCGTCCATCGCCGCCCTGAAGCGCGTATCATAGTCGTTGTCCAGCTGCCCCTCTTCCACCGGCTCGATACCCCGTAACGCATGGTAGAAGCGATCCAGCGCTCCCTTGGCCTCTTTCAGGCTGGCCTCGGAGTAATCGATCTGGCTGCGGTAATGCCCTGCCGTCAGGAAGTAACGCACCACTTCCGGGTGATAGGTTTCGAGAATCTCTCGGATCGTGAAGAAGTTGCCCAGCGACTTGGACATCTTCTCGTTGTTTACCCGGATTGCGCCAGCGTGCATCCAGGTATTGACGTACTTGACGCCGTTGGCCGCCTCGCTCTGGGCAATCTCGTTCTCATGGTGAGGAAACTTCAGATCCGGACCACCGCCGTGGATATCGAAGCTGCTACCCAGGCAGCACTTGGACATCGCCGAACACTCGATGTGCCAACCCGGACGTCCCGCCCCCCAGGGCGACTCCCAGCTGACTTCGCCAGGCTTAGCCGACTTCCAGAGCACAAAGTCACCGGGGTGCTCTTTGACATCATTCACATCGATCCGAGCACCCGCCTGCATCTCTTCAAGATTGCGGTTGTTCAATTTGCCGTAATCAACAAATTTAGCGACACGGTAATAAACATCACCATTATCCGCGGCGTAGGCAAACCCTTTCTCGATCAGCGTCTTCACCAGTTCGACAATCCCATCAATGTGGGCGGTAGCACGCGGCTCTTCGGTCGGCGACAGCACGCCGAGGCGCGCCTCATCTTCGTGCATGGCGGCGATAAAGCGCTCGGTTAGCGCGTCACAGCTTTCGCCGTTTTCATTGGCACGCTTGATGATCTTGTCATCGACATCGGTAATGTTGCGTACGTAATGCACATCGTAGCCACTGGCACGCATATAGCGGGTAATCACGTCAAACGCCACCAACACTCGCGCATGACCCAGATGACAGTAGTCGTAAACCGTCATGCCGCAGACATACATACGGATCTTTCCAGGCTCTATGGGCGTGAAGACCTCTTTCTGGCGGGTCATCGTGTTGTAAATCTGTAAACTCATGCTGCTCCCTACTATCTCAGCTGACTTGGTGGCACGCCTTACTTGTTGGCCCAGGTATCGCGCAGCCCGATGGTCTTGTTGAAGACCGGCGCTTCGCTGCTGTGGTCGTACCGATCGGCCACAAAATACCCTTCCCGCTCAAACTGGAAACCGCTCTCCGGTACAGCGGCAGCCAGTCCCGGCTCAACCCAACAGTTATCCAGCTCAAGGTAAGAATCCGGGTTCAGATGCTGCATGAAATCATCCTCGCCCTTGTCCGGCGCGGGATGATTGAACAGCCGGTCATAGATCCGTACCTTGGCCTGTTTGCCCTCGGTAGCCGACACCCAGTGAATGACGCCGCGGGGTTTGATCCCCTCGGGCGGATTCTCGCCCACGGTGCCCGGCACCAGACTGGCACGGATTTCGACAATTTCGCCGCTGTCATCTTTAACGACATCGTCGGCCTTAATCACGTAGGCACTGCGCAGGCGGATGTATTCGCCCAACACCAGACGCTTGAACTTCTTGCGCGACAAGGTGGTGTCTTCAGAGAAATCGGCCCGATCAATATAGAGCTCGGCAGTAAACGGCAGCTGACGCTCTCCCAGATCGATCTTCGGGTGCGCCGGGGCGACCATGGTTTCCACCTCTGCATCGATATGCTCGGCGAAGTTGGTCACAACCAATTTAACCGGGTCGAGCACGCACATCGCACGCGGTGCATTCTTATCCAGGTCATCTCGGATCGAAAATTCCAATTGGGCAATATCGACCACCCCGTCGGACTTCGATACCGGCAAACCGAAGCAGAAATTCCGGATCGATTCAGCGGTAAAACCGCGCCGGCGCAGACCGGAGATGGTCGGCATCCGCGGATCGTCCCAACCGGCCACCACAGCGTCGTCAACCAGCTGCTTCAACTTGCGTTTGCTGGTCACGGTGTAGTTCAGATTCAGGCGGCCGAATTCATACTGTTTCGGCTGACTCGGTACCGGCAAATTTTCGATAAACCACTCGTACAGCGGCCGGTGATCGGCGAACTCCATGGTGCAGATCGAATGGGTGATCCCCTCGATCGCATCTTCCTGGCCATGGGCGAAGTCATAGCTGGGATAGATACACCATTTGTCACCGGTCTGGTGGTGTGACTGCTTGCGAATCCGGTACAGGATCGGATCACGCAAATTCATGTTCGGTGACGCCATATCGATCTTGGCCCGCAGCACCCGGGAACCCTCTTCGAATTCGCCATTCTTCATCCGCTCAAGCAGATCCAGGCTCTCTTCGGCGGAGCGGTCACGATAAGGACTCGGCTTGCCGGGCTCGGTTGCCCAACCCCGATAGTGACTGGCTTCTTCGGCACTCAGATCACAGACATAGGCCTTACCTTCACGAATCAGGTGCTGAGCCCAGGCATAGAACTGATCGAAGTAATCCGAGGCATAACGAACCTCGTCATTCCACTGGAAGCCTAGCCACTGCACATCTTGCTTGATCGCATCGACATATTCCTGCTCCTCTTTGGCCGGATTGGTGTCGTCGAAACGCAGGTTACAGGCACCGCCGAACTGCTTGGCAAGACCGAAATTGACACAGATCGACTTGGCATGACCGATATGCAGGTAGCCATTGGGCTCCGGCGGAAACCGGGTCAGGATCGAAGCATGTTTACCGCTATCCAGATCCTCTTCGATGATCTGGGCGATAAAGTTGGAGACTTGTGAAGTGTTTGATTGAGAGCTCATAGGCCGTCTAGAGATTCCAACTGTAGAAGGAGCAACATCCGCCGCAGATAAGGCGGGCAAAGGCGGGGATTATACCCCTACGCGACCACCCTGGGGAGGGCAACGACTTGAATTCTCCCGCTTGATCGCACCAGCGTCGCATCATCGCTCACAGAAACACCGACCAAACCGAATTTCCGCCAGGATGATCTATACTCAATCCGCCCCCGCGCACTCTCGAATGGACTCATTCCAATCCAAAGGCAAGGAGATGCCTGATGTTTTTCAAACTTTTCGCTAAACCCAAACAGATTCCAACCACCGACAGCAAACCAAATCCGGCGAATCGGCGTGTCAGAGTACGTCGTAAGATTCCGGACCGGCGCGGCCAGATCCGCTTCCAACCCGGCAACCCCGATCGCCGCCAAAACCCGGGGCGCAGACATTCCGACCTGGACCCTTGGAAGAAAGCGGCCTTTCGTAATTAAGCTGTCGTTAATTGCCCTTTACCTATAAAAGAAAGTCTTAAGCGCTTTGATACCATCCAGCACCTTGTTCGCCCTGTTATCCCCCGGACTTGATCCGATCGGTTGACAGTTAATAGGTCCCCATGGCATCAAAGCGGCTTCAGTTCTGTTAATGGAAACCTACCGTGAAAAAGCTGTTAAAAGCCCTAACCTCTGCTGCTTTCCTGTTTGCCCTAAGCAATTCGGTCTCATACGCCCAAGATCAAACCGCTAACGCGACGCCAGCCAACGCGCCCAGCCCATCAGCACAAGCCGAACAGGTGCTGCTGGAAACCAATATGGGAAACATCGTCATCGAATTAAACCGTGAAAAAGCCCCCAAGAGCGTGGCGAACTTCATCGCCTATGTGAAGAGCGGCTATTATGACGGCGTCATTTTTCACCGTGTTATCAACGGCTTTATGATTCAGGGCGGCGGTTTCACCCCCAGCATGTCAAGAAAACCGACCCAGGCCCCGATCGAAAACGAAGCCGATAACGGCTTGAGCAACGTAACCGGCTCAATCGCTCTGGCCCGGACCGGCGATCCCCATAGCGCCACCGCGCAGTTCTTTATCAACGTCAACGACAACGTCTTCCTTGACCACCAGTCCAAGACCAATCAAGGCTGGGGTTATGCGGTCTTTGGCAAAGTCGTCGAGGGCATGGGGGTTGTCAATCAGATCAAGCAGGTCTCCACTACCAGCAAATGGGGCTACCGAGACGTCCCGGCCGAGCCGATCATTATCAGCAAAGCCAGTGTTCGCTAGACTAGGCTGTTGTTGAACCACAACGATATTCGCCAACAGTGCGCCAGCCCCCTATAATCGGCCGACGCCTGTCCCGGCGATATCGGTATTTGTATAGATAGAAGGATAACCGTCATGATCACGCTTCAAACCAACCTCGGCGAAATCAAGATCGAGCTCGACGACGAAAAAGCACCGAAAACCTGCGCCAACTTCCGCGAATATGTGAGCAACGGCTTCTATGACGGAACAATCTTTCACCGCATCATCGACGGTTTCATGATTCAGGGTGGCGGTTTTGAACCGGGCATGATTCAAAAACCGACCGAAGCACCGATCGAGAACGAAGCCGACAACGGCCTGAGCAATGAAACCGGCACTCTGGCGATGGCCCGCACCATGGATCCGCATAGCGCCACCGCACAGTTCTTTATCAATGTTAATGACAACAACTTCCTGGATCACCGTTCCAAGTCCACCGAAGGCTGGGGCTATGCGGTGTTCGGCAAGGTGGTTGAAGGCATGGATATCGTTAACCAGATCAAGGCGGTGAAGACCACCAGCCGTGCCGGCCATCAGGATGTACCGGTTGACGATGTGATCATCACTTCCGCTGTGGTATCCGACTAAACACCGGAGCTGTTCACCGCCGTGACCACCCTGTTTATCTCGGATCTGCATCTGGATCCCCGACGCCCGCACCTGACGCGGGCGTTTTTCGAGTTTCTCGATACCACCGCCCAGAACGCAGAAGCTCTCTATATACTGGGCGACTTCTTCCACCTTTGGTTATACGAAGATCCGTTTACGCTGGAGGTGGCTGACAAACTCAAACGCTTCAGCCAGCAAGGAACCCGTATCTACCTGATGCATGGGAATCGGGACTTCCTATTCGGCCAGCGATACTGCGACAAGGCCGGAGCAACGCTACTCAAAGATCCGACCCTGATCGATCTCTACGGTCAGCCAACTCTGCTGATGCATGGTGACAGCCTTTGCCTGGACGATGCCGGTTACCAGAAGTATCGCCGCATCATTCGCAGCCGCTTTATCTTTGCGCTGCAATACGTCGTACCGCTCAGAGTGAAGCAGCGAATTGCTGAACGGATTCAACAACAGAGCAAGCAAGCCAAAGCCGGTAAGAGCTTGATGATCATGGATGTCACACCAAGCGAAGTTGCCAATCAGCTGCAGTCTCATCAGGTTCAGCTGATGATCCATGGCCATACCCATCGACCCGCTACGCACCAACTAGAAATCGATCATCAAGCCGCCGAGCGTATCGTATTGGGAGACTGGGGTGAACAGGGCTGGTATCTGAGCTGCGACGCCGATGGCAGTCGAAAACTGGTTAGTTTCGACATCACGCCCGACAGTAAAAAAACGGATAGCTGAAACTGCTTATCCGCTTCGACTAAAGGGTTTCGACTAAAGGGTATAGTGCCGACATGGAGTTTTCAGCCCATCGGCAGCCAAAGCTGTGCAATAATTTCAACGCTGAACCAGCCGCTAAATACCAATAACAACAATGACGGGGCCACCTATGACTCCCAATGACATCATCGATGGTGTTGACCAGTTACTTTCGCTGCCTGACGTTGTAATCCGTATTAACGAACTGATCGAGTCCGACACCTCATCAATCGAAGAGATTGCCGAAGTCATCGGTCATGATCCGGCACTGTCCGCTCAGTTGTTGAAACTCGTCAACAGCGCTTTCTATGGCTTCCCTGCGCAGATCGACTCCATCAACCGCGCAACCAATCTAATCGGTACCGACGAGATCCGCTCACTGATTCTTGCCTCCAGCGCCGCCAGTGTCTTCGGAAATATCTCTACCGAGCTGATTGATATGGATAGTTTCTGGCATCGCAGTGTCTACTGCGGCCTGATTGCCAAGAAACTGTACCGCCTGACACATAAAGGGAATGGCGAAGCTCAGTTTTTGATGGGGCTGTTGCACGATATTGGGCGTCTGGTACTGCTGACCACCATGTCGAAAGATTATGCCCAGCAGTTACAGCAGGCTAAAGACCACACCCCATTGCATGAGCTCGAGCGCCGCTGGCTAGGGTTTGATGCTGCGGACCTTGGCGCCGCACTGCTGGAACATTGGCACCTCCCTGCCCGTTTATGGGTGCCGGTTAAATACCAACACAATCCGGAACAGACCGACCGCCTGGCACCTGAGTGCCAACTACTAAGCCTATCCCTCAAGATCACCAACTGCGTTGAGCCCGAGGTTAAGAACAGCAATCTCGGTGAACAGTTGAACGAGCTGGATCAGCTGCAGTTAGGCGACACACAGTTAACCGAAACCGAGATCGAAACCATCGCAATGGAGGCCAATATCGAATCCTTGGAGGTACTTTCTATTATCAATCCAGGGGCGACGGCTATCTTTTAGCGGACCGGCCCCTGCTAAGCACTGGCGCTCGATCGCCATGCTTCCCACTAAAGATCCGCTGTCAAAGCGCCTATTACCTGATCTGGGTTAACTGATCCGCTCAACTTGCTTGACTTTCAAATCGCAGACGCGATCATTACTATTTCTCCGCGGTTTATTCATTAAAAAGGCTTAGAATAAAACGGCTTAAGTGTTGTACTCGATTGATTTCAGGGCCCAGTCAATCAGCTACTGCCGCCCTGATCAGGCACCTGGATACGCCGATCAATCACCGCTCCCACAGGAACCCTGATGAGCAACAATAAAGATTTGGAACAGAGCCAGGAATTGGCCAATCAAACTCTCGACTGGCTCAAATCCAACAAGGTCAAAGCCGTACCGTCCCATTACAGCGTCGGCTATGAGCATATCAGCGGTCAAAACCCGGGCCTGAGCTTCCGCTTATCCCAATTCAACAGCAAAGGCGACAGCTTGGCCGTCGAACTTGATAAGCTCTATCAAGAACATTTCGGCTGCCACACCGACGAGCGGCTGGACGAGTTTCGCGCCGGTTTACAACAGATCCTGCAGCAGGTCCTTAGCCTTACCGAACGCCCCCAGGCGGAAGCCAAACACTTCCACCAGACGCTGGTACATTCCAAAGAGATACTCAGTGACGAGTCCACCGATCTGGACGGGGTCCTAGATGTTATCCAACACCTGGTCACTGAGACCCAGCGTATGGATACCTCTATCTGCGCGATGGAAACCGAGCTTCGCCAGACAAACGACGAAGTTTCACTGTTGAAAGAGCAGTACGATCAGGTTCGATCAGAAGTCTTCACCGATCCACTGACCGGTGTATCTAACCGACGCGGACTTGACAGCGCACTACGAAAACTGACCGCGGACGGCACTCAACAGCCGAACCTATCGGTACTGATGATCGACCTGGATAACTTCAAGCCATTCAATGATAAACACGGCCATCTGGTCGGCGACCAGGTTCTCTGTTTTGCCGCCAAAATTCTTAAGAATGCAACTCGAGGCTCCGACCTGATCTCACGCTACGGCGGCGACGAGTTTGCGGTCATCCTGCCCGATACCAAGGTGCAGGAAGCCAAAACCGTGGCCTTCAACATCCTTAAACGATTCCAGTCCAATACCATTAAACGCCGCAGCAGCCGTGAAGTGCTGGGAACCCTATCTGCCTCGGTGGGAGTCGCGGAGCTGCACCCCGACGAAACCCTTGAAGAGATGATGGAACGAGCGGACCGGGGGTTGTTCGCCTCCAAACGGAATGGTCGAAACCAGGTCACTGCGCTACCGAAGCTCTGAGCGACAGCCCCGCTCAAAATGAGCCAAAAAAAACGCCGCAATTTGCGGCGTTTTTTTTGACTTACCATCCCTGTTAGAGACTCTTAAAGACTCCGAACTGATCAGCATTGAGCCAGAAGTGCACCCAAATACTGGCCACATATCCCAGAAAGATCACCGGGGCCCATTTCAAGTGGCCAAAGAAGGTGTAATACCCCCGCGCCTGCCCCATCAAGGCGACCCCGGCTGCCGAACCGATCGATAGCAGACTGCCCCCAACCCCGGCGGTCAAGGTGATCAATAACCAATGCCCCTGGGACATCGCCGGCTCCATCGTCAACACGGCAAACATCACCGGTATGTTATCAACAACCGCAGAGATGATTCCGAGGGCGATATTGGCACTGCTGGCATCCCACTGGGTATACATCAGGTCCGACATCATCGCCAAATATCCCATAAAGCCCAGCCCCCCGACACAGACGATAACTCCGTAGAAGAACAGCAGGGTATCCCACTCGGCCCGGGCGACCCGGTTGAACACATCGAACGGCACCACACTACCAAGGCGCTTCAGACGCTCGCTGTCCCCGGCCTCTTCGGCCATTTTACGCTTCTTCGCTAACGAACCCGCCAGGGTCATCCGCAGGAAATAGCCGAAGAACTGCAGATAGCCCAGACCCGCCATCATGCCGAGTACCGGCGGCAGGTGCAGGAACAGATGGCAACTGACTGCAGTCGCGATCGTCAACAGGAACAAACCGAGAATTCGGTGCGCACCGCGCTTGAGTTCAACCACCTCATTGCTGGGCTCGGGGCTACGATCTTCGATGAAGAAACTCATCACCAGCGCCGGCACCATAAAGTTGACCAGCGACGGGAAAAACAGCACGAAGAACTCCTGAAACTCCACCAATCCGGCCTGCCATACCATCAGCGTGGTGATGTCACCAAACGGACTGAAAGCGCCACCGGCATTAGCGGCAACCACGATATTGATGCAACTCAGGTTGATAAAACGACGATCCCCCTCGGCCACCTTCATCACCACCGCACACATCAGCAACGCCGTGGTCAGGTTATCGGCGATCGGAGAGATAAAGAAAGCCAGGAAGCCGGTAAGCCAGAACAGGGTTCGGTAGTTAAAGCCCTTACGCACCATCCAACTTCGGAGTGCATCAAAGACACGCCGCTCCTCCAGCGCATTTATGTAAGTCATCGCCACCAGCAGGAACAGCATCAACTCGGAGAACTCCAGCAGCGTATGCTTATAGGCTTCCTCGACCACATGCTCTACGCCCTGCTGAATGTAAAACCAGCCGATCAAAGCCCAGATTACCCCGGCGGCCACCAGCACCGGTTTCGATTTTCGTAGATGGAGTTTCTCTTCCAGCATCACCACCACATAGGCGATACAGAAGACAAACAGCGCAATATAGCCGATACCGCTGTCAGTCAGATCTATCGGCCCCACCGACGCCATGGCAGGCCAGGCACCCAACAACATCAAGACAAATAGAAACCAAGCGACAGGCTTTACTGATACAAGGTCTGACATAGGCCCCCTCCGACACGTCACGACACTAGACTTAGTTTGGCCGAACACCGGCACTGAAAATGCGATGTTCTTTGTTATTACCGACAGATCTACAGCCGGGCAAGCAGCCTATAACAACGCTGAGATCCTTGACTGCTTTCCAACGAAACGACAAAACCGATCCCCAAATAGGTATTCATCGCTGATATCAAAATCGTTTATCTGTTATCTATATCGAAGAAGCGGCTCGCAGGGCAATTCAACCATCGATATAAAAGCCTCTTCACAGAGTTAAATCTTAACTACAACGGCTCAGAATTTACCGGGGCGCCACAAGCAACAATTCGATACGTTCAGACGGAATTGCGCTCAGATAAGCCGGTGCCAGAGCCCCAACCCCGAAGACCTCTATTCGGCCCGACTCAATCCCGGCATCCAGCAACCGCTGTTGCAGCCTTAACGCCAACTCGATTGAACGCTGTCGCTGTTGCGCGATGCTTTGGCCCTGGTCACTATGACCCACCAGCTGCAATCGCACATTTTGGCGTTTTTGCATCAACGCAAGCACCCCTCCAAATCCAGCATCGTCAGCATCCATCAGATAGACACGCTGCCTCTGTTGCAGCAGCTTCAGCACTTCATCAGCCGCTTCGGTCTGGACCACCTGGGTTGATTGCGAAGCCAATGGTTCGACTAGGTCCAGTTGTACATAGACCCGCTTATTGCCCCGCTTGACCGTATAGAACGCCAGATGAAGAGGTCCCGGTTCCGCTTCAAAGCGCAGGGCCTGGTAGTACTGTTCCCGATCAATACCGTAAAGCCGCTGGATACCAAACTGATAGTTGGCCCACTGGTCACTATCACCGCAGTTTCTTCCCTCGCAACGGTACAATACCTCTGCGCCCAGGTTTTTAAACTCAGCGGAAAAGTGCCTAAACGCCTCGTGGCTGCTGCGCCCCGAGGGCAAGCGGTAGGTGAGCCGGGTTAGCCGGCCGGACAGGTACTGTGCCGACTGGGGAGAGATCACACCGTTAATCTTCTTCATCTTACCCGTCGCCAGACGGTACTCGGGAACAGTCGCCTGACTGTAGTCGACGACCCAGGAGTTGGGATAGCGTTGCACCAAACTTAGATCGCTTGAACCGGAGACATCAGTCGCAGCCTTAGCCGAAACAGCAAAGATACAACCAAGCAGAAGCCCTATTAAATACATCAGCTGCCGACTGTTGCGGCTGTTGCTAGCAAGACTTTTCATTGACGCCTGCACCACTCCTAGACTCCGATAAAAACCGCTGTTCCAGACAATCTCCAACCTTACAGCGCCTGATCCATCAGTAGGTTAATGAGTTAAAGTCCGTTATTATCAGCCCCTTATCAACGAGGGCAGATATCCATGATCAGCTTAGCAGATCCCGTTTCAGAACAGCGATTTAATCGAGCTTTGTTCGTTCTTTTCGGGATACTTTTTCTGCTAGCACCCCTCTACTACCAACACAACCTTGGCGGCGAAGGGCTGTTTCTTCCCTTCAATAACACCGTTTGGATCGCCGCAGTCTTTGTGATTGCAACGGGCTTACTGAAACTGGGCTATAGCGGCCTGGTTCGTATTCCCAAGATGACGGTCGCGATCCTGTTTTTTTTGACCGTTACAACCCTGGTTGGTGCGATAGGCACAGTTTCTGAACCCACCTCATGGATGTTCCGAAGCCTGTCGATCTGGGGTGGCATGCTGCTGTTCTTCAGTCTGGCGCAGTTCCGCTTAAATCGTCGTCAGCGTGATAATCTGCTCTACATATTGATGGGATCGGCCTTACTCCAGGCGTTTTACTGCCTAGTCCATCTACTGGTATTAGACTCTCCACCCGACTGGATGAGCCAATCTGCCGGAATCCCTCGAGGAATTTTTCAGCAGCAGAATCTGGCTGCCAGCTATCTGGCAACCGGACTGCTAATCGCCATTTTTTTATCCACGGTGCCCTCGTTCCGGCATCGAAACATTTTCTTAAAAGCCATCGTCTTACTCAGCATCTTCCTCTGCAGCCTGATCGTGATAACCAGCGGCTCCCGTACCGGCATTTTGGCGATCTTTGGCGGTATGCTACTGATTTTTGCCAGCCGATATCGGCAGCTGTTGCGGAATCGTGGCAGAGGTTTATTACTGGCTTCAGTTTTCTTGACTCTAGGTGTTCTGGCCGGAAATCAGATTGACAGCAAGACCGGCGGCCTGACGCAGGGGCTGGAAAAGCTTAGCCAGGCTTCCCGGACATCTGAAGACCCAACCCGCAACGATGTCCGCCGGATGATGTACGACTCCAGTCTTGAGCTGATTCTGGAGAAACCTATTTTCGGTCATGGTATCGGTCGTTTTCAGCCGGTCTGGCACGACAAAAAAGCGACCTATCTGGAAGCGCACCCCGATGCGGCAATCCTGGCCCCCCGTCTCAGCCATCCCCATAACGAGCTTCTTTACTGGGGTGTTGAAGGGGGCTTGATCGCACTAAGCGGGATTGTGGTGCTGACGCTGGCTTTTCTGAAGGTCTGCTTCGGACTAGGCTGGCAACGGGGCGGCGCCTATCTAGCACTGTTACTGCCGATCACGCTACACACTCAGGTTGAGCTGCCGTTCTATATCTCTCAGCTGCACTGGCTGTTGTTTATCAGCCTGATCGCCATTGTTGCCACCCATCGAGTGACCACCAAGGCATTCCAGCTAAGCCGTTACGCCCGTGCCTGTATGCTCGGTCTGGGTATCAGTCTGCCGGTACTGGCGGCGATTTTCTTCAGCCACAGCCTGCTGGCGAGTCGAATGATTTTTCAGTTTAACATTGCGCAAACAAAGAGCTTTGAACTACTCGACATTCCCTCGCGCAATATCTACTTCGCAAATACCGCCGATTTTATTCGGATGCAGACACTGCTGAACTACGCCATCAAGACCGACAACATCGAGATCACCGAAGAATATACCCGCTGGGCCGAACAGCGCCTGATCCAGATGCCCGATGCGGCATTGTTCTCCGGTCTATCGTTCGCATTTCACCATCTGGGGGATTACCAGCGTAGCTATCAATTGATGCGCCGTGGTCTGAGCATCTACCCCACCACCGAGCTGATGCTGTCGGCTCAAAAAATGCTACAGAAGCTTGATCAGGATAAAGGTCTGCCGATCGGCGTACCTGTTGGGTCAGGAGCGACTATTCATCAGCCTACGAACTGATTCCATCGCTCAGCGAGGATATTCGATCCAGTCCAGGTCCGCACATCCACTTGCAGCTAACGGCATCGACAACTGGGCCAGAGTGCTGGTATCAAAACCGTACTGTCCCGAGTTGTTCGTCAATCGGCTCAACAGTCGACTCAGTAAAGGATTATGGGCCACCAACAAGAGCTTGCCCTGCTGAGGCTGCAACCATTCAACCAGCGCATCTACATCGCTGTCAGGGGTCAGTCCGGAATAAAGTTCTGCACCAGGCAGTCCAGCCAGGGATTCCATCAGTTCCAGGGTTTGCCGGGCACGCAGGTAGGGTGAGACATAAACCCGATCGATACCAACCAGAGCACTCAACCGTTGACGAACTACCTGTCGTGTTTGTTCACGCCCTCGCTCGGTCAACTCTCGCAGCTCATCCGGTGAACTGAAAGCCGCCTCACCATGTCGCATCAACAACAGCTGTAAAGCCATCGCCAGTCAAACCTCGCCGGAGCGATCCAGCAGTTCGAAAGCCACATCATCACCCTGGGCGGCCATCATCATGCCGCCGATCACGCGCTCAACCGGCTGACCTTCGAACACCACTTTATATAGTCCTTGAACCAGCGGCATATAAACCTCCAGCTCATCCGCCTTGGCTTTAACGTATTTGAGCGTGTTGACTCCTTCGGCCACTTCACCCAGCTCTTCAACCGCATCATCCAGATTACGCCCCTGGCCCAGAGCGAAGCCGACCCGGTAATTGCGACTCAGCGGTGACATGCAGGTCACGATCAGATCACCAACCCCGGCCAACCCGAGGAAAGTCAGCGGATCCGCCCCCATCCTTACCGCAAAGCGGCTCATCTCTGCCAAGGAACGGGTCATCAGCATGCTGCGGGTGTTCTCACCCATTCCCAGCGCTGAACTCATGCCGGCAGCGATCGCATAGATATTCTTCAGTGCACCACCCAGCTCAACCCCATACATGTCCGAGCCGGCATATACCCGGAAAAAATCACAGTGCAGGATGGTCTGAATCGTCGTGCAAAGCTCATTGTGTTCGCTGGCGATTACTGTCGCTGTGAGCTGTCGAGTCCCGATCTCCTTCGCCAGGTTCGGACCGCTGAGAACCCCGACACGACACTGCGGTGCTTCCTCGGCGAGGATCTGACTCATCAGACGAAAGCTGCCCGGCTCGATCCCTTTTGTGGTGCTGATCAGCATCTGTCCGGGTTGCAACAACGGCACAACCTGCTGCACCACTTCCCGGAAGTTACGACTCGGAATGGAGACAAAGACCACCTGGCTACGACTTACCGCATCCAGATCGGTAACGGCTCGATGGCCGGGAGCAAGTTCAAAACCGGGCAGGTAGCGTTTATTCTCCCGCTCCTGGTTCATCTGCTCAGCCTGATCGGCATTTCGCATCCATTGATAGACGTTGTAGCCGTTCAGGGCTGCGATATTAGCCACAGCGGTGCCGAAGCTTCCTCCACCCAAAACACTAATGGTGTTGGCTTCAATACCAGGGTTAGACATTGACGCTTCGCTATCCATGGGCATTATCGTGGCGACTCAAGCAGCTGCTGCTCGGGATGCTGGCAAGGCAGACGACGCCCAATCAATTCTTCGATATCCGGCAACATAAACGCATCGGTTTCACAGGCAAAACTGTAGGAGATACCTTCCGCACCGGCACGACCGGTACGGCCGATACGATGGACGTAATCTTCCGGATCCTCGGGCAGATTGTAGTTGATCACATGACTCACGCCGTCTACATGGATACCCCGCCCGGCAACATCCGTCGCCACCAGCACCTTAATCCGACCACTGCGAAAAGCCTCCAGCGTCTTGACCCGCTGGGCCTGGCTGACCTCACCGGAAAGCATGGCGGTCTCGACCCCGCTGCGCTTCAAACGCTCAGTCAGGCGACGTGTCTGATCTCGGCGATTGGCGAACACCATCACCCGCTCAAGCTCCTGCTGACGTACCAGGTTGTAAAGCAGATTAAACTTTTCCTGCTCACCCACCAGATAAACGATCTGTTCGACGGTATCAGCGGTGAGCTGTTCGGACTCGATCTCAACGGTGACCGCATCCAGCGTCCAGAGCGAAGCCAAATGCATGATCTGATCCGAGAAGGTGGCACTAAACAGCAGGGTCTGACGGTCTTTCTTATGCGGCGTACTTCGGATGATCGCCCGCACATCCGGAATAAAGCCCATACTCAGCATCCGATCAGCTTCATCCAACACCAACACCTCGACACCACTCAGATCCACCTCACCCTTCTGGTTAAAATCGAGCAGTCGACCCGGTGTCGCCACCAGAATGTCGATCTGATTCTGGCGCAACTGACGCTGTTGCTTTTCATAGTCCATGCCACCCACCAGGGTGACGACTTTCATGCCGCTATGCTGGATCAACCCTTCGGCATCGCTGGCGATCTGCATGACCAACTCACGGGTCGGTGCAACAACCAGGGCACGGGGCTTACCGTTGGGACGGCGACCGCCCAGGGGGTAGTCGATCAGATCGGTGATGATACTGATCAGAAAGGCGGCAGTTTTACCGGTCCCGGTCTGGGCCTTACCGATCAGATCCTTGCCTTCCAGAGTATGAACCAGGGTCTGAGCCTGGATCGGGGTACAGTACTGAAATCCCAGATCGGCGATCGCGTGCATCACCGTATCGGGCAGATCCAGATCATGGAAGCGGACCTTGCCCTCTTCGGTTGGTACGACAAACTGGTCCGGGTTCCAGCTCGGCTTAGTCGACGCTTTGGAACGCGGTTTATTGGGCTTGCTGCTCCTGCTGTTTTGATCAGCCTTGCCGGCGTTAGCATCAGGTTTGGAGGGCTTCGGCTTAGCAGGCCGGCGGGAAGCAGTCTCAGTCTTCGGAGATGGCGAGGGAACTTCGGCGGTAGATTTAGATTTTGAAAACCACTTAAACAATGCAACACCTCGTCAACTGAACAAAAGGGTGGTAGAGACCGGCCCTTGAAAGCGCGATATTTTAGAGCATATTCGCAACCGTTCCCATCGGAATTAGACCCCGACCACGCCGATCCTATCCCGGTTCACGACGATAGGGAGGAAGTGCGGCAAGTAGTGCTCGTCCGTAGCGGCGAGAGGTCAACCGATTATCCAGAATAGAGATCTGCCCCTGGTCGGATTCAGCACGCAGCAATCGCCCACAAGCCTGGATCAGTTTAACCGAGGCATCGGGAACCGCGACTTCCATAAAGGGATCACGTCCCTGCTCGCGAATCCACTCATCCAGCGCCTTTTCCACGGGCTGACCGGGTACGGCAAAGGGAATCTTGGCGATCACCACATGACGTAGATAATCGCCGGGAAGATCGACCCCTTCGGCAAATGAGTTCAACCCAAACAGCACCGACCCTTGACCTTCATCGACCCGTTGCTTATGCAGTTTCAGCAAAGCCTGCTTGGAATGATCCCCCTGAGCCAATACCCGACCCGACAATACCGCGCCGAGTCGATCACGTACCGCAAGCATCTGACGCCAGGAACTGAACAGCACCAGTGCGGCCTCATCATCAGCCAGACATCGCTGCAACTCCTCGGCAATCGCTTCGTCGTGGGCCTGGGGATCGGCCGGTGAAGCATCAAGCTTGGGGATTCTCAGCGAAGCCGCCTGCTGGTGGTTAAATGGACTCGGGACCACGGCAAAACGCGAATCCCGGGGCAAACCGCTGCGAAGCTGCAGCTGATCGAATCGGCCCAGCGCGGTCAGCGTGGCCGAGGTGACCACAGCCGCACCGCAGCGTTGCCAGAGTTGTTGATCAAGCGTCTGTGCAGCCAGAATAGGACTACAGCACAACTCCAGCTCCTCTCCTTCCGGACTTTGGTGAAAGCTCAACCATCGGGCTGAAGGTGGCTGGTTGGGACTGTCTTCGGCGATCAACGCCCGCCATAACGCCCGTGCCGCTTCGGATCTTGCCAATAACCGTCCAATCGTTGGATACCAGCGTTCGGCCAGCTCCTTGTCGATCCCGGTGATCGGTTCCGAGATTGCTTCTTTGAGTTTCTCTGTCAAGGTATCCAGTTGCAACTGAAGATCCCGGGCTCGCGGCTCAATCTGCCGCGCCAGCTCCAGAATATCAGCAGGCACCCGCCCCTGAGAGAAACGAAAATGCCGGCTGCCGTCCCGCCGATCATCCTCAGGCAGTTGCGCAATCAGAACCTGAAGTGGCGAGTCGAGCCGCTGCAACAGTTCCAGTGTATCGCTGATCAAAGCATCCAGGCCCGCCTGTCCCCGAACCAGGGTGTCCGGCTCCTTCATCTCCTTGAGCATGCGTTTCAGTGTCTTGGGTAACTGCTTGAGCCAGTTTCGCCAACTGTTGAGCCGCAGTTGACTGTAAAAATGGTTAAGTGCTTTGTCGGCCAGGTGGTGTCCCTCGTCAAACACATAGAGGGTTTCCTCGGGATCGGGCAGTATTGCGCCCCCGCCCAACGACAAGTCGGACATCACCAGATCGTGATTGGCAACAATGCAGTCCGCCTGGTCAAGATCGTTACGAGCCTTGTAAAAACAGCAGGAACTGAAATTGGAGCAGCGCCGATTGGTACACTGGCGATGGTCGGTGGTAACGCCGCTCCAAACATCCTGCGCAATCTCTTCCGGCCAGCTGTCACGCTCGCCATCCCAATCCCCCTTGATGTAACGATCCGCCAACTCTTGGTAGAGATCCAGGGTTTCACTGGGTAATCGTAGCGCCAGCTCATCCTCGTATAGCGCCAGTGTGGGGTTCTGAGCATCACTGGACAGCCATTGGTCGAGCTTGCTCAGGCACAGATAACGCCCCCGCCCCTTAGCCAGGGCATAGTCAAACGAAAGCCCGCTATGCTGACGGAGCTCCGGCAGATCTTTCATGACGATCTGCTCCTGCAGCGCCACCGTCGCAGTGGACAGCACCAGCTTCTTGCCCAAGTGCTTGGCCAGCGGCAGTACGGCTAACAGGTAAGCGACCGTTTTTCCGGTACCGGTACCCGCTTCCACCACACAGATCGGTGGTTGTTGCTCGGTATCCAGCAGCCCTTTGACGATCTCGGCGATCATCAATTTCTGCCCATACCGCGGCTTTAACTCACGGCTTTCCAGGTAAGCACTGTAAGCCTGTTGAATTTCAGTTTTCAGGTGTTCGGGGATATCACTCACGCACTCGAGTTCCGTCGCTTTGTTGCCGTGCAGGCGAAACTAATTTTCCACACTGGCTAGACAACTGTATAAAAACACATATACTGTACAAAAAAACAGTTAGCGGAACCAACCATGATCAAGCTAACCCAGCGTCAAACCGAAGTACTCGACTGCATCCGGCACTATATAGAAACCACCGGATATCCGCCAACACGTGCCGACATCGCCCGTGAGCTCGGCTTTCGCTCTGCCAATGCCGCCGAAGAACACCTCAAGGCATTAGCGCGCAAAGGCGCCATCGAGATGATTCCCGGCACCTCTCGAGGAATCCGTATTCCGGACATGGATACCGAGGGCAGCGAAGCGGGCTTACCAATCGTCGGTCGAGTCGCCGCCGGCCATCCAGTGCTGGCTCAGGAGAATATCGACGAACACTGTGCGGTGCCGGCGGACTTTTTCTCCCCGAAAGCGGACTATTTTCTTCGTGTACAGGGCCTGAGCATGATCGATGCCGGCATTCTTGAAGGCGACCTGCTCGCTGTTCATCAGACCCGCGAAGCCAGAAACGGACAGATCGTTGTCGCCCGACTAGACGATGAAGTTACCGTCAAACGATTCCAGAAAAAGGGATCAAAGGTCCAGCTCATCGCCGAAAATAGAGATTTTGATCCGATCGAGGTTGATCTGAAGCGTCAGGAGCTGACGATTGAAGGCTTAGCCGTCGGCGTACTCAGAAAAGGTAGCTAACCATGATGTCACTGCACTCACAGCGTACAGCTTATCCGGTCACCGCTTACCAACAACAATCGTTAGGCAGCAACAACTCAGGGTTGCCCAACCCTCTCAATCACGGCATGGCGGGTAAAATCACCCAAATCATCATGCCCGATGAAGACGAGTACAACTTCCAGCTGCTGATGCCGTTATTGGCCCAGCTGAGCCGTGATGATCGCTGGTTTGCCTGGATCGCCCCGCCGTTGAAACTGCCCAAGGGTTGGCTGCTGGAAGCCGGTATCGACATCAACAAGATTATGATGCTGCAGCCCAAAGGGGACAACAATACCCTGGAACTGGCCCGCAAAGCCCTGACCACCGGCACCTGCCATGCAGTCATCAGCTGGCCGGGACAGCTGCAGCACGATGAGCTCAGCTTATTGGAACAGGCTGCCAAGCAGGGCAAAAGCCACGCCATTCTGATCCAACCACGCTAGTTCAATTTTCTCAGGCCGGCCTCTCCCCCTTCTCTGGAACATGCCCACTCCGGACTGCTCGGCCAGCGCCCTCATCACCGAGGGCGCTTTTTTACCGCCCCCGTTCAGCATAAGCCTTTGATCCCTCTCTAAACTGCTGTTGATTGATAATACCCGAGTAAATTGGTTAACTATTCAAAAATTAACCGGATCTGCCTGTGTTTCAATCTGATCGACTCCAACCCTGTCGCTATCTGCAGTTGCCCGAACCCGAGTTTCTGTCACCGGTTCAGCCTCGTGCGCTGATCAATCCCCGTCTTCTGCAGTTAAACCGGGTATTGCTCGATCAACTGGGTCTTACCGAGACGGATTTTGATCCGGTTAACTTCTGCAGTTTCCTTGCTAAACCATCATTACCGGAGTCAATCAACGGTTTCGCCAGTGCCTATTCCGGTCATCAGTTCGGCCAGTTCAACCCGGCTCTTGGTGATGGTCGCGCGATGTTTATCGGTGAGGTTCAGGATCTCAACGGAATCCACCATGAGATACAACTCAAAGGCAGCGGACCTACGCCCTATTCGCGTGGCTTTGATGGAAGGGCGGTAGTTCGCTCCGTAGTACGCGAGTATCTGGCCAGCGAAGCCATGGCCGGTTTGGGAATTCCCACCACCCGGGCTCTGGCAATCGCCATTAGCGATACGCCGGTCTTTCGAGAGCAACCCGAACAAGCGGCGGTGATGATACGAACAGCTCCGAGTCATCTTCGCTTCGGATCTTTCGAGCATTTTTTCAGCCGCGGAATGATTGCTGAGTTACATCAGTTAAGTGACTTCTGTATTGAGCACTACTTTCCCGAATGCCGCCACCAAACTGCCCCCTACGCCGCTTGGTTCACCGAGATCGTCAAGCGTACCGCCAGCCTGATGGCTCAATGGCAGGCGGCCGGGTTCTGCCACGGCGTGATGAATACCGATAATTTCTCCATTCTCGGTCTCACTCTCGACTACGGTCCTTATGGGTTTCTGGATCACTACGATCCTGCCCATATCTGCAACCACTCCGATAGCGAGGGGCGCTACGCCTATCAGCGCCAACCCGGGATCGGCTATTGGAATTGCCTGTGTCTGGCACAGGCGCTCTCGCCGCTGTTAAGTCATGAGCAGATAGAGCAAGCCTTGAGTCACTACGAAACGGTGCTGCAGTCCACTTACCTCAGTTTGATGCGCGCCAAACTGGGACTCAGCGATGACGATGATTCATCAAGAGTCGAAGCCGATAATCAATTGATTCGCTCACTGCTCAAGCTACTGACCGAGCAACCTATGGACTACTGCCGTTTTTTTCGTGGTCTGGGTTATCTGCATGAATCTAAGCCCCACCCGGATCTTAACGACTGGCTGTTGCAACAAGCTGACCCCGAAGCGATCCATCGCTGGATAGAAAGCTACCAGGATCACTTAATACAGTTTGAGCCTTCCGGATCGAGCTCGGAGCGGGCCCAACAAATGTCGGCCAGCAATCCCAAATTCATCCTGCGTAACTACCTGGCTCAACAAGCCATCGAGTTTGCCGAACAAGGCGACAATGCTGAAATCGAACGGCTGGCGAAAGTTCTGCAGCAACCATTTGACGAACATCCAGAGTTTGAGCACTACGCCGCCCCCAGCCCTGAAGGGGCTGGCGACATCTGCGTCAGTTGCTCTTCATAGCATTACAGTCCTCCAATGGCAGTGTCGAATTTGAACAATTTAATTCTAAAAAGCCGGGTGACGCTGCAGCGCCCTGCTCCATCACGCTTAATGATTGACTAATATATCCAGGTCAATGGTTGGCGTATGTTTCATTATTTTGACTAGAATCAAGAAGATCCCGTTATCACTATCCAGGCAGAATTTATGACGGAAATCACCAGGTCAGGCGATGCTGACGATGAGCTGGTTTTCTTGGATGAAGACCCGAGTGAAGTATCAGCAGAGCAATCCGCCACCTGGCGCATACTGATCGCTGATGACGATGAGACGGTGCACAGCTCGACCCTGTATGCCCTCGGCAATGTCACGATCCTCGACCGCCGACTGGAATTTCTTCACGCCTACTCCGCCGCGGAGGCCAGGCATTTATTAGAGCAGCATTCGGATATTGCAGCCGTACTGCTGGACGTCGTCATGGAACGCGATGACGCCGGGTTGAAATTGGTCCAACAGATCCGCGAAGAGCTGAAACTTGAAGATGTCCGCCTGATCCTCCGGACCGGCCAGCCGGGGTACGCACCCGAAATTGATGTCATCCGAGACTACGACATCAATGATTACAAAACCAAAGCCGAGCTCACCCGCACCAAGCTCTACACCACTCTGACAGCAGCTTTACGATCATATCTCCAGATACGCACCATCAACACGAACCGCAAAGGCCTGGATCTGATTGTCAGCAGCAGTGCCACGTTGATCGCCACCCACAACCTCAGGGATTTCGCTGACGCCGTCATCACCCAAATTTCGACATTGCTGGGCTACGAAGCCGACGGCGTTGCCTGCGCACGGCTATCAGATCCCGTAACAACCAGTTCCAGTGACTGCATCGTTGCCGCTACGGGTCAGTACCGGAATACCCTTGATCAAACGGTTGAACAACTGAGCAACGAGCCGATGCGCAACGCACTACAACGAGCCTTTGAGCTGCGTCAGCATCGCTTCGACGAAGACGGAATTACACTGTTCTTCCCCTGCAGTACCGGTCGAGACATGTGCCTGTATTTACAGACCATACAACTGCCGGATACCCACTTCCGGGCGCTGTTAGAGGTGTTCTGCAGCAATATTTCGGTCTGCCTGAATAACATGTCACTGTTCGGCAACCTTAAACATCAAGCCTATTACGACCAGCTACTGCTGTTACCCAACCGCCACCATCTTATTGAACAGATCGACCGGGTCGTCGGTGATGAAGGACCGGGATCCCTGGCGATCATGATGGTTGATATCGACCACTTCTCCGAGCTGAACCATGCCTTGGGCCATCAATACGGTGATCAGTTGCTGCGTCAGGTCAGCCAGCGACTCCAGCAATTCTGCCAGCCCTCCCTCTTTCTAGCCCGCATCACCAGCGATATATTTGCCATTTTCGGCCCCTCCGGTGAAATCCCGGCAGAAAAGGTCCAACGGCTGTTTGGCCCCCCTTTCAGCATCGAAGGCAACGAGCAAACCCTATCCGCCACCTTCGGGCTCGCGCATTTGAGTGAAGTGGAAGGCGGCGGACAAGGTGCACTCAAAGCCGCCAGCACGGCCCTCAACCAGGCCAAACAGACCCAACGGGGGCAGCTTGGTGTCTACACCCGACAGATGGGGCTGGAGATCCAGTCACGGGTCAAGATGCTTCAGGATCTTCGACTTAGCTTCGAACACCAGCGTCTCTACCTCCATTACCAACCCCAGATATCCTTGCCGGACGGCAGGCCGATCGGCTGCGAAGCGCTGATCCGCTGGCGTGATGAACAGGGCTACTTCATCCCCCCAGATGTCTTTATCCCCTTGGCCGAACGATCCGGCATCATCGCTACGATCGGCGAGTGGGTTATGCGGACCGCCTTCGCCCAGGCCCGTCTACTGCATAACTCGGGGTTTCCCGAGCTGCGAATGGCGGTCAATGTATCGGTTATCCAATTTCGATCCGAAGATTTTCTGGGCACGCTGGACCGCGCCCTGGCCGATAGCGGTGTCGACCCATGCCTGATCGAACTGGAGATCACCGAGTCCGTCGCCATGCTCGAAGCCGACTATCTCCTGGATATTCTGAAACAGATCAAAGCCCGCGGCGTGCAGGTGGCGATTGACGATTTCGGCACCGGTTTTTCATCGCTGTCCTACTTGCAGCGGCTTAGTATCGACCGCCTCAAGATTGACCGTGCTTTTGTTGATCAACTCTGTGAGTCCCAAGACTCGCGCAGTATTGCGGAGATGGTGATTGAACTGAGCCACAGCCTCAACCTGCAGGTTATCGCTGAAGGGGTCGAAGACCAGCAGCAGGCCGAGCGTCTGGCCGAGCTCGGCTGCCATGAAGCCCAAGGGTACTTCTACGCCAAACCCATGGAAGCTGACGCCCTGCTGCGCTGGTTGATGAATCAGCTGCCGAAGACGACGCCACGGGATACTTCAGCATGATTCCAACGCTGAAAGCAGACCGGTTCCTGACGATCGTAGCCGTCTTGCTGCTGCTCCAGGGCTGCGGCGAACCGGAACCGATAAAAATCGGTTTTATCGGCGGCACCTCCGGCCGGGTAGCAGACCTGGGCGTCAATGGTCGTAACGCAGCCATCCTGGCCACCGAACAGGTCAATGCACGTGGAGGGATTAACGATCGCCCCGTTGAACTGTTAATTCGAGACGATCAGCAAAATCCCAAGCTTGCAGCCAAACATGCCACCGAACTGACCAGCTTGCCCGTCACCGCCATCATCGGCCCCATGACCAGCGCCATGGCCGTGGTGGTGGAACCGATTGCGACCGCCTCCGGAACCCTGGTGATGGGTACCACCGTAACCACCAATAATTTGACCGGGCGTGACGACCTGTTTTTCCGTACCCTGGCCGCCACCCGGCACAATGCATCCCACCACGCACGTTACCAGCTGGATCAAGGCATTCGCAGTTTTTCGTTGATTATGGATACCCGCAATCGCGCCTACACACAGAGCTGGGTGGATGATTTCAGCGAGGCTTTTAAAGCCGGCGGCGGCACTATCATCGAAGTGATCCCCTTCGTATCCTCCACCCACGCCCCGTTTCCCCAGCTGGCCAGGCAGCTGGTCGAAACCCAGGCTCAGGGTATCGCCCTGGTCAGCAATTCGGTTGACGCAGCCCTACTGATCCAACATATCCGTAAGTACGACCTGCAGGTGCAGATTCTGACATCCGAATGGGCCGGTACCGAGCGTTTGATCGAACTGGGGGGCCAAGCAACAGAAGGCGTATTCGTGTCCCAGTATCTGGACCGAAGCAGCAAAGCGAGCAAGTATCTTAATTTTCGTGATACCTTCATGAAACGCTTTGGGCAGGAGCCCGGTTTTCCGGCACTGGTAAGCTACAACTCGACCCAGATTGTCTTCGAGGCACTACGGCAGCAACGGCAAGGAGAAAGTCTCAAACAGGCGCTGCTGCGAATCCGTACCTTCGAGGGGGTACAGAAGCCGATCCGTTTTGATGACTATGGCGATACCAAAAACCGCACCTATATCACCCAAGTGATTAACGGTCGCTTCCGAGTGGTAGAGTAGCCGATGATACAGTGGCGATTAAGCCAAATGCTGTCTGTGCAGATCGCGCTGATCACAGCGTTTCCGTTGATCGCACTGGCGCTGATCTCCTATCTATGGGTGATTCCACAGATCCGTGCCGATGTTGAATCCGGTCATCAGGACATTGCTCACGCCGTCGCCGCCAATCTGGAAGGCCGCTTGGGCGGGGCCGAACATGAATTAACCTCGCTGGCCAATTACCTGAAGGGACGTCTGCCCCGCCGGGCCGGAACCTGGCAGCCCTTGTTGGATGCCCATATCGGTGACAGCGACATCTACGAATCAATCTCCATCATCGACAATCGCGGTAGTACACTGGAGATCGGACTGCCGCCCAAACGTCACCCCGAGCGTGAAACCTATTTAGGGGTCGACATCTCCCGCAAAGCGTTCTATCGGCGCTCCCGCGGCCTGCACAGTCGTGTGTGGTCGAGCACCTACTTATCAGCGATTTCAGGAGACCTGGCGGTCGCGCTCGCACTACCGATCGACGGCGACTTCACCCTGGTGGCCGAGCTGTCCATGCGCGAACTATCTGAGATTTCATCGCGTCAGAACAGCAACTCGCATCTGACCACCATGTTGATCGATCGCAATGCGCAACTGATCTCCCATCCGGACCCCAATCTCACGGGACAGCAGCTGAGCCTGCGCAATCTCGACATTGTCACCAAGGGTTTGAAAGATGGACTCTCCACCGAAGAGTTTCGATTCCAGAATCAGCAACTGATCGGCTCTTCGGTTGTCGTGCCCAAGCTGGGCTGGTTGGTGTTGGTGTCCCAGGCCAAAGAACATGCTTACCGCTTTGTCTGGCTGGCCACCGAAGCCGCAATCGCGGCCTGTATTCTCGCCCTACTGGCAGCACTGATCAGCGGCGTGCTGTTGTCCCAGGGGCTCAGCCGCAGGATCAAGCGATACTCCGACAACGCTCACCAGCTTGCCAGTGGAAATTACGATCTGCGCTGGCCTGAGATCCATATCGCTGAGTTCACCGCCCTGAGTCGTCATCTACAAGCGATGTCGGCAGCCATCCAGCAACGGGAGCGGGAGCTGAGTAACAGCGAAGCCAGTCTGCGAGCGACGATGGAGCAGACCCCTAACGTCGCCATCCAGTGGTTCGATGATCAAGGTCGGGTCTTGTACTGGAATACCGCCTCCGAGCGGTTATACAAGTTCAAGCGAGAAGACGTGATCGGTAAGGACCTGAACCATCTCCGCTACAGCCACCAGCAACAGCTGTCGTTTTTCCGAGATCAGCAAACACTGCTTCGCGAAGGCGGAACCATCGGCCCCAAAGAGTGTGAAATCACCTGCAAGGATGGATCGGTGGCCAATGTTCTCTCTACGCTATTTCTGATTCCCGGCCCGGACGATTCACCACCACGCACCGCCATTATGGACATCGATCTGTCGGAATTGCGCCTGGTTGAGCGAACGCTCCGCGAGCGTGAGCAACGCTACCGAGCGCTGATTCAACAGAGTCCGGTTGCAGTCATCGAATGGGACCTCAACGGTAATGTGCGTGAATGGAATGAGTCAGCCGAGGAGATCTTCGGCTACCCACGCGAGCGTGCACTGGGTAAGCCGATGATGTTTATCGTGCCGCCAGAAGAGCAGGACCGGATGGAGGGAGTGATGGCGACCCTGCTCGCCAACATTGGAGGCTATCGAAGCGAAATCAACAACATAACTGCCGGCGGTCGGATTATTACCTGTCAGTGGTACAACCAGCCGATCGAAGATAACAAGGGTGATGTCATCGCGATCATGAGCTCGATCGACGATGTCAGTGAACGCAAGCGGATGGAGGCGAAACTGCGCAGCAGCGAGCAGAAATTTATCTCCTTTTTTGACTCGTCCCCCGTTGCGATGTCGGTGTCCTACTTCTCCAACACCCCCCGCTTCCTCAACTGTAACGATGCTTGGTGCCGACTCCTGGGGATCAGCCGTAACAATGCCATCGGCCATACCAGCGATGATCTGGGCATCTGGCCGGATCCGATCAAACGCCAGCAGATTGCCGAGATCCTGATCGCCCAGGGACAGGTCAATGATTTTGAGATTGAGATGATGAAGCAGGATGGCAACATCATCACCTGTAACATCTCTGCCAGGGTCCTGCAGGTCGGTGGTGAACATCTGGTCCTCAGATCCTACCAGGACGTTACCCATAAGCTGCAGGCTCAACGCAAAATCCACGAGCTGAATCAGTCGCTGGAAACCCGGGTTCTGGAACGAACCAGCGAGCTGGCCCAAACAAATATGGAGTTGCAGAGCGCCCTGCAGAGCCTGAAGCTGGCCCAGGACGAGCTGGTTCGATCGGAAAAGCTGGCGGCACTGGGATCACTGGTGGCCGGCATCGCCCACGAGCTGAACACACCGATCGGTAATTCTTTGATGGCTGCCACCACCTTGGATGAACACGCCCGCCTGCTGGAGAAAGACTTCGAGCAGGGGTCGTTAAAACGATCCAGCCTCGTTCAGTTTGTCGACGATGCACGGGCCGGCTGTACCATTGTGGAGCATAACCTGCACAAGGCCTCGGAGCTGGTCAGCAGTTTCAAACAGGTCGCCATTGACCAAACCAGCTCTCAACGGCGTAGTTTCAAGCTGCACGAAGTCGTCAACGAGATCGCCTTAACCCTGGCACCAAGCCTGAAGAAAACCCCCTTCGAACTGCGCTGCGAGATTCCAGAGACCCTACAGCTCGATAGCTACCCGGGACCATTGGGACAGGTACTGACCAACCTGATTAACAACTCGCTGCTGCATGGCTTAGAGGGGCGAAACGAGGGACAAATCGATGTCACAGCCCAGCCGCTGGGAGAGGATCAGGTCGAACTCTGCGTCAGCGATAACGGATGCGGCATTGCTCCTGAAGATATCGGCCGGGTGTTCGATCCTTTCTACACCTCAAAGCTCGGCAAGGGCGGCTCCGGGCTGGGACTGAATATCGTTCACAACCTGACAAATCAGGTTCTGGGCGGCAGCGTTGAGATCGACAGCCAACTCGAGCACGGTACCCGAATGATTCTGAGGCTCCCTCTGAACGCCCCCATTTCGGAAACCCCCGAGGCGGAACTTCCCCTCTGAGTTCGGTCCAACTCGCGGGTTGACAGTCAGAAAGCCCAGGCTGTGATTGAAGCCGAATCAACCCTGCCGGGAATTCTCAGTCAACGCAAAAATTGACAATTTTAAAAATCCTCTACTAAAGTCCTAGTAGGCAGGGCCGATGCAATAAATGAGGCCAAACCGATAACGCACCTGCATTGGGTCTGGTTCAAGGGACTGAGCTGAAGAGGGGGGAGTAACAATCCATGAACAGCTATTATGAGGATCAGGACGACGAAAAAGTCTGCGTTCTATCCAACAACTGAAAATAAAAACGGCGTTGAGACCTAGAGTCCAACGCCGCTTTTCCGACAAAACCCATCACTACGTTGTTGCTGATCCAGGCTTGCTCCTGATCAGTGCAGCGTCACGCCGATAAGACGGATTCGATCCCTGAGACCGTCGAACAGATCTCGGACTTCACTGAGCGGCCGCAATCCATAGTCCAACGGGTCTACCGGTTTGTCATACCAGCAGAGGGTGGCGACCCGGGTCATCAGATCGAACTCACCCAACAGCGCATCCAGGTAGATCATCACGGCTTCAACAGCCGGATTGCCGTCCATGCTGTCGAGCTCATCCAGATAGATCGACAGGTGAAATTCGCCGCCTTCCAAACGATGACTGAACCAGAATTGATCCATCGAATAATCATCATCCCCCACCCGAATACACTCAGGCAGCGGGTCGTGGCGGTTGTTGAATGCGATTACCTGGACACCATCCATCAACGGCGCAGCATCCACCAGACTGAGGACCGCAGCGATGGACTGAGCATAGCCGTCACAACCGATGATCATCTCTATCCGGTTGTTCGACTCGTTCCGCTCGAAGTGGAAGGTCAGATTGCCATCGATCCGTTTCAGCTGCTTTTCGTAATGATTGAGCAAGCCGTGGGCTCGACTCTCATCGGTTTCCTGCAGCAGAGCCTCGATGGTGCTGACAACTTCGCACCAGAACTCGGTTATCTTTTCGTAATTCGGGATCATCTTTACTTAGGCGCGGGACTAGGTGCGCGGAACCACAACACCGGTCTGCCCCATGTACTTGCCGTTACGATCCTTATAGGAAGTTTCACAGACCTCATCGGCCCCCAGGAAAAGCATCTGCGCGACCCCTTCATTGGCATAAATTTTGGCCGGAAGCGGCGTCGTATTGGAAAACTCCAAGGTGACGTGACCTTCCCACTCGGGCTCCAACGGCGTGACATTAACGATGATGCCGCAGCGCGCATAGGTGCTCTTACCCAGGCAGATCGTCAGTACATCGCGCGGGATCTTGAAATACTCCACCGTGCGAGCCAACGCAAAGGAGTTGGGCGGAATAATGCAGACGTCGGAAACCACATCAACAAAGCTCTGATGGTCGAAATCCTTCGGATCCACCATGGATGAGTTGATATTGGTGAAGATCTTAAATTCGTTGGCGCAACGGACATCGTAGCCGTAGCTGGAGGTGCCAAAAGAGACGATACGCTCACCATCCCGACTCCGCACCTGGCCCGGTTCAAAAGGCGAAATCATATCCTGTTCCAGCGCCGCCTTTCGGATCCAAGTGTCTGATTTGATACCCATAATGCTATTTCAATCCCAACTGTATTTAATAAAGGTACGGACAAACCGGGCTATGATACCTGCAACGCAACAAAAAAACCGCACTTTTCCGAAACAGTGCGGCTTTACAGAAGGCTGCCAAATCGGCAGCGAGATCCGAAGCAGGCCAGAGTTCAGTCGTTCTGAACCACGATCTCCGGGAACACATTGGCGTAATTCTTCGCCCGAGCAGCCAGCGACGCCGCCAGTTTCAGCGCAATCTCGCGATAGAAACCGGCCTCGGCAGACTCCGGCTCATTGATAACCGTCGGACGACCGGCATCGGCCTGCTTACGGATTGATAGTTTCAACGGCAAGCGTCCCAACAGGTCCACCTGATATTTTTCGGCGATCTGCTCCCCGCCACCTTCACCGAACACCGGCTCGCTATGGCCGCATTGGCTGCAGGTATGCAGACTCATATTCTCGACAATACCCAGAACCGGAACATCGACCTTGCGGAACATCTCGATGCCCTTCTTGGCGTCGAGCAACGCGATATCCTGTGGCGTAGTAACGATAACCGCGCCGGTCAGCGGCGCTTTTTGAGACAGCGTCAGCTGGATATCGCCGGTTCCCGGAGGCATATCGACAAACAGATAATCAAGATCATCCCACAGGGTTTGGGTCAGCATCTGCTGCAACGCACCACTGACCATCGGGCCTCGCCAGACCATCGGCTGATCTTCATCCACCAGCAGACTCATCGACATCGCCTGCAGTCCCAGCGCCGGAACCGGATGCATCGCATTGTCGGCCGGCTGGGGCTTGGTGCCGGCTTCAATGCCCAGCATTCGTCCCTGGCTGGGGCCATAAATATCGGCATCCAAAATCCCGACCCGGGCTCCTTCAGCCGCCATCGCCAACGCCAGGTTGACGGTTGTGGTGGACTTACCAACCCCACCCTTGCCTGAAGCGACCGCGATAATGTTGCGCACATTCTCCAGACTCTTGAGGTTGTTCTGAGCTCGGTGAGCAACGACTTTGCTGTCGACTTCCAGCTCCAGCTGTTCGATACCGCTGACGGACAAAGCCAGGTCTCGGAGCTGCGGCACCATTGTGTCGCAGATCGACTTGATCGGATATCCCAGCTCCAGCAGCAGCTTGCAAACCGAACCCTCCACCGTCAGCGACTTGATCGCCTTGGCCTGTTTCAGGGTCTGTTGACTAAACGGGGGAACATACTCCGAAAACACGGATTGGAGCTGCGCCTGCAGTGTTGCACTCATCTGTTTCCTCACAGACCGGACTCTAGGCCCGGTTAAAACCGACTGAAAAAGTCAACTATAGCGAATCCCGCATTCTCCGTCATCTACGCCGAAATCGCCGATTTGATTCAGATCACCGCTTGACGAGATAGACGCCGCTCTCTTTGTGGTGGGTGTACGGGAATTGGTCGAACAACGCCAGGCGCTCGATCCGATGGGTCCGGGTCAGCTGGTCCAGATCACGCACCAACGTTTCCGGATTACATGAGATATACAGGATCGCCTGATAGTTCTGCACCAGGTCTCGAGTTCCCTCATCCAAACCGGCACGGGGAGGATCCACCAACACCGTCGAAAAGTCATAGCTGTCCAGATCGATCTCTCGAAGTCGCCGGAAGGGCCGGACTTTATTGATCGCCTGGGTAAACTCTTCGCTGGAAAGACGTGCAATCGTGACATTGTCGATACCATTACGCGCCAGGTTGAAGTGCGCGGAATTGACCGACACTTTGGCGATTTCTGTTGCCAGAACCCGGTCAAAACGATCACTCAACGCCAGTGTAAAATTGCCGTTGCCGCAATAAAGTTCCAACAGATCACCACCGGCTTGTTCCGTCACCTGTCGTGCCCAGTTAAGCATCTGAATATTGATCGCAGCATTGGGCTGGGTAAAGCTGTTCTCTACCTGCTGATACTCGAGGGTGACCCCGTCCAGGGGCAGTTGCTCGACGACCCAGTCCCGGGCCAGCAGCAACTTCTGCTTGCGCGATCGACCGATAATCTCGATCGATAGCTGCTGCTGAAGCTGGGATGCCGCATCAATCCAGTCCTGCTCTAGGGGACGGTGATACAGCAGCGTCACCAACAGTTCACCACTAAGCGTCGACAGGAAGTCGATCTGAAATAACCGCTTGCGCAGGCAGGGCTGGGGCTTGATCAGCTCCAGCAACTCGAACATGGTCTGTTCAATCCGCTCCGACACCATCGGACAGCTTTCCAACCGGATCGGCCGACGCTTGTCACCCGGCTCGAACATGGCATAGAAGATATCGTCACCCTCATGCCAGACCCGGAACTCGGCCCGTTGGCGATAGTGGCTTGGCGGTGATGGGTAGACTTCCAACGCAGGCGGAGAAAACGGCGCAAACAGACTTTTCATCTGTTCAGCTTTTTCAGCCAGTAGTTGGTCGTATTGATTGGGGGCAACGGCGTCTATGTTCATGCAGCAGAAGTTCGGCAAAAAACGCGCATTCTAGCAGCTGCATGGGCCGCGGGTCACGACGGAGGAGGCTCTAGTTCGTCAAACTGCTCCTGGGCCACTTCACGCCACCGCTCCACCCGTTCCACCAGCCCCAACTGTTGCAGGTAATCCATGTCCAACGGTTGTACCGGATAGAGTTTGGCTTCATCACGAAGCTCGTGAACCAGCGTATTGGCAACATGAACAGCCGTCACCGGTCCCCACTTGGCAGAGACCAGCTGACTGGGGGTCTGGTGCATCAGTACCGCCTCGACGATGACCGGAGGAATCTTCCAAAGCCCCAGAATATAGGCCCCCGCCTCCGCGTGGGTGGCTCCGAACAACACCCGCTCCACTTCCGGCAAGGAACGCTCCTTGCGGCGACAGTAATCGATCGCCTTGTCGTACTTCTGAAAACCGTTGTGGGCCAATACGAGGATGCCGAAACTATGTAACAGCCCGCCGATAAAGGCCTGATCCGCCAGCTCACGCCCGTCCCCCTCCTCGAGCATGATCTCTCGGGCCAGCCGTGCCACCGCCACCGAGTGATCGCGGATTTTCTCCAGGCTCAGCTCGCCGCCGGGACTGGCTTTGATGTCACTGCCAAACACATGGCTTGCCAACACCACGTCGCGTATCTGCCGCAGACCCAGCAGCGTGACCGCCTGCTCAAGACTGGCAACCCGACGCCGAAGTCCGAAAAATGCGGAGTTCACAAGATGCAGCAACTTAGCCGCAATGGCCATGTCCTGCTCGATGATCGCCGTAACCGTGGCGGCATCGCTGTCATCCTGACGCAATGCCCGGCTCAGTTCATGGTAGACCGTCGGCGGCGAGGGTAATCGGCTGATCCGACCAATCGCCTGCCTGACCCGGTCCGATGTAATAATCGATTGAACGTTGCAACTGTGTTCAATCGCTTCCTTTAACGTATCGATGTCACAGGGCTTATTCAGCAGCTGGTGGGCCAAGTCGGCCGCTTCGACCGAGGAGCTCATACTGGCATAGCCGGTCAGTACGATCCGGGCAACACCCGGCGCCACATCCACAGCCCGGGACATCAGCTCGGCGCCGTTCATCCCCGGCATCTGCATATCGGTGACCAGGACGTCGAAAGGCTCCTCTTGGAGCTTTTCCAACGCTTCGCTACCGGAGTCGCAGAAGGTCATCTCCCAGTGATCGCGCTGTTGTCGAAATAGACGACGGTAACCGTCCAGCACATTGGTGTCGTCATCAACGAACAACACCCGCCTTCTGGTAATTTCTGGAATCGTCGGTTTTTCGGTCATCATTGACTCCCTGTAAGCGGCAAGCAACTGCAGCTTGGCTACTGAACTTCCTTGTCATTTCCATCCCGGTCAAGCCCGTCTGCCGCGAGGAACCGGGTCGAGATTCGCCCGATTTGTCGGCAGTGGCCTGCGCTGAGCCTACCCTAACCGGGTCTGATTTGTAACTACCGACGAACAGTATACAATTCGCCCACGATGGCGGCAGTGCCTGCATTCATCCGCTTCCAATTCAGGTCCTAATCAGCAGCGTTATTCTATGTCCAGTTCACCCCGTAAAATTCTCGTTACCAGTGCTCTACCCTACGCCAACGGTTCGATCCATCTGGGTCACCTGCTTGAATATATCCAGACCGATATCTGGGTCCGCTTTCAAAAAAGCCGCGGCGAGCAGTGCACCTATGTCTGCGCCGATGATGCCCACGGCACCGCCATCATGCTCAAGGCCGAGCAACAGGGAATCACTCCGGAGGAACTGATTGCTCAGGTCAGCGCCGAGCACCAGGCCGACTTCGCCGACTTTTTTGTGGGCTTTGACAACTACCATTCGACCCATTCGGAAGAGAACCGCGAGCTGTCAGCGCTGATCTACGAGCGCTGCAAAGAGGCAGGCCATATCGCCAGCCGGACCATCACCCAGGCCTATGACCCCGAAAAACAGCTGTTTCTGGCGGACCGTTTTATCAAAGGCACCTGCCCGAAATGCAAGGCTGAAGACCAGTACGGGGATAACTGCGAGGCTTGCGGCGCCACCTATTCTCCGTCGGAGCTGATTGATCCGCGCTCGGCCATCTCCGGTGCGACGCCGATCGACAAAGAGTCCGAGCACTTTTTCTTCAAGCTGCCCGACTTCACCGAAATGCTGAAACAGTGGACCCGTTGCGGTACGTTGCAGGAAGAGATCGCCAACAAGCTCTCCGAATGGCTGGATTCGGGCCTGCAGGAGTGGGATATCAGCCGTGACGCGCCCTACTTCGGTTTTGAGATTCCCGGTGAACCCGGTAAGTACTTCTACGTCTGGCTGGACGCCCCGATCGGTTATATGGCCAGCTTCAAGAACCTGTGCGACCGAACGCCGGGCCTCGAGTTTGATGACTACTGGGGTTCCGATTCAAGAGCTGAGCTGTACCACTTTATCGGTAAGGACATCATTAATTTCCATGCGCTGTTCTGGCCCGCCATGCTGAGCTGTTCAGGCTTCCGCACGCCATCGGCGGTTCACGCCCACGGTTTCCTGACCGTCAACGGCAAGAAGATGTCAAAATCCCGCGGCACCTTTATCAAGGCGCGTACCTACCTGGAGCATCTGGATCCTGAATACCTACGCTATTACTTTGCCGCCAAACTTAACAACCGGGTCGAGGATCTGGACCTGAATCTGGATGACTTCCTGCTGCGGGTAAATTCCGATCTGATCGGCAAGGTGGTCAATATCGCCAGCCGTAGCGCCGGTTTCATCACCAAGAAATTCGATGGCCGACTGGCAAGCGAGTGCAGCGAACCCGAGCTGGTCCAGCAGTTTGTCGATGCCGGCGCCGATATCGCGACCCTGTACGAGAATCGTGAATTCGGCAAAGCGGTCAAGCTGATCATGCAGCTGGCCGACCAAGCCAATGAATACATTCATCACAAGGAGCCCTGGGTGCTCGCCAAGCAGGCGGACAAAGAAGCCGAAGTCCAGGCGGTCTGTTCGGTGGGTATCAACCTGTTCCGCATTCTGATGATTTATCTGAAGCCGGTACTGCCGAAGATGACCGCCGAAGCCGAACGTTTCCTGGATGATCGCCTGGATTGGTCGGCATTGGAGCGGGTTCTGACCGACCATCAGATCAATAAGTTCAAACCGCTGATGACCCGGATCGAGCAGGACAAGATCGACGCGATGATCGATGCATCCAAAGAAGTCCTGGCCCAGGAGCAACGAGCCCAACCGGTTGCACAAGGCCCGCTGGCCGATGAACCGATTGCCGAGCAGATTCAGTATCCGGACTTTGCCAAAGTCGACCTCAGGATCGCCAAAATCGCCAAGGCAGAGCATGTTGAAGGGGCAGACAAGTTGCTGCGACTGACCCTTGATCTGGGTGGAGAACAGCGCAATGTCTTCGCCGGTATCAAATCCGCCTACGCGCCGGAACAACTGGAAGGCAAGCTCACCGTCATGGTCGCCAACCTGGCACCACGCAAAATGAAGTTTGGCATGTCGGAAGGTATGGTTTTGGCTGCCGGCCCCGGCGGCAAAGACCTGTGGATTCTGGAGCCCCACGACGGCGCTCAGCCGGGCATGCGAGTCTGCTGAGCCCTCCCAGCCTGAGTTAACGGGCGGTGGCTGCCACCGCCTGTCTAGCTCCCTCTACTACTGCACCACCCTGTTAGATCACCCCACCGGTGATGTTGTACCACAGCAGCACCCCACCCAGCGGCTGACAGAACAGCAGCGCGCCTAACAACAAACAGTTGCGTTTCATCCGTAGCGCCTGATCGCCCCGACGCAGGCGAGTTCGAAAAGCCACCGGCATCTGGGGTGGCGGATACTCCCCACAACGACCTATTCGGGCCGCCATCAGGCACAGATAAAACGCGACCGCCAGCGAAATCAGACCACTGGTCACCACCAACCACAACAGCAAGCGGCTGATAATCTGAAGCGCCTGCTGAGGATCGCTATCGAGCATCAACTGGATGTCCAATAGAATCTGAGTGATCTGCGCCTGCAGATAAAAGAACAATCCGACGGCAACACCCAACAGCAGCAGCAGCGCAATCTGCACCTGCACGCTACCCGGTCGAAACTGAGAATCCTGATCTGCTGGCTGACTGGTCACGGCGGTCAGTTGCCCCTTGGTCGATAGTGATTTACTTTTGCTGGTACACGTTAGCACTTTGATAAATATACGCCTAAATAGTGTCTGGCAAAGAGTTTAACTCAAGATAATTGATGCTATTCTTGGCGGGTACGGAAACGTCGACGCCAATAAGAAGCAGGAGAACCCTTACTATGAATGGAATATGCAAGCAGTGGTCAACCCGGATCGCCGCCGTTGGCCTTGCGCTGGTAATGGCCGGATGCTCCAGTAACTCTTATCCCCCCCTTGAAAGTTCCATCGCCAAACAACCCCTGACGACTGACCCGGATCATTACGACTATCGTGTCGGTCCTGGTGACAGCCTGAACATTTTTGTCTGGCGTAACCCTGAAGTTTCCCAAAGCGTCACGGTCCGCCCTGACGGCAAGATCACCACTCCGCTGGTCGAAGATGTTCCGGTCAGCGGCCTGACCTCGACTGAGATCGCCCGTAAGATCGAAGAACAGCTGAGCGTCTATATCAAAGAACCGATCGTCACCGTACTGGTCAGCGGCTTTATCGGCCCCTACTCGGAGCAGGTACGCATTATCGGCGAAGCCAGCGAACCCCAGGCACTGCCCTACCGCGAAGACATGACCCTGCTTGACGTTATGATCGCCGTCGGTGGTCTGACCGAATTTGCCGACGGAAACGGCGCCAGTGTGGTCCGCATCGTCGACGGTGAGCAGAAACAGTACGGCATCCGAATCAAAGACCTGATCCAGGGCGGCGATATCAGTGCCAACGTCAATCTGTTGCCGGGAGATGTCGTCATCATCCCAGAATCCTGGTTTTAAGTGAGATTAGGCTGTTATGCAGGAGCTTTTAGAACAGCTTAAGCAACTGGTTTATGGGGTATGGCTGCACCGCTGGATTGCGGTGCTGATTGCATGGATGGTCTGCGTTGTCGGCTGGCCCTTCGTGCTGAAATACCCGGATCAGTTTCAGTCTCAAGCGAAAGTCTATGTCGACACTCAGTCGCTGCTGTCTCCGCTGCTGCGGGGACTGACAATCCAGACCAATCCGACGCAACAGATACAGCTGATTGTAAAAACGCTGTTCACCCGTCCGAACCTGGAGAAGATCGCCCGTCTGTCGGATTTGGATATCAAAACCCAAAACGATGAAGAGTTCGATCTGGTCATCAACCAGCTTCAATCGGGGCTCAGGTTGAGCAAGGCGGGACGCGAAAACATCTATGTGATCGGCTACAACAGTAGCTCTGCCGACGAGGCCAAGAGTGTCGTACAGGCAACGCTGACCACCCTGGTGGAAAACACCCTGGGGGACAAGCGCGAGGACACCGATGTCGCCACCAACTTCCTTGACCGTCAGATTCAGGAGTACGAGTCCCGACTCAATGAGGCGGACAATAAGCTCAAGGAGTTCAAAAAGGCCAATTTTGAACTGATGAGCGCCGGCGGCGGCTACTACTCCCGTGTCGAACAGCTCAAAGGCACTATCGCCAGCGTCGATCTGGAGCTCCGTGAAGCCCAGACCCGTCGGAACTCACTGGCCAAACAGCTAGCCGGTGAGCAACCGACCTTCGGTATCATGCAGGACGGTCTGGGCTCGTTTGATATGAGTTCCAGCTTCGATCACCGGATCGAAACCCTGGAAAACAACCTGGACGAGTTACGCCTCAAGTACACCGATATCCACCCGGATATCAAAGAGACCCAGCGGATACTGGAAGACCTGCAGCAAAAGCGGGACAAGGAGCTTGAGCAACGCCGCGAGGAGATCGAGCTGATCAATGCCCAGCGCGGTGGTGGTCTGAACGAAAACCCGGTCTACCAAGAGCTGAAACTGGCCCTGGCACGAGAGGAGTCCAATGTCAGCTCGCTGCAGGTGCGTCGCAATACCTATGGTTCGCAACTGACAGCGCTTGAGTCCAAGATCAACAGCATTCCGGACATCGAAGCTGAACTCAAAGCGTTGGAGCGGGGCTACAAGATCACCCAGGAGAAATACAACGAACTGCTGAATCGTCGTGAATCTGCCCGACTCTCCCAGCAGGCCGAAGTCAGCGCTGACAGTTTCCAGTTCCGGATTATCGACCCGCCGCGCACACCGACCACACCTACCGGTCCGAACCGTCCGTTACTGCTCTCAGCAGTGCTGGCTGCCGGACTTGCCGTGGGGCTGGGGGTTGCGTTCCTGATCAGTCAAATTCGCCCGGTTTTCTTCTCCAGCAAGCAACTTAATGCGGTCACCGGTATTCCGGTGCTTGGATCGGTGGCGGTGTATAGCGACGTCGAAGCGGCACGTCATCACCGCAAGAGAACCCTGCTATTTATCGTGCTGACCATCGCCCTGGTCGGATCCTACGCCGGTATTCTGCTGTTGCAGCTATTCCCGGATCTCAACAGCAAGGTGGCATCCCTATTGCCGGACATGCCCAGCCTCTTCGACGCCTACTACCTGAAGGCAAAGCAGCTGTTGATCAACCTGATTAATAAGTTTTAGGGGGCGAAATGAGCACGATTGAAAAAGCCCTGGAGAAGCAGCGTCAGCTGGAGCGCGAGAAGTCGCTCCAGCAGGATCAACAGGTAGAACTCCCCACCGGTGAAGAGAAGATCGATACCGATGGGCCTATCGCTGAAGCACCGCTGAAACCCAAGCTGAAAACCCACCGCTCCGGCCCGCCTCCATTGCAGCCGATGAGCGAGCCGGAAGTGCCAGCCGACACACAGAATATCGATGCCGCCAGCGGTATGGCACCCGGACCATCCGTTAAGGATGCGCCGCCCAGCCGACCCGATCAGCAGGTCGAGATCGACATCGAACGGCTCGAAAGCCTTGGCATGGTAACGCCCAATGAGAGCTTTACCCACATCAAGGAAGAATACCGCTATATCAAGCGGCCACTGCTCAACAATGCGTTCGGCGCCGGTGCAGCGACCTTAACCCGACCGAATCTGGTGCTGGTCTCCAGCAGCTTCTCGGGCGAGGGTAAAACCTACACAACCGTTAACCTTGCCATCAGCATGGCGCTGGAAGAAGACCGCAAGGTCCTTTTAGTCGATGCCGATGTGATCAAACCGCACATCTGCGAGCGCCTGGGAATCCCTGATGGTGAGCTGGGATTGATGGACTACCTGACGGGTAATGCGGAGGTTGAGGATATTATGTTCAACACCAATATCCCCAACCTAAAGCTGATCACTGCCGGGCGACGCCATCACCACTCCAACGAATACATCGCCAGTGAAAAGATGAAGCGGTTTATGGATGAGTTGTCGGCCCGCTACCCGGACCGTATCGTCATTTTTGATACATCACCGCTACTCGGTGCCAGCGAGACCAACGTTCTGGCCCAGATGACTGGCCAGGCAGTCGTGGTGGTGGAAGAGGAACGCACGACCCACGCGCAACTTCAGCAGGCACTTAGCCTGCTCGATCCCAACATGGCGATCGGTTTGGTTCTAAACAAGTCCAAGAGTCGAAGAAGGGAGTACTATGGCTACTATTACGCAAGCAGCAGCTAAGCTGTCGCTGCTGGGTCTTACTGTCGTTGTACTACCGGCACTGGCGGAAGAGACAAAAGACTGGACCATCAACCCGACTCTCGGATTGGGACTGGAATATACCGACAACCTGAATTTGGACGATGCCGACAAGGTCGATACCTTTATCTATCGAGTCAGCCCCGGTGTCGCAATAAGCCGCAACGGCAAAGGTCTGGATCTGGGATTCAACTACCGGGTAAATCTGCGTAGTTACTCAACCAGCCGCGAAAGCGACAGCCACGATCACAACCTGAACGCATTCGCCAATATGGAGCTGATCGAGAATCGTCTGACGCTGGATACGCGGGCGACCGCGCGCCAACAACTGATCGACAATCGGGACTCGGGTGGTTCCGGGGTAGCCCCGGATAATTTCACCAACACCCTGGCGCTTGCCGTCACCCCGACCTGGACCCAGCGTATCGGGGACTATACCAAGATCGGTGCTTCCGCGACCTACGACTCGGTCGTGTTTGAAAAAGGGGCTGAAGACAGCGAGGGCTTCAAATACGACTTCTTTGTCGACACCAGTGATAATCCCAACAAGCTGTACTGGAATCTGGAACTGCGACAGAACGCCACCAAAGCCAAAGGCGCTGACAGTGAAACGCAGGAAGAATTCATCGAAGCCCAATTGGGATATCGCCACAGCCGACAGGTTGATGTCCGGTTGGGTGGCGGCTATGTCGACAATAAAGAGCCGGATGCCACCGACTCCGATGCAGAAAAGGGCTCCTTCTGGTCCGCCGGCCTGACCTGGACACCGACGACCCGAACCAGCTTAAACGGCTACTACAGCAGCCGCATCCAAACCGGAAACAGCCGAGGCTTCAGCTTCAACCACCGCCAGAAAGCGACGGCCTGGAGCCTGTCGTATCAGCAATCGTTAACCGATGTCCGTAGCCAGATACTGCAGGTCACCTCATTGGGCGCCCTGATCTGTCCCAACGGCACCTCGATCAACCTGTCGGACTGTCGTTTTGTTGGACCCGGTGAAAACCCGGTCCCCGGCCCCGGCGAGCAGGTTTTTGACATCGGTGCCCGAGTTCCCTCGCTGGTCGAAGGGCGCTTTATCTCGGATGCGGTCAGTGCCAACATGACCTACCGTAAAAGCAAGACGACCCTGTCGATCGGCGCCTTTGTCACTGAGCGGGAGTTTCAGGACGGCAGTGGTCGTAAAGAGAAAGACCTCGGGATCACCAGCAGCATTGGGCTGAAGCTATCCGGTCGCAGTAATCTGCGGCTGGGTTATGAATGGTCCTCGCTGGAACCCAACACCAATGACAGTGCCCAGGTGCGTGATTATCTGAACCAGGTGACGCTTGGGTTGTCTTATCAGCTCAGCAGTCGTTCCAGCGTAGGTACGGTTGTTAACTACCGAAATCGCAACTCGGATGATGCCAGCCGCGAATACAAGGAATTTGGCGGAAGCATCAATTTCAACCACAGTTTCTGACGGGACTTGATATGTACGAATCCCATTTCGGGCTAATTACTAAGCCGTTCCAGCTTAGTCCTGACCCCGATTTTTTCTTCTCCAGCAGCGGCCACAAACGGGCACTGTCGTACCTTCAGTATGGCCTTGGCCAGGGAGAAGGTTTTATCGTGATTACCGGCGAAGTCGGTACCGGTAAGACCACACTGATGCGCAACCTGCTGAAGAATATCGACAATCACAACGTGATTGCCGCCCAACTGGTGACCACCAAACTCGAAGCGGACGATCTGCTGCGAATGATCTGCAGCTCCTTTGGTTTACCGGCGGAAAACAAAGCCAAAGCGGTCCTGTTACAGCAGTTCCATGACTTCCTGCAATCGGCCTACCAGGCGGGCAAGCGGGTCTTGCTGGTGGTTGACGAGGCGCAAAACCTTCCGGCAGGCGCCATCGAAGAGCTGCGCATGCTGTCCAACTTCCAGATCACCGATGGACCGCTGCTGCAAAGCTTCTTGCTCGGACAGCCCGAATTGCGGGCGATCATCCAACAGCCCAGCATGGAGCAGTTTCGCCAGCGGATTATCGCCTCATGCCACCTCAAACCTCTGGCACCAGCCGAGGTCAAAGAGTACATCCTGTGGCGACTGTCGGTAGCTGGCTGGGCCCAAAATCCGAAGTTCTCCGATCTGAGCTTTGCGACGATCCACAAACATACCGGCGGGGTTCCACGCCGAATCAACATCTTCTGTGACCGCCTGCTGCTCTACTGCTTCCTCGAAGAACTCAATCTGATCAATGTGGAAGCGGTGAATACGGTTGCCGACGAGCTGGCCGAAGAGCTCAGCCCGCAGGTTTCGCCAATGCGCACCGCGGTTATCCCAGCAACACCCAGCGAACCGCAATCTGCCGTGGCAGCTCCAACCAATGCACAGGGAATCCCCACCGGGGTCGATATGGATCAACTGCAGGAGATTCACCACAAGATCGCCTCAATCAACGGCTATTTGAGCGAAACCCTCGAAGAAAAGATCGATATGATCCGTACGCTCGATAAAAAGCTCAAACAGAAGATTGCCGAACTGGACGACTAGTCATGACGAGTCCTGAGGCTGATCTGAGCCTTGAGAAAAATCCATAAGAAAGGGGCCGACAGGCCCCTTTTTCTCTTCCGATTCCAACTGCCCCTTCAGTGAGCACCACCTTGCTCAAGCTTTCGCCACAGCGAACCACCGCTCTTCTTATCGATTCGATCCAGCATCTTTTCATGGGCCTGCAGGTCCTGCTCTGAAAGCCCGGCAACCGCCAAGTTGTAGCGTCCGGCCTCGACACGCTGGATCGCCGTTGCCACACCATCGCCGTCGCCGCTGTGGCCCAACATCAGACTGGTCTGGCCACCGGTCATCATCAGGTAGACATCGGCAAGGATCTCCGAGTCTAACAGGGCGCCGTGTAGAGTCCGCTGCGAGTTATCGATCATGTAGTGCTTACAGAGCGCATCCAGCGTATTGCGCTGCCCGGGACGCATCTTGCGCGCCATCGCCAGGGTATCGAGCACGCCGGCCAGTTCCTCAACTCGGGAGGCCTGCGGATCAACCAGCATAAATTCATGGTTCAGGAAACCGACATCGAAGGGGGCGTTATGGATCACCAGCTCGGCACCACGAATAAATTCCTGAAATTCATGCATGATGTCGGAAAACAGCGGCTTATCTTCCAGAAACTCATTGGTGATACCGTGAACGGCGATCGCATCTTCCGGCACATCACGCTGCGGGTTGATATAGCGGTGGTAGGTCTTACCGGTCAGCTTACGATCGATCATTTCGACCCCACCGATTTCGATAATCCGGTGCCCTTCTCGGGGTTCAATGCCGGTGGTTTCCGTATCCAGTACTATCTGCCGCATCACTGATCTCTTCTATCAACTCGTTGGTTCCGGATTCTGCAAAGCACGAACCCGGGCGCTATCTTATCACAGCCCAACTGGCTACAATGCGCTGCTAATTTGGAGAATCACCTTGAGCGAAACCAAACAGATCCAAGCCTTTACCGACGGCTCGTGCCTCGGCAATCCAGGTCCTGGCGGCTATGGCGCACTACTTATCTATAAAGGGCACCGTAAAGAGTTAAGTCAAGGTTATCGCTTAACCACCAACAACCGAATGGAGCTGCTGGCCGCGATTGAAGCACTGGCGGCACTGAATGAGCCCTGCCAGGTGACGCTGACCACCGATAGCCAGTACGTCCGCCAAGGGATCACCCAGTGGATTCACGGCTGGAAACGCAAGGGTTGGAAAACTGCCGACAAGAAGCCGGTCAAGAACAAGGACCTATGGCAGCGGCTGGACGAACAGTGTAATAAGCATGAGGTCAACTGGCGCTGGGTCAAAGGCCATAGCGGTCACCCGGAGAACGAGCTAGTCGACGATCTCGCCCGTGAAGCCGCAGAGAACGGGCCTCATCTGGAAGATAGCGGCTTCAACGGCTGAATCCGTCGAAGCCATGCTCAGTTATGGGGTAACTCAGCCCCCATAAAGCGATTACTGATCGCCTCCTTAACCTGCCCCTCATTGCTGAGGAAGTAGTCAACAAATGCCTGTGCCGCCGGTGATAACCGTTTTTCGGCAGGATGAACCAGGCACCAGGTCCGCACGATCGGAAAAGACTCCACATCCACATCAACCAAGCAACCGGTTGCCAGCTCCAACGCCATGCTGAAGCGCGACAGCACCGAGATACCGAGTCCTGCCATGACGCCCTGCTTGATCGTCTCAGAGCTACCCAGCTCCATGGTCTGTTCCAGCTTCAGACCGTGCTCTTTAAAGTGATCTTCAATCGCTTTGCGTGAGCCGGAACCCTGCTCTCGAGTCAGAAAACGCTCTTGGATCAGGGCCTCAATCGAAACGTTCTTCTGGCCGGCCAATGGATGTCCAGGCGCCACGACAGGAAACATCGGGTTATCCAGAATCGGGTACACCTTCAGTTTCATATCGCGCGGCACCTGAGCCATCAGCACCAGGTCATCTTCGTTATTGGCCAGTCGCTGGACCACATTATTCCGGTTGGTAACCACCAGGCTCAGGTCGACATCCGGATAGTGGCGATTGAACTCACCGATCAGGTGGGGAGCAAAATACTTGGCGCTGGTTACTGTGGCAATGCGCAGATTACCGTGCATTCCGCCCTTCATCTGGGTCAACGCCATCTCCAGATTTTCCATCCGCTGGAACACATCGTGGCAGGCCTGCTGCAGCTCGCGACCGGCATCGGTCAAATAGAGCTTTTTGCCGATATATTCAAACAGTGGCAGCCCGACATGTTCTTCGAGCTGTTTGATCTGAATACTGACTGCGGGCTGAGTCAGGTGCTTCTCCTCTGCCGCTTTGGTATAGCTCATATGTCGAGCCACACACTCAAACAGCGACAGCTGGCGCAAGGTCATTTTCATCGCAGTCTCACGGTAATCAGTGTCAGAGACAAAACAGGGGCCAACAGGCCCCCGTTCACAGACTTAGGTTTGCGGCGAAATCAGCCGACAAACTTAATCATTACACCAGCAGCAACCGCCGAGCCGATAACACCGGCCACGTTGGGGCCCATCGCGTGCATCAGCAGGAAGTTCTGCGGGTTCGCTTCGAGTCCAAGCTTGTTGGAAACTCGCGCCGCCATCGGTACGGCCGATACACCAGCAGAACCAATCAGCGGGTTGATCGGCGTGCTGCTGAGCTTGTTCATCAGCTTCGCCATCAGGATACCCGCTGCGGTACCGATACCGAAGGCCACCATACCCAACAACAGGATGCCCAGCGTATTCAGGTCCAGGAACTTCTCAGCGCTCAGTTTGGAACCGACCGACAGCCCCAGGAAAATGGTGACAATGTTGATCAGTGCGTTCTGGGCGGTATCGCTCAGACGCTCGACCACGCCACATTCACGCATCAGGTTACCGAAGCAGAACATACCCAGCAGCGGCGCCGCATCGGGCAGCAGCATCGCAACCAGCAACAGCAGAACCAGCGGGAAGAAGATCTTCTCGGTCTTGCTGACGTGGCGCAGCTGAGTCATCTGCAGCTTACGCTCTTCCGGGTTGGTCAGCGCACGCATGATCGGCGGCTGAATCATCGGAACCAGCGCCATGTAGGAGTAGGCCGCTACCGCGATCGCACCCAGCAGATGCGGAGCCAGCAGGCTGGCCACGTAGATCGCCGTCGGACCATCGGCACCACCGATGATACCGATAGCGGCTGCATCTTTAATGCTGAAGTCCATCAGACCCAGCGAGGTCAGACCAACCGCACCCAACACGGTAGCAAAGATACCGAACTGAGCAGCAGCACCGAGGAACAGCGTCTTCGGGTTGGCCAGCAGCGGACCGAAATCGGTCATTGCCCCAACACCCATGAAGATCAGCAGCGGTGCTGCACCACTGGCGATGGCCACGGTGTAGAAGTTATACAGCATGCCGTTGTTGTAGCCCGCATCGGCTGCGGTCTGTACCGCCAACAGATGAGGAGCAGCACTGGCACCGGCATAAGCCTCTTTGATCGCTTTCGGATCGGCGCCCGCATCCAGGCCCAGCGCCTGGGCGATCGATGAGATCACCTCAGGGCCACCCAGATTCAGAGCATTTTCGACCGCCGAGAAAGCCAGACCCGCTTCCGGGATATTGGCCATGATGCCGCCAAACCCGATCGGAACCAGCAACAGCGGCTCAAAGTTCTTCTTGATCGCCAGGAACAACAGCAGCAGGCCGACGATGATCATCACCACCTGGCCCAGCTGAATATTGAACAGACCAGAGCTGGTGAACAGCAGGATCAGTTTTTCCATGATACCGCGCCTACCCTTATGCCAGAGTCAGCAGGGTGTCCCCTACTGCCACTGAGTCACCTTCTTTGACAGAAACGCTAGCGATCGTGCCGGACTTGGCGGCACGAACTTCGGTTTCCATCTTCATCGCTTCCAGGATGATCAGCACATCACCTTCTTCAACAACCTGGCCGGCAGAGACTTCAACCTTCCAGATGTTACCGGCCAACGGCGCGGCAACCGGCTCACCACCGGTCGGTGCCGGTGCGGCAGCAGGCGCTGCAGCGGCCGCCGGAGCAGCAGGCGCTGAACCCGTAGCAGCCAGGGCAGCAACGTCACCGCCTTCGGTAACCTGTACCACATAGCTCTGACCGTTAACGTTCACGGTGTAGACATCTTCCTGACCGGCAGGTGCGGCAGCGGCCGGAGCGGCAGTCGCATCTTCCAGGGTCGGTGCCGGCTCGAAGGCATCGGCATTGCCACGATTCTCGAGGAATTTCAGGCCGATCTGCGGGAACAGTGCGTAAGTCAGAACGTCATCGATTTCACGCTCACCGGACTCAAGGCGGAAGCCGTTCTTCTTGGACAGTTCGCGCAGCTCTTCAGTCAGCTTATCCAGTTCGGGCTCCAGCAGATCTGCCGGACGGCAGGTGATCGGCTCAGCACCGTCCAGCACGCGAGCCTGAAGCTCTTTGTTGAACTCAGCCGGTGCGGCACCGTATTCGCCTTTAAGAATACCGGCAGTCTCTTTTGAGATGCTCTTATAGCGCTCACCGGTCAGGACGTTGATAACCGCCTGGGTACCAACGATCTGGGAAGTCGGAGTAACAAGCGGGATCAGGCCCAGATCTTCACGAACGCGCGGAATCTCAGCCAGCACCTCGTCAAACTTATCCGCAGCGCCCTGCTCCTTGAGCTGGTTTTCCATGTTGGTCAGCATGCCGCCAGGCACCTGAGCAACCAGGATGCGGGAGTCGGTACCCTTCAGAGAGCCTTCGAACTTGGCGTACTTCTTCCGAACTTCACGGAAGTAAGCCGCGATCTCTTCGATCTTCTCCAGATCCAGTCCGGTGTCGCGATCGGTACCGGCCAGCGCGGCGACGACGGATTCGGTGGCGCTGTGGCCGTAGGTCATCGACATGGAGGAGATGGCGGTATCAACGCGGTCGATGCCGGCTTCAGCCGCCTTCAGGATGGTCATATCGGACAGACCGGAAGTCGCGTGGGCGTGCAGGTGCACTTCCAGATCGGTCTGAGACTTCAGTCGGGTAACCAGATCGTAAGCATCGTACGGGGTCAGGATACCGGACATATCCTTGATCGCGATGGAGTCTGCACCCATATCTTCGAGCTGACGGGCAAAGTCGACCCACATCTCGGTGGTGTGAACACGGCTCTTGGTGTAGGAGATGGTACCTTGAGCGTGACCGCCAACTTTCTTAACGGCCTGAAGCGCAGTGCCCATGTTACGGGCATCGTTCATCGCATCGAATACACGGAATACGTCAACACCGTTGGTGTGTGCACGCTCAACGAACTTGGTCACAACATCATCGGCGTAGTGGCGGTAACCCAGAATGTTCTGTGCCCGGAACAGCATCTGCTGTTTGGTGTTCGGCATTACTTTTTTCAGTTCGCGGATACGCTCCCACGGATCTTCACCGATAAAGCGGATGCAGGAGTCGAACGTCGCACCACCCCAGCTTTCCAGGGACCAATAGCCCACCTGATCCAGCTTCTCCGCAATCGGCAGCATATCTTCAATACGCATACGCGTTGCGAACAGAGATTGGTGCGCATCACGCAGCACAACGTCGGTAATACCCAGTGGTTTCTTAGTATCGGTCATGGTCACAGGCCTTTTATTTCCGAGTCATTCGAAGAGTTAGAATCTGAAGATGCTTAAATTCAAACGCATCACTTGCGAGGATGGCGCTCACGGTGCTGACGGATAGCCGCCGAAATCACCGCGATCAGTTGCACATTATCAATCACCGCAGCCGGTGCAGCTTTGGGTGCTGCTTTGGGAGCGGCGGGAGCCGGTTCAGGAAGGTACTTCCCGACCATCTTGGACATAAATCCGGTGGCATAAACCAGCAGGGTCAGGAATACGAACACAAAGCCCATGCCAAATACCATCAGCGTTAGACCTTCATTAATCAGGTTACCCGCTTCCATCCTTATCTCCTGCATCGATCTTTTTAGGTCTGCCAAGCCAGGTCAGCTTAGCCGGTTATAGTGGCGGAATAAGATAGCGACTACGGATCATAAAATATAATTAATATTATTGATATCGAAGATAAACAAAAATTTATCTATGAGACTGCGCTAACTATCCTTCGAAGGGGAAGCCGAAGAGGAGAGTCGCGGAAAGGGATAGATACGGGCGCTACCGGCCTTATCCGCCATCCCACCACGACTGGCACGACTGGCACGACTGGACTGTGCCACCGGCAGCGGAAAAACGAAGCGTCGCTTCCAGCTCTGCCCAACCGTCGCAGCCGCGCCGGTCTCTTTGCAGGCCGTCAGTATCCAGAAAGCGCCGTTGAGTGAGTGCGAGCGCTGCCCCCAACGCTCACAAAACTGCATTCGTTGCATCCAGCGGGCGCTATGCCAGGGCGGTCGAAAGAAGCCGGAATCGGCACGTTCAGACTTCATTTCCAGCAGCTTGAGCCAGTCCTGCATGCGTCGCCGGGCCATAAAGTGCCCAAGCCAAGGCACCTGTTCCGATTTTCGCTTCCACAATCGGTGCAGCCCCCAGAAACTATGCGGGTTAAATCCGATAATCACCAATCGGCCCCCGGGCCTTAACACCCTTACCGCTTCGCGCAAAGCATCATGAGGGCTGTGGGCAAAATCCAGGGCATGATGCAGCACCACCGCGTCTATACAATCATTGGCCAGCGGCAGGTTTTCCATATCCCCCACCAGCGAACATTCTGCCAGATCGGCGTCTGCCTCAGGCGCCAACATAAACCGATGGCCCGCCGGTGAACCCCGGGTCAGCTCGGGTAGATCGAGCACGCTGATCTGCAACAGATGGTAGCCAAACAACCGCGGCAGAACCTGATCCAACAGCGCCTGTTCGGTCGACAATAGCTGCTGACCGAGCTCGGTCTGAAACCACGCCTTAAGCGGTTGACGCAACTCGACCAGGGATGGAATGGAGGGCTTTGCTGAGGTTGCTAACATAACGGGCATAACCTGTTGTTTACCAGAGCCGGATGCCGATGCTCGATTCAACAGTCGACGACGAATCCGCAGGGGTGGCGATCCAGCAGAAAAGTGCGTCTAATTATAGGAGATTTCGGATTCCAAATGTCAGGAGACTGCACATGTTTCAACTGCACCCGCTACCCGCATTTCAGGATAACTATATCTGGATGCTGCAACGCCCTGATGCTCCCGGCCAGGTCGTTGCCGTCGATCCCGGTCAAAGCGCTCCTGTTTTACAGTGGTTGCAACAGCATCAGCTTCGTCTCGCCGCCATCCTGATTACCCACCACCATCCGGACCACACCGGAGGTGTCGCCGAACTGCTCGCCTCACAACCCAATGACAAGATTAAGGTCTATGGACCATCTGATTCTCCGTTTCAGGGAATCAACACTCCCCTTGATGACGGGGACCAGATTGAGCTGCTCGGCCAGAAACTCGACGTCAAACGCGTCCCGGCCCACACCCTGGACCATATCGCCTACTACACGCCCTACACTGATCCACAAGACCAAGTACAACTTTTTTGCGGCGACACCCTGTTCGTCGCCGGCTGTGGACGCCTATTTGAAGGCAGTGCCGAGCAGATGCATCGGGCGATGCAGTTTTTCCGCAGCCTGCCCGACCGCACCCAAATCTGTTGCGCCCATGAGTACACGTTAAGCAATCTCAACTTCGCCGCCGCGGTCGAACCTGAAAACCCAGACATTGCAGCCTGTATTGAGCGCTGCCAACAGTTGCGCCAACAAGCGCAACCGACGCTTCCCGGTCTCCTGGACGAGGAAAAGCGCATCAACCCCTTCATGCGCTACGACCAACCTGCCGTCATCTCTGCCGCCCAGAGCCGTGAGCCTGATGGCTGCGACGATGAAGCCGCGGTACTCGCCACCATCCGGCGCTGGAAGGACAACTTCTAAGCCGCCAATCCAGATCAATCGAGTAGCGGATTACTCCTTTGAACCCTTGACCAGGCAACCCCCGGCTCCCTAAACTGCGCACTGCATCAAAAATGCTAGCGCATTAATCATGGGGGCCACAGGGGATTGACCCGATCCGCCCGACTCAACACGCCGGGGTGGATGGTGAATTTACAGCCGAAATACTTAGCCTTAGTTATCTCAACCCTGCTGGTCAGCGGCTGTCAGACCCTGACGCAGCTGAGCCAAGACACTCAACCGGCATCCGCCCCCGACACCAAGCCTTCAGCCGTTTCGACTCAGGCGTCGACTCGGCCTTCGCTGGAACAACAGCTGGCCGTACCGGCTATCACCCCGGCTTACCAGCAGTTCAATGAAGCGGATCAGCCGACCACGACCAAGGTTGCCAAAGCGAATAAGACCGAAAGCACCGCGGTCAGCAACGACCTCTGGCGGCGTACGCGCGATCATTTCGCATTGGATCATACAATCGAGCAACCCCGCATCCAGGCACAGCTGAAGTGGTACAGCCGTCACCCCAAGTATCTGGACCGGATGGCTGACCGTGCCAGCCGCTACTACTATTACGTGCTCGAGCAGGTGATCAGCCGCGGCATGCCCGCCGAGCTGGCTCTGCTTCCCATCGTCGAGAGTGCCTACGACCCCTTTGCCTACTCCCACGGTCGCGCCGCCGGCCCCTGGCAATTCATCCCGATGACAGCCAAGCGCTTTAAACTGAAGCACAGCTGGTGGTATGACGGCCGCCGTGATATCCAGGCCTCGACCCAGGCTGCGCTGGATTATCTGGAGCTGCTCAATAAGCGTTTCGATGGCGACTGGCTGCTGGCACTGGCCGCCTACAATGCCGGAGGCGGCAATGTCTCCAAGGCGATCCGCAAGAACCGCGAACGCAACAAGCCAACCGACTTCTGGTCGCTGAAGCTCCCCAAAGAGACCAGCGCCTATGTCCCAAAACTGCTGGCTCTGGCCAAGCTGTTCGACAACCCGCAAGCCTACGGCCTGAGCCTGAAGCCGCTACCTAACCGGCCTTACTTTGCTGCCGTAGACACCGGCTCCCAGATCGACCTGGCTAAAGCGGCCGAGCTGGCGGAGATCAGCATCGAAGAGCTCTATCTGCTCAATCCCGGATTTAACCAATGGGCCACTGACCCGGAAGGCCCGCACCAGCTATTGGTACCGGTAGATAAAGCAGAAGGTTTCCGTCAGGCACTGAGCGAATACCCCCCTGCACAACGGGTTAGCTGGGCACGCTATAAGGTCCGTTCCGGTGACAGCTTGATCGCCATCGCCAAGCGTAACAACACCACCGTCGAAACCATCCGGACCAGCAACAAGCTGCGCGGCAATACAATTCGAATTGGACAGATGCTGCTGATTCCTAAAGCGTCGGCCAAGGCCGGTGTGTACGCCTACAGCCAGGGACAGCGGCAGCAGAAGAAAAATCAACGCATTGCCCTTCGCTCCGGTAAAGCCAAGCTCAGTTACCAAGTCCGCTCCGGCGACAGTTTCTGGAAGATCGCCCGTGCTCACGGGGTTGGCGTTCGACAGTTGGCAGCCTGGAATCAGATGGCCCCGGGTGATCCGCTCAGGATCGGTCAAAAACTGGTGATCTGGCAACCCGCCGGCACGGTTTCAAACCAAAATGTTGCTTCCGGCGACAGCCGTAAAGTGGTTCGCAAGATTGGTTACCGGGTTCGTTCCGGCGACTCCTTTGCTCGTATCGCCGGCAAATTCAATGTCAGTCTGAACGATATCAAGCGCTGGAACAGCAAAGCGGCCAAAGCCAAATATCTGAAGCCAGGACAGATGCTGACACTTTACGTCGATGTCACCCAGATCAGAAACTAGCGAAAAACCCGCGCTATTACCCGTTGAACAGTCCTATCGCGATACAACAAAAAAAGCCCCGCATCGGCGGGGCTTTTTTATCGTACTTGAGCTTCTAGTTTCTGAACTAAAAGTCGGGTATCAGGCCTGCTCTTTGCGATGTTCATCCAGGTGGGCAACATTGCTGGGCACCGAGGTTTCCTGAAGCCAGTTCAGCACCTCTTCGCTGCTCCTGAAATTGGGCGAACCAACCCAGATCGACGACATCAGATTGGCCAGTTCCAACAGCAATTGGCGATAGTGGTTGGAGAAAAGCCGATTGCCCAACCTTGAAGTAAACCAACGCAGAATCATCTTGCGCTCATTTTCTTGATTATGGTTTACATGCTCTTTGAGATGTTCCAGCAACTGCTCTAATCGCTGTCTATCATCAGGAGACAGATCAGCACTCATGGTCACCAGCTGTAGCTCTAACCACACATCTGAAAGAGATTTTAAGTCCTTGTCCATCGCTCGACTCTCACTGGACAGATCGTAACTGAGGTTCTTTTTTTATTACGATCGATTAACTAATTCCGCTCAGCTTCCCGCTAAACAACTACTTGGCCTATCTATGACCGTCCTTAGCCAATACAGTGCCTTAAAATTGATCAATCCCATATTGTGCCCTGACCGATAAAGAGTCAATAACACCGAGAGATTCTGAAGCCAAAACACTGCACTTCCAGGTGCTTATCTAAGCTACGGACATATTCATCTAAGCATAGTTCATGAATCACTATTTTGAGTATCGACCCAGATTCTCCCGACTTTACCAGATCGAAACTTTTTTTTTCGAAACATTACATTCCGTTAGTTACACAACAAGCTGTTTGAACAGGTGTTTTCTGGCATTTCCCACAGTATCGCTATACTCAAAGTATGCGAGAGAAGATTGATGTACTCTTTCGGCGAGCAAGGGGTGTGCAAGCAGAACAACCCTGCATGCCAATCAAGCGGGCGCTGATCCTATCGGGTGGTGGTGCTCGAGCGGCGTATCAGGTAGGCGTGCTCAAGGCATTGGCGGAAATCCTACCGGACGATGCACCCAACCCTTTCCCAATCATCTGCGGTACCTCTGCCGGGGCTATCAACGCATTATCACTGGCTTGCCATACGGGAAACTTCAGCGAAGCGGTGGCCGACCTGGAACAGATCTGGCAAGACCTCACACCGGCACAGATCTACAGAGCCGATCTATGGGCGCTGCTTCGCGGTTTTTCCCGCCTGGGCGCTTCGCTATTCAACGAAGGGGTGGGCCGGCACCGACCGCTATCACTGCTGGACAACAGCCCTCTACGGCAACTGATCGAAGACCGCATCCAGTTTGACCAGATTGATCTCGGCATTGCCCAGGGACAGCTTGACGCGGTATGCGTCACCGCAATGGGCTACAGCAGCGGGCAGTCGGTCAGCTTTTACCAGGGTAGCCCCCGTATCGTGCCCTGGGATCGACATCGTCGACACGGCAACCCCTGCAAACTCAGCGTCGATCACCTGATGGCTTCCTCGGCCATTCCAACCATCTTTCCGACCGTACGCATCAATCGTGAATATTTCGGTGACGGTGCGCTTCGTCAACTGGCTCCCATCAGCCCTGCTCTGCATATGGGGGCCGAGCGGGTCTTTGTTGTCGGTGTCAGTGGCAACCGTAACCCGCAGCACTGGGGCAAGCGCCGACGCACCCGCCATTCACCTTCAATGGCTCAGATCATGGGCCACCTGCTTGCCAGTGCCTTTATCGATTCGCTGGAGGGCGATATCGAGCGGCTGGAACGGATCAACCAGCTAATTGCTCTGATCGATCCCGACCAACGGGCTGAACAGGGGCTGCCGCTGAAACAGGTGGACAGCCTGGTCATCTCTCCCAGCAAAGAACTCGATAAAATTGCCGGTCAAAAAATTCGTTATCTGCCTCGAACCCTACGCTTCTTTATGCGCGCCGTCGGTGCAACGGCCAAAGGAGGCGGCGCAACGGCAGCCAGCTATCTGCTGTTTGCCCAACCCTTCTGCCAAGCGCTGATCGACCTGGGATACAAAGACACCATGTGGGAGCGGGACAGCATCAAGCGGTTCTTCTCAGAGCCCTGTCAGCTCCCCAGCAACGAAGATCCCTCCAAATCAGAGCTCGTTACCAGCAATCCCTAAAACCCATCCCAATCAAGCAGTTAGAAGCCACTTTGTTCTTCCATATCAAATAGTTATCCGACATATAACTATTTAAAATCGAAAAAACTAGATTAAAGTCAAGGCCGGACAAAAAACCACTTTACCCCCTCGGGAAAACCCGTATATTCAGGTCTGCATTCCGCGTAGCACAACAACGCTACCGTTATGTGAATACTGGGCACAACCGCCCTTTTGGCCTCATCTTTTTTTGCACCGCAGGCCAACAATAATAAACATGATGATGTAAGGAGCCTGAAATGATCATCGAATGCATCTGTAATGACGGTTTTGAAGATCAGCTGACTTCCAGCTACGAATACACAATCGTCAAAATGGGAAGCAACTCGGTATTAATCGAGAACGATCAGGGACAGACACGCTGGTACGGCACCCGCCGTTTCGAGTTCAAACTGGCCTAAGGCCATCTGAAACCAAAAAGCCGGGACTCAACCCGGCTTTTTTATTCGTCTCGCTCTCGATGAGAGCTCGATAGAATGACGCTATTCGCTAAACGCCCTCACCCACCTTGGTCGGTAAATTCAGCTTCAAGCCCCAGCTTTCAGCACGCGTTTGCGCCTGCTTTCGGAAGTGCTCGCGTACCAAACTACCTTCAGGCTTTTGCAGGTAGTACAGCAGCGTTGCCGCCTGCTCCGGAGTAACTCCCTGCGTCTCCCCCCACTGCTGAACATAGAGCGCCAAGCTATTACTGCTCAGATCCGGCAGCGCTTGCGGTAGCGGGACTTCTAAGGATTCACCTTCAATCACCCGGCGACACAACTGGCGGTAGTGGTGTTCGAAATCCGGAAACACCTCCGGTTTATCTTCGGTGCGCAACCGGAACCAATCGGTCGCCCGACCGGCAAAGTAGACCGCCGGATGACTCCAATCATGCTGCCTCGGTTGATCCGCGTGCTGACAGGCTTCCACATAGGCCCGCAACACTTCGGGAAGACCGTAATCGGCCAGATCGCGCTTCAATAACTGCAGAAATTCGGCGACGGTCGGCGGCCAGACAAAATTCTCTTTACAGCGATCGATCGCCTCGACAATATCGCGCTCGGTGTAGCCCCGAAGACTCAAGGCCCACTCGCGCTTGGCGACCCGCAGCTCCGACTCATCCTGAAACAGGCTCTTGAACTTGTGGCCGTAGATGGTCATCAGCCGTACAAACAGCATGTTGACCAACTGTTTGGTTTCAACCGGAATCGGATCAGTTGCCTGAGACTGAGCCCGATCACCAGTCGGTGTTGTGGATGTCCATTGCTGCTCGGGTGATCCGCTCACGCTTATCTTGTCGAGCACGTGTTTGATCTCTTTCACCGCTGCTCCCCTGTTGTTTCTCTTGGCTGTGCTGACGATATTGTTGCTGCTGGGCACTGATCCACTCCCGCGACACCCACTTCATAAAGGGCTGCTCCCAGGAGGTCTTGCGTTTGCCCTGCCCCAGATAGTAGGTCACGAACTGATCCACACAGGCCAGCGCAAAGGCTTCGGAGATATTGTTCTTGGCCAGTCGACGCAACGTATCAGCGCCGGGCTGCCAGTCATGGGCGATCTCGGCCAGTTGCTGTTTCTGCCGCTCCTGCCGTTCGAATAGCCGCTCCAGATCATCCTTGGGCCTGGCCCATCCGGTACTGCCACCGAAGCTTGGGGCGGGGCCTCGTCCAACCGAACTGCCGAGCACCGCCGACGGCTCTGAGTCGAGGCAATGATCCGGATTTCGGGCGGGCGTTTCCGCCATACTCGGCGCGATACTTTGCGGCTCGTCAGGCACGAGCGTTTCCTGACCCGCAGGTGCAGGCGCCTCAGCATGCTGATCCTGATCAGCGACTCCGGGCAACATCAGTTGAATGGCGCCATTGGCTTGAAACTGAGCTTCGATCACGCCAAATCCAACCAGCTCACTGGTCAGCTGAGCCAGGCGATCCTCATCCCAGAACGGCGCCAACAGCAACCACTCTCGTCGACGTAAGCGGACAACCAGCCGCTCTTCGCTATCGGGAGCACCATGGTGTTGTAGATACTGATGGTAGATCGCCAGCAACAGTGCCGGCTCAGCACCAAAACGCTGTCCCAGCGAGGGATAAAAAAGGATGGGAGATTCAGGAAACAGAGAACTCATCGACTACGCTACCAGGCAGCTCAGCACGAAGCCTCACGCAGATAAACCGCGTATACGGACCCGAGCTACCCTGTTGTTCAAAGCGTCGATGATAACACAAGCGATCGAACCAGCACCGCCTAAAAAACAGCGGCGCCGGGTCAACAGCAACGATTACTTCTGCTTCGAAACGAAGTCACTGACGGCGCGCAGCACGTCCTTGCGGCTGATCTGTCCGACCAGTTTTCCTTCACGCAATACCGGCATCCGGCGGCGACGGCCTTCGATAAACAGCTCAGACAACGAGATAATATCGGCGTCACTGGTCACCGTATCGACCTCTGCGGTCATAAAATCACCGACACAGCCACCATGCTCTTCTTCATGGTAAGTGTGCTGCAGAATCGCCTTCAGGCAGTCGACCTCGGACAGCATCCCGATCATCTCACCGCGGTCGTTCACTACCGGCGCACCGGAGATGTTGGACTCGGAGAAGATATTGATCGCATCGAACAGCTCGGTTTCCGGTTTAAAGGTAACCAGCTGAGTGGTCATGTAATCTTCAACCTTGACACTTCTTAGCATGTAACTGCTCCTTCTAGTTCTGCCGAGGCAGAGTTGGATCGCCGTCCCGTTCGACCGTCAGGGTCAAGACTCAGGCAAAAACGACCGTCTTGTTGCCGTGGACCAAAACCCGGTCCTCCAAATGCCAGCGCAGCCCCCGCGCCAGCACAGTTTTCTCTACGTCACGACCCTGCCGAACCATATCCTCGGCGCTGTCGTTATGGGTGATCCGAATCACATCCTGATCGATGATCGGCCCGGCGTCGAGCTCTTCGGTCACATAGTGGCAGGTGGCACCGATCAGCTTAACACCCCGCTCGTGGGCCTGGTGATAGGGCCGTGCACCGACAAAGGAGGGCAGGAAACTGTGATGAATATTGATCACCCGCGACGCATATTGCTCGCACAGTGCCGGCGGCAGAATCTGCATATAGCGCGCCAGCACGATGGTATCGATCTGATGCTCCTCGATCAGCTGCTCCATCGCCCGGAACGCGGGCTCCTTGTCGTTCTTATCGACCGGTACATGGTGGTAGGGAATATCATGCCACTCGACCATGCTGCGCAGATCATCATGATTCGAGATCACACAGGGAATCTCGCAATCCAGTTCGTTGCTGTGATAGCGGTACAACAGGTCCGACAGACAGTGGGCCTGCTTGCTGGCCAGCAACGCCACCCGCTTGGGTTTGCTTGAGTCGGTCAGCGACCAGTTCATATTGAAAGACTGAGCGATCGGCGAGAAAGACTCGCGCAACTCTTCGAGGGAGTAGGACAGATTGCGGGTACTGATCTCATAGCGCATGAAGAACCAGCCGCTGGAGCTGTCCGAGTGCTGGCTGGCTTCGGTGATCGAGCCGCCATGGCTAGACAGAAAATTACTGACCATCGCGACGATGCCAACCCGATCCGGGCACGAGATAACCAAACGGTAACGCGGTTCCATAAACCTCTAGCTCAACCTCCAAGCGCGGCCACCGGAAGAAAATGAGTACGGTGGCTGAATTCCGTCGGCATTTTAGCAACTTATCTGTTTATTGTTATCCCCCAAAAGGCACAAATGAGCATCGGCCAGCGCGACTTACAGGCTATCGGTTTGGGCCGCGCAGATAAAATCGTTACGGTGCAATCCCTTGATTTTATGGGTCCACCACTGCACTTCGACGCTACCCCAGCGGGTCAGCAGGTCCGGATGGTGGCCCTGGCGCTCGGCCAACTCGCCGACCACATTGGTGAACGCCAGTGCATCGACAAAATTCTTGAACTCGAAACGGCGTACCAATCTCGGGATGCCGTCGCGTTCGACAATATTCCACTGCGGAATCTGCAACAGCAGCTGCTGTGCCTCCTGCTCGCTCACACGCGGCGCATCAGCCCGGCAGGCTTCGCATTGCTGCTTGGTTAAATCGCTCATCGTTTCCTCCCACTGCCGCAGCAGATCGCTTGTTATACTCACTAAAGACCAACTTTGACGGGACCTCAACCTGGATGACGAAAAACCCGCAACAACGCCTGCTGACCCTGACCGCTCGCAAACTGGATATCGACACCCATCAGGAACTCACCATCTACCTGCATCAGGATAGCTATGTTTGCCACTCCGAGGGGTTTTCCGCGCTGTCACGGGTGCGGGTCAACAGCGACCACCACTCGATCATCGCCACCCTACACATTGTCCGCGGCAGCCAGTTAACCCCTTACGAGATCGGCTTCTCCGACTCGGCCTGGCAGCATATGCAGCTGGCCGACGGGGATCAGGTCTGGGTCAGTCACCCCAAGCCGCTGGAGTCCCTTTCCTATCTGCGTGCCAAGGTGTTCGGCCACAAACTCAACGAGGAGCAGATCCGCACCATCGTCAACGACGTGGTGGCCGGTCGCTACGCCGATGTCCATCTGGCCGCCTTTATCACCGCCTGCGGCGACCGCAAGCTGGACACCGACGAGATCATCGCCCTGACCCGGGCCATGGTGGACAGCGGCAGTCGTCTTAACTGGCAGCGCGATATCATCGTCGACAAGCATTGCGTCGGCGGCCTGCCGGGCAACCGCACCACCCCGATCGTGGTTTCGATTCTAGCCTCGCTCGGGCTGACCATGCCCAAGACCTCGTCCCGGGCGATCACCTCCCCGGCCGGTACCGCCGATACCATGGAGACCCTGACCGAAGTCAGCCTGAGCCTGAGCCAGATGCAGGGGGTGGTCCGCCGGCACGGTGGCTGCCTGGCCTGGGGCGGCTCGGTCCAGCTCAGTCCGGCCGACGACCTGCTGATCCGGGTGGAACGGGCACTGGATATCGACAGCGAAGGGCAGCTGATCGCCTCGGTGCTGTCGAAAAAGATCGCCGCCGGCGCCACCCACGTGCTGATCGATATTCCGGTCGGCCCCACCGCCAAGGTGCGGGATCAGCAATCGGCCAAGCGCCTGGCCGAGCAACTACGGACTGTCGCCCAGGCGCTGGGGATGCGACTTCGGGTGCTGTTCAGCGACGGTAGTCAGCCGGTCGGTCGAGGTATCGGCCCGGCGCTGGAGGCCCAGGATATCCTGGCGGTGCTGAAAAACAGCCCGCAGGCACCGCAGGACTTGAAGGAGCGCGCCATCCTGCTGGCCGGCGAGCTGTTGGAGATGAGCGAGGCGGCCGCCGCCGGAAAAGGACAGCAGCAGGCCCGCCAAGCTCTTGAAGGGGGGCAAGCCTGGCAATGCTTCCAGGCGATCTGCCAGGCTCAGGGCGGCTTGCGCCAGCCCCCGGTGGCCAACTACCGCTACAACCTGCAGGCCGACTGCGCCGGTAGCGTGGTCGCGATCGACAACCGCCTGCTGTCCCAGGCCGCCAAGCTGGCTGGCGCGCCGGTCGACAAAGCCGCTGGGATCGTGATCTACAAACACCTGGGCGAGCGCGTCAAACCGGGAGAAACCCTGCTGACCCTACACGCCGAAAGCCCGGGGGAACTTGATTACGCGGTCGAATTCCTTAATGCTCATCCGGAACTGATCCAGCTCCAACCCGATCCAAAATCTTAGTGACAACCCAAGCGACAAAGAGACAGCCCTTGAAGCAGCAAGCGATCCTTTTCAACCTCGACAGCGACCCGGCGCTGGCAAACCAACTGACCGAGCAGCTCTATATCGAACCCGGTCAGCTCAACAGCCGCCAGTTCCCGGACCGGGAAACCTACCTGCGCGTCGATAGCGACTGCCGGGACAAGACCGCACTGATCCTGTGCAACCTGTTCGATCCCGATCCGAAAATCATGCCGCTGCTTTTTCTGGCCGAGACCCTGCGCGACCTGGGGGCCACAAGGATCGCGCTGATCACCCCGTACCTGTGCTACATGCGCCAGGACAAGCGCTTCCAACCCGGCGAGTGCGTTAATGCGATTCCGTTCGCCAAGCTGATCTCTAATTACGTGGATTTTCTCATCACCATCGATCCGCACCTGCACCGGATCACCAGCCTGGATCAGGTCTATCAAATCCCCACCCGGGTCGTAGCCGCCGCGCCGTTGATCGCCGACTGGCTCAAAAATCAGAACCAATCGGTGCTGCTGATCGGTCCGGACAGTGAGAGCGAGCAGTGGGTCAGCGAAGTTTCCCGACTCTCCGGTGCCCCCTTCGTGGTGTTGGAGAAGACCCGTCGCGGCGATCGTGATGTCGAGGTTTCGCTGCCCCAGGTCGAGCGCTGGCAGGGCTACCGACCGGTGTTGCTGGACGACATCATCTCCAGCGGCCGTACCATGCTCAGCACCCTGTCCAAGCTGGCCGGGCAGGGACTGGGGCAACCGATCTGTATCGGGGTGCACGGCATCTTTGCCGATGACGCCTACCGGGAGTTGAGTGAGCAGGCCGAGGTGATCACCACCAACTGCATCCCCCACCCGTCCAATCAGATCGAGATCGCATCCGCCCTGGCCGAACCGCTGCGCGCATGGCTGCAAGCCGCTCCCGAAGCCTGACCCAGCCGCTGCCGGCCACCGGACTGGCCGACGCGGAGCTGCACTACCAGGCCCAGTTTCTATCCGCCGTCGAGGCTGACCATTACCTCGCCCAGCTGCAACAGCAGCTGGACTGGCGTCAGGATCGTATCCGGCTGTTCGGTCGTGAAACCCCGATCCCCCGGCTGCAGGCCTGGTATGGCGACCCGGGGCTGCATTACCGCTATTCCGGCCTGAGTCTGTACGCCCAGGGCTGGCCCGATCCACTACTGGCGCTGAAGCAACAGCTCGAACAGCAGACCGGCCAGCGCTTCAACGCCGTGCTGGCCAACCTCTACCGCAACGGCGTCGACAGCATGGGTTGGCACGCCGACGACGAACCCGAACTCGGTCCCAATCCGGTGATCGCCTCACTGAGCCTGGGCCAGCCGCGGCCGTTCCAGCTGCGCCGCCGTGACGACCCGATCCAGCGCTACGAACTGCTGCTCGAGCACGGATCCTTACTGCTGATGGCCGGTTCGACCCAACACCACTGGCAACACGCCCTGCCCAAACGCACCCGGCTGACCCAGCCGCGGATCAACCTGACCTTTCGCCGGATCATCCAATCCTGAGCAGCCCATCGGGCAACCTGAGTTAAGCCCCACTACAATACTGTATAAATAAACAGTATTATGAGTTCATGAAGATTTTGAACCCCCTTAGCCCCCTCTCGGCCCAACCGCTGCCGCTGTTCAGCAACCGGGTCTCCGCCGGCTTTCCGAGCCCGGCGGACGATTACCTGGAAGCCAGCCTGGATCTCAACAGCCACCTGATAAAACACCCGGCGGCGACCTTTTTCGTCCGGGCCGAAGGTGATTCGATGATCGGCCGTGGTATCTATCCGGGTGACCTGTTGATCGTCGACCGCTCGATCAAGCCCCGGCACGGCCTGGTGGTGATCGCCGCGATCCATGGTGAGCTGACCTGCAAAATCCTCGATGCCAGGCAGCGCTGTCTGATGCCGGCCAACAAGCGCTACCCAAGCATCCCGATCACCGATGAGTGCGGCTTTACCGTCGAGGGGGTGGTCACCGCCTCGGTGAGGTACCAGCAGTGCTAGCGCTGGTCGACTGCAATTCGTTCTACGCCAGTTGTGAGACGGTCTTTCGGCCGGACCTTCGTGGCCGACCGATCGTGGTGCTGTCCAACAACGACGGCTGCATCGTGGCCCGTAACCGTCAGGCCAAGGCATTGGGCATCCCCGGTTTCGGGGCCTACTTCAAGATCGCCGAGCAGCTGCGGCAGCAAGGCGTTGCCGTGTTCAGCAGCAACTACGAACTCTACGGTGACCTGTCGCGCCGGGTGATGGAGTGCCTGTCCGACTTCACCCCGGACGTGGAGATCTACTCCATCGACGAAGCCTTTCTGTCGCTGCAGGGCCTGACCGTGGATAGTCGCTCCTACGCCGCCCAGATCCGGCGCGATGTCTGGCGCCAGGTCCGGATTCCAGTTTCGGTCGGCATCGCCCCGACCAAGACCCTGGCCAAGCTGGCCAATCAGATCGCCAAGCAGAGCACCAGCCATCGGGGGGTCTATACCATCGAAACCGAGACCCAGCGCCGCCAGGCATTGCGGAATTTTCCGCTGCAGGATGTCTGGGGGGTAGGACGCAAGCTCTACCCGCGGTTGCAGGAACAGGGGATGGCGACCGCCTGGGATCTGGCCTCACAGCCACCCAAGCTGCTGCGCAAACAGTTTGGTGTCACGCTGGAGCGCACCCTGCGCGAGCTCAACGGCGAACCCTGCCTCGAGCTTGACGAACTACCCGAACCCAAACAGCAGATCTTCAGCACCCGCTCGTTCGGGCAACGGGTCTACCAGCTATCGGAGCTGCAGCAGGCGGTCAGCAGCTATGCCACCCGGGCGATGCAGAAACTGCGGCAGCAGGACTCGCTGACGTCCACGGTGCAGCTGTTTATCCAGACCAGCCGCTACGATCCGATCTACTATTCGCGCTCGGGGATCGTGCGACTGCCCTACCCGACCAACGATACCCGGCTGGTGGTACAGCTGCTGCTGCAGGCCCTGCCGCAACTGTTCCGTCCCGAGCTGCCTTACTACAAGGCCGGGGTTGGTCTGCTGGAGCTGATTCCCGCCGCCCACCAGCAACTGGATCTGCTGGAAACCCAGCAGAGCGAGCGTGATCATCGTCTGATGCAGGCGCTGGATCAGATCAACCAGCGCCACCCCGGCGGTCTGTTTCTGGCCAGCAACGGCATCCACACAGGCTGGCAGATGAAGCGGCTGAAACGATCACCGGCCTACACCACCCGTTGGGACCAGTTGCCTAGGGTGACCTAACCCATGATCAACGATATGGCACCCTGGGCCTTGTGGATCATTCGTATCGGAACTGCCCCATGAGCGGCTCAAGCAGCGAATGCCTCCGTACGATCGGTTACGGGCTCAGGGTGGGGTCAGCTTCAGCCCCTTGGCTAGGGCTTAATCACCACCCCTGCGTTGGCGCAGCAACCGTGCCAGCACCCCTCGAACAACCGCATCACAGCGATGTCCGGCAAACTCATAAAGCGCCACGCCGGATTCACTGAGATGCAAGCTCAGCTGCTTTTGCAACAGGGCGTTGGCGCGGAAGAGACGGGTTTTTACGGTCCCCTCTTCCAGATCGAGTATTTCCGCCGTCTCACGTACGCTGCATTGCTCGATCGCCCGCAGGATAAAGACACTGCGGAAGCTGTCGGGCAACTGATTGATATTACTCTCCAGCAATTGCCCCAGCTGCTTGTTGGCGACCTCGCTATCCGGTCCATTGTAGTTCTTTGTCATCGCCGTCAGCTTCACAACCGATTCCAGCTCCTCGGGGGCCATGGCGACATTACGCTGATTACGTCGCAGGAGTTGCAGCGCCTCGTTGCGTGCAATACGCGACAGCCAACCGGGTAACGCCGGGATCGACTGCAAGCGCTCCAGTTGCTCGAAGGCCTTGATATAAGCCTCCTGGATCGCATCCATGGCCTCTGCATCGCTATTCACGATGCCTCGAGCTACCCGGAACAACCGTTGGTTGTAGCGTCGCATAATACCTTCATAAGCGTTCGTCTCCCCCTGCAGGATACGCGTCACCAGCTCAGCGTCGGAGCAACCCATCAGTGTTTGTATCTTTAGCTGTTGTGCTGCGATCGTCATCACAGCCCTCCCATTCTGTTTGTTCTCTTACTCTCTAGCGACCTAGCGACCTAGCGACCTAGCGACCTAGCGACATTCAGACCATTGGTTCATCGCGATTAAGTAAGCGATCAAATCACTACGGTCATGGTCGTCTTTAATCCCGGCAATCCCCATATTGGTGCCGGGTATGTAGCCCAAAGGGGAGAATAGAAACGAATCCAACGTCCGGACTGACCAGATAAGTTTCGATTCACGCATCGACTTGGAGTAATCAAAGCCCGCTGCCGCCCCGGCCTGACGACCGATCAATCCACAATGCTTAGGCCCTGTTCGGTGACGCTCCGGGGAGTGGCAACCGACACATTGAGCGTAAAGCTGTTTACCGTGCCTCGCGTCTCCGCTCATCGACACGGACATCTCAGCGCTCGCTGTCGAGACATCGGCAAGCAGGCCGGCAACCGTCAGCAGCGCGGTACCGAAGGAGACCGTCGGCATCATGAGAAGAATGCACCCGGCACGGGATCCAGCCCCAGTGCGTGACGCAACACCGCCCAATGCATCGCTTCATCGGCCAGAATACTGGCCGCAGCGAGGGATAGATCACGGTTGTCGAACACCGGAATCGCTCCGGCATAAGCACTCACCGCCCCACGCTCCAACCCTGCGGCAAACTCCAGTACATGGGTCTGGTTTTTGAGCTGATGGACGGGGAAGCCGTAATCGCTCTTCGGCTCAGCCGGCGTGCCGCCCATCGACATCACGGCTTTGGCAAGGGCTTCGATATGTTCTTTGTGATGCCCTTGAAACTGCACCGCCACTTTCAGCACATCGTTACTCAACAAGCCACTCTCGGCGCCCACCTGGTAGGCCGCCACGGCCTCATGTTCGGCACCGATAGCGGTATTGAGTATTTTAACATCCTGGCTGACAGCCCCATCTGCGGTTCCGTATTTGCCGGCATTAACGCAGCCGCTGAGCATCGCTACGCCGGCTGCAGACAGAGTCACAGCCCCAGTACGTAGCAGGAAGTTACGGCGCGAGCGTGCCGACATCGTTTCTACCAAACCCGATTCGGATACTTTTGACTGTAGGATTTTCATGATGCTCTCCGTTGGTAATAAGGGGCCTGATGGGCCCTGGTTGGCGAGAAATATCTCGCTCTTCACCAACAGGATGCAGCTGGACGAACGAAGGTTCCCAACGCGTTGAAAAAACCTGTCCCAGGTAAAATGGTTGGTAGTGTTTCCAGGCTTTATCGGAGATCAGGGGCCAGCCGGGTTAAAGGGATGCCAGTAACCAATCGATAAAACGCCGAGCATTGGCGTTATCGAGGGTTCGCTTCGGATAAACCAGGTAATAGGCCCGCCCCAATGGCAGACTGATCTCGCAGGGAGCGACGAGTCGACCCGCCTTCAATTCGTCGGCGATCAGCATCCGTTGCCCCAGCAGCAACCCCTTGCCTTGTACGGCGGCGTCGATCGCCATACTCGACAGGTTGAACCGCGGTCCCGCTTTCGAAGTGGCGATATCCAGCCCGGCGGCCTGCAGCCAATCCTCCCAATCCGGCAGGCTGTCGTTGTCCTCGCCCCAGTCGATATGGATCCGGGGCAATTGGGCGATCGCTTCGAGGGACGGGGTCTCAGCAACGGTTGCCAGCAGCTGCGGGCTGAGGACCATCGTCACCGAATCGGTGAACAGCAGCTCTTTGTTCAAACCGGCATAGCCCGACTCGCCGTAGCCGATACAGATATCCGATACCGAGCGGTTGAAATCAACCCGGGCGTGGCTGGCCTCCACCCGAACCTGCAGCCCGGGGTTGAGCTCCATCCACTGCAACACCAACGGCATCAACCAGTTCGAAGCCACCGACGGCAACGCCGTAATGGTCAGCACATCGACGCGTCGAAACAGTTCGATCTGCTGCTGACCCAGACGCAATTTCTCCAGTGCCTCACGGATGAAGACCAGATAACTCTGCCCTGCCCGGGTTAGCCTGACCCCGGACTTGGAACGATCGAACAGCGCGATATCCAGCTGCTGTTCCAACACCTTGATCTGTTGGCTGACCGCCGCTGGGGTCACAAACAAGCGTTCGGCCGCCGCGGCAAAGCTACCGGCTTCGGCTGCAGCCTCAAAAGCCAGCAACGCCTTCAACGGTGGAATCTGTCTGGTTTTCATCAACGGGTCTCTCGCCACAGCATCAGCACTCACCCCATCATTAAGGTTTTCTTACGGATAAGATCAATAAATATCGTTAGATATGACTTATATCATTAGCTTATTTTGTTTTTAAACAAATAAAACAGGTAGGCACAACATGCAACTAGAGCAGATCATTCAGTTCAACGAGTACCCGCTTTCCGACACCTCCTTCCAACAACGCTGTAAACAGCATCTGGATGAGCACGGTGCGTTGGTCCTGCCGGACTTTATCTCGGCCGAGGCGCTGGTCAGGATCTGCCGGGAAGGTGCCGAGAAGAAACACCTGGCCTACTACTCCAAGGATGATCACAACGTCTACCTCAAAGACCCGGACCCGGACTTTGCGGACGACCACCCGAGAAACCGACCGGTCCAGTCCTCCAAAGGCTGTATCACCGACGATCAGATCGATGCGGATTCACCGCTTCGCACCCTTTATGATGCCGAGACGTTCCGTGATTTCCTTGCCACCGTGCTGGGGGAACAGGGGCTGTACAACTATGCCGACCCGATGTCGTCGATCAACCTGCATTACGCCGACCAGGGCCAGGAGCTGGGCTGGCACTTTGACAACTCCTCCTTTGCCATCACCCTGTTGATCCAGAGTCCGGAAGCGGGTGGAAGCTTCGAATATGTCGAGAATCTGCGCGATGCCGATCGGGGCGAGATGAACTATGACGGGGTGGGTGACGTTCTGGACGGCAAACGCCAGGTTAAAACCCTGCAGGCCGGCGCCGGCACCCTGGCGATGTTCCGCGGCAGGAATGCCCTGCACCGGGTCACGCCGGTTAAAGGCGACAAGACCCGGATGCTGGTCGTGCTGGCCTACAACTCCGAACCGGGTATCGCGCTGTCCGAATCCGCCCGCCTGACCTTTTACGGTCGGCTCTAACTCAGGTGCGATCTTAACAGCTTCGAACCAAGGCACCTGGAAGATAAGTCCGCGGATTAGGCGTTGGTCTGATCCGCGGCGGCCAGCATCCGCTCGATCTGTTCATCGGAGAATCCCTGCTCACGCAAAACATCGCGAGTGTGGGCTCCCAGCGGCGAACCTATGCTGCGGTATTCGGCGCGGCTACGGGAGAACTTGATCGGACAGCCGATCTGACGAACCCTTTGTGGCTCGAATTCCTGCTCAGACTGCCGTTCAGCAAGCGGCACCTCGACCAACATTTCACGGCTACGGAACAGCTCCGAATCCGCCGCTTCACCGAAGTTCAATACCGGCTCGACGCAGACATCGAGCTCGGCAAAGACCTCACACCAATGCTGCAACGGTCGTGTTTCGATAATAGACTGGATATCGGCTTTGAACGCGTCGACCGCCTCGGGGTGGGTGTCGGACGCCCGCCCAATCCACTCCGGTTTACCCAGTGCCTGCAACAGCCCTTTCAGAAATGGCGGTTCCAGGCTGCCCACCGCCAGATAACGCTGATCGGCGGTACGGTAATAGCCGTAGAAGCTGCCGCCGTTCAAAAACTCGCTGCCGGGTTGAGGGTCCTTACCGCTAACCAGGCAGTTGGCACCAAAGAGTGCGTTCATTGCCAACGCACCGTCTGTCATGCTGATATCGATCGACTGCCCCCGTCCCGAGTGCTGCCGTTCGATCACCGCGGCCAGAATCCCCACCGCCGCCGGGTAAGAGCCACCGGCGATATCAGCAATCTGGGTGCCCGACAACACCGGCCCGGTTTCGGCTCGACCGCTGTAACCAGCCAACCCCGACAAGGCCAGATAATTGATATCGTGACCGGCCCGATCCCGATGGCTGCCGCTTTGACCATAGCCGCTGATCGAGCAGTAGATCAGACGTGGATTGATCCGAGCCAGCTCGTCATACCCCAGCCCTAGGCGAGCCATCACCCCCGGACGAAACTGCTCCACCAGAATATCGTAGTCACCGATCATCTGTTTGATCGCCTCGACCGCAGCGGGATTTTTCAGGTCCAGCGCCATCGCCCGCTTATTTCGATTCAGGGTCGCAAAGCAAGCCGAGGTTTGATTCTCCCCCTCTGCTAGCAACGGCGGCAAATGTCGGAGCAGATCAACCCGGTTGGGAGCCTCGATCCGTACGACCTCAGCACCCAGGTCGGCCAGCATCATGGTCGCGTAGGGCCCAGGCAGCAGGGTGGAAAAGTCGAGCACTTTGAGTGATTTCAACGGCATATCGGCATCCTGCAGTCAGTCAGTGAGGGGGAAACCCCACTATGCCGAACCAACATGACACAAAAAACGACCGAAACTAACTCAACAGCTCACTAAAGATGACAGAATCACTCACCAAGGAGACCCTCTGCGCCGAATCCAAACAGGGAGCAACAGGAGATGTAGGAGAAGCCGCAAAGAAAACGGCAGCAAACAGGGAAGAAAAGGTCCATAAACAGGGCGCCGGAGAGGCCCAGAACCTAAACGGGCCACCTTCTCAGAGGTAGCCCGTTGCGCTTGGAATAGAGTCAGCGCTCAGCCGACTCAAAGCAGATTATAGACGAATACCACCAAAACCGCAGCCGGTGTCAGGAAACGCAGCACAAACATAAAGCTGTTCAGCGCCAAACCGTTACCCAGCTTCAGCTCACCTTCGGTGATTTGCTTCGACATAAACCAACCGACAAACACAGCGACCAGCAGGCCGGACAGCGGCATCATCAGGTTGGCGGTGACAAAGTCGAGCAGGTCGAACAGGGTCTTGCCCTCGAAGCGCTCGAACATCGCCAGCGGCGTCACATCGGCCCAGACGTTGAACGACAGCACCGTGACGATACCCAGCAACCAGACCGACAGACCGGCAATCAGCGTCGCACCGAAACGGGAGATAGCCGGCTTCTCTTCCAGCCACTCAACCACCGGTTCCAACAGCGAGATCGCCGACGTCACCGCAGCCACCACCAGCAGCACGAAGAACAGGGTACCAAACAGCACACCACCGGGCATCTGGCTGAAGGCCAGCGGCAGGGTTTGGAAGATCAGTCCCGGACCCGCACCCGGCTCCAAGCCGTTGGCGAACACCAGCGGGAAGATCGCCAGACCGGCCAGCAGCGCCACCACGGTATCCAGCACCGATACGGTCACCGCGGTCTTCACGATCGAGACCTGCTTGGGCAGGTAGGAACCGTAGGCCATCATTACGCCCATCCCCAGGCTGAGGGTGAAGAACGCATGACCCAGCGCGGTCAGTACGCCGTCGGTGGTCAGCTTGGAGAAATCCGGGCTGAACAGGAAGCTGAAACCGGCGGCAAAGTGGTCGGTATTCATGGCGTAGCCGACCATCACCAGCAGCAATACAAACAGCAGCGGCATCAGGATATTGATCGCTTTTTCCATCCCGGAGCGGATGCCGCGGGCCACGATCAGAATCACCAGCGACATGAACAGCGTGTGCCAGAGCAGCAGCTCGCCAGGATTACCCAGCAGGTTGCCGAAGATCGCACCGATCTGCTCGGTGGTAGCACCAACAAAATTACCGCTGACCGAATTACCCACATAGGTCATCGCCCAACCGCCGATCACCGAATAGAACGACAGAATCAGGAACGAAGCCAGCATGCCCATGCCACCCAGCCACTTCCAGCGCGACGATAGTCCGCTGTCGGCCACCAGCTTGCGCATGCTCTGCAATGGGCTGCCGCCACCGCGACGGCCGATCATGACTTCGGCGATCATGATCGGAATCCCGACGATCGCAATACAGAGCAGGTAAACCAGTACGAAAGCGGCACCGCCATTCTCGCCGGTGATATAGGGGAATTTCCAGATGTTGCCCAGGCCGACGGCAGAACCGCTGGCGGCCAGGATAAAGGCCATCCGTGAAGACCACATCGGATGGGATTTGGCTGTGTCTGTTGCCGCAGAGGCGGCGGAGTCCTGGATGATCTGTGTCACCGTTGTCTCTCCTGTTGTTTTTATTGGAGTAAAGGTTGTCACCCACCTCTGCCCTTGGAATGGAGTCCCGCAGGCAGTGGCGCTGACTAATCCGTTAGTGATGGTTGTCTTTTGAATCTCAGGCGTTGACCGTCTCCGGCGCCATAAAGCGCTCCTCGGCCAGTTCGTTGGCGACCTCACCGGTCGGACGATCCTGCTGGTCGGCACGACGGAAGATCTCATCGAGGGTGTCGGTGATCGATTCGATATGAGCCAGAACCTTCAGGTGATCATGACCGATCCGCTCATAGAAGATATCGATAATACCGCCGGCGTTGATGGCGTAATCCGGGGCATAGAGAATGCCGTGCTGGCGCAGCATCGCATCATGCTCGGGGGCCGCCAGCTGATTATTGGCGGCACCGGCAATCACCTTGGCCTTGATGTTGGGAATGCTGTCGTCATTCAGTACCGCACCCAGCGCGCAAGGGGCCAGCACATCGACATCCAGCGACAGGATCTGCTCGGCACCCACTTCGATCGCGCCCAGTTCGCTGACCGCTCGGGCCACCTGCTCCTGATGGATATCGGTGACAAACAACTCGGCACCGGCCGCCGCCAGATGCTGGGCCAGACGGAAACCGACGTTGCCGATCCCCTGAATCGCCACCCGCAAGCCACGCAGGTCCTGCTGACCCAGCTTGTGCTTCACCGCCGCCTGCAGACCGACAAAGGTGCCGTAGGCGGTTGCCGGAGACGGATCACCGTTGCAGGGCTTGCCGTCGATCCCGATCCGCTCGGTGATTCCGGCGACATTGTTGGTGTGACGGGACATCACCTTCAGGTCGGCCACGGAAGTGCCCGAGTCTTCGGCAGCGATATAGCGATCGCCCATCGACTCCAGACAACGCCCCATGGCTTCGAGCAGCGCGTCGCCCTTATGCTGGCGGGGATCGCCGATAATCACCGACTTGCCGCCGCCCAGATCGATATTGGCCAGCGCCGACTTGTAGGTCATCCCCTTGGACAACCGCAGCACATCCCGCAGCGCCTCTTCATCGCTACGGTAATTCCACATCCGGCAACCACCCAATGCCGGACCGCGATTGGTGTTATGCACCGCCACGATCGCTTTCAGACCGCTTTTTTCATCGCAGAAAAAATTCAGTTGTTCATGCTGAGCGAACTCAGGATGACTAAATACACTCATGGTGTTTATCCCTTAATTCAGATCTGGGGGAGAACTCTGTCTATCCGTTACACACGCACAACCAGCCGAGCCAAACCCTGCCGAAACACAGGCCATGGTCGAACCGATATCGGCGAAGTGTTAGCTCAGTAGCGGGTCGGGATCCGCAAGAAGCGTAATGGAGTGCGCCCAAGAACTGCTGGGGCTGGGGAGCCGGCGAGAGCGGCTGAAGGTACAGGGATGTACCTGGGCAATGGAGGTAACCTCGAAGGCAATGGCGCCAACGGACGGTTGATCGGAAAACATAGACGTTCACCCACAATCCAGGCCGGATCACGGCTTGGACCAGATTTAATTATTTTTATCCGGCCGGTACGACCGTTTATCTGTTATTGCTGCCGCCCTTGTGGGGCGAGCAGGTGGACACGTTATGCTCGCCAACAACACTTCGTCAAGTATTTTTTACATCAAGGTTTCGTTCTACCTGTTAGTTCGATCCTGAACGGTGCCCAGAAATATTCCGGTCTCAAGGCACCAAGCAACACCCAAAGCCACTGCTCAATTTCTATCCTAACCAGCCAACCCCTGATGTTTAGAGGCCTACAGCCATCTAAGCAAAAGCTGCCAACAACTCTATCCACAGCAATTGGGGATAAGGCAAGCTGAGCTATGTCGGTGCCATGTCAAACAAAGTTGTCGATAGTGATATTTTCAACGGCAGCAGACACAGCCTATTTGGAGTCGCCCTGCTGGTTCCGCCTAGTCCAGATACCGGGAAGCACGACAAAAAACCCTAATAGGCTACGCTTCAAGGTGCTCGAATAACCGCAGAGCCCGACACCGATAGGAGGAAAGGCCATGTCCGCTGAAGATAAGTTAGGGAGTTACGCACAAGGCTTCAGTAGCCTAGATGCCGCGACCATCGTTGCAAACGTCACGGAGGATTATCAGCTTCTCGATAAGGATGGAGTGCTTCACACGAAAGCCGATTTGCCCGCGTATATCGATACCCTAAAAGGGATTGGTAGCTCGATGGAGATCACCGAAGTCAGCGTTAACGGCGAGAAAGCCTGGTGCAAATGGCAGATCGGCGAGGTCGTAGGCGCAGGACTGATCAGCTTTGGTGAGCAGGGCGTCAGCCAGGAACAACTCTTCTACCGCTAGTGATGGGGGTTCAGCAAGGCAACCCCGTTATTTCAGATCAGAGCAAGACGTCCATCGGGGCCAGGATTCGGCCCCAAGCCTGACTTGATAACCACCTGCTCCAGCTATCGCCAGGCAGTGCCATTGATTATTTATCGACCTGCTGCACAAAAAAACAACGCTTCCCGCTATCCCAGGCTCCATCGGACGTTGGGCCCATTACCCTCAGCTCGCAGACAACCTTATCCACACTTTCTGTGAATAGCTAAAGCTAAGCATCGAATTCGGCTGCCATCAGTACGGCTTCTCACGCCTATAAGCCAGCCACTTAAAATCCTGGCGCTGAAATAAAAGGACAGTCTATTGAATGCTCCAGATCAATTGTGCGTCGCACAAGCCTGGCGCATAATCAGGATAGCGCTGGGGACACGAATGCCAGGCAGTCGCTGAATTCAGCGCTTCGATCGATGCATTGACCATGAATTGAAAGGAGTTCAAGACATGTCCCCTGCACGCCGAGATAACTGGCACGCGCTGACCGAATCTGAAGCCGAGCAGCTGCTCGACAGCCAAGCTGATCAGGGCCTTAGCGCTGATGAATCCGTAAGGCGGCTGAATCAGGTCGGCCCTAACACGCTGACCCAGAAGCAAGACCAAAACCCCTTCCTGCTGTTTCTGCAGCAATTCAATCAACCGCTGGTGTATATCCTGCTGGGTGCGTCGCTGATCACCGCGCTGCTGCAGGAATGGGTCGACTCCGGGGTGATTTTCGGCGTGGTACTGGTCAACGCCGTGATCGGGTTCCTGCAAGAGTCCAAGGCGATGAAGGCGATCCGCGCGCTGTCCCAGGCGATGGTTAGCGAAGCCACGGTGATTCGGGACGGGTTGAAGCAGCGTATCTCCTCAACCGAGCTGGTACCCGGCGATATTGTCGTGATGCAGTCCGGTGACAAGGTGCCGGCGGATATTCGTCTGCTTCGCTCACGAGAACTGCAGATCGACGAATCGGCCCTGACCGGCGAATCCGTGCCGGTCGAGAAGCAACTTGGCGCGGTGGCCGAAGACTGTGTACTGGCCGATCGCCGCAATATGGCCTACGGCTCAACTCTGGTCACCTACGGCACCGCCACTGGTGTGGTCGTCGCCACCGGAGATCACAGTGAAATCGGTCGCATCAACGAACTGATCGCTACCGCCGAAATACTGGCCACCCCGCTGACTCGGCGCATCAGCCAGTTCAGTCATCTGCTGCTGCGGGTGATTCTGGCTTTGGCCGCATTCACCTTTCTGGTCGGTATCCTGCGGGGTGAATCCTGGATCGATATGTTTATGGCGGCCGTGGCGCTGGCGGTTGGTGCGATCCCGGAAGGCTTACCGGCGGCGTTGACCATCACCCTGGCGATCGGGGTCGGCAAGATGGCCAAGCGCCATGCCATCATCCGTAAATTACCGGCCGTGGAAACCCTGGGCAGCACCACCATTATCTGCTCGGACAAAACCGGCACCCTGACCCAGAACCAGATGACGGTTCAGGAGATCCATGCTGCAGGACTGAAATTGTCGGTCTCCGGGGTTGGTTACGCACCCGAAGGAAGCTTCCGCCTCGACGACGAGGATTACCTGCCTCAGAGTCACCCCGCCCTGCTCGAATGCCTCAAAGCCGGGCTGCTGTGCAATGACTCCCAGTTGGTGGAAGCCGACGAAGGCTGGCGAATCGAAGGCGACCCTACCGAAGGTGCCCTGATCACGTCTGCCTACAAAGCCGGTTTGACGTCGGATGGCCTGCAACAAGCATTGCCGCGGATCGATACCATTCCATTCGAGTCGCAGCACCAGTACATGGCCACCCTGCATCAGCAGACCGACGGCAAACGACGGGTGTACCTCAAAGGCTCGGCTGAAAGCCTGATCTCACGCTGTATCAATGCGTTGGGTGAAACCGGCGAGACGACCGAGCTGGATAAAACGGGCTGTCACCGCGACGTTGAAACCATGGCCGCCAACGGCATGCGGGTGCTCGCTTTCGCCTTTATCGAGCTGGCTGAGTCGCAGGATCGGATCAACCATGGGGATCTGGCTGAAGGCCTGACCTTTATCGGCCTGCAGGGAATGATCGATCCGCCCCGTCCGGAGGCGGTCGAAGCGGTCGGTGCCTGTCAGAGCGCCGGCATCAGCGTCAAGATGATCACCGGTGACCACGCCGTGACCGCCGCCGCCATTGCCCAGGAGATCGGCCTGGAGGGCAAGCGCCTTGAGAGTGGTCGGCTTGCCGCCGTTACCGGGCACGAGCTGGCCGAAATGAGTGACGAGCAGGTGGAGCACGTGGTGGGCCATGTGGCCGTTTTTGCCCGGGTTGCGCCGGAGCAGAAACTACGGCTGGTGGAGGCGATGCAGCGACGCGGTGATGTGGTCGCGATGACCGGTGACGGGGTCAACGATGCGCCGGCGCTACGGCGGGCGGATATCGGCGTGGCGATGGGTATCACCGGCACCGAGGTCTCCAAGGAAGCCGCCGATATGGTACTGACCAACGACAACTTCGCCTCGATCCGTGCAGCAGTCGAAGAGGGGCGTGGCGTTTACGACAACCTGATCAAATTCATCACCTGGACCCTGCCAACCAACCTGGGCGAAGGTCTGGTGATTTTGACCGCCATTTTCGCCGGCCTGAGCCTACCGATTCTTCCGGTGCAGATTCTGTGGATCAACATGAGTACCGCGGTGTTCCTGGGACTGATGCTGGCGTTTGAGCCCAAAGAACCGGGGATCATGCAACGGCCGCCACGCCACCCCCAGAGCAATATCCTGTCAAGCAGCCTGATCATGCGGATTCTACTGGTGGGTTTCCTGCTGCTGGTCGGGGCCTACGGTCTGTTCGAGTGGGAACTGGCCCAGGGTGAATCCGAACTGGTCGCCCGCACCGTCACGGTTAACGTGTTTGTATTTGGTGAGCTGTTCTACCTGTTCAACTGCCGCTCACTGCGTTATTCCGTGTTCAAATTGGGCTTCTTCTCGAACCCGCTGTTGCTGGTGGGGGTAAGCGGCATGATCCTGCTGCAGCTGTTCTATACCTACTCCCCGATGATGAACGCCGCCTTCGGCAGCGCTCCGATTGGTGCCGCCGAGTGGTTGAATATCCTCAGCGTCAGCTTCGGCATCTACGCCCTGATCGGGCTGGAAAAGTGGTGGTTAAGACGCAAATATGCCACCCCTGACATCGAAGCTGAGGCCAACCCGGAAAAGCAATCCTGCTAGCAGTGGGCTTAGGGAGGTTAATATCGGCCTGCTGAGTGCCCTTGAACGGCGATCAGCAGGCCTTCCACCCTCTTGACAATCGGCCGACCATCGTTGATTTCAGCCCACTCGAGCGCATTGCACAAAAAAGAACCGCAACGCTGAGCGCTACGGCTCACGGGGGCTTGAGACGGATACCCTCAAGCCACGGACAGTGTTATCCACAGTTACTGTGCATAATTGCCGCGTTGCAGCGTCTAGGTTTTGAGCGATTCACTCAATGCTCGGGCAGCAGCCGGGTTAACGGCATCTCGGCTTGTCGGTCGCCCACCGCCAGGTAAAGCAGGTTATCCTGGCGGTTGAGCTGCACCTCAACGCCACTGCGCAGCCCTTCGCTGAGGGACTCAATGACTGCATTATCGAGCAGATAGAGATGCAGTTTGGCCAGCGCCGACAAGCTGGCCTGGTGCTGATTCCACCAACGGTGGGCATTGGCGCCGTAGACATACAGACTCAAACGCGGATGACGCTTATGCAGCTTCGCCAGTCGCTCCAGATCGGGCTGGCCGATCTCGATCCAGTGCTGCACTTCATCAAAATCGTTACGTAGCCAGATTGGGGCTTCATCGGTGCTGGAAACCCCACCACCAAAGGCCAACCCAGGCTCATATTCCAACCCGTACGCCAGCAACCGGGTCAGCAGGCGCTGCTCCGATTCCGACGGATGCTGTGCCAGCGTCAGGTCCAGCTGTTCATAACAGTGTCGGTCCATATCGCTCAGATAGAGCTTAAACTTGAAGATTCGACTGCCTCGGGCCATTAATCGAGTCCAAATTTGAGACGATCCACCGCGGCGGTGTGATCGTCCAGTTGATGATATTTTTCGATCGCCACCAGCAAATGGGCATGCTGCTGCTCATTCTGGCCTGCATGAAGATACTGCTCGGTCAGCTTGAGCAGCTGTTCGAGATGCTCGAGCCGATAGTGACAGTTCAATAGGGACTTCGCTACAAAGTGCGGATCATGTTCGCGCTCGCGCATGTCAACGGCAACAGCCAAGGCGGTTTCGAGTTGCTGCTCGGTCGGTTTTCCCATCACACACCTCCTCGCTAAGGTCAGGGTACCTGAGCTTACACCGAAAAGCGGTGCTGTCCCTATAACGCGAGTCGGGTCTGAATGCAGACATTGAGCTAGATCCGCTCAAGGGCACAATTACCTTGTGTTTATTAGACCATTGGCTATAGTCGTCTGGCACATGGTGAAAATAATAAGTCCAATCGCACCGTTGGCCACTTCGTGAGGATCGGCCGGTCAGCAGTGCAATGCTGTGATTTGGAGTACCGCTATGACCTTGCTAAACAGCCTCAACCGTAAACTGGTTGCGGCATTTCTTTGTCTATCGCTGATTCCGCTGTTGATCTACGCCGGCATCAGTATCCAACGCGCGTCCGACGCACTCGAATCCCAAGCCTTCAACCAACTTCAATCAGTTCGATCGATCAAACAGGCGCAAATCAGCGACTTTTTTGCCAATCGTCGGGCCGATATGAATGTGCTGGTCGATACGGTTGAAACCCTAAGCGACGAAGCATTCAAAAAGCTTGCCGCCGTACAGGCGAATAAGAAGTCCCAGCTCGATGAGCATATCTCCTCGATGAAGGCTCAGCTGCGGATCACCCGCGACTCCCCCTTTATCGGTGAAGCTCTGGATGCTCTGAACCTGGCGGTGATCGGAACCGACGATTTCGTCAACAGCGGCCGCTGGCAGCGCCGCGCCAAGGTCTACGGTCCCCGGGTGTCGAAAATTGTAGAGGCTAACGGTTGGTACGATCTCTACCTGATCTCCCCCGACGGCACCATCCTCTATACCGACGCCAAAGAATCGGACATGGGCATGAATATCCCCAACTCCGAGTTGAACGACAGTGGCTTGGGCCAGGTGCTGGAGATGGCGAAAAAACAGGGACCGAAAGCGATCACGGTATCCGACTTCGCCCCCTACGCACCGGCCGGAGGAGCACCTGCCGCTTTTATGCTGGCCACCGTCACCAACCTGATCGACGAAGTCAGCGGCTACGTTGCCTTCCAGGTCCCGTTGGATAGCCTCAACGACGTGATGCTGCGCCGGGACGGCATGGGCAAAAGCGGCGAGTCCTATCTGGTCGGCCCGGATCGGTTGATGCGATCGGACTCTTACCTGTCACCCAAGACCCACAGTGTCGAAGCTTCCTTTGCCAACAACACCCAGGTCAATACCCTGGCGATCGAGCAAGCGCTGGCCGGTAAGCCGGGGGCGGCAATCATCCGTGATTACAACGACAATCCGGTGCTCTCCTCCTGGGAAGTGGTCGATTTTGGTAGCGGTGTGCGCTGGGCAATGATCAGCGAGATCGACGTCGCCGAAGCCTTTTCGCCGGCCGACAGCGACGGCGTCGACTTCTACAAGAAATATATTGAGAAGTACGGCTACTACGACCTGTTCCTGATCGACGACAGCGGTTATGCCTTCTACACCGTGACCCGGGAGGCCGACTATCAGACCAACCTGGTCAGCGGCAAATACGCCAGCTCCAATCTCGGCTCTCTGGTTCGTCAGGTGATGCAAAGCAAAAACTTCGGCTTGGTCGACTTTGCTCCCTACGCCCCCTCCAACGATGCTCCGGCCAGCTTCATTGCCCAGCCGGTCACCGATCGGGACGGTAACGTGGTCATGACCGTCGCGCTGCAGGTTTCGCTCGGCGCGATCAACGCCATCATGCAGCAACGCGAAGGCATGGGTGAAACCGGTGAAGCCTACCTGGTCGGGCCGGATAAACGGATGCGGTCCGACTCCTTCCTTGATCCGACCGGTCACTCGGTGATCGCCTCGTTCGCCGGTACCGTGGAAGCCAATGGGGTCGATACCGAGGCATCACGACGTGCGCTGAACGGGGAAACCGGCGTCGATATCATCATCGACTACAACGGCAACCCGGTTCTGTCCGCCTACACCCCGGTACAGGTGGGTGATACCCAGTGGGCCCTGATGGCCGAAATCGATGAAGCCGAGGCCCTCGCCACGGTCAAACAGCTGATGCTACTGACCACGATCATGGTGGCGGTGGCCGTGGCCGTCATTGCCGCACTGGGCGTTCTGCTGGCCAGAAGCATCAGCCGCCCGATCATCGAACTGGTCGATAACACCAAACAGATTGCCGCCGGCGATCTGACCACCAATATCCGTGTCACTCAGCACGATGAGGTTGGCGTGATGCAGCAGGCGATGGCGGATATGGTCGCCAGTCTGCGCAGCACCGTCGGCACCATCAGTGACTCCGCCTCGCAACAGGCCGCCGCCTCGGAAGAGCTGGCCGCCATCACCGAGCAGACCGGTCAGAATGTGGTGCTGCAACACCAGAATACCGATCAGGTCGCCAGTGCCATCAATCAGATGAGCGCCACGGTGCGTGAGATCACCCAGAACACTTCGCTGGCAGCCGATGCCGCCAACAGTGCCCGCGGCCAGGTTTCCGAAGGCTCCGAGGTGGTCGGCGAAACGGTTCGCGGTATTCAGGCCCTGGCCGAAACACTGGAAGGCTCGATGAGCATGGTCAACGAGCTCGAACAGGGCACCAGCAATATCGCCAGTATTCTGGACGTGATCAAAGGGATTGCCGATCAGACCAACCTGCTGGCCCTGAACGCAGCCATCGAGGCTGCCCGCGCCGGTGAACAGGGCCGAGGCTTTGCCGTGGTCGCCGATGAGGTGCGCTCGCTGGCGCAAAACACCCAGAGTTCGGCCAGCGAGATCGAGCAGATGATCAGCTCGCTGCAAACCGGCGCGTTGCGCTCGACCGAGGCGATGAAACGGGGTACCAGCCAGGCCGAAGACCTGGTCGAGCAAGCCCAACAGGTCACCGAAGCCCTGCAGGCAATCCGTGGTTCGGTAGACACCATCGGTGACATGAGCCTGCAGATCGCCAGCGCCACCGAAGAGCAGCTGAGCGTTGCTGAAGAGGTCAGTCGCAATGCAGAGGAGATCAGTAAACTTTCTCAACAGACCGGCCAGGGCACCGAGCAGATCGCCAGTGCCAGTGAAGAGCTGGCCAAGCTAGCAGTCGGCTTGAATCATGAGGTAGAGCAGTTTAAGACCTGATTCGAGAAGTTTGACTCGAAAACCCATCAATTAACCCTCAAAGCCGGCATCAAGATGCCGGCTTTTTTCGCCTCCCCTAGCACAACCTCACTCGTGCCCCCGGAGAGAGTCCCTTGGGCTCAGGGGCGAGACCAACGCCTTATCCGAACAATCTCGTCAGCCTCAATATCGAGTGACTCCAGAAACGCTTGATGGCCGTCAGGCTCGTTGTGTTCAAACTGAATATGCCAGTTATGCATATCCTCATCGCTCAAACCGGCATCGCGCATAATCTGGCTCCAGCGCTCCTTGGAAACGGCGCCACGTTCGGGCAGTTGTGGCTGATCCATATATTGAACTATCGCTTTTTGCTGCAGCCGCAGTTGCTGAATCTGCTGTTCTAGCGCAGTGAATTGATCCTGTAGAATCTGCTGCTGACCAGCATCGGCCTTCATTGCCAGCAGTGAAGCCAAGTGGGCCACCGGGACACCAAAGGAGCGGTAGGCCATGATTTTCTCCAATCGCTCGACAGCTTCCTGACCGTACCAGCGATAACCGTTATCGCCGCGTTTACTGGGTAACAGCAACCCCTGTCGTTCGTAGTAAAGAATGCTGGTGCGCGAAATACCGAAGCGCTTGGCCAGTTGAGAAACTGTCAGCACACTAAACACCTCGCCAAGTAACTTATTAGTAAGCTAAAGCTTATACCTATAGACAGGTTAAAATGCTCCTTGGTACACCATGATCCGAGTCCCATCAATCGCAGCCTGCTTTCGGACGGCTAGATCTGAACGAGCAGGCCACCTGCCAAAACCAAGGTACCAATGCACTCAATAGCAGCACTACAACGCCGAAAACCGATAGCACATTAGGAAGCTCAGCAAACAACAAGTAGCCCAAGATCAGCGAATACAAAATCTTGATGTATTCCACATTGGCTACGATATTGGCTTCAGCCTTTTGGTACGCCGTGACACCTATCCATTGTGCCAGCGACGATATCACCCCCACCGAAATCAGCAGCAACAACTCATTTCGTGTCGGCCATTGCCATGCACACCAACTCGGCACAAGGGTGATCAAGCCAACAAACAGGGCTTGGTAGCTGAGCAGCACCGTCCGAGACTCAGTCTGTGCCATCCAGCGAACACAGACCACTGCAACCGCCGCCCCCAAGGCAGCTGTCAGACCGGTCATCATGTAGATCAGCGAAGGACTGTCAAAACCTGGCTGCACCACCAATAGCACACCGACAAACCCGATTAGCAGAGTCATAACCCGTATCGTTCCGACCGATTCAGCCAGAAACAACCTCGAGATCACAGCGACAAACAGCACTTGGGTAAAGCCCAGGGCCGTGGCATCAGCTAGCGGAATATTACTGACCGTAACAAAACCCAGATACAGCGCCAGAAACGCACCAGTGATCCTAAGCAGGTGAAATTTCGCCATCGATGTGCGCTTCAAAGTATCGAATGACCTTAAAATAGCCGGCGTCAGCAGTGTGATAAAAACGAGTTGGCGGAACAGTAATATCTGAAACAGATCTATCCGCTCGCTCAGGATCCTAACCATCACCCCGACCACTACGAAAAGAGCGGTAGAGATCAATGCCAGCAGGATACCCTGCATCGATTGGGAAACCCTGTCCTCAAACCGGCTCTTGAATCCCGATAAAACGACTAAAATTGCCTGTTGTTGCATGGTTGAACTACCTCATCATCAAGGATGGGCAGCATGAGGGTTACACCTGTAGACAGGTCAACGGTTTGAATTCATCTTACGCGGAGCTTCAGGCGCGGTAAGATCACAAGAAACGATTCACGAGGCCTAGTCAGCCAGGCTGTCCGTGGTGAGCTAGGAAACCTTCTTGTTAAGCCTAACCGGCTAGTACCATCACAAAGACTCGCCAATGTCGCTAAAACTGCTCATAACCGCTTTGTTAACGATTCTCTGCAGCCCGCTATACGCGAGTAGTAGCTGTACGTTACATATCGCCAGTTTCAACATTCATTACATTGTTCCTAGTGACAGTGATGAAACCTGGGACACTCGAAAACATGCGGTCAGCCGTATCTTGAACGAGATGGATGCCGACATCGTGGCGTTTCAAGAGGCGGAGACCTTTGATGGGGGAGACTACAGTCCAAGAAATCTGCAGCTGGATTGGATCCAGGCCTCCACCACCGGCTATCTAAACGCCGCCATCGGTAACCCCGCAGCTTTCCCGATAACACAACCGATTATTTATAAAGCCAACAAATTCGATCTGGTCGATCAGGGCTTCTTCTTTTTCTCCGATACGCCGGACAGGGTCTATTCCAGCCAGTGGAACGGGGGCTACCCCTACTTTGCCAGTTGGGCCAGATTCCGCAGCCACTGCAGCAACCATGAATTTTATCTGTTCAACGTCCACAATGATTACAAGAGCCGCAGCAATCGGCTAAGGAGTTCGACTCTTATCGTTGAGCGCATCAAAGATCTTGTGCGCGAGCCCATTCCCGTCATCGTCCTGGGTGACTTCAATGTCCCCAGCGGCTTTAAAGAGGTTCGTCTGTTTGAAGAGATCGGTTTGAAGGTCATTCCGCCTAACGGTTCAACCAATCGGCTCTTCGGACTGGACCTACTACCGGCGATCGACCATATCCTTATCAGTCCTGGCTTCAGGCCGCTGTCGGCAATCAAGGTATGGAGAAACCAGTACGATGGCGTTTATCCGTCGGATCACTATCCGATCAGCATCCAACTCAATCTCGCCCCTCCCTCGTAAGCCTCAGCGACTGGACGAGTCAAAAGACAGAGCTAGACTACACAAATTTCGCGCTAAGAGATCTGAATCCCCCTGACCATGACCTATAAACCATGACCTATGACGAATTCAACGCCTTCTGCGGTGCACTTCCAGCCACTACCCATGTGGTTCAATGGGGCGGCTCCCATGTCTGGAAAGTTGGTGGAAAGGTGTTCGCCATCGGCGGCTGGAGTAAAGCGGAGAAACCCGCCTATACCTTCAAGACCTCCGAGCGGAATTATTATTTTCTTCACGATATGCCCGGCTATCGCCCTGCTCCCTACCTGGCCTCCCGAGGGATGAAGTGGATTCAGCAGTACGATCTACCGGAGTCGGCCGATGATGATCTGAAATACTATCTGAGCGAGTCCTACCGGATCGTTTCACTGGGACTAACCAAAAAGAAACAGAAAGAACTGGGATTGAACCAGCCGTAACCATCCCTTGGCTCTCGGTGTTGCTGCGGGTAGGATTCTGCTGAAATACAAACGCCCGATTACCCGATTCTATCAAGCGAGATACCTCCCTGATGTCCAATTCGCAGTACGGCAACGTTCGCCTTCTAGGTCTTCCCCAAGACAACAACTCCAGTTACCTGACCGGCCCGGCACTGGCGCCAGCTCGGATTCGGGAGGCGTTCCAGTGCGATTCAGCCAACCTGTTCACCGAAACCGGTTTTGATCTGGGAGACTCGGCGTTGTGGCAGGATGCCGGCGATGTTGCGTTATCGGGACTGGCCGGTAAAGCGGCCTTCGATGCCATTTACGACTCGGTACAACAGTCGCTCAATGCCGGACATCGTTTACTGAGCCTGGGCGGTGACCACTCGGTCTCCTACCCGGCAATTCTGGCTTATGCAGACGCCTACCCGGGCTTGAACGTACTGCACCTGGATGCCCACCCCGACCTGTACGATGACATGCAGGGCAACCCTTATAGTCACGCGTCACCGTTCAGCCGTCTGATGGAAACCGGCAAATTAAACCGTCTGGTCCAGGTAGGTATTCGTACCCTGAGCCGCCATCAGCAACAGCAGGCCGAACGTTTCGGGGTCGAGATTCACCATATGCGGGATCTTAGCGGCGTGGCCGAGTTGAGCTTTGACGGCCCGGTTTACCTGTCGCTGGATCTGGATGCGCTGGATCCGGCCTACGCCCCCGGGGTTTCACACCACGAGCCGGGCGGACTGTCGACCCGAGCTGTGCTGGATATCATCCATAACTTCAAAGGCCAGTTGGTGGGTGCCGACCTGGTGGAGCTGAACCCGCTTCGGGATATCAATGACATGAGTGCGATGGTGGCGGCCAAGCTGGCCAAGGAGCTGATCGGTCGCTTACTCGTCGACAGTCCCGCTCGCTAAGGAGCGGGCGGCTGGGCTTGCCGCGATGCTCAACTGTCGGGGAACGACTGTTGAGCTCCCTCTTTGATCGCCGTGCCGTATAACAGGGCCCTGTTGTCTTTAAGTACGGCATAGACCTGCAGATCGATCTGTCCGGCATCCGCCATCTTGTCCATGATGTCGAGAACCTTTTCAATACTGAGCCGCTCCCGGTAGGGTCGCTTTTGGCAAAGCGCCTGGAAGATATCGGCAATGCAGAGAATCCGGGTCGGCAGATCGATCTGATCACCACGCCACCCGAACGGATAGCCGGACCCATCCAGCTTCTCATGATGCTCCGATGCCCACTTGGCGATCGGCGTATTCGGAAAGATCGCCCGCAGGACCCGTTTACTGTCCAGCGGATGACTGTGAATCTGGGCCGATTCTTCCGCCGATAGAGCGCCGGGTTTTTCGAGAATCTCGTCGGGAGTACGTAGCTTGCCGACATCATGCAGCAATCCGGCAATTCGCAATAGACGCATGCTGTGCTGATCGAAGCCAAGCAGTTCCGCCAGCGAATAAGCCAGATCGGCAACTCTCAAACTGTGGTAGTGGGTAAAAGGGCTCTTGGCATCGACAATCTGCGAGGTCAGCTCACCCAGCGACTCAATCTCGTCAAATTCCAACGAGATTCGGTAGTCCTCCGAAGAGAGGACCTCAAAGATGGCGTCATCGAGGTACTCATCACGCAGTTCCAACCAGAAGCTGTCCTTATTGGCCGCCTGCTCCAGCGCGGCGAACAGCGTCTCTGAAAACAGCGTACCGGCGTGCTCACGCAGCTCACCAATCAACTCGTCTCGATTCAGCAGCGCAAGATGGTGCGGATTTTCCAGCACGTAGGAGGCATAAATCACATCCAGCCGATCGGCCAGAAAGATCAGATTGGCATGCTCGCGGGTTTCCTTATCCAGCGAGTCCGGCAAGTGCTCCCAGCGGGTATGGTGATAACGGATCGCCGTGGAGTAGCTCTGAAAAGGGGCGAAGCTATTGAGAAAATATTCCCCCCGGATACAGTGCTGCTCGGCATCCTTCCATTCCAGCTCGTCAAGCAGCTTCTGATGCACCGCCGTGGAGGAGACGCCGCAGTCGTGCAGCATCCCAGCCAGCAGTACATGATGACGCCGGTCTTTTGGCCAGCCCAGCGCATGGGCGATCCGGTGGCAGAGTAAGCCGACCCGACAGCCGTGGCTCTTATCGTCGACACCGACGTAATCCAACGCCTTGGTTAGGGTATGAACGGCACGACCAAGATCCACATCGAGCCCTTCAAACAGGTCAGACTCTCTGACCGGTTCAACCTTGAACATTACAACTCCTGTCGGCTATCAACTTGATATACAAAGAATAGACAATGATTTCGTAACCGTTGCAGCATCCTTTCGAGCAATAAAAAAGCCGGCACCACCGTGCCCATCTGCACTGTTGATTGGCTCGCTCGCGGTATCTGACCCGGCAGACGAAGAACTCTCAGAAGGCGGCACCGAAGCCGCCCTTTCATGGTCGATCTTTACTCCGCCAGGGATTCTCCGGCTTCGGTCTGCAACGGCACTTCTGATGGGGAGGACTGTGGTTGGGCAGGCCGCTGTTTCAATGATCCCTGTTGCTCGAAATGGGCCACCAGCGCACGGCACTGCTTGGCCTTCTCCGCCATATTCGGCAACTCATCCAGACACTGGGCCAACAATCGGTAAGCCTCAGCCAGTTTGTCGTAATCGGGATAAGCTCGGTGTAGCCCAACCAACAGCCTTGCGGCCAGTTTTGGATTACCGGCCTGCTGACAGGCAGCAGCCAACTGGTGTCTCAGCTCGGCGGTATCCGGGACATAGCCCTTGGCCAGGCGTAGCAGTTTCTTGTAACCGGGATAGAGCAGATCACTACGCCCTGCGCCAAGCAGGAAATTAAAGTATCGGGGGGCAAACTTCAGCAGGTCGGTTCGATTGCCGGTAACGCAGAGAAACTCAAAACAGTTCAGCATGATCTCCTTATCGTCCGGATGCTCTTTGAGTGCTAGCCGGAAACTATCCAGCGCTTCCACATAACGCCCCTCTTTGACCTGAATCCCAATACGGGCCTTGAGCAGAGTTTTGGCCGATCGAACCTCGCGCTCAACCCCGTAAGTTTCCCGGGCACTGAATCCCAATTCCTGCTGATTCTGGAAGATGATGTAACCCATCATATGGAACACAACGACCATATAGTAATAAAAGACCACGCTTTGCAGCGCCGCCGACAGGATGGAGAACTTGTCGCCGATTACGCCGCTGATAATCCCCACCGAACCCGACATGATCAGAATAAAGCCCAGTAGCAGTCCATAGGGTAATCCGATGGCGAAGATCAGCCGCAACATGCTCAGCGGATTGATCGCCTCGGTGAAGCGCTCGCTGATGGCATAGTTGATCAACACCGCCGGTAGGCCGATGGTAAGGATCACACTGAGGGTGCTGGCCAGCCCCGGCCCCAGATAGAAACCGGTGGCATAGATGGCGCCGGACATCACCAGCAAAATCCCCAGAATATTGATAATCAGATGCACGCCACCCTGAAAAGCATCACCGGTTGCCGGCGCGACCATCAGGCCATTGGCGGTATTCTGCAGACACAGAAAGCTGTACTTGATCATCACTCCGGAAACCCCGACCCAGAGCAGGAAGGTGATCAACGACGCATAGGATGCGAGCAGGGTCGACAGCACCGAGACACCGATAATCAGCAGCATCGTGCTCCTGTTCATCGGGTAACGGAAGCTTTGGTGTAAGCGTCGCCAGAAAGGCTCGATGTTGTTCGCAGCCCCCAAGCCCTCAACTTCACAGCCGCAAACGAAGCAGCGCTCTATCCCCCGGTAACCGCCCTCATCCACACAGTCGTCACACTGCAAGCTCTCGCACTCCGGGCAGGTGAAGGTTGCTGCTGCCAAAGGGTGGTATTTGCAATAGTCCATGATTTGCTATCCCTTCAAATCCGTATTCTGTCGCCGCATCCGATCAGCGGTGTCCCGACTCATGCCTGCTGCAGCTGGTCAGCGATGCCGGCGTAACGCTTCTGCTTCAGGTTATTGCCAAGATCCCCGTGCATCCGGGCCAGCTTACGGGCCAGATGTCCCAAAGGGCGTCCCCGGGTCTCACGGCTGTTCAGCAACGCGAAGATCTGATCAGCAGTAGAGATATCCGGCAGTGCGGTCAGTTTCCAACCCAGTTTCAGCAAGGTTTCGTCATCCAGCTGCGACTGCAGTTCGGGATTGTCATGCCAGATCTGATCCACAACTTTGAGCTGATGCGGCCGCAGCCGATCTTCACGCAATATCGCCAGCACGGACTCGTTGTAGGCATCGCCCTGTTTCAGTTTCAACAGGTTGTAGCGCAGCAGAGAAAAATCAAAACCGGGACCGTACTTCTGAACCGCCTTATCGATCGCCTTCAATGCCGAATCAAACCGGTACTTCTCAAGATAGAGATAGATCTGGGCCAGATCCTGCTGGCGCGGATCGATCTGCTGATCTTCCTCGATATACTCCTCATCGAGCATTCGGGAGTTGATCACCAACGCCAGCATGATCAACAGCCCCCCGGCTAGAAAACCGCCGGTATGGGCCATAAAGGCGACATTCGAATCCAGATCGGTCATATAGCTGTAGAGCTCTTTACCGATATAGAACGGCAGAATAAACAGGGCCGGAGCGCGGAAATAACCGACAAAAATAAAGAACCAGTAGAAAAACTCGATCTTCTTGAGCCTGAACACCCCCAGATACATCGCCATCACCCCGGAGATCGCCCCCGAAGCCCCCACCAGCGTGGTGGGACTGTTCAGATTCAACGCCATATACAGCAATCCACCGGCCGCGCCGGAGATCAGGTAGAACAGCAGAAAGCGCCAATGCCCGATCGCCGCTTCCACCGCGAAGCCGCAGATCACCAAGAAGAACAGATTGCCCATCAGATGCATCGTATCGCCATGCAGAAACTGGTGGGTAAGCAGCGTGATCGGATTCAGGTCGTTGGGTTTCAGGCCATAGGCCAGGTAACTCACCGATTGGATCTGGTCATGGATTTCGGCCCGATTCTCCCAATAGCCAAAGTCTTCCGGTACCGGCAAGGTTTGGCGATTAGCCTTCAGGTAATGATAAAACCCGGCATCGCTAAGCACGTAGTAGCCCAGCTCGGCGGTGTGCTGTTGCTGGTAAAGCTCGCGAAGATCCTGCAGTTGCTGAGAATCGGAACCATCACCCTGTTCGCTCAGGTACGTTTCAAAGATCGGCCACTCATAATCCAGATATTGCAGCTGTTCGTAGCTGACCAGGGCCCGTTCGAACTTGGCGTCATCGTTGGACTGGTAGAGGGCGAAAATCAGAATGTTCAGCAGCACGATGCAGAACAGCACAACAGGTGCGTGTTCCCACTCAAACCGCTTCTCGGTGGGGAGAATAACCATAACAACCCGATTCCATTCGTTGGTTATTGGCACGGTATCGGCTACCGTGATTAGATTGTCGAGATTATCACTATTCGACCGGCACTGACTATCGGATCAGCGCAGGTCTGAGCGTACGCAGGTCGTCGATAATCCGTAAGGGAAACAGCGGCTATCTCTCTGAGATACCGAAAGTGATAAGGATGCTACTTATTGGGGTTGTCCAACCATCAAAAAACGTTCATGCAGAACAGCCTTTCGATTGGGGTTTATATGAACTATTCGGGCGCTAACATCCAATAACGGCCTACTGGGCAAGTATCTGTTCGATATCCAGACTATCTGCGATCGACTCCAGCCGCTGCATCAGCAATTGAGCGTCCGGGTAGGTCTTGTTCAACACCAAATAGACATCTAAACGAGTGAGGACATCATAATCGATCGTCGGTATCGAAATGACTTCCAGCATTTCCTCTGAGGGGCCTGCATAGTCCAGCACATAATCCACCCGTCTTTGTCGCAGCATCTTGAACGCATTATCGTGACGGGCCGCCTCCGACAAAACTACGCGATTAGCGTTATCACGAACATACCGACCGATTTTTCCATAACTGTAACCGAGCAGTGCAGCAACCCTTTTCCCTTCCAGTTCCCGGTAATGATTAATAGCGGGCGCATCCTTACGACGGTAGACCCGCAACTCCGTGGAGGTGATCGGCTTTTCGCTAAACAGGCAACACTCCTTCAGACTGGGGGCCCGCACCAGCATCGAGAACATGGAACGTCCTTCCTGGAGGCGTTTGAACATTCTCTTGGCAGGGTAAGGCGTCGAATACCAATCCAGATTGGCTTGATTGAATATCTCCTCGGCTAGGCCAAGTAGCGGATTTTTCAATACGCCATTGGAGTCACGATAAGTCGTCCATACCGATTGGTCCGGATACGCATATTCAATAGGATCAGCCGCTTCTGCGTGCGACAGAGGAGCTAAAACAAGACATCCGATGATGACGAGTGACGATAGTAGATTCAGCCTGCTTCCACTATGCATATACCCTGCTCTCACGTCATACGATCCTTGAAGCATGCTCGTTTGACCTAATCAAGTAAACGATTGATCCGTCTACCAGTTGATGACTGACAATCAGCCGGCAAATTAGGTGTTATTGATCGGAATTATAGATTGCGTGTTGATATCTTTTTGTCGTTTGTTGTTGGCCGCCAATCCTGAATGAGAAGGCGGCAAAGAGTGCACGCAAAGCCGAAAACCCAGAAAAGCCCTACGCGCAAACCAGACAAGCAATGGGATGATCAATACTGCCAATCGCTGCTTTAACTTACTGCCTTTAGGTGATCGGTTCCGGTAATCGCCAGTCGATCACTGATTTACCGTGCTGTTGCAGGTAGGCATTGGCCAGGGAGAAATGGCGGCAGCCGAAAAAGCCGCGATGGGCCGATAGCGGCGACGGGTGCGGCGCTTTCAGTACGCAGTGGCGGCTCTGGTCGATAAAGGCGCCCTTCTTCTGGGCGTAGCTGCCCCAGAGCATAAACACGATGCCGTCATGCTGTTCGTTGAGGATATGGATGATCCGGTCGGTAAAGCGCTCCCAGCCTTTACCTTGGTGAGACGCGGCATTGGCCTGCTGCACGGTCAGCACCGAGTTGAGCAGCAGCACCCCCTGACGAGCCCAGGACTCCAGATAGCCGTGGTTGGCCGGCGGGATATCCAGGTCGGTAGCCAACTCCTTGTAGATATTGACCAGCGACGGCGGCGTCTTGATGCCCGGTTTCACCGAAAAGCACAGGCCATGGGCCTGATCCGGTCCGTGATACGGGTCCTGCCCCAGAATCACCACCTTGACCTGCTCCAACGGGGTGAAGTTCAGCGCATTGAAGGTGTCGCTTGAGTGGGGGTAGATCACCTTGCGCTGGGCTTTCTCCTCGACCAGAAACTGACGCAGCTGCTGCATATAGTCGGCGTCGAACTGGTCGGCCAAGGCCGTCTTCCAGCCGGGTTCCAAGTTTATAGCTGGGGAGTTCAGCGAAGGTGAATTCATCGAGAGATCTCCGATTTTGAGCCTTCAGTCGCCGTCGGGGCGACCCCAGCTCCAATCGTTAAGGGTGATTTTGCGACCGTAAAACGGCGAATAATAGCGCTGGCGACTGGGAGCGTGGGAGATGATTCCGGATATCAGAATCACCACAAAGATAACCCCCGGATCGAACGATGGCGGCAGCGCCGCAGCCCCGCTCAACAGCACCAGTTTGACCAGAATGGCCATACCGCGGAGCTGCAGCAACCAGATGCAATGGCTCCAGAGCTCGATCAGCACCATCGCCGTTCCGGTCAACAGGGTCAGCCACAGAAACGGCAGCCAGTCTTGCGGCTGCGCATGGTAGAGGTAGGCGCCGCCGATACCGGCGACGCCAAACAGATGCAAGGTACGCAGGACGATTTTAGCCCAGCGTTTACCCGGAAACTGACGCGAACGGGCTGGGAACAGCCAACGACCGAGAAAGCTGTTTGCACCATCGCTTTCTACGGTCGCCATCTGAGCTTACTCGCCTTCGTTCTCGGCTTGAGCCTGCGGCTTCAGTTCAGGCCGCATATGCGGGAACAGCAGTACATCACGGATCGACGGCGAGTCGGTGAAGTACATCACCAGACGGTCAATACCGATGCCCTCACCGGCGGTCGGCGGCAGGCCGTACTCCAGCGCGTTGATGTAGTCGGCATCGAAGTGCATCGCTTCGTCGTCACCGGCGTCCTTCTCGGCCACCTGATCCATAAAGCGCTGGGCCTGATCTTCGGAGTCGTTGAGCTCCGAGAAGCCGTTGGCGATCTCTCGGCCACCGAGGAAGAATTCGAACCGGTCGGTAACGAACGGGTTGTCGTCGTTACGACGGGCCAGCGGCGACACCTCGGTCGGGTACTCGGTGATAAAGGTCGGTTGGCTCAGGCGGTGCTCGACGGTCTTCTCGAAGATCTCGATCTGCAGCTTGCCCAGGCCCCAACTGTCCTTGACCGGAATATCCAGACGGGCTGCGATCTCACGGGCGGCATGCTCGTTGGCCAGCGCTTCGGGCTTGATGTCCGGGTTGTACTCGAGGATGGAGTCGAACACGCTCAGGCGCTTGAACGGTGCGGCCAGGTCGTATTCGATCGTTTCCAGCACTTCGCCCTGCTCATTCTTGACGGTGTTGACCAGGGTGGTGGTACCCAGTACCTGCTGAGCCACGGTGCGCAGCATGTCTTCGGTCAGGTCCATCAGGTCCTTGTAGTCGGCGTAGGCCTGATAGAACTCGAGCATGGTGAACTCAGGATTGTGACGGGTCGACAGTCCTTCGTTGCGGAAGTTACGGTTGATCTCGAACACGCGCTCAAAACCACCCACAACCAGACGCTTGAGGTAAAGCTCCGGCGCAATCCGCAGGTACATGTCGATATCCAGCGCATTGTGGTGAGTCACAAACGGACGCGCGGTGGCGCCACCCGGAATCACCTGCAGCATCGGCGTTTCGGCTTCAACAAAGCGGCGCTCGGACAGATAATTACGAATCGCGGCGACGATCTTGGCGCGAATCTCGAATACCCGACGCGAGTCTTCGTTGGTGATCAGGTCGACGTAGCGCTGACGGTAGCGCATCTCGGTGTCCTGCAGACCCTTATGCTTGTCCGGCAGCGGACGCAGGTTCTTGGTCAGCAGTACGGTCTCTTCCATGTCGACGTACAGGTCACCCTTGCCGGACTTGTGCAGCGTGCCTTTGATGCCGACGATATCACCCAGGTCCAGCGACTTGGCGAACGGACGCGCACCTTTATTGACGTACAACTGGATGCGACCGGTCATGTCCTGCAGCACCGCAAAGGCACCGCGGTTGAGCATGATCCGACCGGCAACGGCAACCTGGATGCCCGCCTCTTCGAGCGCCTCTTTGCTCTTGTCGCCATGCTCGGCCTGCAAATCGCCGGCGTAGCTGTCGCGACGGAAGCTGTTGGGAAAACCGTTGGATTTGGGATCCTGCTCACGCAGCGCGTTGAGTTTCTCGCGGCGTTCGGCAACTAGTCGGTTCTCGTCTTGAGGGGCGGCTTGCTTGTCTGACATCGGTGTTATGTCCTAAAAATCGTCAAAAAATTCGGTTATCGGTATTGAAGCTGTTTGAATAAGCCGGTTTATAAACCGGCTTTGAGAGACGCTTCGATAAACTGGTCCAGATCGCCATCGAGCACCTTATCGCAGTTGCTGGTCTGGACGTTGGTACGCAGATCCTTGATCCGCTGATCGTCGAGCACGTAGGAACGGATCTGGCTGCCCCAGCCGATATCGGACTTGGTGTCTTCCAGCGCCTGCTTCTCTTCATTCCGTTTGAGCATCTCCTGCTCGTACAATCTGGCACGCAGCATTTTCCAGGCCTGATCACGGTTCTTGTGCTGCGAGCGCTGGCTCTGACACTCAGCCACGATACCGGTCGGTTCGTGGGTCAGACGGACCGCCGAGTCGGTCTTGTTAACGTGCTGACCACCGGCACCGGAGGCGCGATAGGTATCGGTGCGAACATCGGCCGGATTGATGTCAATCTCGATGTTGTCATCGATCTCGGGAGAGACGAAGACCGAGGTGAAGGAGGTATGACGGCGACCACCGGAATCGAACGGCGACTTGCGCACCAGGCGGTGCACACCGGTCTCGGTCCGCAGCCAGCCAAAGGCGTACTCGCCCTCGAAACGAATGGTGGCGGATTTGATACCGGCCACTTCACCGGCGGAACATTCTTCCAACGTGGTCTTAAAGCCCTTGGCCTCACCCCAGCGCAGGTACATGCGTAGCAGCATCTCGCCCCAGTCCTGGGCTTCGGTACCACCGGAGCCGGCCTGGATGTCGAGGAAGGCGTTGTTCGGGTCCATCTCACCGGAGAACATCCGGCGGAATTCCAGCACTTCCAGCTTGGCCACCAGATCGTCCAGTTCGGCTTCGACATCGGCGACGGTGTCTTCGTCCTGTTCCTCGACCGCCATTTCCAGCAGGTCGGAGGTGTCGGTCACACCGGCTTCCATATCGTCGATGGTCTTGACCACCAGCTCCAGCGCCGAGCGCTCCTTACCCAGCTTCTGGGCGTTATCCGGGTCGTCCCAGACGCTTGGCTGCTCCAGCTCGCGTTCCACCTCCACCAGACGCTCGTGTTTGGTCTCGTAGTCGAGGTAGTTTTTTAGCTGGGCAGTACGGTCAGCGATATCCTTGATCCGCAGCTGAATGGGATTAACTTCGATCATGCCTGGGCCTTGTCGCGTGTTTCTTGAGGTAGGTAGCAAAACCGCTGTCTTCCCATCGGTCGAAGCGGCTGAAGCAAAAGGCGGAATTTTACCTGAATCGGACCGCTGTTGGGTAGGGGTTACAGGGGCGGTTTAGCCACTGTTTTGGCACTGAAAGCCGCCCTTCCGAGCTTTCAGCATTCAGGCTACCATAGGCGCCAAGTCCAACTCCTCGTCAAACCGCTCAGGCGCCACTGTTACCATCAAGAGTTCATTTCCCCTTGCAGCAGTCATCCTCGGAAATTTTCAGCGTTAGCTCCTTGAACCAACAAGCCCGGCTGTTGCTTGAGTCCGGCTTCGGCCTGTTGCAGGTTGAGGGAGAGATCTCCAACTTCGTCTGCCCCAGCTCCGGGCACTGGTACTTCACCCTGAAAGATGAGCGAGCCCAGGTCCGTTGCGCCCTGTTCCGCAACCGTTCCCGTTACCTGAAATATCGCCCGCAGAACGGCGACCGGGTCCTGCTGCGAGCCAAGGTCAGCCTGTACGAAGGCCGAGGCGAGTTTCAACTGATCGGCGACTATATCGAGCCGGCCGGCAGCGGCGACCTGCAGGCTGCCTTCGAGGCATTAAAGAACAAGCTACAGCTCGAAGGCCTGTTTGAGCCCGAACACAAAAAACCGCTGCCGGACCACCCGCAACACATCGGCGTGATCACCTCCCCTACCGGCGCAGCGATCCAGGATATTCTCAGCGTACTGAAGCGACGCTTCCCCGCCATTCCGGTCAGCCTCTACCCGGCGGCAGTACAGGGTGACGAGGCGCCGGCACAGCTACGCCAAGCCCTGGCTCTGGCTCAGCGGGACCAGCGCTGCGATGTACTGGTGATCGGCCGTGGTGGCGGCTCGGCCGAAGACCTGTGCGCCTTTAACGATGAAGCCCTGGCGCGGGATATCTTTAATTGCCCCATTCCGATCGTCAGTGCGGTCGGTCACGAGATCGATTTCAGCATCGCCGACTTTGTCGCCGATCTCAGGGCGCCAACCCCGTCGGCGGCGGCCGAACAACTCAGTCCGGATCGACAACAACTGCTACAACGATTCGAACTGTACCAACAGCAGCTCAGCCGCCAGATGCAGCAGCGACTGCAGCGCCATCGCTACCAATGCGAGTCCCTGCGTGCACGGTTGCGCCATCCGGGACAACGGCTGCAGGAGCAAAGCCAGCGGCTCGACTCACTGGAGCTTCGGTTGCGACAGGCCACCGAGAACCGGCTCCAGCGCCAGCGACTCCGGCTGGCCCATCTGCGCGAACGTTTGCAGAGCCGACTACCCCAACGCCAGGTGAACCTATACGCGGATCAGCTGCCCAAACTTGAGTTGCGGCTCAAGCGCGCCATCGAGCAACAGCTTCAGCGCCTCGGACGTCGTCTCGGTGAACAGGCCCATGCGCTGAATACGGTCAGTCCGCTGGCGACGCTGGATCGCGGCTACAGCATCAGCCGTAACGAATCCAACCAACTGGTGCGCGACAGTGAACAACTGAAAGTCGGCGATCGACTCCACACCCGGCTGGCCAAAGGCGAACTAGTCAGTCAGGTCACCGAGGTGATTCCGGCCCTGGTCCAACCCCAACTTGAACTCGACTGACGAGCGACCGATGAAACGACCGATAACAAGATCCTGGCTTACCCTTCCGCTGTTAGCCCTGTCCCTGAATCTGGGCCTGTTTAGCCCCGCTCTGCAGGCTCAATCCTTAACGTTGCCGGAGCACTCGTCGGTTCCCGGTGGCGTTGCATTGATTCCGCTGTCGGTCGACGGCGCTTCTGCTCCCGAAGCCCGATACGGCAAAAACCGGGTACTCGTAGTACCCAGTGCCGGCACCGAGTATGCTGAGCAGGCTTCCTGGGTCGCTCTGGTCGGTATTCCGCTGAGCACCAAACCGGGGCCACAGCAACTTAACGTCGGTAGCGAAGTCATCAGCTTCGACGTGGTCGACAAGCACTACCGCGAACAGCGACTGGTGATCAAAAACAAACGCAAGGTCAATCCCAACAAACTCGATCTGGACCGGATCGGTAAAGAGAAGAAGAAGATGCTGGCGGCACTGGGCAATTGGGGTGACTCCAATCTGAACGTGATCCGATTTGCCCGCCCGGCCAAAGGCCCGTTCAGCAGTCCCTTCGGCCTCAAGCGTTTCTTCAATGACCAACCCCGCAAACCCCATAGCGGCCTGGATATCGCCGCCCCCAAAGGCACCCCGATCGTTGCGCCGGCCCCCGGTATCGTTACCGACACCGGCGATTACTTTTTTAACGGTCGCAACCTGATCCTGGATCACGGTCAGGGGCTGATCACGATGTATTCCCATATGAATCGTATCGATGTCGAGGTTGGACAGCGCGTCGAACTGGGCCAGCAGTTGGGCACCGTCGGCAGTAGTGGCCGGGTGACCGGGCCTCATCTGCACTGGAGTGTCAGCCTCAACAATGTCCGGGTCGACCCGATCCTGTTTCTGTACCCGGATCAGCGTTAACTGTGCCATCAGGAAACACGCCGGCTAGCCGATCCTTAAATCCACCGTAACCGGCGCGATGCTGCTATAATCGCGCGCTTTACGTTTTACTGTTGATCCCAACACGATCAAATCCACTCTCATAGAAAGCGAGAAATTGAATGAGCCAAGCAATCGACACCGTCGCCCAGAAGGTCAGTTACGGCATCGGCCTGCAGATGGGTTCCCAGCTGCGTGACAACAACATCGACGGTCTGGAGATCGACCTGGTTATCGAAGGTCTGCGTACCGCTATCGTCCGCGAAGCCTCCCGTGTCCCGAACGAAGAGCTGCAGGCGGCATTTGAAGAGCTGAACAAGCAGATGCAGGCCAAAGCCGAAGAAGCCGCCAAGGAAGCCGAAGCCGAAGGCCTCAAGTTCCTGGAAGAGAATGCCAAGCGTGACGGCGTGGTTGTGACCGAATCCGGCCTGCAGTACGAAGTTCTGGTTGAAGGCGATGGCGCTAAGCCGGATGTCACCTCTAACGTTCGCACCCACTACCACGGCACCTTCATCGACGGTCGTGTGTTCGACAGCTCCGTGGAGCGCAATCAGCCGGCCGAATTCGCCGTTGGCGGTGTTATCTCCGGTTGGACCGAAGCGCTGCAGCTGATGGGCGTTGGTTCCAAGTGGCGTCTGGTTATCCCGTCCAAGCTGGCTTACGGTGCCCAAGGTGCTGGCGGTTCTATCCCGCCCCACAGCACCCTGGTATTCGAAGTCGAGCTGCTGGACATCCTGTAAGTCGAGCACACTAAAGACGAAATCCGATGCAACTGCACGCCAAAAGCTACGGTCAAGACAGCAGCCCACCGCTGGTTATCCTGCACGGCCTGTTCGGCTCGCTGGATAACTGGGCCGGTCAATCGAATGTGTTGGCCGAGCACTTCAAGGTCTGGACCCTGGACCTGCGCAACCATGGTCGCTCCGACTGGAGCGAGCAGATGAGCTACCCGGCGATGGCCGACGACCTGTTGGCTTTTCTCGACCAGCAGGGCCTGGACAGCATTGACCTGCTGGGCCATTCGATGGGTGGCAAAGTGGCAATGCAGTTCGCATTGGATTATCCGCAACGGGTCAAGCGATTGATCGTGGTGGATATCTCTCCGGTTCGTTACCCGCCGCATCACACCGACGTGTTTGCCGGTCTGCGGGGGGTCGAACTGGGTAGCATCAGTTCTCGTCGCGAGGCGGATCAACAGCTGCAGCAGCAGATCGAAGATACCTCCATTCGCAATTTTCTGTTGAAGAACCTCTACCGCGACGGTGAACGGTTCAACTGGCGCGCCAACCTCGAGGTGCTGGAGCGCGAGTACGACTACATCGCCAGCCCACCGGCTCCGCGCTTCGAACACCAGCACTTTGAAGCACCGACGCTATTTATCAAAGGCGCCGAGTCCCACTACATCCAAGCCGAGCATCGACCGGCCATCGGTGCGCTGTTTCCAAACGCCGAAGCCCGGATCATGAACGGGGTCGGCCACTGGCCCCATGCCGAAAAACCCAAGGCTTTCAACGCCCTGCTGCTACGTTTTCTATCGCCGCAGGCATAAAAAAACCGGGTAAGTCCCGGTTTAGCTCAAGCCGTTCGTTTTCTGCGTTGATCAGGCCGTTGTATCCAACAGGCTTCCCTGTAGCAAGGACAGCGGATCAACCTGGCCGGTTTCGATCAGCTGTTGCTGCACTTGCTGTATCCGCCGATTCAGCTCGGCCAGTTCCTGGGCGAATTCCTGTTGAGCCTGGGCAATCCGCTCCTGTCGCGCCTGCTGCTCTTCTCGTAACTGTTCGGCCCGCTCAGCCCGTTCGGCCTGCTCCGCCTCACGCTGTTCAGCCGCGCTCAGCTCCTCATCGGTGCCTGACTGACCGGGGCGTTCCGTTGAAACCGGCGGCGTCAATTCGTCCGTGGTTACATTAGTACCCGCATCCGGCGGGATGGCAGACTCGCTGTCCGCTGCCGTGCCGGCTAAGGACACTTCCGGCTGTTGCGCCGTTTCCTGTTGTTGCGCCTGCTCCAGCTGCTGGCGCTCGCTGCGCTCCAGTTCTGCCTGGGCGGCGATCAGTTCGGCCCGTGCCTGGGCAGCAATGCGTAAATCCTGAGGCGAGGGTTCGGCCGGTGCCAACGCGGCCTCAATGACCGTTCGCGCCCGCTCGATCGTCTCCTCAGGGGTGGATCCTCTGGGTGATTCGACGCTGACTTCACCCGAGGTCGCATAACGGCGACCATCAGGGCCAGTGGTATAGGAGTATGAAGGCGCCCCGGTCAGACTCCCACCGGCCGCGGCATGCGCCGCCTCGTGAGCCCGGACCTCGCGATCGCGCTGGGCCAGCTGGCGGACTTGGCTCAATTCCTCGAGCTCCAGCTCACCATTAGCACGACTATCCCCTCCTCGCTGTTGAGCTAGGTTGCCCGAGCTCTGAGCGGTTGAGCCTGCATCGGCACGATTGTTGGAGCGCTGGCCCGCTTCCGGGCTGAGAGGATCATTAACCCGCGCCGGCAGGCTGTCGGGTTGGCCGGCGTTGATACTGGAGGAATTGTTTGGGGAGGAAGCAGGCTGTCCGGAGGTGTCCAGCGGATTGGAAACCGTCCGGGCTACAGAGCGAGGCTGTAGCGAATTTGCGGCTACGCTGACACTGCTGATATCCATGCCGACTCCCCGGGGAACGACACCTTATGCAGTGGTGTCGATGTTCAGTCCCAGGGTGGTTCCGAGGGTTTCATCGGCGGCGGTGACCACCTGGGTCTGGGTAGCAGCTTGGGGTTCCGGTGCGTCGGTCACTTCCTGCAGGCTTTGAGCCTGGCTCTGCACCGCACCACTACTATCGGTCTGTCCGGTAGCCTGAGACGCATCTTCGGGCTGGCTGGTGCCACCCACGGCCCCCGGCGCCTGACGGGAGCCGTCAACATTCTGAGTATTGGTCAGCAGCGTCTGGGCGGCTGAAGAAACGGCTGGAATCTGCATGACGATTACCTCTGGGAATCTTCGCAAGTGGTTGAAGTATACGCCGCCAGGATCGAATAGATCAATTTTTGGGCAGCAGCTTATCGACCGACTCACCGAAAGCTTGAGCTGCATCACGAATCGACCCGTTCTGCAGATAGCGCACCTCCGCCAACATCGGCGCACGAATCAGTCCCTGCAGGGTTTGAAGATTCTCCTCGTAACAGCTCATCTGCGGATCGATCTGATTGGCAACCCAGCCCGCCAGCGGCAAACCATCATTGCGGATCGCCTCAACCGACAGTAGCGCATGGTTGATACAACCCAGACGCATCCCCACCACCAGAATAACCGGTAGATTCAACTCTTTCGCCAGATCGGCCAGGGTCTCCGCCCGGTTCAACGGCACCCGCCAACCACCGGCACCTTCGACCAGAAAAAGGTCATTGGGGCTCATCATCGCCCCACGACAGTAACCCGCCAGCCGACCAACGGTCAGGTTCTTACCTTCACGAGCGGCGGCAATATGGGGCGCCACCGGCTGTTTCAGCAGCACCGGGTTAACCTGGGGATAGCTGAGCTTGACCGAGCTGTGTTCGATCAGCGACAACGCATCCTCATTCGCCACGCCGCTGTCATCGGCTCCGGCCGCTACCGGTTTGAGGCCAAAGCTGCGCAGTCCTTTATCGGCAACCGCCTGCAATAGCGCACTGGCACAAAAGGTTTTACCGACCTCGGTATCGGTACCCGCGATAAAGTAGCCCTGGCCCACGTTAACTCCTTAACACTTAATCTTCGCGTTGGGTGACTGCGCGCATTAACGACGACGCAACGTAAAGTAGAACACCTGATAGGTCGCCGGGATCTTACCGTCTTGATCGCGCAGTTGTTCGTAGGCATCCCGAAACGCCCGAATCCGGGCCCGCCCCGACAGGGAATGCTGGCGACCGGAGTTGAGGTTATGGGCGCCGATCCCTTTTAGCTCATCGGTCATCTGCTTGAGCTGGTCGTACTGCAGCACGATCTCCTGCTGCTTCAGCTCGACCAGCTCAAATCCCGGTTCGATTGCTTGCTGCATCGTCTGCAGAGACTCAAACCGGTTCACATGCTCAAAATCATCGACCGCAGCCCAGGCTTGACGCAGTTCATACAGCGTCTGGGGACCCAGGGTCGCGATCATTGCCGTGGCACCGGGCTTCAACACCCGCGCCAGCTCGGTAAATAACTGCGCCGGACTCAGACACCACTGGATCGCCAGCGAGCTGAACAGGCCATCGATGCTGGCATCGGCCAGCGGCAACTGTTCGGCATCGGCGCACAGATAATCGATATCCGAATGGGGCCGTTCACGGCGGGCAAACTCCAGCATTCCCTGGGCCAGATCGACCGCCAAGACTCGACAACCGGGCCGTTGCGCCAACGGCAACGAAAAAAAGCCGGTTCCTGAGCCTAGATCGATCAATTGTCCCTGCCAATCATTGGGACATTGAGACAATAGCTCGGTCCCGATGCGGCGCTGTAAACCGGCCACCGAATCGTAACTGATCGCAGCCCGGCTAAAGGAGCCAGCCACCTGGCGCTTATCGAAATGGTGTTCCTGCTGCCGTTTCTGTTGCAGCTCCTGCGCCGCCTCAGCCATCAACAGCCTCGGCTTTTTGGGCGTTCAGCCAAGAATCCAGTCGACGGATAAAATCGTCGGTGGCGGTCAAAAACGGAACATGTCCAACACCGTCCATCACTTCGGCATGCTCGATCAGCAGCGATTCCCGGCTGACAGCCTGAGGCACCAGCGCATCTTCGGCGGCAAACAGATGCAGCCGGGAGCACTGAAGACGGTCGAACAGGTCCCGGTAATCCTCGGCCAGCAGGGCCAGGGATTCCGTCAATTTCAGCCCGGGCTGCTCCAGCAGATCAGCGATCACCGGCTTGAGCTGCTTCAGCAAAGGCCGTGCCTGGGGATCTCCCTGACCCTGTAACATGGCAAAACGGTTCAGGGTCTTGGACGGCTGAGTCAGCAGAGAGGCCTGAAAAGCGTCAAAGATGGCCGTCTCCATTGCTGATGGCCAATCACCACGCTGAACAAAGCAAGGATTGGTCGCCACGGTCACCAGCGAGGCAACACTGTCCGGGTAACGATCGGCGATCGCGGCGGCGACAACACCGCCCAGCGACCAGCCCAACCAGATTGCCGGTTGACTCAACCTGGGCTCTAGCTCGCCATGTATCGACTCAATCACTGCATCCAGGGTATAGGGCTGCTCAGTTGGCCAGGCGCTACGCCCCAGGCCCGGCAGATCGACACAAAACAGGTGATAGGTTTCGCTCAGACTCGGCAAGCAGTCCCGCCAAACCTGACTGGACATGCCCCAACCGTGAAGCAACACCAACGCCGGCTTATCGGCGTCACCATAGGCTTCAATATTTAAAGATTCGGTACACAGACTCATTGGCAGACCTGTTCCAATGCATTAAGCAGTCGATCAACCTGTTGCTCGGTATGGGCGGCACTCAGGGTCACCCGGAGTCGGGCACTGCCCTCGGGGACCGTGGGCGGTCGGATTGCGGTGACGAAGATCCCCTGCTGTTCCAATGCTGCGCTGATCTGTAAGGCGCGCGCTGAATCGCCGATCAGGATCGGTTGGATCGGTGTCGTGGAGTCCATCAATTTCAATCCCAGCTGCTCTGCCCCGCGACGAAAATGGGCGATCAACGTCTCCATTTGCTGACGCAGGTGCTGTCCGTCACGGATCAGTTGAAGCGAAGCCAGGGTTGCTGCCGCCACCGCCGGTGGCATCGCAGTGGTATAGATGTAGCTTCGAGCATGCTGGATCAGGGTTTCGATCAACACTTCAGAGCCAGCCACGAAGGCACCGGCGGTACCGAACCCTTTACCGAGGGTCCCGACCAATACCGGCAGCTGCTCCAGCGTCATGTCAAATACCTGCGCACAGCCCCCCCCGGTTTCACCGAGACAGCCGAATCCGTGAGCATCGTCAACCATCAACCAGCCGTCATGCTGACGGGTCACCTCGGCCAGCTCAGCCAGCGGTGCGATATCACCGTCCATGCTGAACACCCCGTCGGTCACCACCAGTTTACGATTAGCCTCGGTGCGCGCCAGTTTCTTACCTAGACTATCTGCATCGTTATGCAGATAGCGTTGAAAGCGTGCACCGGACAACAATCCGGCATCGAGCAGAGAGGCATGGTTCAAGCGGTCCTCAAACACCGCATCACCCTTGCCGATCAGGGCATTGATCGCACCCAGATTGGCCATATAACCGGTCGAGAACAGCAATGCCCGGGGCCGACCGGTAAACTCGGCCAGCGCGTCTTCGAGCTGATGATGGTAACGGCTGTGACCGTTGACCAGGTGGGACGCACCGCTGCCGACGCCGAATTTCTGGGCCGCATCGGTAAAGGCCTTGATCACCTGAGGATGATTAGCCAGCCCCAGATAGTCGTTACTGCAGAAAGCCAGATATTGACGCCCCTCGACCACCACTTCGGGGGCCTGGGCCGATTCCAGCGTGCGGCGGACACGGTATAAAGCATCCCGCTGGCGCTGCTGCAGCGCCTGCTCCAGTCCTTCAAAGCCCGCCATGTGACTGCTTCCTTCTATTTAAGCTTGGTAAAACAGCTTGTCATCCTGCTGCGCTTGCAGGTCTTTGGCGATCTGTTGCTCCTGCTGCTCGTCGGACGACTCGATCCGCTGCTCGACATTGATCCCCAGGCGCTTGAACAGTTGCAGGTCACGGTGGGTTTCCGGGTTCGGCGTAGTCAGCAGGCACTCGCCGTAGAAGATCGAGTTGGCACCGGCGAAGAACGCCATCGATTGCAGCTCATCTGACATCTGCTCACGACCGGCGGACAGTCGCACATGGGATTTGGGCATCATGATCCGGGCAACAGCGATATTGCGGATAAACTCCAGCGGATCCAAGTCTTCGACCTCCTCCAGCGGAGTCCCTTCGACCTTGACCAGCATGTTGATCGGCACGGATTCCGGTTGTTTCGGCAGGTTGGCCAGCTGGCATAGCAGGCCGATACGGTCGTTGGCGGTCTCGCCCATACCCAGAATGCCGCCGCTGCAGATCTTCATGCCGGCATCACGAACATGGCCTAGGGTGTCCAGACGATCCTGATAGGTACGGGTGGTGATGATCTTGTCGTAGAACTCCGGCGAAGTGTCCAGGTTGTGGTTGTAGTAATCCAACCCGGCCTCGGCTAGCTGCTCGGCCTGCTCCTCTTTCAGCATGCCCAGGGTCATGCAGGTTTCCAGGCCCATCTCTTTGACCCCTTTGACCATATCCAATACATAGGGCATGTCTCGATCGGTCGGGTGTTTCCAGGCTGCGCCCATGCAGAAACGGGTCGAGCCGGCTTCTTTGGCCTGCTTGGCCTTGGCCAGTACGGCTTCAACTTCCAGCAGGCGCTGCTTTTCCAAGCCGGTATCGTAATGGGCACTCTGGGGGCAGTATTTGCAATCTTCCGGGCAGGCACCGGTTTTGATCGATAACAGGGTGCTGACCTGCACTTCGTTCGGGTTGAAATGTTGGCGATGGACGCACTGGGCCTGGAACAGCAGATCGTTGAACGGCAGCTCGAACAGCGCCTGAACCTCTTCGGCGGTCCAGTCGTGACGGACCGGGCTGGCTTGCAGTTGAGTGATTGCTTGATTCGACATAAAAACAGACCCTGAAAATGTATTACGGGACAATCAGGCTACACTGATCCCCCATCAGCCATGGAAGCGCTGAGTCTACAGACAGGGAGGCCACTGTCAACCCATGACAAAACACAAGGTTTACCGCCGATTATTTTTTAATCGGTTATTTTCTCGTTCTTGCTGCCTGCTATGCCAGTTACCCAGCCATCGATCTGATCCGATCTGCCTGCACTGTGAGGAGGATCTGCCCTACCTACATCACGCCTGTCCACAATGTGCAGAGCCGCTTACGACAGCCTCGATAGGCACCGCTAGTTCAGCAGTAGCATCTCCCAACCGTTGCGGCCAATGCCTGAAGCGCCCTCCCGCCTTCGATCTCACCCACTGCCCGCTGGTCTACGATTTTCCGGTCAACTGGTTGATGCAGAACTACAAACATCACTTCGACGGTTTCAGTTTCGCGATCCTGAGCGGGCTACTGCAAAGACATTTGGAACAGCAATACGGTAGCGAGTCACCCTGGCCACAACGTCTGATACCCGTGCCGCTGCACCCCAAGCGACGCCTTGTGCGCGGTTTTGACCAGGCAGCAGAACTGGCCAGAAAACTGGGAAGCGCGCTGAGTCTCCCGGTTGATAATCGCAGCTGTAGTCGCCGACTTGACACGCCACAGCAGCAGGGCCTGGATGCCAAACAGCGGCGCCGCAATCTGCGCCATGCCTTCCACGTGGATGCGCAATTACTGCACCGGCAGGGCTCGACCCAGCACATCGCCTTGATCGATGATGTGATGACGACCGGCAGCACGGCTCAGGCTCTTTCCGTCAAACTCAAGCGCGCCGGTGTACAACAGATTGATCTCTGGTGTTTAGCCCGTACTCCAATCGGTCGCGCGAATCGGCACTAAAGCCTGAAGCCTGAAGCCCATCGGAGCCTAGTGAGCTCATACCTTAGGCTAAATACGCCTGCGAACAAGGGAATCTTGTAGTACCAAATATTGGTTACCGAATCCTACTCAACTACAGTTAGCCCCTGCTAAAGATTTCGGTCGCGCCCTTTCGAATTGTCTCAACGGTAGGACAAGCCTGAATGTCGGTAGTGCTTGATTGGATAAGGGACAACTTCTCGCTGTCGTTGGCATGGCTGCTATGCCTGCTCTACGGCATCGCTGTGTCCGTCATGATCGAGCCCGTCACCGAGCCGCTGGACTGGATCAGCCTGTTCACCGAAGGCTGCCTGATGCTGATGCCCGCCGTCGGCCTCTACCTGATTCGCGACCTGCGAAAACACCCGCAGGTATACGCACCACTGTTTATCGGCCTGACCCTGATTCTACTGGCACTGATGACCGATACGCTGGATGAGTTCGTCGACATGCCCGCGCTACTCAACGGCTTGGTTGAAGGCGCCTTTCAAGTCATCGGCTACCTGTCGTTTCTGGTCGGCCTGAAACGTTGGGCTGAGGTTGATGCCCAACAGATCGAACATCTTAGCCAACTCGCCACCACGGACTCCCTGACCGGGATCTACAATCGACGATACTTTGTTGACGCCCTGAGCAAAGAAACCTATCGCAGCCGACGCTACCACGAAAAACTCTCGGTGATCCTGTTCGACATCGACCGATTCAAGCAGGTCAACGACCGATTTGGTCACAATGTCGGAGATACGGTACTGATAGAGATCACCCACCGGGTTCGCGAAGTCATCCGCGACAGCGATCTACTGGCACGCTATGGTGGTGAAGAGTTCATGCTGCTGGCGCCCAACACCAGTGGACTAACCGCTACTCAGATGGCGGAAAAGATCCGTCTACAGCTGCAACAGAACGAGATACAGGGCGTCGGCACCATTACAGCCAGTTTCGGCGTCAGCGAGTACCGTAGCAACGAAGTCCCTCACGACCTGCTAACTCGAGTCGATCAGGCCCTCTATCGCGCCAAATCATCAGGCCGCAACACGGTGATCTTTCTTTGATCGTTCCGCTGACGCACAGCGCTGCTCAATCAGGTTAGCGACAAAACCGGTTATACATCTTTCGGTCTTTCTTGGCATGATCGGCGTCCCCCGCCTGCTCGGCACGCTTGATCGCAATCTGCCAATGATCGCAGGGCGGCGCAAAATCCTCTTCGAGGATATAGGTGGCAACTTTGCGCAACACGCCATCGGGCAACGGCATCGCCGGCATCAACCCCAGCTGGCTGACGGCCTCTCGATGGACCGCCGTCTCGATCGACGGCGACTTCACAAAGCTGACCATGTTATTCACAAACGCCTGATCATCCGCCACCTGCTTTTTGTAGCGTCGCTGAACGGCCCACATCGGCGGCCCCTTGGGCGGATCCAATGCCTGATCATGACAAGCGCTACAGGCTACGTAGAGTGTTTTACCCTCTTCGGCTTCGGGACTGAGCGCCTGAGCATTTCCAATCAGCAGCAGTGAGCTGATCGCTAGAGCAAACCTGGCCTTCATCATTGCACCCCTCCTTAAAACAATACCGACTAATTTAACACCTGCTAATTTTATTGCTATGACAATCGGCGACTGATTTCCGGAATTTCTGACCTTGATCAAACTGCCCTCATCTCGCGGCTTCTGGTACTCTAGCGCACCTGTTTTTCTTTACCCCCCATCCTCACCACTCAAGCCGGATAGTCGTTGATGTCGCTGGATAGCCAACACCCTTACGATGCTCTAAGCCCCGATGCCGTGATCGATGCGGTCGAGTCGGCCGGATTTTGGTCCGATGCCCGGGTCTTCGCGCTGAACAGTTACGAAAACCGGGTCTATCAGGTGGGGATCGAAGAGGGCGAACCGCTGATCGCCAAGTTCTACCGCCCCGAACGCTGGAGCGAGGCGCAGATTCTGGAGGAGCACCGCTTCACCCAGGCGCTGGCCGATAACCACATCCCGGTGATCGCGCCGATCCGTAACGCCGACGGCAACAGTCTGTTCGAGCACGGCGGGTTTCAGTTTGCCCTGTTTGCCCGTCGCGGGGGTCACGCGCCGGAGCTGGATAACCTCGATAACCTCTATGTGCTGGGACGTACCCTGGGACGCATCCACCTGCAGGGCGCCGCCAAGCCGTTCGAACACCGCCCGACGCTGGACACCCAGAGCTTTGGTCATGCCTCACGGGAGTTCCTGCTCGACAACAACTGGCTGCCAAAGCATTACGCCAGCGATTATCAACACCTGACTGCTGAACTGCTTGAGCTGATCGAGCAGCGCTTTGCCGATATCGAGCAGCTGCGCCTGATCCGCCTGCACGGCGACTGCCACCCCGGCAATATTCTCTGGAGGGATGACGCGCCCCATTTTGTCGACTTTGACGACTGCCGCAGCGGTCCGGCGATTCAGGATCTGTGGATGCTGATCAGCGGCGACCAGCAACAGCAACGGCTGCAGATGAGCGAAATTATCGAGGGCTACGAAGAGTTCCAGCCATTTGACCGCCGTGAGCTGGCGCTGATCGAGCCACTCAGGGCACTGCGGATCATGCACTACAGCGCCTGGCTGGCACGGCGCTGGCAGGACCCGGCCTTCCCGCTGCATTTTCCCTGGTTCAACTCCGAGTCCTACTGGATGGAGCACCTGATGGAGCTGACCGAACTGCGCAGCACCATTCAGGCCGAACCGTTGCAGTTGGGTGGCTGAGATGAGCACTGTCGACATGACGCCGATCGGAACCCTGCACTCCTGCTTCAAGGAAAAGTTCGGCATCCCGCGTCAACCGGGGCTGGCCAATACCGCCCGGGCTGAACTACGCCTTGAGAACGAGTTTGCGACCATGGACGCCGTACGCGGGCTCGAGCAGTGCAGCCACGTCTGGGTGCTGTTTCTGTTCAGCGAACACCTGGATCGTGGCTGGACGCCGCTGGTACGCCCACCGCGATCCGGCGGTGGTAAAGTCGGCGTGTTTGCCACCCGGTCCACCTTCCGACCCAACCCGATCGGCATGTCGGTGGTCAAGCTGGAGCGGATCGAGAACCGTAACGGCCAACCGGTGCTGCACCTGAGCGGGGTCGATATCCTCGACGGCACCCCGGTGTTGGATATCAAACCCTACCTGCCCTACGCCGATCGACTGGAGCAGGCCGACTATCCTTACGCGCCCGATGGCCAGAAAACCACATTGGACGTTGTCTTCAGCGAACAAGCGCAGCAACAGTTGTCTAAGGATTCAGCGGCGGCTCAGCTTCAGCAGCTGATCATCGATGTGCTGAGCTGTGACCCCAGGCCGACCCACCGTCGTAAACGCGACGATAATCGGGTCTACGGCACCCTGCTGGAGCAATACAATGTACGCTGGCAGATACAGGACAGCCACATCGATGTCCTCAGCATCGACCCGGCAACCGACTAGACCAAGCCGACAAAACGCCGCGGACTAACACCACAGAAAAGCACCACGGACTAACACCACGGAACAACGCCATGAACCAAGCGCTTCAATCACTTCGTCTGCGGATCTCAGCCCTGCTGCTGGCCGTTTTCCTGCCGTTGTCACCGCTGCAGGCGGAAACCCAGCCCCAACCGGACGCCGATCTGCTGCAGATCGAGCAGGCCCGGGCGCTGATCGCCGAGGTGCTCAACAATATCGATTGGGAACTGCTGTTGCGCGTGCAGCAGAACCTGCTCAGCAACATGGACCTGCTGGTCCCCTACACCCAGGAATACCTGCAGTGTCTGGAAGCAGAAGGACTGGTCCACGATGATCAGCCGCTGTCGTTGCAACTGCTGATGCAGCAGGCCGGACAGGCTTCGAACCGTTGCAAGGTGATCGTACAGTCGCTGCTCGGCCAGCTGAATTTCGACATCAGTGCCGAGGAGTTTGAGCAGGGGCTGAGTCCGGAATACCGTCAGCAGTACCGCGAGATGCTCGAACAGAGCCTCTGAACACTTACTCCAGACCGGACGCTCAGTTTCCATGGCCCGATTTTCCCGCTCCGGCTCTAAACGCCGCTTTTACCAACCGCCCGCCAAATCCCAAACTGTCGTTGACGAGAGTCCGTTCGAGATCCAAGTCGAGCGACTGAGTCACGATGGCCGCGGTCTGGCCAAGCGCGGCGGCAAGACCCTATTCATCGACGGTGCACTTCCCGGTGAACGGGTTCAGGCTCGCTATAGCCAACGCAAGAGTAAATTTGACCAGGCCGTCACCCTGCAGGTCATCGAGCCGAGTCCTGATCGGGTCGAGCCCGACTGCCCCCACTACCAGCACTGCGGCGGCTGCCAACTGCAGCACCTGCGATCTGAGGCCCAGATTCAAGCCAAGCAGCAGCAGGCGTTGGACCAACTTCGTCGAATCGGCGGCGTCGAACCGGAGCAGCAGCTAGCGCCGCTGGATGGCCCCCACTGGCACTACCGTCGCCGGGCCCGTCTGGGTATTTTCAAGCCCAAGGGCAACAACCCGTTATCGCTGGGCTTTCGTCGGGCCCAAAGCAACAAACTGACCCCCATCACCCAGTGCGCGGTGCTCGATCCCAGAGCCAACCAACTGATCACCTCGCTCAATTCCCTGCTCAATCAACTCCAGCAGCCGCTGGCGATCAGCCATCTGGAACTCTGCCTCGGTGACACCCGGCAAGCGCTGCTGGTTCGCCACCCCCGCCCTCTGCTGGAAGCCGATCGGCAAGCGCTGTCGAGGCTATGCCAACAACAGCAGTGGCAGCTGTTTCTGCAGCCCGGCGGCGCCGACAGCCTGCACTGGTCCGAACGCGACGAGCCGACCGACAGCCTCAGTTATCGATTACCGGGCAACGATGATCAACCGGGCCTGGAACTGGCTTTTGCGCCGGGCGACTTCACCCAGATCAATGCCGATATCAATCGCGACATGGTTCAGTTGGCGATGGAGCTGCTTGCGCCCGAGCCACAGGACCGGATACTCGACCTGTTCTGTGGTCTGGGGAATTTCACCCTGGCACTGGCCCGCCAAGCCGGCGAGGTGGTCGGCGTCGAAGCGGTCGAGTCGATGGTGCAGCGGGGGCGTGATAATGCCGCCCGCAACGGCTGCAGCAACGCCAGCTTCCATGCCGCCGATCTGACCCAGCCGATCCAGCAGCTGCCCTGGTACGGCCAGGGTTTCAACAAGGTACTGCTGGACCCGCCCCGTGCCGGGGCCGCCGAGCTGATCGAACCGCTATGCCGACTCCGACCCGAGCAGATTCTGTATATCTCCTGCGATCCGGCGACCCTGGCCCGTGATGCCGGGATGCTGGCGACACAGGGTTATCAACTGCGGCAATGGGGTGTCATGAACATGTTCCCTCACACCACCCACGTGGAATCCATTGCACTGTTCCAACGCCAAAGCCGACGTTAAAGATCCTTGTCATTTCGCCGACTTAGTAAAGATCCGTGGGCTTTGTTAATTCGCCCACCGTCTCCGGCATGTTCTTCCACAAAACAACATGGCTGAATTCACGGAGGCTGGCACTGTCCAACCGGGCAGTGCCGACGCGACTCAGCGTCAATCGATTTACCCGCCGGGTTGATTGCAGTAACCCTTTAGGATCCGCCGATGGCCGACGACGACAAGAACGACGAAAAAGCTGAACTTTCTCCCGAGGAGCGCCTTGCCAAGCTGGAGAAAGGGCGCAAGTTCAGCTGGATAGCAATCGTCCTGCTATTGCTGCTGGTGCTGGGTGAAGCGGGCTGGATCTTTATGATCTCCACCCAGGGACCGGACCCCCGTATCAGTGAGCACGAGGAGCGGATGGATCGTTTCACCCGCCAGCTCAAGGATATGGAGGCGGACTACGAAACCTCTCAGGCCTACAACGAGGATGCCAAGCGGCTCGAAGGCAAACTGGATCGGATCATGGAAACGGTCCAACTCAACAACTTCAACACCCTGCGTGCACTGATGGTCGAGCAGGAGATGAGCTACCAGCAGTTCTTGGTGGTGTTACAGCAGGGGATGTACGACATTTCCCGGATGGTGCCCGGGTCACGCACCTGGTACGAAGTCTACAAGGGCGACCTGGATATCGTGATTGAGGATAGCGAAGCCCGTAGCGAAAAGCTGGCTCAGGATATCGTCAAGTTACCGCCGCCCAGGCCGGCCGCCAAGGACAAGACCGCGAGCACCGCAGATCCGCGTCCCGACAGTACCCCCAACCGTTTGCCGGTCGAGGATATCCGCTCCCAGTTAAACCTCGAGGCGGAATTCAACACCCAATAACGCCGGTTCAATCCCGCTCCGAGTCGATACTGGCCATTACCGGCTCGCTATAGCGCGCGCCGGCGACCCGTTCATCGTTGATCGCCTGATCCAATAGTTGACACTGCGCCTGGGTCAGCTGAAGTTGAGCGGCTTCAAAATTCTCCGCCATATGATCCAGGCGACAGGTCCCCGGAATCGGTATCAGCGGCTGTTCGCTACCGGCCAATAACCAGGCCAGCGACAGCTGCGCTTTGCTGCATCCCAGCTCATCAGCCAGCTGCTGCAACGGCTCCAGCAGTTTCAGATTGGTCGCAAAATTGTCCGGTTCAAATCGTGGTCGTGCGATACCCAGTCGGATATCGCCGTCGTCAAAACCTGACAGATCGGTGGCCGATCCGGCCAGAAAGCCCCGCCCCAAGGGCGCAAAAGGGACAAAGGTAATTCCCAGCTCGGCACAGGTGGGCAACACCGCACGCTCCGGCGTCCGTGACCAGAGCGAGTACTCAGACTGCACCGCGCTGATCTCAAACTCCCGGTGTCCCCGGCGGATGGTCTCGGCACAGACTTCCGACAGCCCGATCGCCTGTATCTTGCCCTCCCGGACCAGCTCACCCAACGCACCAACACTCTCCTCCACCGGCACCTGCGGGTCCAATCGATGCAGGTAATAGAGATCGATCACTTCGGTGTCGAGTCGCTGCAGGCTCTTTTCGCATTCACGCCGTAGCACTTCGGGGCGTCCATTAACCTGAGGAGCCCCATCATCACCGCGAAACAGGCCGCCTTTGGAGGCCAGCACAAACTGATCACGAAACGGCTTCAGCTGCCGACCGATCAGGCATTCGCTGTCACCATGACCATAGATTGCCGCGCTATCGAACAGCCGGTAGCCCTGCTCCAACGCCTCCGGCAGCAACCGCTCCCGGGCCTCGGCACTTGCCTGGCCATAGCCGGACGACAGATTCATGCAGCCCAAACCGATCGGCGGCAGCTCGAACGGCCCCAGTTTAACAAGTTCCATACAACTCCATTCGTGACTGGATGAGTTAGGTTTCGCTATCAGCCCGGCCGGGTTCAATTGCCCTGGCGAGCCGACTTAAGGCGGTCATTTTGTCGGACCTCAGGGCCGCGAACAACCTTCAAGAACGGCACCATGGCGACAGAGCATTGTCCTGCAGCCCACTTTTCCGTGGTTCACTATCCTGTAGGTGACTATTACAGAAGATAACGGTATAAATAATTTATCAGACCGGTTGACCTATTAGGGCGCAGGTGGCCGCAAGCGCAACAGTTTACCGCTGTCGGTGGAAAGGTAGAGCCAGCCTTCGGGCCCCTGTAGCAACGAGCGAATTCGTTCACCCAGTTGCGTCAGCAGACGCTGCTCCTCAATAACGTTACCCTGTGGGTCCAACACCAATCGGTTCAGATGCTGAAGTTTCAGCGCACCAGCGAACAGATTTCCGCGCCAGCCGTCGAAGGCCTCCCCCTGATAAAACAGCAGACTGCTCGGTGCGATGGAGGGAATATAGACCTTGGCCGGCTGCTCGGTACCTTCCCGATGGGTACCTTCGCCAACCTGCAATGGGGCCCAGTACTCCTTGCCGTAGGACACCAGCGGCCAGCCGTAGTTGGCTCCGGGCAGGATCAGGTTTAACTCGTCCCCTCCCCGTGGACCATGTTCGATCGCCCACAGCCGTTGCGTTAGCGGATCAAAAGCCAGTCCCTGCGGATTACGGTGCCCATAGCTCCAGATCTGCGGCAGCGCATCACTGCGCCCCTGAAACGGATTATCCTGCGGCACCGAGCCATCAAGATTGAGCCGCAAAATACTGCCGGCATGGGTACCCAGATCCTGCCCGTTGGGACGCTCTCCCCGATCACCCACGGAGAAGAACAGGTGTCCCTGCCCATCGAAGGCGATACGACTACCGTAGTGACGATCGCTCGAACCGGCCGAGCGGGTCACCAGCAGATCCTGCCAATCCACCAGCTGCAGCCCCTGCAATCGGGCCCGCGCCAGGGTGGTTACCCCGCCTCCGCTCTGGGGCTTGCTGTAGGTAAAGAACAGCCAGAGCTGGGTATTGTCGCCCATCGGCATCGAACTCTGCTGATCCGGCCCGGACACCAGATCCAGCAGACCGCCCTGTCCGGATGCCCGCACACGGGGAGCACCACTGACCTCACTCAAACGGCCGCTCTGCAAATCCAATAAACGGACCCGCCCGTTACGCTGACTTAACAGCAGTCGCTGCGGCCCAACCCAGGCCATCCCCCAGGTAACGCCCAGCCCGTCCGCCAGCTGTTCGACCACGAAAGCCTGGCCTTGGTGTTGATCCTTCAACAGTACCTGTGCCTGGGAGAACGGCGATAACAGCAGCGCTATCAACAGCGCTCCCGAACACCCCAACCTCCTGGCCACCCTACTTGCGTCAACCATTCTCCTGCTCCAACTCAAACTCAACACAATATTGCCCCTGTTCATCCAGACGCAACTGCACCAGAATCGGCTGACAGCAGCGCTGGCAGTCTTCGATATAGCTCTGCTCGGTCATCGATGGATCTACGAGAAACAGCTGCCCACTGCCACAGTAGGGACAGTGTCCGGATTGTTCGATCAAGTCACCCATGCTCATTCTCCGCCTCCCGACGATAAAGAAAAACTGATGGCGTAACACCACCAGAATCGGCTTCTTTGTCCCCCAATTCGACCCTTCCCTTAGCTTAGTCGGATATGCTGGTGCGGATCGGCTATAATGCTCTGTCAGCCGAACCGAAATTGGACCCAACAGCCGTCATACCCTCGTCATGAAGCACCGCCCCAGCAAAGCTGAAATTCGCGCCGAACTTAACCAGCAGGTTAAGGAGTTTCTCGAGCGCGGAGGACAGATCAAAGAGTTCGATGCCGGAGTCAGCGGCTTTGCCGATGGTCAGTTTCATCGCACGGGCGGCTTTATCGAACGCCCTAAAGATACCCGTACCCCGGTCAATGAAGTGGTTGCCCGGATCGAGTCCCGTCGTCATAGAAAGCATCTGGCGGTTCGAACCCAGCGCACCAGCAAACCGCAGAAAAAACTGCTCTACGATGATTTCGGCGAACCGCTACGCTGGGTCTGGACCGAAGACTGACAACGGCGGTTACACCAACACCCATCAAATCCCTCTGTGTTGCGAGCACCGGCCGGTTCAGCTCGCCCAGCAGTCAATTCAGCGGATCAGTACCGAAGTCGTAGCCAACCGACCCGATCGAACCATTGTCGCCCTTACCTCCCGAGCCCTAAGCTGAGCGAAAACCCTGTTCAAACTATCCGGGAGTTATCATGAAACTGCATTCTTCCTTTTTTCGTCTGTTGGGCCTGATACTGGCCTTGTCAGGCCTGACCCTCGCGGGTTTAACCAACGCCGCCGAGCGTGGCACCTCCCGGCAAGCCAAGGTCATGCTGGATAACGCCGTCCATGTACTGGAACAGCAGGGTCCGAAACAAGCCTTCGCCAAGTTCAATGACCCGCAGGGCGGCTTTGTGCAAAACGATCTTTATATTTTCGCCATCGATATGGACGGGGTCTATCAGGCCACCGGCGCCAACCCGAAGCTGGTTGGCCAATCGCTGGCACAAACCACCGATGCCGCCGGTAAGCCGATTGGAAAGGAGATTCTGACCCTGGCCGACAAGATCGGTTACGGCATCATCGAATATGAATGGCTAAACCGCCACACCAACGACGTTGAGCATAAGTTCTCCCGTATCCGTAAGGTCGGTGACTATGTGCTGGGGGTCGGCTTCTATCTGCCGAACGAGGAGCAATAGTTCATCCCTCAAAACGCGTCCCTTGCTAGCGCCTCCTTGACCGCCCCGTCAAGAGAGGCGCACCTCGTTTCACGCTCTGCCAAAAATCTCGTCGACGGGTTAAGAATCCAGCAGGGTCTTAAACGCTTCCGCCAGCCAATGCTGCGCCTCGCCGGTGGCCCTGCCTTTGGGCATGACCCGATCCACCGGTGGACTCCAGGGCTTGTGATCGAAGCTGATCGGCAGGCGCTTGAGTCCCCGTGATATCCCCTCCTCCTCAGCCAGATGACAAGGCAGAAAGCCCCAGCCCAACCCCTGGCCGATCAGTTCGCGCAGCACATAATAGTCGTTGCCCCACCAGACCTTGGCCGACACCCGCGCCATCGGCGCCAGTTCCTCTTTATTGACCCCCCGTGAAAGCAGCTGTCGATGGGGCGTCAGGTCGGAAACCGAAACCGAACTCAGCGCCGCTAACGGATGATCCTGGTGACAGTAAGCACTGAACGGCAGATTACCGATATAGCAGAGTTCCACGGTGCGGGGGAAACTGGGGTCGGCCAGCATCAACCCCAGGTCGGCCCGGCCGCTCTCGATCAGCCCGATCACATCGCTGCTGGCAACCTGCTGAAACTCCAGTTCGGTCACCGGAAAGCGCTCGCTGAACGCCTGCAGCTTGGCTTCCAGCGTCGGCACCATCAAAGCCGGATCGATTGCCAGAGTCAGCTCGGTTTCATGGCCCCGGTTCAGCGCCCGGGCCGCCAGATCCAGCTCACTGCTTAGCTCCAGCACCGCCCTGGCGTAGCTGAGCAAGCGCCGCCCCGCCGCCGTCAAGGTCGGCTTGCGGGTGCTGCGGTCGAACAGCTCGGCGCCCAGATCGATCTCCAGGTTGGCGATCCCCTGGCTGACCGCCGATTGCACTTTTCCCAACCGCCGGGCACTGGCCGAAAATGAGCCCGACTCGGCGGCTTCGACGAACATCCGTAATTGCTCAAGGTTGTACATGGGGTAGTCGCTAAGCTCCATCGCAGCGAAAGATCTCACCAAACTATCACCAAAAGTGATAGTTACCAACTTTAAAGCTTGAGGTTTGCCGATAGAATTGCCACATCTTCACCTTGCTAGAGCAATCATGATGTCGACCAGAGAACGAATTTTTCACGCGCTGATGTTTGAAATTATCGCCATTGCCCTGTTTGTGCCGATCTCAATGTGGGTCACCGGTCAGGGCGCTGGAGCGATGACAGGCCTGGCCATCACGCTGTCTCTGATCGCCATGAGTTGGAACTATGTCTATAACATCCTGTTCGACCGGTACGCAGGGGAAGATCGGATAAACCGGAGTCTGAAGCTCAGAATGGCTCACAGCCTGTTGTTTGAGGCGGGACTAATGGTGATCTGTATTCCGGTCATCATGTGGTGGACACGGCTGGACCTATTGACCGTGTTCCTGCTCGACTTGGGTGCAATTCTATTCTTTCTGGTTTACACCCTGGCGTTCAACTGGGCTTACGACCACGGTCGGCACCGGCTACAGCAGCGCCAGATGGCGCTGGAGAGCCGCGGCGGTTAGTCCGCCTGATAGTGAAAGTGCAACACCTTGAGGGCTCGATTCGGATCCTGTTCGGGGAAACTGTCGGGGTTGGCCAAGCGCTCAACATATTTCGCGTTCGGACAGTGCTGCTGCATCAACTCGATCAAGAAGTCCGGTGCAATGGTGGGATCATTCAAGCAGACCAGCAGTTCAGCTTCAGGAAGCAGCAACTCCGGTAAGCGGCGCAGTACGCGCTGGTAATCCTCAGTGGCAACAAAACTGCCCCGTTGAAAAGAGGGCGGATCGATCACGACCCGATCGTAAGGACCCGATTTGCGCAACTTACCCCAGCTTCGGAACAGATCATGGGGTAGAAAACGCACCCCGCGCAGGTCATGGTCGTTGAGCTGATGATTCTGCTGACCCCGCTTCAACGCGCCTTTGCTCATATCCAGATTGACCACCGTCCGGGCGCCGCCAGCCACCGCCGCCACTGAAAAGCCACAGGTGTAGGCGAACAGGTTCAGCACCCGAGCCCCCGATGCCCGCTGCCGGAGCCATTGACGCCCGTTGGCCATATCCAGAAACAGGCCGTGATTCTGGCTGCGCCCCAGCTGCAGGCCATATTTCAGGCCCTGTTCAGTGACTACCAATTCAGTCAGCGACTCCCCCAGCAGCCAGTCGATCGGCCCGCCGCGCTGGTAGCGATGCTGCAACGCCACCTTGCCGACCCCCTTGGCCATCGCCGCGTCAACCAGCGGTTGCAGGCGCTCCTGAGATTCAGCCTGATACAACGTAATCAGCATCACCGGTGGCAGCCAGTCGATATTGAGATGCTCCAAACCGGGATAACAGTGCCCCCGACCATGGAACCAGCGTCCCAGTTCGCTCGATTCGGGAGTAAATTCGGCATGTTCGATCGCCTCAACCGCCGCATTCAGGGATGAGTTGATAGGCGACGAGGGGCTTGAAGGTGTGAGCATCGGTAGGTATCCAGCCAGACAAGACGGCTGCGAATTATAGCCGCAGCAGACGCTGTCGCAATGGGGCGAGACAAAGCTTGGTCAAAACTCCGTCAGGGATTAGCAAACCTAGAAGGGCAACGTACCTGGCACGGGCCTCTCTCACCCAAATTCTGCCCCCAAATCCCACACTCAAACGGCAGCCGTGACCGAAGATTGATCAACTTGGTCGATAGACCGTTGAAACTTTGCCCCGCAGGCCCCATCTAATTTAGCAATCTGACTAACCAAAGGAACCCTGAATGCGAATTCTGTTATTTCTCGCCACCAACCTGGCAATTATTTTGGTCGCCAGCGTGACCCTGAGCCTGCTTGGCGTGGGCTCGACGCTGCAGGCCAACGGTATCGACCTGGATCTTGGCAACCTGCTGATTATCTGTGCGGTATTCGGTATGGCAGGCTCGTTGGTGTCGCTGTTCATTTCCAAGTGGATGGCCAAGCGCGCAACCGGTACCCAGATTATTGAGCAGGCCCGTACCGCTGATGAACAGTGGCTGCTCGATACAGTAGCGGAGCTGTCTCAACAGGCCGGTATCAAGATGCCGGAAGTTGGGATCTTCCCGTCGCAGCAATCCAATGCGTTTGCCACCGGTTGGAACAAGAATGACGCGCTGGTCGCGGTCAGCCTTGGTCTGCTGCAGCGCTTCAGCCGTGACGAAGTGAAAGCCGTTATGGCTCACGAGATCGGCCATGTCGCCAATGGCGATATGGTGACCCTGGCGCTGATCCAAGGGGTGGTTAACGCCTTCGTGATGTTCTTTGCCCGTATCATCGGCCATACCGTCGACCGGGTGATTCTTAAGAACGAAGAGGGCCACGGTCTGGGTTACTTCATCACCACCATCTTTGCCGAGGTTGTGCTGGGTATTCTGGCGTCCACCATCGTGGCCTGGTTCTCACGCCGCCGTGAATACCGCGCCGATGCGATGGGAGCCAAGCTGGCCAGCAGCGGTGCCATGATCAGCGCACTGCAACGCCTCAAGGCCGAGCAGGAGCAGCCCTCACAGATGCCCGACCAGCTGGTGGCCTTCGGTATCGCCGGAGGCCTTAAGCAGGGACTGGCACAGTTGTTCGCCAGCCATCCGCCGCTGGATGACCGGATCGACGCACTGCGCCACGGCTAATGCCACCGCAGTCACCATCAAAAAAGCCGCGATCAATCGCGGCTTTTTTTTGCCTTTCCGTTAGCCGGTATCCCGATCAGTTTTCCGTACCAACTCGTCGAATCGGAATCTGAATATGGATCGTTGAGCCCTGCTCCACATCCGAGGTCACCGCCATATGGCCACGGTGCTGCTCGGTAATGATGTAGTAGGAGAACGACAGCTGCTTACCGGCATCAAAGTCGTCGGCACTCTCCTTAGGACTCTCACTAGTACTGAAGAAGGGTTCAAACAGCCGCATCTGCTCGTCTTCGGTCAACCCAACCCCATTGTGACTGAGTTTGAACCAGAGATTGCCGAAGGACTCGGTCAGCACCAGCTTGATACGCGGCTCGAAATCATCCTCGATCCGGCGTTGCAGCGCCCAACTGGCATGACGCAACAGGCTCAGAAACACCTGCTGCAGTTCGGTGACATAACAGGGCACCAACGGCAGGTTCGATTCATAGTCTTTTTCCAACTTGATCCGCTGGAAAGACATGCCGCCGGCTGCCGGTATCACTTCACTGGCCAGCTGCAGGGTGTGATCCAGCAGTTCCGGCACATCCGCCACCTGGCGTTTTTCATGACGGCCGCGGGCAAAATTCAGCAGGTTGCTGACGATCTTAGAAACCTGCTCGCCGCGCGAGGACATATCCTCCATCACCGCCTGCAAGCGCTCCATATCGACTTCACTGCTGTCCTTTAAGCCTTGTGCCCCATTTTCATTGCGATTCTTGGTCAGCAGTCGGTCGAAGCTGCGCAGATCCATCAACAGCCCCTGCAGCGGCAGGTTAATATCATGGGCCATCGACGAGGCCAGCTCCCCCATAAACGACATCTTATCGTTATGGATCAGCATATTTTCCGCGCTGGTCTGTTTCGACACATCATCGACCAGAATCACCACCCCCTGATTGCTGTCGTGCAGCGGGTAGATGTTGATATCAAAGTGAGCCAGTCCACGCAGGCTCTGCTTCAGGTGGATAGGCTCGTTGGTCTCCATCGCCTGGCGGATATGGTCGGGAACCACCGTCACCGTCGGATAGACTTCCCAGAGCGAATTTCCCAGCGCCTTGGCGGCCGGAATCCCGGAAACCCGTTCAACTTCCCGATTCCACTGGGTCACCCGTCCCTCGGAATCCAACCCCACCAGCATCAGCGGCATGGAGGTCAGGATATCCTGAATATAAGACTCCGATGCCTGCAACTGGGCGGTGGTCTTGCGGTGCTGATCGATCTCCTGCTCCAGATTGGCGGTTCGCTCACGCACCCGCTGCTCCAGCTCCAGGCGGATTTTGTCCAACTCGCGATTAGCGCGATTGGCACGACGCCGGGCGAGATAGAGATAGACACTCAGGATCGTCAGCAAAATGATGAAGGTGCCGGCGCTCCAGTTAGCCAGATGCTGCCAGTTGGTGTGACCATCTTCCTGGCGGAACAACGGAATTTTGGCCCAACCGGCTTGACTGTAAGTGAAGAGAATAAAAGCGCTGACGATGATACCGGGCTTGCTCCCGGCCAGGGTTGAAAAGAGCACTGCTCGCCGCTGGAGAAGCGATGGAATCCAGCCGTACAGTCTTGGGGCCATCCTTAATACATCCCAAAAAACAAAAACATAAAAACCCAATGGTAGCACAGCCGAACCCTGGGGAGAGAGCGCCATTGCATGACCGATCGGATATACCGGTGCGGCCTTGATAGCCTGCCCTGTCAACGCCTGTTGGTGCAATTGAACTATCCGCGATCAATCACCGATCCCGGGCTCAATCACGGCCCGATTCGGGTTATCATTTTGCGCGCTGCGCCTGCCGCCGACCTGACCGCCGGTAAGACGCTTTTTCACTTGTTCTCAGGCTGTAACTGACTCGGGGAATCCCTATGCTCTACCAACTAGAACCCAAACTGCTCTGGCAACACTTCCAGCAGATCTGTCGAATTCCCCATCCCTCCTACCATGAAGAAGCACTGATTCAGCAACTGGAGCAGTTTGCCGATCAGCAGCAGCTTGAGCACTTCCGTGATCGTGCCGGCAATTTGATTATCCGCAAACCCGCCAGTCCAGGTTGCGAACAAGCACCGGGGGTTATTCTGCAGAGCCATGTCGATATGGTGCCGCAGAGGGCCGACGACTCCGACCATGATTTCCAGCGAGATCCGATCCGACCCCGAATTGTCGAAGGGTGGGTTCATGCCACCGGCACCACCCTGGGGGCCGACAATGGCATCGGCGTCGCGGCGTCGCTGGCGGCCCTGCAGAGCAAAGAGCTGCGCCATGGTCCTCTGGAAGCGCTGTTCACCATCAACGAAGAGAGCGGCATGGACGGTGCCAAAGGGCTGGAGCCGGGACGCCTGCAGGGCCAACTGCTGCTCAACCTGGACTCGGAGCAGGAGGGTGAGCTCTACGTCGGCTGTGCCGGCGGCATCGATGTGACTGCACGGCTATCGCTGCAGCGTGAGGCGGTTAAACCGGGACAAACCGGCCTGCAACTGATCGTAAGAGGCCTGGCCGGCGGCCACTCCGGCCTCGATATCCATCTGGGTCGCGGCAATGCCAACCGCTTGCTGGCCGAGTTGCTGCAGGAGCTGGGCCAACGTTTCGACCTACAACTGGTTGACGTTCGTGGCGGCACCCTGCGCAACGCTATCGCACGGCGTGCCGAAGCCATGATCACGCTTCCCGGCGCGCAACTGACTGATTTTCGCACCGAGCTGAGTCGGCTGAAGGAGGCTCTGATCGAGCGCTTCAAAAGTGCTGAACCCCAGCTGGCCATCGGCCTGCTGGAGGAGCCGTTAAGCGATGAAGCGGCTCTGGATAATGCCAGCACTCAGCGGTTGCTGAATGCCATTCTGAGCTGCCCCCACGGGGTCGAGAGGATGCATCCCGAGCTTGACGGGGTGGTGGAAACCTCGAATAATCTGGCGGCTGTGCGACTGACCGAGACCGCCGCCGAACTGCAATGCCTGGCCCGCAGTGCGGTGGAGACTCAACGAGACCGACTCTGCCAGCGTATTGAGCAGTCCCTCGCCCCGTTCGGTGCCCATTGCGAGTTTGATGGCGCCTACCCGGGCTGGTCGCCGGAGCTGGATGCCCCCCTTCTGGCCACACTGCAGCAGGTGCACCAGCAACAGTTCGGTCAACCGGCGGAGGTGATGGTGATCCATGCCGGGTTGGAATGCGGGCTGCTACAGGCCGCCTATCCCGACTGGCAGATGATCTCCTTCGGGCCGACCATCTGCTTCCCCCACTCCCCCGGCGAGAAAGTGGAGATCGCGTCGGTTGAACGGTTCTGGGGCTACCTGGGTGCCGTATTGAAGGCCCTGGCCGACTAGACAACTTCACGCCAGCCTCACCACCAGGGCCTGCTCTCAGGCCCTATCCTGGCAGGCTGATGATCTCCGGATCAAAGCGGTGGGTGCAGTTGCGGCCGTTTTCCTTGGAGTGGTACAGCGCCGCATCGGCCTGCTTGATCCAGGTTTCCAGCGCACCGGTACCCGATTGAATCTGGGCGTAGCCGAGGCTGATGGTGAAGCTGACCGACTGCTCGTCAAACTGCAGACAAAGCGCTTCGACTTCCCGGCGGATCCGCTCGCAAAACTGTTCGGCACCGTCCTGATCGGTATCGCAGAGGATGACCGCAAACTCTTCGCCCCCGTAGCGCCCGGCCATATCACTTTCACGGATCAACCGTTGGGTCAGTTCGGCGGTTGCCCGGATCACTTGATCCCCGATCTGATGACCGTAGTTGTCGTTGATCCCTTTGAAATGATCGATATCGAACATCACCAGGGTCGAGATATGGCCGTAGCGCAGGCAGCGCTTAAACTCCCGCCGGGCCATCTCCTCCCAGTGACCACGATTGAACAGCCCGGTCATTCGGTCGGTGCGGCTGATCTTCATCAGCTCCTTGTTCAACGCGGTCATGTTCAATTCATTCACCGCCGCCTGGGTCACGTCGTAGATCGAGATACAGATCTTATCCACTTCACCGGTGGTCGACAGCAACGGCAGAAAGGTGATGTTCTGGTACATATGGGCCGCCTGACCGGTAATCGGCCGGTAGCTTTTGAAGCGGAACAGATAGGGGCGCTGCTGCCAGGTTGAGTAGACCGGCAGGTTCAACGCCACCACCGCCTGAAGCTGACGCAGCAGCCATTCATTGGGCAGCTCCGGACTCAAATCAAATAGGTTGGCCCCCACCGCACGACTGACCCGGATACCGGAATGGTTCTCCATAAAGTCGTTCCAGGCCACGACACGGTGCTCGGTATCGACCACCACCAATCCGACGTCGATCCCCTGCAGGGCTCCCATCATCCAGTGCACATCGTTGACGGATATCTGCTCAGCCATGTCCGTTTACTCCACCAGCCATTTGATCCGCTCCTCCAATGCCGGCTTCGAATCGCCGGTAAAGATCAACATCAGCGTGCAATTGATGCGCTGGTCCTGAATCCCGTAGCGGATACCGATGGTTAGTCGCTCTTCATCCTGTCGACCCGCCTGGAAGCGCAACGCACTGACATTGATGCCCCGCCCCAGCACCTCCGGATGGCCGACGCTGAACTTCAATTCCAGCTGGTCAGCCACACCGGACATACAGGCACCGATCAGAATGTTGGAGATCTCCATCAGCAGGTCCAGTTGGGTACTGCCCTCATCCGGATCAAAGATATAGCTCAACTCCGACAGGTCACTCTCATCGATGAACAACAGGGCTTCACCGCTGATGCCGGCACAGGCAAAGCCTTGACTGACCACCGACAGTTGATGGTTCGGTACCGTTTCCGCCACCAACTCGGCCAGTTGGGTGCCGGGAATCAAACGCACCTGGGGAATCGGCAGTTCGATGAAGACGTGCAGCAACCGGGCCAGCAGGTCGGCTGCCTGCCCCATCGCAACATTGGCGACCTCCTGATAACCCTCGGTGATGTCGAACGGCACCTCGATCTGCGACGGTAAATTGTCGAACAACTGATCCGGTGCCTCCAGCTCCTGCAGAACACCATACTGCTGCAGAATTGAATCGAGCTTTTCACGGTTGATCGGCTTCTCGATAAAGTCCAGCGCCCCCAACTCCATCACTCGCCGACGGGCCTCGGGTTGAACATCGCCCGACACTACGATCACCAGCGTCGGCAGATCTTGAGAACGGACGATTTCAAGCACCTGATAGCCATCCATCACCGGCATATTCAGATCGAGGAACAGGACGTGAGCACGCCCTTCTTTAATCAGGGAAAGCGCTTCCAGACCATTGGCAGCGAAGCTGACATCGACGTTCCAGTTTTCCGGCAACGAACGTGCCATCTGCTTACGTGCAAAACCGGAATCGTCACAGATTAAAATGGGAATAGACATAATGTCGGATCTACAGCTGGACACCGAGTTCAGTTCATCAGGGTGGGCGATTGAAATTCACGACGTCAACACGGGATCTTCCGCGTCATCCGTTATTCACCCTGAAAATGCAAGGATTAAGCAACCAAGACTGATCCTAAAGAGGACCGAATGCAAGCACCGGTCCTCTCGAAGGGTCCGGCTCAGCTCTCGCCTTTGGCGTCGCCACCCAACTGGGGCGCACAGGCTATGATACGGTCGGCCAGACGCGAGAACGGCAGGCTTTGAATCCACACCGTGCCGGTTCCGCTGAGGGTGGTCAGACAGAAACCTTCCGCGCCGAACAGCATCGACTTCAGCCCGGACACCATCTCGATATCGTAATCGATCCCCTCGCTGAAACAGACCAGACTACCGGTATCCAGCTTGATGGTTTCATTATTGAGCTGCTTACGGATCACCGTACCGCCGGCATGGATAAACACCAGTCCATCCCCTTCCAGCTTCTGCAGGATAAAGCCTTCGCCGCCGAAAAAACCCGCCCCCAGCTTGCGAGAGAAAGCGACCCCGATCTTGGTCCCCAGCGCCGCAGCCAGAAAGGCATCTTTCTGACAGTAGAGCACACCGCCCTGCTGGGCCATGTTGACCGGTACAATCGATCCCGGATAAGGCGCCGAGAAAGCCACCTTACGACGATCCTGGCCCTGATTTTCGAAGTGCGTCAGGAACAGCGACTCTCCGGTCAGCATCCGCTTGCCGGCCGAAAACAGCTTGCCGAACATGCCCTGGTCCGGATCGGAGCCGTCGCCCATCTTGGTCTCGAAGCTGATTCCCTGCTCCATGTAATTCATCATGCCCGCTTCGGCGATCACCGTCTCACCGGGATCGAGGCCGATCTCCACCAACTGCATCGATTCGCCCTGGATGTGGTAATCCACTTCATGACATCGCATCGCTTATCCCTCGTCACTGTCATCGGAAGATGCTCGAAGCATATCAGCATCGTCGGCCTCTCACGAGCCATGTTGGACAACTCGAGACGAGTCTTGAGTCTGGAAAACCGATTAACGACAACCAATTACAGTTTTATTACGCCACAACAGGGATAACCGAAGGCCGGGGGGAAACAACCCCCGGATGGTTACGGCTGCCGACGTTAGTCGATCTCTTCGACCAAAGTTATCCCGTCAAATAAAGGAAATCGTCATATACCGGTGTTAACCTCTATGGTTCGCTGTGACGGAAACGGTGGGCTTTTCGTGGGAAGTAACAGTGAACAGCACAGTAAATGCCGGATTTGCTAGATCGATTCCTATCGCCCAGCAGCTCGGCAAAGCCTCGGTCATTGCAATTGTTAAATACCCTTCGCCATTGCAATGACTGAACAAGTTAGCCTTTTGAAGGAGTCATACATGGCAAATCGTGATGTCTATGTCCTAAGCGCAGCCCGTTCGGCAGTTGGTGGTTTTGGTGGTTCTCTGAGTGGTATGGAACCGGCCGAACTGGCTGGCACCGTAATGAAGGAAGCCGTTTCGCGCTCACAGGTAGACCCGAACAAGATCAACTATGTCACTGTCGGTAACTGTATTCCGACCGAAGCACGCTCTGCGTACGTTGCCCGTGTCGCCTCTATCCAGGCAGGTCTGCCGATGGACTCGGTGGCAATGGCCGTTAACCGCCTGTGTAGCTCCGGTCTGCAAGGCATCGTAACCTCGGCGCAAGCGATCATGCTGGGCGATTGCGACTACGGCATCGGTGGTGGTGTTGAAGTCATGTCCCGTAGCGCCTACCTGGCTCCCAGCCTGCGCAACGGTGCCCGCATGGGCGATACCACCATGGTGGATGCGATGGTAGCGACCCTGACCGACCCGTTCGGTGTCGGCCACATGGGTATCACCGCCGAAAACCTGGCCGAGAAGTGGGAGATCACCCGTGAGGAACAGGATGCGTTCGCAGCCGAGTCTCATCGTCGTGCCGCCGCTGCTATCGAAGCCGGTCACTTCAAGTCTCAGATCGTCCCGATCACGCTGAAGAGCCGTCGCGGCGAAACCATCTTCGACACCGACGAGCACGTCAAGCCAGGCACAACCGCTGAGAAGCTGGGCGGTATGCGTCCGGCCTTTAAGAAAGACGGTACCGTTACCGCCGGTAACGCCTCGGGCATCAACGACGGCGCGGCCTTCTTCGTCCTGGGTGGCGCCGATGCGGCCGAGCGTGACGGCTACAAGCCGATGGCTCGCCTGGTGTCCTACGCGGTTGCCGGTGTTCCGAACCACATCATGGGTGAAGGCCCGATCCCGGCCTCCAAGCTGGCGCTGCAGCGTGCCGGTCTGTCGCTGGATCAGATGGATGTGATCGAGTCCAACGAAGCCTTTGCTGCCCAAGCGATTGCGGTAGCCAAGGGTCTGGGACTGGATATGGCCAAGACCAACCCCAACGGTGGTGCCATTGCCCTGGGTCACCCGATCGGCTGTTCCGGTGCCTTTATCGCCACCAAGGCGCTGTACGAGCTTGAGCGCACCAACGGCCGTTACGCACTGGTCACCATGTGTATCGGTGGTGGTCAGGGAATCGCGACCGTATTCGAGCGTTGCTGATCTCTGAAACCTGAGTGATACGAACAATCGGCGGCCTCAGGCCGCCGATTTTTTTATGTCCTACATCAGAGAGAATGCCGACAGCCTCCCGCCGAGACATCGATAAATTCTCACCACTTATCAAACACTTCGCTTTTCTTTGACATTTATCAACCCTATATTAGAAAGCACAATGATCGTTAACGCTCTTGATTAAGAATGTGCGACCCTTTGGATTCGATAAAATTTGGCAAACGGATTTGACCACCTGATGAGGCGTTTAAATGAAAACCATAGGTGCGAAACTAACTTCCGTTTTTCTTCTGACCATTTTGATTCTGCTGTCCGTTGTCGGCTGGAGCGTCAGCTCACTCTGGGGGCAGATTAATCACTACCAGCAGCTGGTCAGCCATGCCGCCCATTACCAAGGCGACATCCTCAGCATTCAGGCCGAATTCAAAACCCAGGTCCAGGAGTGGAAAAACATCCTGATCCGCGGCGCCGATGATGCGCAACGGGAAAAATATTGGGGCCGGTTCCAGAAACGTGAAGCGACCATCCAAAACGAAATCGCCAAGCTTAACGATGCACTGGGTAGCTATGCCGCCGACAACCCGGTCTACAACGGTTCTCCGGTACTCAAGCTGATCAGCGATTTCACTCGCTCCCACCGGGAGATGGGACAAGCTTATCGGCGCGGCTACAATGAGTTTGTCAGCTCCGGCTACCAATCCGCCGTCGGCGACAAAGCCGTTTCCGGGATCGATCGTGCCCCGACCAAGCTGTTGGCAGAAGCGGCCGAAGAGATCGAACGCCTGATGGATCAGGAGTCGGAAGAGGCTTATCAGGATTCGCTGGGCGTGATCACCAGCGAAATCATCGTCATTCTGCTGGCGACCCTGCTGGGTGTGGTGCTGTTTGTCGTCATCTCCCGCCGCATCATCGTCAAGCCGACCTCGATACTGACCGATAATCTCGCCCAGATGGCCCAGGGCGACTTTTCCTCGCCGACAAGCTACCAAAGTAATGACGAAATCGGTCAACTGGCCGACAGCGCCCGCCGGGTTCAGACCAATATGACCGATGTTTTGGCCAGCCTTAAGCACGCGGCGGATGAAGCCAGCAATGCCAGCATCAACCTGGCCGACACCAGCAGCTGTGCCCATGAGGTGGTCAACGAGCAGCAGTCCCAGACCGAGCAGGTCGCCACCGCCATGAATGAGATGGCCGCCACCGTTCAGGAAGTCGCCCAGAGCGCCCAGACGGCGGCAGACTCGGCCCGAGAAGCGGATGAGCAAGCCCGCGCCGGCCATACCGTGGTCCAAGGCACGATCGAGTCGATCAACAGCCTGGCAACTGAAGTGGAACGCGCTTCTTCGGTGATCGAGGCACTGGCGCAGGACAGCAACAGTATCGGCTCCATCCTGGACGTTATCCGCGGTATCGCCGAACAGACCAATCTACTGGCACTCAATGCCGCCATCGAAGCCGCCCGTGCCGGCGAGCAGGGTCGTGGCTTTGCAGTGGTAGCCGACGAAGTTCGCTCGCTGGCTCAGCGTACCCAGGAGTCAACCGAAGAGATCCAGCAGATGATCGAAAAACTGCAGTCAGGCGCCGTCGATGCGGTATCGGTGATGGAGGCCGGTAAGACCCAGGCCCAACAAAGCGTGGCCAGTGCCGCGGAAACCGGCGAAGCCCTGGGGGCCATCGAGCAGGCGGTTTCAGCCATCAACGACATGAACCTGCATATCGCCAGTGCCGCCGAAGAGCAGTCGTCGGTTGCCGAGGAGATCAATCGCAACGTGGTTGCCATCAGCCACTCGACCGAGGTGACCGTCGAAAACTCATCGCGCATCGAAGCGGTCAGCCAACAGGTTGCCCAGCTGGCCAGCGAATTCCAGCAGATCACGGCCAAGTTTAAGGTTTAACCCGAAGTCCCGACTCAATCCCGTTTTAAAAGCCCGCTATGATGCGGGCTTTTTATTGCTCGATTAGCTGAAAACGCTCAATGGCGGATCTGATAGCAGGGCTGGTAGTCGCTGAAGTTGATTTTCATCCGACGCTGCTGGACAAACTGCTGCAGTAGCCGATCCAAGTTTTTCATCAAGGTACTATCGCCCTGCAGCTCAAAGGGTCCGTGGGCTTCGATCTCCCGGATACCGGCCTCCTTAACGTTCCCCGCCACGATACCGGACAGTGCCCGCCGTAGATTCGCCGCCAAGCGATGGGTCGGCTGATCCCGGTGCAGCGCCAGCGCCGCCATATTGGCATGGGTGGGTTCGAACGGCTGTTGAAACAGCTCGTAATCGACAAACAACGGCCAGTTGAAATGGAACGCCTCGCCGGTAATCCGACGATGCCGGGTCACCTGGGATAATCCCGACTTCATCAGTCGTGCTACCTGCCCCGGATCATCGATGATGATTTGATACTTTGACGCGGCCTCCTCGCCGAGGCTATCGCGGATAAAGCGATCGATACTGTCGAAATATTCACGGCTCGACGCCGGTCCGGTAAAGATCAACGGAAACGGTATCTCGCGATTACGCTCGTGCAGAAGCACGCCAAGAATAAACAGGATCTCCTCGGCCGTTCCGGCACCGCCCGGAAACACGACAATGCCGTGCCCAAGGCGAACGAACGCCTCCAGCCGCTTCTCGATATCCGGCATCGTAATCAGTTCATTAACGATCGGGTTGGGCGATTCGGCGGCGATAATACCGGGCTCCGAAATGCCGACATAGCGGCCGTTCTCATTACGCTGTTTGGCATGGGCGATAGTTGCCCCTTTCATCGGCCCTTTCATCGCTCCCGGCCCACAACCGGTACAGATATCTAAGGCCCGAAGACCCAGCTCATAGCCGACTTTTTTGGTGTAGTCGTACTCTTCACGTTCGATCGAGTGACCGCCCCAACAGACCACCAGGTTGGGTTTGATCCGCGGTTTCACGGCGCGGGCATGACGCAGGATATGGAACACCTCATTGGTGATCGATTGCGACGGCTTCAAGCGGGTATAGTTCAGGTCCAACTCGTCGCCGACATACAGAATATCGCGCAACACCGCGAACAGGTTCTCGCGGATACCGGCGATAATCTTGCCGTCGACAAAGGCCGTATCGGGCGCATTGAACAGATCCAACTGGATGCCCCGATGCTTCTGACTGATCTTGATATCAAAGTTTTTGAAGCGTTCCATCACCTCACGGGTGTCGTCCATATCGCTGCCGCAGTTGAGCACCGCCAGGGCGCACTTGCGAAACAGTTGGTAGAGGCCGCTCTGGCTCTTATCCTGCAGCCGGGTGATCTCATATTGAGACAGGGTATCCAGCTCAATTCTCGGGGTGACGCTGGCGGTAACGCCTTGGTGATAATCCATATACTGACTCCAACTTCTTGTTCTGCTCGCAGTCTATGTCGATCGGGTGACGCTTTTGTGACTGGGCTTTGCTAAACAGACTACGTGCGGCAGCCAACAGTTCCCTAAGCATAGTTGGTTTGAATTCAATCGTTTAAGGAGGCTTAAGCTGGTTGCTCGGTACCCTTAATCCGGCCGAGCCATAAAATGGCAATCACCACCAGCGCCAGCGGCGGTGCCATGGCCAGGTTGACCCAGTCCCAACCCCACAGATTCTGCAGTAGCCCGGAGCAGAAACTGGCCACCATCACCGACATCGACACCAGCATCTCATTGATCCCCTGAGCCCGGGCTTTTTCCGCCGGACGGTAGGCCTCGGTCAACAGGCTGGTTGAACCGATAAACAGGAAGTTCCAGCCCACCCCCAGCAGGATCAACGCGCTGGTGAAATGCCAGCGGCCAATACCCTGCAGGTTGACCAGAATGCAGCCGATCATCAGAACCGCACCCACCAGCATGATGGTCGTGACACCGAAACGGCTGATCAGCCGCCCGGTGATAAAGGACGGCGCGAACATCCCCAGCACGTGCCACTGAATCACCCCGGCGGTGATTCCGAAGCTGAAGCCGCAGGCCTGCATCGACAGCGGCGTGGCATTCATGATCAGCACCATCACCGCGTAGGCCACCACGGCCCCGAGTACGGCGACGATAAAGACCGGCTGACGCACCACCTCGGCAATCGGGCGGGCTTGGCCGTGCACTTCTTCATCGCTGGATGGCGGAACCCGGACCCAGCCCAGCGCGGTGATCGCCAACAGATAGATCAGTACCAGCGCCAGGTAGTTGCCGCCGTAGAGCAGATCCGGCAGCCAGTCACGACTCCAGATTGCCAATGCCGGGCCTACCAAGGCGGCCACCAGTCCGCCGGCCATCACCAACGAGATCGCACGATGCTTATGGGCTTCATCGCTGACATCGACGGCGGCAAACCGATACAGCTGACTGATACCGATACAGGCGCCGATCAGCGCACTGCCGAAACAGAACAGCAGCATAGATTCGCGCCCCAGCGCCCAGAAAGCCACCAGAGCACCGACAATACCGAGACCGTTGCCGATCCAGAACCCGGCGCGGCGCCCGATCCGCTTCATCAACAGCGACGCCGGGTAAGCCGCCAGCATGGTGCCGAGAAACTGTACCGCCACCGGTAGCGTCGCCAACGCCGGTTGGTCGGCCAACTGGTTGCCGATCAACGCCAGCACCGAGACCAGCAGCACATTGCCGGTGGTCAATAGCGCCTGGCATAACGCCAGCAACGCGACGCTGCGATTGATAAAGAAAGAGCTCAGTGCAGAGGCTGACAACACGCGGTCCACTCCTTGGCGGCGATCAAACAGGATAACGAAGGTTAGCGTATAACAAGATTACCCACGGCAACGGGCCGTAACGGGTGACAGACGTTGAACCTTAATCTAACAGCTGGCGAACGAAAGCCGGTACCACCTCACCGGCCGGTCCATAGATCTGCTCGGCAAAGGCCGACTCCTGCCGCGACGGCTCCAGATTCAACTCCACCGTGTGGGCGCCAGCCGCCAACGCCACCTGAACAAAACCGTTGGCCGGGTAAACCGTGCCGGAGGTGCCGATGGAGATAAACAGATCACAGCGTTCCAGCCGATCGTAGATCAAATCCATCTGCATCGGCATCTCGCCGAACCAGACGATATCGGGCCGCAAGGTTCCCTGCTCGCCACAACAGCGGCAGCGGGTCGAGCCATCCAGGTCCTCCAGGTGCTCAAACACCTCTGAGCTGTCCAGACAGCGCGCCTTGGTCAACTCGCCGTGCATATGGATCAGCGAGCGTGAGCCTGCCTGTTCGTGGAGGTTATCGACATTCTGGGTCACCAGACAGAACTCGCCGTCGAAGCGCTGCTCCAGCTCCGCCAGCGCCTGGTGGGCCAGATTGGGGCGGGTCGCGGGGTCCATCAACTGACGACGCCGCATGTTGTAGAACCGGTAAACCAGCTCCGGGTCACGCAGAAACCCTTCCGGCGTTGCGACATCCTCGATCCGGTGATCCTCCCACAGGCCATCGCTGGCCCGAAAGGTTTTCAATCCGGACTCGGCCGACACACCGGCACCGGTCAGCACCACGATGGAACCAAATCGAGCCATAGCACGTCTCCAAGTAATAGGGATGTCATCAACGATTAATGAGGCTACGATAGAGGTTAACCGACGGGAAGGAAACCCTGGTTAGCGGGTTCCTGCCGGTTGTCCTCATGCCCAAGGAGACTCTGCATGCGATCATCCAAGCTGTATATCCTCGATACCAACGTTCTGCTGCACGATCCCAACTGTCTAATCGAGTTCAAGGAGCAAGATATCGTCATCCCGATGACGGTACTCGAAGAGCTGGACAGCATCAAAGACCGCAAGAAAAACGTCGCCCAGGAAGCCCGAATCGCGATCCGCGCCATCGATCGTATCCTCAGCCAGGCCGCCTCCCCTGAAGAGATCAGTGGCGGTGTCCAGATCACCCTGCCGACCCCGGATCCTGACGCCGAGCTGGGCAAGCTGTCGATCTTTCCGGATCACGAGCTATCGATGCGCAAAGGCTTTCTGCCGGACCATAACAACAACGATAACCACATCATCAACTGTGCCCTGCACCTGCAGTCGATCTACCCGGATCGTCAGGTCACACTGGTCACCAAAGACATCAACATGCGGCTCAAGGCCCTTGGCGCCGGACTCAAGCGGGTCGAGGATTACCGCACCGATCAACTGATTTCCGATCTCGATCTGCTGACCCCCGGCTACCACAAGATCGACGGCAACTTCTGGGATCAGGTCGCTGAAGTCAAAACTGAACAGGAGCGCGGCCACACCTTCCACCGCCTGGCTCGCGGAGTGCTGCCCGACACATACCTGAATGAGTACATCTTCGACGATGAAGGCTTTGCGGCCCGGGTCGAAGAGGTGGGGGAAGAATCGGTCACCCTGCTGGACATCAACCAGCAGTTCCTGCTCGATCAACAGTGCTGGGGCATCAAACCGCTGGACCTGCCCCAGAGCTTCGCCATGGACGCGCTGACCGATCCGAATATCGATCTGTGCATCATCAACGGTGCCGCCGGTTCCGGTAAAACCCTGCTGGCACTGGCGGCCTGTCTCGAACAGGTGATCGAGCACAAGCGCTACAACAAGATCATCGTCACCCGCTCGACCCCGCCGGTGGCCGAAGATATCGGTTTCCTGCCCGGCACCGAAGAGGAGAAGATGACCCCCTGGCTCAGCGCGATCCAGGACAACCTCGAAGCGATGCACGAAGGCGATGAACAGCCCCACAGTTCGATCAAGTACACCATCGAGAAGGCCAACATCCAATTCAAGTCGCTGAACTTCATCCGAGGCCGAAGTATCCAGGAAGCCCTGGTGCTGATCGATGAAGCCCAGAACCTGACCCCCTCGCAGCTGAAGACAATCCTGACCCGCTGCGGCAAGGGCACCAAGATGATCTGCCTCGGCAACCTGGCCCAGATCGATTCCAACTACCTGACGCCGCTGACCTCGGGACTGACCTATATCGTCGAACGCTTCAAGGATTACGAAGGCTGCTCCACCATCCATCTGCAGAGCGTGGTTCGCAGTGCCCTGGCTGAGTTCGCCGAAAGCAACCTGTAGCCTGTTACTTCCCCCCCAATACGCAGCTGCCGTAAGCCCGGAGCGATCCGGCCGGCAGCCCCGTCCTCCGAACCCGGCCGGCTCCCCGACTCGGATTGACTAAAGCCCGCCCCGATGGCCGTTTTGTTGTGACAGATCATTGTTTGACCCGACTCAAGCGCTATGATCGAAGTAACCGCAGTTAAGAATGCCGCCTCGCAGCGTGTTGCAGATATCCCCCCGATCGGATCGCTCCGCTCTGTGCCAATCTTCCCAGCGGCTATTATCGGTTCTGGAACTCGCGGAAGCTGATTGAAGGGGGAACCCTTTATGCCCCGCCTACACCTGCAGTCGCAATACCTGCGCAATCTCAAGCGATTGCTGCTGGCGATCGTCGGTATCACCATTCTGGGGCTGGGTATTGCTACCAGTCTGCTGATCCTGAAGGAACGCCGGGCAATCCTGGCCAATACGGGCACCCATCTACAAACCATCGCCGTTACCCTCAGCAAAGAAGCGGATGCCACCCTGGACCACGGCATCGCCAGTCTGGAGCGCGTCAAAACTCGGTTGCGATTCGATCCCCACGGGCAGGCTCAGAACCCGCAAGCGATTCACCGCCTGCTGCTCGAAGAGAGCCACTTCTATAATCGCACCATCGGCGCCGATAAATTCGGCCATATGGAGGTGTTCGACGCGAATGGTTTTGTGGTTGCCAACTCCGAGATCCATCCATTCGCGGTTACCAATGTCGCAGACCGGGAATATTTCCAGTACCACCGGCTCAACCATGACGATGGACTCTATATCAGTCAGCTTCATCGCAGTGATTACAACGGCGAGCCCATCCTGCACCTGACCCAACGCCTGGAGAACGCACAGCACCGCTTTCTCGGCGTCATCGATATCCACCTGAAACTGAGCCACTTCGACAACCTCTATGGGCAGCTGAATCTGAACGACGGCGCCCAGATCACCCTGCTTCGCACCGACGGCTGGGGGATCTTCCGGCATCCGCAAACGGAGACGTTCTACAAACGCTCCCTGGCGCAAAACCGTCGCTTCAACAAAATGCTGGAGCTTCGCAGCGGCTACCTACCGGTCGCGGCCAGTCCCTATGACGGCGTGCGTCGGTTGGAGGCGTTTAAAAGCAGTGACCGCTATCCGATTCTGAACCTGATCAGCATCCCTGAAGCCCAGTTGCTGGACCATTGGCGACGCCAATCGATCAGCACCCTTAGTTATGCCACGCTCGGTGGTCTGATGCTGCTGGGGCTGACGCTGTTTACCTACCATCAACTCAATCGGCTGCAGCTCACACTTCGCGCCTCCAGCAGCGACCCGCTGACCGGGCTGGCCAACCGCCGGGAGCTTGATCGTCGCCTGCTCGATGAGTGGCGTCGGGCCCGACGCAAACAGCACAGTCTGTCGATGCTGTTTATCGATATCGACAAGTTCAAAAGCTACAACGACCACTACGGACACCAGGCCGGTGACTACTGCCTGGTTCGGGTCGCTCAGACGCTGGAGCAACAGTTCCGCCGAGGTGGGGAGCTGGTCTGTCGATACGGCGGTGAAGAGTTTGTCGTGCTGCTTTCGCAAGACAGCCTTACCGACCCACCGGCACAGATGGCCGAGCAGTTACGCCTGAGAGTTCAGCGGCTAGGGCTGAAACACGATTACGCCGACACTGCCGGGGTCGTCACCATCAGCATCGGGGTTGCGACCCTGACCCCGGCGGATGACGAACCCAACGCCCTGATTCGGCTGGCCGACGAGGCCCTCTACCAGGCCAAAAGCCGGGGCCGGAACCAGGTCGCACTGGCACCGTCCCCGACCCAAGCAAGCTAACCCGTCCCCCTACGCAGAAAAATTTGAGAAAGAAATGACAAATGACGGGTAATTTGCTAGCCAAGTCCGTATAATGTGCGGCCCTAATTTCCCCTTTCCGGTATCCACCATGTCCGACACCCCCCGTTTCGACGAGCTTGAGCTTGACGAAAATATCCTTCGTGCGCTGACCGAACTCGGCTACGAAACCCCCTCTCCGATCCAGGCCCGCTGCATCCCGATTCTACTCAATGGCCAGGACGTGCTCGGCATGGCCCAGACCGGTACCGGAAAAACCGCCGCCTTCGCACTGCCGCTGCTCCAACGCATCGATCTGAAAGCCAGCCATCCGCAGGTGCTGGTGCTGTGCCCGACCCGTGAGCTGGCGGTACAGGTTGCCGAAGCCTTCCAGGCCTACGCTCGCTTTATGCGCGGTTTCCATGTGCTGCCGATCTACGGCGGACAAAGCTACAGCCTGCAACTTCGTCAACTCAAGCGCGGTCCGCAGGTCGTGGTTGGTACCCCCGGTCGGGTGATGGATCATCTGGAGCGCGGCACCCTGAAGCTGGACAAGCTCAACGCGCTGGTGCTCGATGAGGCCGACGAAATGCTCCGTATGGGCTTTATCGAGGCGGTCGAAACCATCATGGCCAAAACCCCGGAGACCCGCCAGACGGCCCTGTTCTCCGCCACCATGCCCGAAGAGATCCGCCGCATCACCTCGGACTATATGTGCGACCCGCAGCAGGTCAAAATCGCCGCCAAGACCTCCACCGTATCGAACATCGAGCAACGCTGCTGGATGATCCAAGGGGTCAACAAGCTCGATGCCCTGACCCGGATGCTGGAAGCCGAAGACTACGACGGCGTGATCATCTTCGCCCGCACCAAGAATGCCACCGCCGAGCTGGCTGAAAAGCTCGAAGCCCGTGGTTACAGTGCCGCGGCTCTGAATGGTGATATGAATCAAACCCTTCGCGAGCGCACCGTTGACCGACTGAAGAAGGGCAATCTCGACATACTGGTCGCCACCGATGTCGCCGCCCGCGGCTTGGACGTTGACCGCATTAGTCTGGTGGTCAACTACGACATCCCCTACGACACCGAGGCCTATGTACACCGGATCGGCCGTACCGGCCGCGCCGGACGCCAGGGCAAAGCGATTCTATTTGTCTCCTACCGTGAGAAGCGGTTGCTACGGGCAATCGAGAAGGCCACCTCGCAACCGATCGAACCGATGGAACTGCCCAGTCGCGATCTGGTGACCCAGAAGCGGGTGGATAAATTCCGCGATCAGCTGGTAGACGTGTTCGCCAGTGAAGACCTGAGCTACTACCGCGAACTACTGGGACAGCTTTCAGAGCAACTGGTGATGGAGCCCAGCGAACTGGCCTCCGCGCTGTTGTACCTGGCCCAGAAAGAGAAGCCGCTACAACTGCCACCTGAGGCGCCGGTTCGTGAGCGCAAGCCGCGCAAAGAACGCGATGGCGACAGAGGACATGACAAGCGCGACCGCCCGGATCGCGACGGCAAGAAGCGCAAGTTCGAGAAAGACGAGTCGATCGACTGGGAGCGTTACCGTATCGATGTCGGTCGCGATGACGGCGTCGAGCCCAAGCACATCGTCGGCACCATCGCCAACGAAGCCGACCTCAACAGCCGTTATATCGGCCACGTGAAACTGCACGATGACTACTCCACCGTGGAGCTTCCGGAAGGGATGCCAAAAGAGCTGTTGCAGCATTTCCAGAAACTGAAAATCTGCGGCAAACCGATGCACCTGCAGCGGATCGGTTATAACGACGACCGCCAGGGAAAGACCGACGCTGAGAGCGACTCCCGTGGCCCGCGCAAGCGCCAGTTCAACGCTGACAACAAGCGCAAGCCCCGGGTCAAGCCGCACCGTAAAGGACCGGGTGGTGGCGGCAAGAAGCCCAAGCGTAGCGACGACAACGGCTGAGTTTCAGCCTCCTGGCCGCCGCGGTTTGATAAATCGCAGCTTAAGTTAAGCCTGGAACCAATCTCGGTATCCGGGCTAGGCTTAGTCGGTATTTCTTCGCCGACTGGGTAACACTTATGAGCCACTGCCTCACGATCACCAATGGTGACAGCGCCACCGCACTGATGCGGGCAGCAGGCCTCGACGCTGAACTGTTGCCCTGGCGCGATCTGCTCCACCAGGGCCCGGTTCCCCAAAACCTCTCTCTTGAGCAGCTCTCCGCATGCCGGGCCAATTATATTGCTGCACTGGGTTGGGGCGATGCTTCTCAGATCCGGCAGGATTTTGTCGAGCGTGACCGACGACTTACGTCAGCCCCTGACTATCACCGGGTTGAGCTCTGGTTCGAACACGATCTCTACGATCAGTTGCAGCTGCTGCAACTGCTGGATTTTTTCCACCAGCAACCCCATCCCGATCTCAGCCTGATCTGTACCGATCAGTATCTGGGTCAACAATCCCCGGACCAACTACTGCAGTTGCGCCGTTATCAGCAACCTGTAACCCCCGCCCAGTTGCAACTGGGTGCAGCGGCCTGGTCCGCATTCAGAAATCCCGATCCCCAACAATGGCAGGCACTGCTCGATAGCGACAGCTCGGCACTGCCTTTTCTCGAAGGCGCCGTTCTGCGACTGCTGCAGGAGTTTCCGAGTCGGCACAACGGCTTGTCCCGTTCCGCCCAACAAGCGTTACAGCTGGCCGCCGACGGTATCGAACCCGCTGCCGAACTGTTCCGGCAAAGTCAGCAACTGGAGACGCGGATCTTTATGGGAGACGCCAGCTTCTGGCAACTGCTTGAGCAGCTGCTGTCCGCTGGTGCGCTACAGACTCTCAGCGGTGAAGCCCTGCTCAACCCCATCAGCAGCCCACCCAAACAGGCCGGGATGCAACGGCTGCGGATCACCGATGTTGGCAAACAGCTGTTACAAGGAGAGCGCGCTTGGTGGCAGCTGTACCCCATCGACCACTGGATCGGCGGTGTCCACCTTCAACAGCCAAAGCTATGGTGTTGGGATCAATCGCAGCGATCGCTGGCCCGCGTTTGAGAAAGGTTCGTGCGTGCCGAGATCCGTTAGGCAAGATCTACCTGGGCCTGTTCCATACCGCTTTAGAGTTGCGGCTGCGAGACCAGCGGAGTGCTACCTCCGGGCGTGCTGCTTGAATCAATCAGACAGCTGAAATCCGGATCCTGCTGCTGGCTGAGCAACAGCGCGGCCATTCGCTCCGGAAGCATCGCCAAGCCGAACAAGCCTCCCTGCCCCTGCCGGCAGCCCTCCGCACTCAGGTCACGCCACTGAGGCTCGGCATTAACGCCCTCGGCCACCACGATCATCGATAGACTCTCGGCCAGAGACAGCAAGCTACGGATAAAGCGCAGATCGGAATGAGGCGTGTTCAGATCCTGGATAAAAATCGGATCGATCTTGAGTTTATCGAGCGGCAGACGACGCAGATGACTCAACGAAGAGTAGCCGGTACCGAAATCATCCAACGCGATGTCGACACCGAACTGCTTCAATTGCTGGATCATCTCGACCGTATTCTCCTTTGATCTCAACACCGTCTCTTCGCGAATCTCTAGCATCAGGTTATACGCCGGCATCGAGTTCAGCTTGAGTATCCGTTGCAACACCGGCAGCAGATCCTGACGCCACAGCATCGATGGAGACAGGTTAACCGCCATCTGAATCGGTTTGATCCCCTGCTGCAACCAGTCGGCATATTGAGCCCCGACCCGCTCAAGCACCCACTCACCCAGCGAACCGGCCATGCCCGACTCTTCCGCCACCTGCTCAATCTCGGCCGCTTCGATCAAGCCAAAATCCGGATGCTGCCAACAGAGAATCGCCTCCACCGATTGGATGCGGCAATTGGATAGATCGACAATAGGCTGGAAATGCAGGCGCAACTGGTCGTCATTAATCGCGGTTTCCAATCCTTTGGCCAGCTGACGGATACGACGCAGCACCTGGGTCATCGAAGGGTCAAACAGACGGTAGCTGACGCCATAATCTTTCTTGGCTCGATACATCGCCATATCGGCATTGACGATGACATCCTGCAGACTCTGGCCGTCGTCCGGGAAAATACTGACACCGATACTGGCCGACGGTCTTACCCGAAAGCTGCTGCCCAGGCGCACTTCCTGGGCAATGTTTTCACTCAGGCGTCGGGCCAGCTGAGAACAGCTCTGCGGACTAACCTGATGCTGCAGCAACACCGCAAACTCATCCCCACCCAAGCGGGCGACCAACTCCTGTTCGCGCACGCAGCCGCGCAACCGCCGCGCGATCACCCGCAGCAGCTCATCGCCGTTGTCATGGCCGTAGGTATCGTTGATCTCTTTGAAGTTGTTCAGATCGATCATCAGCACACCGATCCGATCAAAACCGTTGATCTGCTGTTTTTCCGCCTTGATGACTTTGTCGGTGAAATGCTTGCGGTTGGGTAGATGGGTCAGCGGATCATGGAGGGCCAACCGATGGTTTCGCGCGCTCTCTCGGACCAGCAACAGAACCAGCGCGGTACCGGACAGCACCAAGCCCAGGACCGATAGGGCCAGTATCCGGCGATCTTCAAACGATTGGATCAGGCGCTCCCGCACCCGGTCGCTACTGAAGCTGTTGACGTTAAAGTCGCGAATTCGATGGCGGTAGGGTGCCAACTGGGCAATCAGGTCCCGGGCGCCGGCGCGGTCGTCCATCGCCAAGTTCATAACGCCCGGCTCGATCCGGCGCACCAGCACCATCAGTTCATCCAACAACGCCCGGGACTGGCGGTCGGCCCGGATAGTGGCGGTTTCTTCGCCGGTCAAAAGGGTTTCGATGCGACTCCAGAACAGATCATAGCGCAGCAGCAGTCGATCCAAATTGCCCTGACCGGCGGCCACCTCCAGCAGGGCGTAGTCGAACTTGGTGAAATCCCGCTCCAGCTCGGAAGCCGCCCAGGCCCCGACCTTGACCGAGGTCGATATCGCTCGCGAGGTTTCCGAATTGACCTTGTAACTGATATAGGAGCTGACACCGAAAACCAGCACCAACAGAATCATTCCTATCAGCCGCAGCGGTGCCGGAACCGTCATTGAGCGGACTCCGACAGCCGAATCTCGATATCAGGAAGCGCGGTATACGGCGCGAATAGACAACCCTGCCCAACGGCTTGGCAGTACCAACCCATAACGTCCTGTCCTTATTATTTTGCTCGAGTATAACCAAGTGCCCAGATTGTTAGTATAGCCTCGGCCTAGCGGACACTTCGGTACCAGCCGGCAGGGTCGATCAGCTCCCCCTGCTCATCCAGCGGCGGGTAGGCCAGCCCATTGCGGTGGCAGTAATCCGCCAGCTGGGGTTGGCACCAGCGAAACAAGGTATCACGGTAGCTTTGCTCATCGATGCGGCGCTGCTCATAGAGTCCGGCCAATTGACGCTGGCGTTGCACCTCGGACAGGATGATCCCGGCAGCGACCGAGACATTCAAGGAGCCAACCATCCCCACCATCGGCACCAGAATATGGTGATCGGCCAGGTCACCGGCGGCGTCACTCACCCCCTGCATCTCGGCCCCCATCAAAATGGCACTGGGCCCGGTGTAGTCAAATTCTCGAAAGTCCCTGGCCCGGTCGCTGAAATGGGCGGCATAGATCGTCATCCCCTGCGACCTGGCCGCATCAATCGCGCCGCTGTAATCATCGTGCGTGATCACCTCGACCCACTGACCGGAACCTCGGGCGGTGCCACGGTAATCACGGTATCCCTCCTTCGGCGCCACGGCGTGAATTCGTTCCATCCCGACCGCATCGGCGGTTCGGATCAACGCGGAAAGGTTTTGGGGCTTGTTGACCTGATCGGCAATCAGGGTCAGATCGGGCTGGCGGTGGTTCAGCACCCGTTGAAATTTGGCCAGACGTTCAGGGGTCATAAGGTATAAAAAATCAGACAGCTTGAGTCGGTTGGATTAGAGCATCGGGGCGCTATTGTCGCAGCTTTTGACCCGATCAGGCTACGGCGATAGCTCACCCGCCCAGTCAGTACGGGTCCCTCGAAAACTCTGACGCCATTGCTGTGGCGAGACACCGACCCGCTGCTTAAACCGTTGCCGCATCGCTACCGTCGAACCGAATCCGGCCTGATCAGCAATCTGCTCAATCGCCAGATCACTGCTCTCCAACAACCGCTGACAGTACTGCAACCGTTCATTCAACAGCCAAGCATGCACGCTGCTACCGGTCAACTGACGAAAATGGCGGGTAAAGCTTCGGCGACTCATATGGGCTCGTTGGGCCAGGCTGTCGAGACTGTGGGGCTGATCGAGGTGTCGGCGAACCCAGTCGAGCAGCTCACTGAGCCGAGAGCGTCGCGGTGCCTGCGGCAGCGGTTGTTCGATAAACTGCGCCTGACCGCCCTGCCGGTGGGGTTGCACCACCAGTCGACGTGCAACGCGGTTGGCCGATTCGGCACCGCACTGCTGCCGCAGTAACTGCAGACAGCAGTCGATGCCAGCCGCTGTTCCGGCTGAGGTAACAACATCGTCATCGGCGAGATAGAGCACATCCGGCTGCAGCTTAACCGCGGGAAAGCGCCGGCGAAAATCATCGATATAGGCCCAGTGGGTGGTCGCCTGACGCCCATTCAATAGTCCGGCCGCCGCCAGCACGTAAGCTCCCAAACAAAGGCCGACGAGTCGGGCGCCACGCCGATGGGCGTCAACCAGCGCCTGCAACAACTTGGCCGGCGGGGCTTCGTTCGGATCGCGCCAGCTGGGAATAATGATCAGCTCCGCCTGCCGCAGCGCAGACAACCCGGCCTCAACGGTAATCTGATAACCCGAACTGGTATTGAGTTGCGGGGCTTCCGCCGAGCAGACCTGGATCTGAAACCGATCAGCCGAATCCTGAGCCTCAGCAAACACCACCCCGGGCACAGCCAGGTGAAAGGCACTGATCCCCTCGAAAGCGACGACCACAACCCGTATCGGCCTTTGCCTGCATTCCAGTTGCAACCCATCTTTGCAGGGCAAAGAATCCGCCGACAAAGGACCTTGGAACTCGGAAATAGACGTCTCAGCCATCGTTGGCTCCAGCTCGGCAATAAGTTATTGCTCTGATCACAATTGGCCCAATTTAATCCATTACTGTTTTTTGGGCCACTGTCGATCAACCACTGATCCGATCACAATGGCAACCGATGAAATTGATTAACCCCGTTCAAAAAGAGGATTGCCCATGACGTTTCCCCCGAACAGCGCCCTGATCGTGATTGACGTTCAGAATGATTATTCTGACGAAGGCCAGTATCCCCAGTGGCAAGCCGAAGAGACACGGCAGAAGATCGAGACGCTGATGCAACAGGCCCAGCAACGGGACCTCCCCATCATTCTGGTCCAACACCGGGCCGACAATAGCCGGCAACCGGCCCCTTTCTTCAACCCTGACACCGTCGGCGTCGAGATTCATCCATCGATTATCGAGCGCGCCCCCGAGGCACCGATCGTGATCAAGCAGCACGCCGACAGTTTTCTGAATACCACGCTGGAACAAGAACTGGCTAAGCTGGACACGCAAGCGCTGTTGATCTGCGGAATGATGACCCATAACTGCGTTACCCACACCGCGATCTCAGCATCAGCCGCGAAGTACCAGGTCCGGTTCGTCTCCGACTGCTGCACCAGTGTCGATCCGATGGTACACGCCATCGCCCTGAATGCCCTGTCCGACCGGGTCGAACTGATCGAATCTGACCAGCTGTTCCCGGCCGTTCAATCCGGTGCTAACTAACAGGTTTAATCGGCTGCATTTGACATCCATCGGGTGCAGCCAAATTGCTTCCCTGATACCATGGGCGCTTCATTTTTTGCCCGCCGACCGTGGGCTTCGCAGCAATCGAGACCATGTACGAAGATATCATCGTCTATCAAGGCCGCCCCGGCGCCTATTCACACCTTTCGTGCCGTAAAGTTTTTCCCGAGATGGACGCGCAGGCCTGCGAATCTTTCGTTGAAGCGATGGAACGGGTCGAGCAGGGACAAGCCAAACTGGCGATGATCCCGCTGGAAAATTCCACCGCCGGCCGAGTCGAAGAGATCTACCGGCAGATGCCGAAAACCAAGCTGCATATCATCGGTGAGCATTTTGAACCGGTAAACCACTGCCTGCTGGGGCTTAAAGGCAGCAGGCTGGAAGAGATACGTCAGGCCGGTTCTCACCCCCAAGCACTGGCCCAATGTCAGGATCACCTCAAGTCGCTCAAAATCGAACCGGTGGCGATGTTCGATACCGCCGGTGCGGCGCTGGCCCTGAGCCAGCAGCAGGACAAGAGTCAGGCCGCCATCGCCTCGTCACTGGCGGCCGAACTTTACGGTTTGGACGTACTCAAAACCAACATGCAGGATGTCGACGGCAACACGACCCGTTTCCTGATTCTGTCCAAAACCCGAAAGATGCCCGAATTTGTGCCAGGCAAACGCTATATCACTTCGATGATGTTCAAGACCCGCAACATCCCGGCCGCGTTGTACAAATGCCTGGGCGGCTTTTCAACCAATAACGTCAACCTGGTCAAGCTGGAAAGCTACATGGCCGGTGGCACCCTGAAAGATTGCAGCTTCCATCTCGACGTCGCAGCCCATCCGGATCAGCACTCGATGCAACTGGCACTGCAGGAGCTGGACTTTTTCGCCCTTGATATCCGCAACCTCGGGACTTACGAGGCTCACCCGTTCCGTACCGACCACGAGTTGATCGAATAATGTTGGAAAAATTTACCGGCGAATCCCGGATGTGGATTCTGCTGATGGTAGCAACCGCACTGCTGGCGACCCTGCTGGTGCTCACTCAGGACTTACGCCAGGCTGAAGCCGGCAACCAACTGTTCTCGCCGCTGCCCTGCTCGAACGGTCAGTTGAAAACCGGCTGCATCGCCCAGCAAGGGGTCGATAAAGAGATTCGGTTTATCATCGATTCCGAGGTAGTCAGCAGCAGTGCTCCCCTCGACTACCGTGTCCAGCTCAAAGGCTTTGACGCCGATAAGGTTGAGATCGACCTGCAGGGTAAGGACATGTACATGGGAGAGCTGCGGATGAAACTTGAACGCGGTGAGGACGGATTCTACCGCGGACGGGGTCAGTTACCGGCCTGCACCACTGAGACCATGACCTGGCGGGCAACCGTCTGGATCGCTCAGTCGGGAGAAGATGCTACCGGTAGCTGGTTTGACTTTGATGCCAAGTGAGGGAATAACATGGCTAATAAAATTAGTTCGATCGAACGTCTTGCACTGATCCTTTGTGGAATTCTGCTGGCCCTGAGCGTCGGCCTCTACCTTTACGGTCAGGCCTTGGGACCGACAGAGTCCAAGCAAAACAGCCTGGGAGGTGATTTCACCCTGCAGGGCCTGAATGGACCGGTATCGCTATCAGACTTCAACGGTAAGGGCGTGGTACTGATGTTCGGCTACACCTCCTGCCCCGATATCTGCCCTACCGGACTGGCTAATCTGGGGGCGGCGATGAATCGCCTCAACGAAGAACAGCAGCAACAGGTGCAGCCGATCTTCGTCAGCGTCGATCCGGATCGCGATACCACCCAACGGTTGGACGACTACACCCGTTATTTCTATCCCGGCGCGATCGGTATTACCGGTAGCAAAACCGAGATCGACGAAGTCGTTAAAGCCTATGGCGCCTTCTATCGCATGGTCGACATGCCTAATTCAGCGATGGCCTACAGCGTCGATCACTCGGCTCGAATCTACCTGATCGGCCGCGACGGTAAGCTCAACCGTCTGATCGATCACAACGCCCCGGTGGCCGAACTCAGTACCGCCATCGAAGCACTGCTTTAACCCGATCCTGAACCGGCAGCATCGGTTCCTGATGCTGCCTACCCCAACGCCCCAATCACCCGCAGCAGCCCCTGGCTCGACAAGATCCCTGTCGGCGAGTTGTTGATAAAGAGCTATTCTTTGTCCTAAGCATCCCGAGATTGCTGACCTGTATTCAAGGGGCATAGGGCATGGAGACGACGGCGGATCAGGCTGAAACCAGCGACCAAATTGAGCAGCTGAAGAAGCTGTTGCTCGATGACATCCATTCCATGGTCAATTTTGCCCTAGAGTCCGGCATTCCCATTCCCAAAGAGCTGCGAAATGAGATCAGCCTGCTCCTAGAAAGCTGCCCAGCAAGTCATCAGGAAGGTTCCCATGAGCCACCCCAGTGAGTTGAACCGCGCCCTTAAGGTTCACAGTGAGCTTTGTCGGCTGATCCGACCGGTCACCCCCGAGTCCATTCGGGCCAGCCGGGTGAAAGACAACCTGACGCTGCAAGGAATTATCCTGGCCGGACTGATCAGCTTTGTGCTCTTTATCCTGCCGCTGGCGGCTCAGGATATACCGAAATTCGTTCAAATCCTGGGGGCTGCCGGACTGGGTAGTACCTTCCATGCGCTCTATACCGCCAACAAATATCTGCACCGCTCCACCTTCAACCCCAAGTACAACCAGAAATACATCATCAACTTTGCCCTGGGCCTGTTCGCCGGCAGCATCCTGGGTATGTTCGGCACCGACCTGTTGGCTAATCGGCAGACAAGCTTTTTCCTGACCCCAAGTTTACTGGCGCTGGTGGGCGGCTTTTCCGCCGAGGCGGTTGCGCAGATTCTGCAGCGAATCGCAGATACCCTGGTAACCCTGATCAAAGGCTCATCCCGGGACAAGAACCAGGTCAAAACCGATAAAGCGATCGAACGGGCCAATGGGCATCTGGCCAGCAAGCTCCATCAGGCACTCGAGGGTGACGAACAACAGATCCGACAGAACGTGGAGAAGCTGCTCAAGGAGTTGCTGGACCGGCGCTGAGAATCAGTCTGTCGATATCTGATCTGTGCCTGGCTCGCATTCCCAAGCTCCGGTTTCTCGATAGATCGCCGGCTTGATATCCAGCAACGCAGTGCCATCCAGGCAATCCAACCCTCTGATCGTAAGAGAACCCTCCCCGATAGCGTCGATCGGCACAACGGCCGCGCCAATGGGATTCGGCCGAAACGGTGTTCTCATGGCGAACAGTCCCGATTCACTGGCCTGCGACATCCGCTTCCATCGGGGTGGACTTAAATCAGGTTCAACGACATCGCGTCTGTCCCCCAGCCAGTAGAGCACCAGAACCTTCTGCCCCACTCGAAGCCCCCGCAACTCCTCCCGGTATTCAGGTTTGAGCTGCAGCGTACAAGCAGGACCCTCAACCTGGATATTGCGGGGACAGGCCTCGAGGGTTCGATAAGGTGTTCGAATCCGACCGATAAATAGCAGCTGGGCTGACATGGGCTTCTCCTGTGCATTAATTCACATCGGCTGATAACGGCTTCGACGTTTGAGCGGCATAGAGAAAAATCGTCAGCAGGATGATGCTCCCGCCAACCAGACTAGCCAGTGGCGGTATCTCTCCGAAGAAGCCGAATGCCCACAGCGGGGCAAACACCGCCTCGATCATCAGAATCATGCCGACCTCCGGGGCGGTGATATAGCGTGTGGCAACCTGCGACAACACCCGCCCAAAGGGTGCGGTAAACAGCCCCATCAACGCCATAATGAGCCAGGTTTGCAGACTGAACGACGACGGCGAAGCCAGCATGAACATCACCAGTGCCAGCAACAACCCGCCGACACCCACACTGGCCATGCGACTGACATGCTGATATTTGCGCAGCAGGGTCTGATTTAGCGCCACACAGGTAACCGCGCATACGGCCAGCAGATCACCGAACCAGTTTCCGCTCTGATAGGAGCCGGAGACCACAATACCAATCCCGATCATTACGAAACCGATCGCAATCCAGGTCGCACGTTGGGTGACCTCACCCAGAAACAAGCGACTGAAGACCGCCGCCAGCGCAGGTGCGGCACTGAGAATGACGAAGGTATTGGCGATCGAGGTGTTTTTAATACTCAGCACCAGCGCCGACGCACTGCCCAGCATCAGGATTCCCGAATAGATCACCGGCCGGCCACTCTCCTTCAGAGTCGCCAGCAAGCCTCGCTCATCACGAAACTGGATAAACAGTGGCATCGAGATCGCCGTAAAGAGCCCAAATAAAAAAGCGGTGTCGAAACCGCTGACACCGGAAAAGCGGATAAAGATCGGGTCGAAGCTCATCAGCAAGGCCCCGACAAGGGCGATCAGAATACCCGCCAGTCGCGGATTCAACGGGCTTTTCAAGCGAGTGGTTTGCGTCTGCATACTGCTCTCCAAATAAAATCATACTGATTGGTATGATTTATCAGAGTTGCAAGCCTGTCAACAAATTCATACCATTCAGTATGATTTTTTAGGTGGGCGATTGTGAGTAAAGTTGAGCAGAACAAGCAGCGGAAACGAGAGGCGATCCTGACAGCAGCCCAGCAAGTGTTCCTGTCCGAAGGCTATGTACTGGCCGGCATGGATCGGATCGCAGCCCAGGCTCAGGTCACCAAGCAGACGGTATACCGCTACTTCCCTTCCAAGATCGAGCTCTTCAAAGCGACCTTGCTGAAAATAGGTCAGGAGAATGGGTTCGACTTTGCCGATCAACTGCAGCAATCGGACAGCCGACAGGCCCTTTACGACTTTGCCAAAGGGTTTATCAAAGCTCACCTATCGGAGCAGCACCTGGCGACCTTTCGGTTGCTGGTCGCCGAGAGTGCTAAAGCTCCAGAACTGACCCGCAGCTTCTGTGATATCGGTCCTGACCACACCGCCGCTAAACTCAGTGAGTTCTTCCGTCAACGCTTAGAACTCAAAGATCCGGAAGCCAGTGTACAACTCTGGACTGCGATGCTGCTGGCCCAACGTGCCGGGGTGCTGATCGGCATGGATAAGCCCAGCGAAGAGCAGATTGAGCAACATGCTAAACGGGCAACCGATATGTTGCTGGCATCGATCGGATGAAATTCGAGTAACTCAAAGCCTGCCGGCAAGCTTCAACCTTGGCTAGATTCGGTCCGACTCTTCGACGGTCCGGCATTCAATCCGGCCAACCCGACTACGCCGGTTCGGTGTAGACAAACGCGCAACTTTTCAGCCCTCTGCTAACCTACTAATGATTCAGTTATTTTTGATCACAGTCGCGATGTATTAGGTAAATTGTGTTGGCTAAGAAGTACGCATAATTTCATAACGCCTTTAGAGGAGTGTGAAACATGCAGATCGCTGAAGCCGTTAAAGGAGTGCAGGAGCTCGATACCGACGAGCTCGAAGATTTCGGTGCCCGCCTTTCCAAAGAGATTCCCGGCAAAACCCAAGCCCTGATCACCCGTTCACTGGTCGAGAACATGAATTCGTTGGAGAAGGCTCAGGTGGTCAAGGAAACCGCCGCTGAGCTCTCCGAAGAAGATAAAACCCAGATCGCCCAATCCCTTGGCTTGGCCTCTCCCACGGAAAGAACCCTCGATAAACTCTGGAAGATCGCCGCCGGCGCCTTTATCGAGAAACCCGAGACCCCCATCGCATCGGGCGATATCCTGCTGAGTATCTTTACCGCCTCGGTGGGATTTTTTGCCGGCCTGTTTTCACCCAACCCTTCGCAAAACGGATAGGTACGCCGTCACCAGCAGCGTTCATCTAGGGATAACCCAATGGAGAGGATGATGAAAACAGTCAGGCTAGTGATGCTCTGTTTGACCACGCTGATCATCGGCGCCTGTTCCGGCAGCGGTAGCCAGATCGCATCCTTTGAGGATCTGACCACCGAGGCCAGTAAAGAGGGTTTTACCAAACTGCCCCAGTATCGGGTGATCTCGATCCCGGGACTACTGCCGTTTTTGCAGGTCGGCGGAGTCCATTTCTATAAGCCCCAGCGCAAACCCTCCTCGGCGATCGGCTTGAGTTTCGGTGACAAAAGTTACGCGATCCAAACCACCATCGAGCCAACCAGACTGACGGCCGATGGCACTGAAAAGAGCTGCGATACCGGTTGCCTGGCCGAGATTCGAAATAAGATTCTGGCCGTCAAAGATACCGCCGCAAGGTTGATCGAAGAACGGGTCAACCTGACTCGGCTGGCCAGCAGCGCCTCCGGCGCGATCCCCTCCTCCCGCAGCAGTTATCAACAACTGCGCCAACAACTGGATCAGACGCACCGCGACGCAGTGGCCGCCATCCAAAACCGCGGCGTGATGGTGTTTCGCTGGAACACCAACACACGACAGCAGGGGTCCCTGGGGCTGGGTGCCCTGTTCGGCGCTTCCGGCTCCAGCGATGAGACCCAGAGCGGCTTCGGTCTGTTAAGCGGTTTACGGACGACCACCGTCTATCTGGGTAACGATATTCTCGCTACCTGGGGCGGGCTAAACGGAGATTCGAAATTTACCAATCGCCTCGAGCTGACCAGCTACACCCTGCAGGCCCGGCACATCCTCTATATGTCCGAGAACGATCTGAGCCGTTCACTGGGCGCCAGGCTGGAAGCCTCCTACGACCAGCTAACCAACCTGGATGAGACCCTCAAGACACTGGACAAGATCGAGATCAACGCGGCGCTGGCCAAGGTCTCCAATCTGGCCAATATCGGCGTTATCGGCGGTGCCAAGAGCGAGAAAATACCGATCGACTGGCAGAAGCTGGCCAACGGGGATGACCTGACCGGCCAGCACGACTGGCAGACCATCTATGCGGTGAAATCGGATCTGTCCGAAATACTCAAGATGATGAGACAGCTGAAACAGCCCGCGGTGAATCCCTAGCTAGGCTAACGGGATCAAGGTTTGGTGAGCGGCATGTACGAAGAGAAGATCAATCCGTCGACCATTCGGCTGGAAGAGGAAGAGGAAGCCGACGACGACTATCCGTCTAGAATAGGGTTCAACGCTGAATTGTCACCACCGGAACGGCCCTCGCACGCCCACTCCGGCAACGAGCTCGACATGTCCGATGCGATCCATCAACTGATGCAGGAACGGCGCCTGATCGTCGACAACGACCAGCTCAGCACCCGTGACAAATTGAAACTACTGGAGACCAACCGCAAAGCTCTGGTGATCGCCCGTGGCGGCACCGTGAGAAAGACCGAAAACGTGGTCTACGGCATTCTGATGTTCGGCGGCGTGGTGGTGATCATCCTGGCACTATTGACCACCTTTGCCGGGTTACCCGCCGAGGTAACCCTATCCTTCCTGGGTACCGTACTGGGCGGCACCATCGCGACCATTGCACAGAAACTGGGGAAGCTCTGACCGACGATCTTTGCGACCAGAGCTTCAACCCTTAGTAATCAACGCTCAACAAAAGCCCGCTCGATCACATAGTGCCCCTGATCGCCGTGGCGTGCCTCCTCAAATCCCATCTGATCCAGAATGGAGCAGCAGTCTTTTAGCATCGACGGACTACCGCAGAGCATAAACCGGTCCTGAGCAGGGTCCAGCGCCGGCATCTCCAGGCGCTTGGTCAGGATGCCGTACTTGATCAGGTCGGTCAGGCGACCCTGATTCTTAAACGGCTCCCGGGTTACGGTCGGGTAATAAACCAGCTTGTCGCGAATCAGATCGCCCAGGTATTCGTGCTCGGGCAGCTGATGAATCATCTCGCTGTAGGCCAGTTCCGACCGGTAACGCACCCCGTGGCAGAGGATCACCTTGTCGTACTTCTCATAAATATCCGGGTCCTTAATCAGACTCAGAAACGGCGCCAAGCCAGTACCGGTACTGATCAGATACAGGTGCCGCCCCGGTAACAGATGATCATCGATCAGAGTGCCGGTGGGCTTACGACTGATCAGGATTTCATCGCCAACCTGAATCTGCTGCAGCTTCGACGTCAATGGACCGTCCTGGACCTTGATGCTGAAGAACTCCAGTTCATCTTCGTGGTTGGCACTGGCAATACTGTAGGCCCGCATCAACGGCCGCCCCTGATGTTCCAGGCCGATCATGGTGAAATGACCATTCTTGAATCGAAAGCCCGGATCCCGACTGGTTTTGAAGCTGAACAGGGTATCGTTCCAGTGATGTACGCTGAGCACCCGCTCCTGACCGATCGCTGCCATCTCGTTTTACCTCGTACTAACCGCCATCAATATATAATCAAAATCTATAAAAAGAACTTTTAGTTAAAACTTGCAGACACTTTAGTCCTGAACTAACTTATCTGCCAAATGACTATTTCAGATATAGTTAATCGATTTTATAAATATGAGATACAGCCTTCGCCAACTGCAGGTCTTCCTCGAGACAGCGCGACAGCAGAATATCAGCCGCGCAGCCGCCTCTCTGTCGATGTCACAAAGCGCTGCCAGCAGTGCCCTGAAAGAGCTCGAGAGCCAGTTCGATATCCAGTTGTTCGACCGGATCGGCAAGCGCCTGCAGCTCAATGAACTGGGGCGTTTGATGCTGCCCCGTGCACAGGCGCTGTTGGAACAGGCCCAAGCTCTGGAGGAAGATCTGGATCGCCATGCCGAAAGCGGTCCGTTAAAAGTCGGCGCCACTCTGACCATCGGCAACTACCTGATGGTGCCGCTGATCGCCCGCTATATGGCTCACTGCGCCAGCGCCCGCATCAGCCTGGAGATGGCCAATACCGCCGAGATCGCCGAGCAGGTGCTTAATTTTGATCTGGATATCGGTCTGATCGAGGGTGAACTGCAACACCCGGATCTGTTGATCACACCCTGGCGCGATGACGAACTGGTGCTGTTCTGCGCCCCGGACCATCCGCTGGCTGCCAAAGGGCGGCTGTCGGACCCGGACCTGACCGCGGTCGAATGGATCCTACGTGAACCCGGCTCCGGTACCCGCCAGGTGTTCGATCGTGCCATGCACGGCCTGTTGCCCCAATTGAACGTTACCCTTCAACTGCAACACACCGAGACCATCAAGCGGGCCGTTGCGTCGGGCCTCGGTATCGGTTGCCTGTCGCGGATCGCGCTGGTCGATGCCTTCCACCATCGGACTCTGGTGCCGCTGGATACGCCGGGACGGGATTTCAACCGCCGATTCTATTTTGTCCAGCATCGGCACAAATACCTCAGTGCCGGCATCCGTCGTTGGATCGAGATCTGCCGGGACATCAACCACTAAGAAGGCATTCGCCAAGTCTAGAGATTGCTAAAAAACTGCGTCCGGAGTGCAAACCAAATTGAAAACCAGAAGCCAGCAAAAAAGTTCACCGCAGACAAACCCATCCCGAGGTTTTATGATTTGAGGATCGAATTGGAAAACGGATGCTATGAATATCAACGATCCCTTTGGCCGCATGGGCAAGCAACGTCAACGCGAGTACGAAGCCCTGCGAGAACAGCTTCACCAGGTTGGACTCAGCAACCGCGTCGATGCTCAGGAACTGATCGCCAACCTGGAAAAACGCCAGCGCTTCGGCTTGGTAATCGTTATCCCGATCGCAGCGTTGCTGGCATTGCTGTTTCCGGAATTTCGCATCGTCACCGTCAGCTTCGGCGCCCTGGCCTGCCTCTGGCTGGTCAACACCACGCGCCGGGGCAAGATGTATATCGAGCGCTTTATCGAGGAGGAGCTGGCCGATCACGGGGATTCGGAAAGTTTTTAATGCCTCACGGGGGCTGTCACGGTAGAAAACCCTGCGAACTTTCGAATCGAAAGCAAAACACCAAACATAACTATGATTTTTAACTAGCTGGCCATTAAATCATTAGTTTGTTACTGCCATAATTCCGACCTTGCCCCTAAGATAGCTCTCTTCTAGAAACACCGTTTGAGAGTTACCGCCATGACATTTATCTCCCCTTCCCACCTGCTGCTGATCTGCGTCGCCGCCATCTGGGGCTTCGCTTTCGTTGCTCAAAGTGCGGGCATGGAGTATCTGGGGCCCCACAGCTTCAATGCCGCCCGCTTTCTGCTCGGCGCGCTGTCGTTGGTACCACTGTGGTTTCTGATGGGGAAAAAGCGCTTACCGCAGGGCAAGACGCTGATCCTTGGTGGTCTGGCCGCCGGTACGATCATGTTTGGCGGCTTCAGCTTCCAGCAAATCGGCCTGCTCTATACCACCGCCGGCAATGCCGGCTTTATTACCGGTATGTATATCGTCATGGTCCCGATCGCCGGTATCCTGCTGGGCCAAAGCACCAACTTACAGACCTGGAGCGGTGTGATTCTGGCCGTTCTTGGCCTTTATAGCCTGTCGATCGGACCTGATTTTGAGATGGCCTACGGTGACCTGCTGGAATTGATCGGCGCCTGTTTCTGGACCGCCCATGTGATCATCATCGGCTGGCTATCCCGGAAAGTCGATGCCATTGGCCTGTCGATCTGCCAGTTTTTGGTCGCCGCCGTCTGGGCCACCATCGCTGCCCTGCTCTACGAAACGCCGGCATTTACCGATTTCCAGGGTGCCTGGTTGCCGTTGCTGTACGCCGGTGTTGCTTCCAGCGGTATCGCCTGTACTCTGCAGATCATTGGTCAGCGCAAGGTCGAACCGAGCGTCACTGCGCTGATCCTCTCGACCGAAGCGATCTTCGCCGTTATTGGTGGCTGGCTGCTGCTGGGAGAAACCCTGGGCAGCAAAGAACTGCTCGGCTGTAGCCTGATGCTGGCCGGTATGCTGGTAAGCCAGTGGCCAAGCCGCAAGCGTCCGGAACTGGCAGCCCAAGGATAATCACGACCAGGGGATCGGCAGGCACCCTCTAGCCTGTCGGTCGTCTCCCTCATCCCGGTTTACAGTGAAGATCTAATCGTAGAAGGTATCGGGCACGGCCCGATCCACCGGGGTGGACAGGATCATCATGGTATTGGTATCGCTGAAGTCCAGAAACGACTCCAGAATATTGTCGAGCTGCCCCATCGACTGTACCGCCAGCTTGACCAGAAAGGCCTGTTCGCCGGTCACGTTCTGACACTCGATCACTGAGTCACAGGCCAGTACCCGGGCCTTGAATTCGCGCTCCTTGGTGCGGAACACTTTGCACTGAACCAGCGCCACGATGGGATAACCCAGTTTATCCAGATCGACCTTCAGGCTGTAACCGCTGATGACGCCCGCACTTTCCAATTTCCGAATCCGCTCCGCCACAGCCGGTGCCGACAGATGCACCAGCTTCCCCAGCTCAGCATAGGAGATGCGGGCATTCTGCTGTAGAGCAGCAATGATTTTGCGGTTTATGTTATCAATCATGGGCTTGGCAAACGTCGGCTAGGAGTGGTCACTAATATCGCTGCTTCGCGTCATCCGGGCAAGCACCAATCTCCATCCTGTCAGACAACCCACATTTCAGCGGTTCGATCTGCTCTTCTCCACCCTTCCCATCCTGGGTCAATCCCGATGTCAGGGCTTTTGGTGCCAACCGGGTCACGAAGCGCTTCACTTTAGTCTAATAACCTGTACCATATGCGATCCTTAATCCATAGCATTTATAAAACTTATGGCACAACTTCTGCTACAGATATCCCTGTTAGCCGTTCAATCGCTACATTTGGGCGATTTTTGACCCATAAGAATACCGTTAACGGGTGACTTTCCACCCAAACAGCGCACCCAAACAGCGCGCCAAGACAGGCTGATGACAGCCAATCTTGCTTTGATAGACCTGAGCATCCCGTCCCCGCGACGATCGGGATGACGATAAATTGAGGAGAACCATTCGATGTCGAGCGATTTCGATAAAGACGCCCTGGCCTACCACCGAGCCGGACCGGCCGGCAAGCTGGCGATTGTCGCCACCAAACCCATGGCCACCCAACGTGACCTGGCACTGGCCTACTCCCCCGGGGTTGCCGCTGCCTGTAACGAAATCGTTCGTGACCCATTCGAAGCCTCCACCGTCACCGCCCGCTCCAACCTGGTCGGCGTTATCTCAAACGGCACCGCGGTGTTGGGGCTCGGCGCTATCGGCGCGCTGGCTTCCAAGCCGGTGATGGAGGGTAAGGCGGTTCTGTTCAAAAAGTTTTCGAATATCGATGTGTTCGATATCGAGGTCGATGAAACCGATCCGCAGATGTTTATCGAGACCGTAGCCCGTCTCGAACCCACCTTCGGCGGCATCAACCTGGAAGACATCAAAGCACCCGAGTGCTTTATTATCGAAAAAGAGCTGAAACAGCGGATGAATATCCCGGTGTTCCACGACGATCAGCACGGCACCGCCATCGTCGCCGGGGCGGCGGTCTACAACGGCCTGCGGGTGGTGGACAAGGATATCAGCCAGATCAAGCTGGTCGCCTCTGGCGCCGGGGCGGCAGCACTATCGTGCCTGAACCTGTTGGTGAAGATGGGCGTCCCGCGGGAGAACATCTGGGTCACCGATATCGCCGGTGTGGTCTACGAAGGCCGTACCGAGCAGATGGACGAATACAAGTCCGTCTATGCCCAGAACACCGACGCCCGCACCTTGGATGACGTCATCGAAGGCGCCGATGTGTTCCTTGGCCTGTCCGCCGCCGGTGTGTTGAAGCCGGAAATGGTCAAGAAGATGGCCGACAATCCGATGATCCTGGCACTGGCCAACCCCAATCCGGAGATTATGCCCGACGAGGCCCTGGCCGCCCGCGACGATGTGATCATGGCGACCGGCCGCTCGGACTATCCCAATCAGGTCAACAATGTTCTCTGCTTCCCGTTCATCTTCCGTGGTGCACTGGACTGCGGCGCCACCACCATCAACGAAGAGATGAAGGTTGCCTGCGTCAAGGCGCTCGCTGATCTGGCGATGGCCGAGCCGATCGACCGGGTCCAGAAAGCCTACGCCGGCGAGCCGCTGCGCTTTGGCCGGGAATATTTGATCCCCAAACCGTTCGATCCGCGCCTGATTTTTGAAGTCGCCCCGGCAGTCGCCAAGGCGGCCATGGATACCGGCGTTGCGACCCGTCCGATCAAGGATCTGGATGCCTATCGCCGCAGCCTGGCCCGCTATGCCTACCGTTCTACCCAGGTGATGAGCCCGGTATTGGAGCGCGCCAAGCAGGAACCCAAGCGGGTCGTGTTTGCCGAAGGCGAAAGTAACCGGATTCTGCAGGCGGTACAGCAGGTGGTGGATGAAGGGGTCGCGCGTCCGATGCTGGTCGGCAGCACCAAGCGGATCAAGCGCAAACTCGAGAAATTGCAGCTTCGCCTCAAGCCGGGCATCCACTTCGATATCGTCGATCCCCAGGATAACGACTGGTTCGAAGCCTACTTGGAAGATTACCTGCAACGCATGGGCCGCCGAGGCATCTCCCCGGACGAAGCCAACAGTATTCTCCGCTCTGACAAAACGGTGATTGCGGCGATGATGCTGTTGCGCGGTGACGCCGATGCGATGCTTTGCGGTGCCCACGGGCGCTTCCGCCAGCACCTGGAACGGGTCGACAGCCTGATCGGCAAATCCGAAGGGGTCAAAGACTTTGCCACCGTGACGGTGCTGAGCTTGCCCAAAGGCACCTTCTTTGTCTGCGACTCCCATATCAATCCCGATCCGACTCCGGAAGAGGTGGTCCAGACCACCCTGCTGGCCGCCGAAGAGATGCGCCGTTTCGGCATTCTTCCCAAAGCCGCCCTGCTGTCGCACTCCAACTTCGGCACCAACGATCACCCCTCTGCACTAAAAATGCGCAAAGCCCTGGAACTGCTGCGCCAACAGGCACCGGAATTGATGGTCGACGGTGAGATGCACGCCGACGCCGCCATCTCCGAAGAACTGCGCAACAAGTCCCTGCCCGAGTCGGTCCTGCGCGGTCAGGCCAACCTGCTGGTGATGCCCAATGTCGAATCGGCCCATATCGCCTACGGCCTACTCAAGACCCTGGGCGGCGGTATCTCGGTCGGCCCGATTTTGCTGGGGGCCGAAAAGCCGATCCATATCATGACCGCCAGTACCAGCGTACGTTCGATCTTCAATATGACCGCCATCGCGGTGGCCGAAGTGCAGAACCTGGTGGACGAACAGGCCTGATCTTTGCTTAGCTAAAAGGGACACCGGGTGAAGCTCTCACCCGGCGCTCCCAGCCAAGCACAACCCTGGAGTACCTCAGCCCATGCCTGGACAAGATAGAGAACTAACCCTGCGTTTTCTGGCCGAACCCGCCGACGTCAACTTCGGCGGCAAGGTTCACGGCGGTGCCGTGATGAAATGGATCGACCTGGCCGCCTACGCCTGCGCCGCCGGCTGGAGCGGCAAATACTGCATTACCGTCTACGCCGGAGGGATTCGTTTCGTACAGCCGATCTTCGTCGGCAATATCGTCGAAGTTTCGGCCAAGGTGATCTACACCGGCAGCACCTCGATGCATATTGGACTGGACGTACGTGCCCGCGATCCGAAGAGTTCCGAACGCCACCTGACCACCCACTGCGTGGTGATCATGGTCGCCGTCGACGATGCCGGACGACCCAGCTCGGTGCCTGAGTGGATTCCGGAAACCGATGAAGATATCAAGCTTCGCGACTCGGCCATCACGCTGATGGAAATGCGTAAGAAGATCGGCCAAGAGATGGAAGCCCACGTCAAAAGTTGACGAGCGTGGTTGAGGGTCGTTTTCAGCTTCTTCTTGAGTTGGAAAAATGCACGCCCGTCTCCAGAAAAACCCAGTGGGTACACCCAACCCAAAAAAAACGGCCACCCTAAGGTGGCCGTTTCTGTTGGAAGCCTCTGTTCCTAACCGAAGATCAGGTTCGGCAGCCAGAGCGCGATCTGCGGGAAGATCACCACCAATGCCAGGCCGATAGTCTGCATGATCACAAACGGTATAGCCGACTTGTACAGATCCATAATGGTGATCGATGGTGGTGCCACCGATCGCATATAGAATAGGTTGTAGCCGAACGGTGGCGTCAGATAGGCCGCCTGCATGCTGAGGATAAACAGCACTGCGAACCAGATCGGGTCGAAGCCCAGGCTCTGAACGATCGGGACGAACAGCGGCACCGTAATAAACACGATGGCAAAGTCATCCAGGAACATCCCCATAACGAAGTAGCAGGCCAGCATCGCCACGATAACCAGCATCGGCGCCAGCTCGGCATCTTCCAACAGCTCTTCGACGATATAACCGGCACCCAGTCCGATATAGATCTTACTGAAGAACACCGCCACCATGGTGATCCACATGATCATACCCATCAGCTTGGTGGTCGAGAACAGCACATCCTTCATCATCTCCATCGTCAATCGACGGTGCATCGCTGCCGCAACGATAGCGCCAAAGGCACCGATGGCCGACGCTTCTGATGGCGTGGTGATACCGAAGATGATACAGCCAAGCACACTGCCGATAATCAGGCCCGGCATAATCAGCGCTTTCAGTGCTTTGATTTTCTCAACGCCATTACAGCGCTCTTCTTCCGGTGCCGGCGGCCCCATATCAGGATTAATCCGGCAGCGGATCAGCACGTACAGCATGTAGATAACGGCGAGCATCAAGCCCGGAACCAAACCGGCAGCAAACAGCTTGCCGACCGATTCCCGAGCCAGGAAGGCGTAGACGATCATCAGTACGCTGGGCGGAATCAAAAAGCCCAAGGCACCACCGGCCATGATGGTGCCGGTTACCAACTTCTTGTCATAGCCACGCTTCAGCATCGACGGCAGTGCAATGATACCCAAGGACACCGTGGCCGCACCGGAAACCCCGGCCATCGCCGCGATCAGCGCACAGATAATAACGGTTCCGATACCCAAGCCGCCGGGCAGGCCACCCATCAGCTTGTGCATCATCTCAAACAGGTCATCGGTGATGCCGGAGCGCTGTAGCATCAAGCCCATGAAAATAAACAGTGGCAATGCCACCAGCAGGAAGTTGTCCATCACTCCGTAAGTGGAGGTGACCAACAAGCCGAGGCCTTCAACGCCCCAGAGGAAATAGGCCGAGCCGACGCCGGAGATCAGCAGCGCCCATGCTAGCGGCGCCCCCATCATCAACAGCACCAGCATCGAGCTGAACATAATGCCGGTTACGACTAGCGGATCTAAATCAGCCATATAAAACAGTCCGGAAAAGTAACTCTCACAGATCCACATCCGACGATATCGCTAGCGTCAGATACAGCTGACCCACCAAAAGGTGGGTCAACGGATCAAGTCAGGGGCTCGTGCTCCTGCGCGCGGGGATCATCTATCTCAATATTAAAGGCGGTACAGAAATCGCGAATCAGCTCGGCCAAGCTTTGCAAAATAACCAGCCCTACCGCGATCGGCATCACCGTTTTGAACGGATAGATAATGGGTTGCCAGGTACCCTTGTTGGAAATCTCCTCCATCGCCCAAGACTCGGCAGCGAACTCCCAAGCCAGTTTGAAGAAGATACACATTACGAATAGTCCTAGCGAATGGGTGATCAGATCCAGAAACGCACGACCGCGCTTGCTGAACATCTGATAGATCACTTCGCTTCGAACATGTCCCTTGTGACGCAGGGTATAAGCCCCCGCCCCAAAACACACGGTACCGTAGATCATCGCCGAGAGTTGATGCACCCACTCGGTGGGCACACCAATGATGTAGCGATTGGCAATTTCCCACAGCAGAATCCCGATCATCAACGGGATCAGCCAGGAAATGGACTTTCCGACCCAGTCGGAAAGTCCATCCTGAAGCACCAGATACTTGGTGATCAGGCTCATTACAGACGACCGGTCGCCTTAGCCATCTTCACAGCCAGCTCGATCGCCTTGGCGTTACGCGGAGAGCGATCAGCCTCAGCCTTCCAGACATCCTGAGCAGCGGCGGTAATGCGCTTGGAGTCTTCAGCGGACAGGGTATTGAAGACGAACAAGCCTTCTTCAGAAGCGGCTTCACGGTTACCGTTGTTGAACCAGTTGTACTGGTCAGCAGCCAGCTGAGTGACAGCCATGGTCAGAATCGCTTTGTGCTCCTCGGACAGTTTGGCCCACTTCTTCTCGTTCATCAGGATGCAGTCGGTCCATCCCGGAGTGATCATGTTCAGCGAGGTGTAGTGCTTAGCCACTTCAACCAGCTTCAGATCACGGTATTCCATGGTGCCGCCGTAGATACAGCCGTCGATAACACCAGTGGACAGTGCAACATACAGCTCCTGAGCCGGCAGGTTAACGGTGGGAATACCCAGCTCTTTGAAAGTCTTGGCAACAGCCGGCGTGGCACGGATCTTCATCTTCTTCAGATCGTCCAGGCTCTTGATCGGCTCTTTGGTCAGCAGGTCATAACCGCCGCCGTAGCTGATGCCCATGTGACGGATGCCTTTCTCGGCATAGGCTTCGGCTACCAGGTCGTGCAGACCCATGCCGTGGAACAGGTAATCGGCTTCGTCACGGTTCGGCCACATGCCCGGCAGACCGGATTCGATGGTGGCGATGTCGATCTGGCCCGGCCAGTAACCGCCATAGCCCAGCGCCATATCCAGAGTGCCCTTACCTACCGCATCAGCCATCTGATCGTTCGGTACCAGCTCACCACCGCTGAAGTTGGTGATACGCAGGCTACCGCCACTGGCTTCTTTAACCAGCTTGGCGAAGCGCTTCATGTTCGCTTCGTTTTCGGTGCCGTAAAAGCGCTGCATACGAAGACGAACGGTCTTGGCGGCGTTGGCGCTGGTGGACATCATGGTTGCAGTGCCGGCAGCAACACCAGTAGCAGCTGCGCCTTTCAGAAACTTACGACGATCCATAGTTATCCCCTATAGGTTATTTTTTTGGGTTGAGCACACTTCAGACGGGTACTTCGCGTACCTCTCAACGCTGAGTCTTTTGAACAACGCTGTTAAAACTACCCGCATCGCACCGGGTAAGTAAACTGGTAAATTATTTATCGATACTCTTGTTTCTCAAAAATCCATATATATTTAATATGAAACACAAAGTCTCTTTATATAAAAGAGCCGATTGGTCCAGCAGTGGTCCAAAAAAAGGAAATTCGTTTGCCTATTTCAAAATTTTAGGAAAACTTCCCAAACAAGCGTTCAAACACTCGTTATAACGACCATGCTGATTTTTTTTCTAAAACTTTAGTCTTGCTTGATAATTTCTCATCCCAACGTGCTATCCAGCTCTTTCACGTTCTCCATCACCACAAAGGTACTGGTCTGCTGAACATGGGGCAGCGATGACAACTGTTCACCCAATACCTGTCGGTAGGAGGCCATATCACTGGTACGCACCTTCAGCAGGTAGTCAAACCCACCTGCGGTCATATGGCACTGCTCCACGGCAGGTAACTGTCGAACCGCCAGGTTGAACGCTTCCAATGCCTTTGAGCTGGTATCGCTGAGCGTGACCTGGACAAAGGCAATATGGCTCTGTCCCAGCTTGGTCTGATCGACCAGCGCGACGTAGCCTAAAATATATCCTTGCTGTTCAAGGCGCTTCATCCGCACCTGACAGGGGGTCTTCGAAAGACCGACCCGGGAGGCCAGTTCCGTTACCGTAATTCGACCATTCTTTTGCAACTCGGCCAGTATCGCAAGGTCGAGCTTGTCGAGGACCTCTGGCATAGGACTGTTTCCTTTATAAGTACTTCTTTTCTTTTTTATTCAACAAGATAGCAACTATCAGCCACAAAGCCATTACTGCATCGCAAAAGTCTTTATGCCTATTGATAAGACCACTTTATCCCAAAGATCCTTTTTTTTTGCAAATAAAAATCCAACAGACTACAGATCATCTAAAATTTAGGAAAAAAGCAAAAAGCCTCAACCCTATAATTTCCCCACAACAAAACATTGAGGATTTAAGCATGTCATCGGCTATCGAAAACGCCCCCCAAACCGACTCCCTGCGCAGCCAGATCCGGCAACATTACTTAGCCGATGAAGCCCAATGCATTAAGCAGCTGATCGCCAGAGCCGCCCTGTCGGAGCAGATCCGCCAGCAGATTTCTGAAAACGCCGCCGCGCTGGTTCGTCAGGTTCGCAGCAACTCCAGCCCCACCATGATGGAGAAGTTTCTCGGCGAATACGGCCTCAATACCGAAGAGGGTGTGGCACTGATGTGTCTGGCCGAGGCGCTGCTGCGGGTACCTGACAGCTACACCATCGATGCGCTGATCGAAGACAAAATCTGCTCCGGTAACTGGAGCGAGCACCGTGGGCAGTCCAACTCCTCGTTGATCAACTCCTCCACCTGGGCACTGCTGATTACCGGCAAGCTGATCGGCCCGATCGACAGCCAGGGCCTGACCCAAACTCTTCGCTCACTGCTCAAGCGCCTGGGTGAGCCGGTGGTTCGAACCGCCGTAGCCCAAGCGATGAAAGAGCTGGGGCGCCAGTTCGTGCTGGGCCGCACCATCAGCGAAGCAACCAGCCGTGCCCGTAAGTATGAAAAGCAGGGTTACAGCTACTCCTACGATATGCTGGGCGAAGCGGCTCGCACCGATGCCGATGCATTGCGTTACCACCAAGCTTACAGCGATGCGATTGCCGAGCTGGCTACCAGCTGCCAGTCCGACGATATCCGCACCAACCCGGGTATCTCGGTCAAGCTGTCGGCACTGCACCCTCGCTATGAATACGGCCAGCGTGAACAAGTGTTGGAAGTACTGGTTGAGCGAACCAAGCAACTGGCCCGCCAGGCCCGCGCCGCCAACATGGGCTTCAATATCGATGCCGAAGAGGCCGACCGCCTGGACCTGTCGCTGGATATCATCGAGGCGGTATTGAGCGATCCCGAGCTGGAAGGCTGGGATGGCTTCGGCGTGGTGGTGCAGGCCTTCGGCCAGCGCGCCCCGTTCGTACTCGACTGGCTCTATGCCCTGGCTCAGCGCCTGGATCGCAAGATCATGATCCGTCTGGTGAAAGGCGCCTACTGGGATGCCGAGATCAAACGTGCCCAAACTCTAGGCCTGGACGGTTTCCCGGTCTTCACCCGCAAGCACAACTCGGACCTTTCCTATATCGCCTGCGCCAAGCAACTGCTGCAGATGACCGACCGGATCTACCCGCAGTTCGCCACCCACAATGCCCACTCGGTTTCGGCGATCCTGTCCCTGGCCGATGACAAGGCCTGTTTTGAGTTCCAGCGCCTGCACGGGATGGGTGAATCGCTGCACGACACCGTGCTGAAGCAGCAAGGCACCCGCTGCCGGATCTACGCCCCGGTCGGCGCCCACAGTGACCTGCTGGCCTATCTGGTCCGCCGCCTGCTGGAGAACGGCGCCAACAGCTCGTTCGTAAACCAGATTGTCGATACCCGGATCAGCCCGGAGCAGATCGCCAGCGACCCGTTCGACGCCGTTCTGGCACTGGGCGACAATCTCAGCTCCCAGGCGATCGCCCGTCCGGCCGATATCTTCGGCAAGGGTCGGATCAACGCCCGCGGTTGGGATATCACCGACCCGATGGCAATGGATGAGCTGGATCGTCAGCGCAACGAATTCCGCCAGCATCGCTGGAGTGCCGGACCGATCACCGCCACTGGTGCCGACGGAGCCCAGACCGAGATCGTCCGCAACCCGGCCAACCCGGAAGACCATGTGGGTCAGGTGACACAGTCATCCCGCACCGACATCGACAATGCCCTTCGCGATGCCGTCGAGGGTGCCGCCCAATGGCAACAGGTGCCGGCCGAGCAACGGGCGGCTTGTCTGAAGAAAGTGGCTGACCTGTACGAGCAACACGCGCCGGAGCTGTTTGCCCTGACCTGTCGTGAGGCCGGTAAAAGCATGCTCGACAGCGTCGCGGAGATCCGTGAAGCGGTGGATTTTGCCCGTTTCTACGCCGACGAGGGGGTACGCAACGCCCAGGGTCAGGCCCGTGGCGTGATCTGCTGCATCTCGCCGTGGAACTTCCCGCTGGCGATCTTCTCCGGCCAGATCCTGGCCGCCTTGGCCGCCGGCAACAGCGTGGTCGCCAAACCGGCCCCGCAAACCGTGCTGATCGCGGCCCGTGCCGTAGAACTGATGCACCAGGCCGGTATCCCCCGCGACGCGCTACAGCTATTGCCGGGTGACGGCGCCGAAGTCGGTGGCGCGATGACCTCCGACCCACGGGTCGACGGCGTCTGCTTTACCGGCTCCACCGCCACCGCCCAGCTGATCAACCGCAGCATGGCCGACAAGCTGTCACCATCGGCGCCGCTGATCGCCGAAACCGGTGGCCTCAACGCGATGATCGTCGACTCCACCGCCCTGCCGGAGCAGGTAGTGCGCGACGTCCTGGCGTCGGCGTTCCAGAGCGCCGGCCAGCGTTGCTCGGCACTTCGGATGCTCTACATCCAGGAAGATATCGCCGACTCGTTGCTGGAGATGCTGTTCGGCGCCATGGACGAGCTCAAGCTCGACAACCCCTGGCTGCTGTCCACCGATATCGGCCCGGTTATCGACCAGGCCTCCAAGGACAAGATCGACAACCACTGCGCCGCCTTTGCCGCCCAGGGCCGCCTGATCAAGCAGCTGCCGATTCCAGCTCAGGGTACCTTTGTCGCCCCGGCGGTGATCCGTCTCGACAGCATCGATCAGCTGGAGCAGGAGATCTTCGGCCCGATCCTGCATGTGGCCACCTACAAGGCCAACGAGCTGGATCAGGTGATCGACAAGATCAACGCCCGCGGCTACGGCCTGACCTTCGGCCTGCACACCCGGGTCGACAACCGGGTCGATCACATCATCAGCCGAATCAAGGTCGGCAACCTGTACGTCAACCGCAACCAGATCGGCGCTGTGGTCGGCAGCCAGCCGTTCGGTGGCGAAGGCCTGTCCGGTACCGGTCCCAAGGCCGGCGGCCCCCACTACGTGGCTCGCTTCCGCCTCGAGCAGCGTGATCCGATCAACGTGGCTGGCGAAGCTAAAGCGATCGACAGCAACGCGCTCGAGCAAGCCCTGGCCCAGATCGGTCAGCGTCAGGTTGAGTGGAGCCAACAGGCCGACAAGCAAGCCAAACTCAAGGCGCTGTTCGGTGACCGGGTCGACGAGTTGAATACCGATGCCTTCGATGCCGAGCTGATGCCCGGACCGACCGGTGAACTGAACCGCCTGTCCAGCAGCGCCCGCGGCACCCTGCTGTGCCTTGGACCGGATAGCGATTCTGCCCGCGATCAAGCGATCCTGGCCCTGGCCCAAGGCAATGCTGCGGTGGTGGTCACGCCAAATACCGAGGCGCTGACCGGCCAAGCTGCCGAGCTGGGTCTACCACTGGTGGCGATCGACGGTCAGCTCCAAGCCGAGGCGCTGGGCTCGATCCAGGGGATCGCTGCGATCTGCAGCTACGCCGAGGATCAGCAGCTCAAAGCCTATCGTCAGGTACTGGCCCAGCGTGACGGTGAGCTACTGGCACTGATCACCGAGCGCAACGCGCCGGAACGTCTGGTGCTGGAGCGCCACCTGTGCATCGACACCACCGCCGCCGGTGGTAATGCCAGCCTGATCGCCGCCTCCGAGTAAGCTCGATCATCCAGGCCGGTCCCAAAGGGCCGGCCTGATCCTACACTGTCGCATCATGGACGCATCGAGCGATTATGCGGTTGATGCTCCGTCCTTCAATCGTTTCAACTCTCGCCAGGGAAAGAAGTAAACACTGTAAACCACCGCGTAAACGATAAAGGATTCCAGCGCCAGGAAGTGACAGAAGGCGAAGAAAAAGATCAGCAGGTGCATTCGCACCACATTCATATAGGGACGCGACATCGCGTCACCCATCTGCGATTTTCGCTTTTTAGTCGGTTTCTGAACCGTCTCGGGAAGCTCTCGATCCGCAAGCTCTCGATCCTCAACCTCTTGCTCTGGACGTATCGCCTTGAGGATCGGCTTCAATAGATAACGACGCTCGGCCAGCACGGCAGGAAGCAGGAAGATGCCGTACGGCACCATCAGGTGCTCGAAGGTTAACGCCCACAGCAGCAAGGGATTCATAAAGGCGTCGCCAAAGCCATCAGCCGGCATGCCGTCGATCGGAAAGAAACTGCTCAAAAACACCGAGTGTCCGGCGTGGAAGGCCCCGAAATGGAACGAGAAGAAGGCCAGAAAGAACAGGCCACCACCGCCGATCGCCAATAGCAGTGGCAACAAGACCGCTCGATTCACCCCCGGCTGGCTCGCCCCCCGAATGCCGACCAGCGCACCGCCCAGGATGGCGGACAGCAGCGTCAGATAGCCCAACACCAGGCTGCAAAGCCACAGGCTCCAGACCAGATCGGTTGTCTGCCATTGCATCCCATAGGCGATCCCCAGCCCCGCCAGAAACGCCACGAAGTCGGGACTGGTTCGTTTAAGAAAAGCGCCTGTGGCCGCCGTCGTCATTCGATCCATCCTTAATAATCGCCGATTTATCCATCAATCTCTCTGAATTACCAGTACCCTACATCCAGCAGCCTACATCGGAGCCGGTGGAGCCCCAAACGCTCTCTGCCTGATATCAGATACCAAGCACAGGTTTATGCAAAATCTCAGGATTTGAGTACCGCATCCAGATACAGGTCCAACAGCCGGTCCCCTTCCTGGGCCAGGTCGAGACGGAACGCGCGATCCTGATCCGGCGTCAGATGGCTGTGCAGCAGCCCATGGGTGTAACTCATCAGGCTTTGGGCCAACAACGGCGGCGGTAGCTCCACTTTCAGGCAGCCGCGCTCGCTCAGCACCTCGAAGGCTTGCTCCATCGCGCTCCAGATCTCTTCCTTTTTACCACCCAGGTAGCGGTGCAGCTCGGTCTGTTGCTCGGTGAATTCGATATTGTGCATGACAATCTTCATCACCTGACCCAGCTCCGGCTCGCTGACCAGCGCATGAATAATCTGTTTCAATGCCTGTCGGAACGCCTCACCCGGTTGCTCGGTGTCCAGCTTCTGCAGCAGTTCGGCAAAGCCACGGTGCAGGGTTTCTGCGTTGCGCTCCCACAACGCCTGCACCACCGCGTCCTTGTTCTTGAAGTGCCAGTAGATCGCTCCCCGGGTCATGTTGGCTTCGGAGGCGATCTGATTCAGGGTCGTGGTCGCCACCCCCTGACGAATAAACAGCTTCCCCGCCGCGTCCAACAACGCGTGGTAGGTCTGTTCGGCTTCCTGTTTGGTTTTTCTGGCCATGGTTACGGGATTCTAATGATTTACGCTCAATCGAAAAGGGAGGGACGCCCTATTATACATACATTCATGTATGTATAATTTCTGCTCTTCACTGTTGCTATCGATGGAAGCCCCCCATGCAGCGTCTGACAGCCTTCAGCACCGTAGCCCTTTTGACCTCCGTTTTCAGCCTGACCGGCTGCCGCTCCGAACAACCCGAGTCGATCGACGCCCCAGCGGAGATCGCGCGTCCCGCCAAGATCGTGAAGGTCAGTCAGAACCGCACTAGCCTGGTACGCACCTACCCCGGCACCCTGGGAGCCTCCGAACATGTCGATCTCTCCTTTCGGGTCGGCGGACAATTGATCGAGTTGCCGGTACAGCCGGGCCAGCGGGTCAAGAAAGGTGAATTGCTGGCCCAATTGGACGAAGCGGATTACCGCAACAGCTTCACCGAACGTCAGGCTCGCTTCGAGCTGGCCCAGATCCAATTCGATCAGATCTCCAAGCTGCGCAGCAAAAACCTGGCCAGCAAACTGCAACACGATCAGGCCTCGGCCGAAATGAAATCGGCGCGCGCCGCCCTGAGCCAGGCTCGCGACAATCTTGATTACACCCGCCTGGTTGCCCCCTTTGACGGTGTCGTAGCCAAACTGGAGGTTGAGAATTACCAATCGATCCAAGCCAAGTCGCCGGTGCTAGAACTACAGGACGACAGCCGTATCGACATTCACTTCAGCGTACCCGAATCGCTAATCACCAACCTGAAACGGACCGACAACCCGCAGCAGGCGATGCAGACGCTTTGCGGCGAGGCCCGCTTCTACAGCCAACCGGGTAAAGCCTTTAAGGCCTGCTACAAAGAGCATGATGCGACCCCCGACCCGCTGACCCGCAGCTTCGGCTCGGTGTTCACCCTGGTCGAGCAGACCGATTTCCCCGCCCTGCCCGGCATGAGCGCATCGATCAGCGTCGATCTGTCGGCCTTTGTCGCCGAACAGCCCGACAACAGCCTGTTGGTACCGCTGGAGGCGGTATTCGAGAATCAGGACAAACGCTGGATCTGGCAGGTTGACGGGCAATCCCGCGCCCGCCTGTCCGAGGTTAAGGTCGGTCGCCTGATCGATGACCAGCTCGAGATCCACGCCGGGCTCGACAGCGACAGCCGGATTATCGCCGCCGGGGTCAGCTATGTCCGTGACGGCATGCTGGTTAAGCCGATGGTCAAGGAGCGGGGGCTGTAAGCGATGGACTTGACCGAATACAGCATCCGCAACCGCACCATCAGCTGGATGGTGGTACTGCTGTTGATCGGCGGAGGCTTTCTGGCCTTCAACGATCTGGGCCGTCTGGAAGACCCCAACTTCACCATCAAGCAGGCGATTATCCTGCTCGACTATCCGGGCGCCTCGGCGCTGGAGGTCGAAGAGGAGGTCACCCTGCCGGTGGAAAACGCGCTGCAGCAGCTCTCCTATCTCGACAACATCACCTCGACCTCCAGCAATGGCCTGGCGCAGATCATGGTCGAGATGAAGAGCATCTATCGCAAAGACGACCTGGCTCAGATCTGGGACGAGATGCGGCGTAAGATCCGTGATATGCAGGGTCGCCTCCCTCCCGGCGTTTCTGAGCCGCGGATTGTCGATGATTTCGGCGATGTTTACGGCATGTTCCTGACCATTACCGGCCAGGATTACAGCTACGAGGAACTGGCCGATTACACCGACTACCTGCGCCGCGAGCTGGTGCTGGTGCCCGGTGTGGGCAAGGTGAATGTCGGCGGCCGTCGCCAGGAGCAGATTTTTATAGAGGCCGACCGGGCTAAATTGACTGCCACCGGTTTCGCGATGAGCGACATTCAGGCTCTGCTCAGAACCCAGAATCTGGTGGGCGATGCCGGTAAAATCCGGGTCGGCAGCGAGTACCTGCGTATCAGCAGCAAGACCGAAGATGGCGATGGACTCTCCGGGCTGGCCAACATGCTGATCGGCAATGTCGATGGCCAGCTGATCTACCTGCAGGATGTCGCCACCATCAGCAAAGGCTACGCCGACCCTCCCGCCCACCTGTACCGCTCCAATGGCCAGTCCGCCCTGACCCTGGGCATCTCCTTCGCCAGCGGGGTCAACGTGGTCGAAGTGGGTGAGGCGATCAATGCTCGCCTGGCCGAATTGGAAGGCCAGCGCCCGGTAGGCATGCTGCTGGGCACCGTCTACGACCAGCCGGGCCAGGTGGCCGAATCGGTGGATAACTTCCTGGTCAGCCTAGGCCAGGCGGTGTTGATCGTGATCCTGGTGCTGTTGTTCACGATGGGGCTGAAACCGGGCATCCTGATGAGCTCGGTATTGATGCTGACGATTCTCGGCACCTTCATCGTCATGGATATCTACGCCATCGAACTGCACCGGATCTCCCTCGGCGCCCTGATCATCGCCTTGGGTATGCTGGTGGATAACGCCATCGTGGTGACCGAAGGGATCATGATCGGGCTGCAGCGCGGTCAAACCCGCCTGCAGGCGGCCAAGTCGGTGGTCGGGCATACCAAATGGCCGCTGATGGGCGCCACCATCATCTCCATCACCGCCTTCGCCCCCATCGGCCTGTCCCCCGATGCCAGTGGTGAGTTCACCGGCAGCCTGTTCTGGGTGCTATTGATCTCGCTGCTGCTGAGCTGGATTTTCGCCATCACCCTGACCCCGTTTTTCTGCTTCCTGATGTTCAAGGAGCAAAAAACCGAATCGGACGCAGAAACTGGCGATCCCTATCGGGGCTTTGCCTACCAGGGCTACCGCGTCCTGCTGCAGCTGTGTCTGCGCTTTCGCTGGCTGACGATGACCGCGATGCTGGCAGCCCTGATTGCCGCGCTGGCCGGTTTCACCCAGGTCAAACAGGCATTCTTCCCGGCCAGTTCGCTGCCGATGTTTATGGTCGAGTACTGGTTGCCGGAAGGAAGCGATATCCGCGCCGTCAATGCCGATATCCAGACGCTGGAGCAGGACCTGAAGCAGTTCGAACAGATCCAACAGGTCACCGCCACCATCGGTCGAGGCGCCGAGCGTTTTATGCTGACCTACAGCCAGGAGTTCAGCTATCCCAGCTACGCGCAGCTGATCATCCGGGTGGAAAACTTCGATCAGGTCCAACCGACCATCGATGAACTACGCCAGCTGCTGAACCAGCGTTATCCGCAGGCCTTCACCAAGTTCCAGCGTTTCAGCATCGGTCCGAGCACCAAGGCCAAGATTGAAGCTCGGCTGATCGGTCCCGATCCCCAGGTGCTGCGCCACTACAGCGAGCAGGTGATCGCGGTGTTCGAAGCCGATCCGGACACCATCAACGTTCGCCAGGATTGGCGTGAGCGCACCAAGGTGCTGCAACCGGTCTACAACGAAGCCGAGGGGCGCCGCCTGGGGATCAGCAAGACCGACTTGGATACCGCCGTCGCCACCCACGTCGAAGGCGAAACCGTCGGACTCTACCGTCACGGCACCAAGCTGCTGCCGATCGTGATCCGACCACCGGCGATCGAGCGCGCCTCGATCGGCTCGTTGGAGGATATTCAGGTCTACAGCCCGGCCAAGGGTGCCTACGTCAATATCGGCCAGGTGATGGAGCGGGTCGATCTGGCCTGGGAGGACCCACTGATCAAGCGCCGCGATCGCAAGCGTACCCTGTCGGTTCAGGCCGATCCGATCGACGGCATGACCGCCACCACCCTGCACAACAAGATCCGCGGCAAGATCGAAGCGATCGAGCTACCACCCGGCTATGAGCTTCAGTGGGGCGGCGAGTACGAAACCCAGCGCGACGCCAACAAGGCCGTGTTCGCCTTTGTGCCGCTGGGCGTACTGGTGATGATCGTGCTGACCGTGGTGTTGTTCGGCTCTGCTAAACAGGCGCTGGTGGTCTGGATCACCGTGCCGCTGTCGGTGATCGGCGTCACCATCGGCCTACTGGTGATGGATGCGCCCTTCAGCTTTATGGCGCTGCTGGCGGTGTTGAGCCTGGTCGGGATGCAACTCAAAAACGGTATCGTGCTGGTGGAGGAGATAAAACGCCTGCGGGAGGACGAAGGCCAGCCCTGGCTTGACTCGATCACTCAGGCGGCCATCAGTCGTCTACGTCCGGTCACCATGGCGGCTATCACTACCGTGCTGGGGATGCTGCCGCTGCTTAGCGACGTGTTCTTCCAGCCGATGGCCGTCACCATCATGTTCGGGCTCGGGTTTGCAACCCTGCTGACCCTGATCGTGGTACCGGTGCTGTTCGCACTATTTTATGGGGTACGTTATCGCGCGGCTCAACAACAGGCGACTGAGCCCGAAGCGCCGGGTTGCTGATTCGACAACAAGGCGCCCCGGCTCGACATGCGGGGGCGCTGGAATCCTGTGAAGGGGTCCGCTTCCGAGACTCCTCCTTCCCTGCTATCCCAGCCCGAACGCCGGCATCAGATATCTTTGACCAGCCTCAGCGCATCGTAGATCGCGGCATGAGTATTTCTGGAAGAGACCGCGTCTCCGATACGGAATAACTGGAATTCGCCATTCTCGTTCGAACGAATCCTTTGTGGACGCCCTGCCACAAGGTCTTCATAGTTCACCTCGCCCCGGTTGACCGACCACGGTTTCAACTCCGTATAGACATCATCCAGGGGGCGGGTGCCGTGATTCACCACCACCTGATCCACAGATCGCTCACGGAGGAATTCGCCATAGTCACTGCCGACGACAGCTTTGAGACCAGTCCCGTCACGGGCGATGCTTTTCAACCGCCAGGCCACGGTAAAGGTGGTATCAAGTACCTGCAGGGATCGCATATAGGGAACCAGATTCATCGCCATCACTTCGGGGGCGAAGGAACGATCCGGGGTCATCACCTCCACCTTGGCTCCGCTGGAGGCGATAATTTCTGCCGCCTGAAGCCCGGCATGGTCACCGGCATCATCGAAAACCAGCACATTGTTACCCGGCTTAATATCACCGGCGATAATGTCCCAGGCGGACACCACCAGCTCATTGCCCTGCTCCAACACCTCGGTATGGGGTAGCCCACCGGTCGCCACGATCACCACGTCCGGATTTTGCTCACGCACCCCATCGCCATCGGCAAAGTTGTTGAAATGAAATTTCACCCCCATCTCGACACATTCGTCATAGCGCCAGTCAGTGATGGAAATCATCTCCCGGCGCCGTTCGGACTGGGAGGTCAGCAGTACCTGACCACCGGTTTTATCCGCGGCTTCAAAGACGGTGACCTGATGCCCCCGTGCCGCGGCAACCCTGGCGGCTTCAAGCCCGGCCGGGCCGGCCCCGATGACGACAACCTTTTTGGGCTGGTCGGATTTGGGAATGTCGTGGGGGATGGTGAGTTCACGCCCGGTGGCCGGGTTGTGAATACAGTAGGCCTCACCGCCCTGATAGATCCGATCGAGACAGTAATTGGCACCGACACAGGGACGAATGCGATGCTCCTGGCCCGAGGTGATTTTCCGGATGATGTGTGGATCGGCCATATGGGCACGGGTCATGCCCACCATATCCAGTTTGCCGCTGTCGATCGCATAGCGCGCCGTGGCCACATCGGGGATTTTTGCGGCATGGAAGACGGGCAAATTGGTCGCCTGTTTGACCCGTGCGGCAAAGTCCAGGTGAGGCGCATTGCGCATCCCCTGCACCGGGATCACGTCGGTTAAGCCCGGATCGGTATCGATATGGCCGCGAACCACATTGAGAAAATCAACCATTCCCGACTGTTCGAGCAGCCGTGAAATTTCAATCCCGTCCTCTTCGTTCAAGCCTCCGGGAAGCGCTTCGTCGGCGGTATAGCGGACTCCGACAATAAAATCATCGCCGACCCGTTTTCTGATCGCAGCTAAGGTATCGAAGGTAAAACGCAGTCGATTGTTCAGGTCGCCGCCATAGGGCGCCTCGAGCGAATTGGTTAACGGCGACCAGAACTGATCCATCAGGTGGCCATAGGCCTGTAACTCGATGCCGTCCAGACCGGCGGCTTTCATACGCTCGGCCGCATCGGCGTAATCGTTGATGATCCGCTCGATATCCCAATCTTCGGCCTGCTTCGGAAAGGCCCGATGTGCCGCCTCACGCTCGTACCCTGCCGAGACCGCAGGTAACCAATCCCCTTTGTCCCAACGGGTACGCCGCCCAAGGTGGGTCAGCTGGATCATGACGGCCGTACCGTAGTCATGGCACTCGTCGGCAATCTGTTTCATCCAGCCGACGACTTCATCCTGCCAGGCGAGGATATTGTTGAATACCGGCGGACTATCACGCGACACGGACGCCGACCCGGCCGTCATCGTCAACGCGACACCGGCCTTGGCCCGCTCCACGGTATAGGCCCGGTACTTATCCTTCGGCATCCCGTTTTCAGGATAGGCCGGCTCATGGGACGTGATCATGATCCGATTGCGCAGGGTTAGGTGCTTTAACTGAAACGGGCTGAGTAATGGGTCGTTGGACATGATCCACCTCGGTTCTTATTGCCATCTTTTCAGCGACCCTACCTTTCAATGTACACTAGTGTCAATTATATATACATAAACGTCATTCTCATTGACGCCTTTGTTAAGACTGGCTATAAAGCCCGGCATGAATAGCACAACAGACAAATCCCCGGATTCGCGCAGCTCGCGAGAGCTCTGGCTCTCGGCCGCCTTTGAGGCCCTGGTTCAGAACGGCGTTGGCGCCGTCAAGATCCAACCGCTGGCGGAGCAGTTGAAGTTATCCCGGACCAGCTTTTACTGGTATTTCAAGGACAGGAAGGCGCTGTTATCCGCGCTGATCGAAGAGTGGAACCGCAAAAACACCGGCGGTTTAACCGCGGCAACCGAGGCCTACGCCGAGTCCCTTGCAGAAGCGGTACTCAACGTCATCAGCGCATTTCTTGATGCCAACCAGTTTGATTCCAAGTTGGATTTTGCGATCCGAAGCTGGGCATTGCAGGATCCGGACGTAATGGAAGAAGTCAGAATCGCGGATGAGGTTCGACTACAAGCCCTCATCGCCATGTTTGAAAAACACGGCTATGACCGCCACGATGCCGATGTGCGCGCCCGAACCATCTATCTGGTCCAGATCGGCTATATCTCGATGCAAGTCCAAGAGGATCTGGCCACCCGGATGGCGCGTATTCCCAACTATGTCGCCACCTATACCGGCCAGCAGCCCACCCCCAATGAGATCGCACGCTTCCATGCTCGCCACCATTTCGTTCCTGAATCTTAAAACCACGGAGCCGATGCCATGCTGAAACGGGTTGGTCTGGTGGGAGCAACAGGCTGGATGGGCGCACTGATTGGCCAGGCCCTGCTTTCCGGCAACAGGCTCCGTCCGGAGCAGCTGAGCTGCCTGAACCGTAGCGCCTCCAACGCCGGTTACGCGGCCTATCCCGCGGTCAAGTGGGCCGCCAATTTTTCCGAACTAATCGAGCTCAGCGACACCCTGATTTTATCCGTGCGGCCGGAACAGTTTCGTGACGCGAATTTCTGCTGTGGCGACAAGCTGGTGATCTCACTGATGGCCGGCATCCCGATAAAAGAGCTTGCCGATCGGACCGCTGCATCACGAATTATTCGGGCCATGCCTAATTCCGCCGCTGAAATAGGCCGCTCCTTTACTCCCTGGTTCGCCAGTCCGGAAACAACAGCAACCGACCGCCAGATCGCAACAGCAATCCTTGAAGCGATCGGTGAGACTCAACAGCTCGACGATGAGCAACAACTGAACGTTCTGACCGGGTTGTCGGGTGCCGGACCCGCCTACACGGCGCTGCTGATTTCCGCCCTGTCACAAGCCGCAATAAATGCCGGCATCCCCGAAGCGATCGCATTGAAAGCCGCCACCGCAACGGCGGTCGATGCCGCTCAAGTACTATCGCGAAGCGATAGAGATTCGGAAACCATTATCCACGACTATCTAAGTTATGACGGCGTGATAACGGCGGCGCTCAAGGCGGCACAAACGTCCGGCTTTTACCGGTCCATCAACCATGCCCTGCTGGCGGCCAATCAAAAAGTCACCGAGCTGGAAAGCCAAGGGGATGAGAGCCCGACGAACTAAGTTCTGAGTCGGAGGACAGCTCAACAAGCGGTTATTCCCGCCCTGTCAAAGATTTTTACAAAAAGCCTCGTTCTCAGGGCAGCTCAAGCACTGATCAAAAAACAACCTCTTGCATTAGAAGATCATCATCCTGATCGGCATAGCTGATGCATGATCAGCTAAAAAAGGGCAACGAGGAGCTACTATGAGAACTTTCCTTTCAAAGAAGGTTGCTTTCGCGCTCCCCCTGACACTCGTTACACTTTCCGCGGAAGCAACGCCCCTTAGCCTGTACGGCGCAAGCATCGACTTGAATTCCGAAGCCTGTATCACCTACGGTGATGCCGTCAGTTGCTCCGCCCCGCTATTGAATGTCTTGGCGGGACTGGACCAAAACACCAAGGTCGCCGACGGCGGCTATGTCCTGCCGACACCCCAGGGCGCGCTGGATTCCTACATTGTTATCGGTGCCGGCGGTGGCGCACAGGATAATGGCGATATCGATCCCGTCGTCGGAGCGGTTGAAGACGGTTTCGACAGTAACGATGTTCAAAACGATGAGTTTTTTGCGACCGGCACAACGGGAACCACAGCCGGGAATTTATCGGACCCCGACAACAACAACCTGCTCCAATCACAGGATGCACTCGGAACCTGGGATGTCTCGATTGAATGGTTGATTGATGCGCTGACTTTTTCCGATGGCCGCCACGATCTGATGATCGTGCTTCGACTATAACCAGCCCCAGAATACCACCACGTCGTTGGATTTCTGGTCACTGATTACTATAAGGGATACCGACGGCGGGCTGAGCGATATCAATTACGAGATCCTTCAAAACAACCCCCCCGGTTCAACCACCACAACCTACGATCAGTTTACGACCAGCAAAACCTTTAACAGCATGCCGGCATCGACCGACTTCGGGACCGTCAACGGCGTCACCTGTATAGACGAAGACAACTCCGAACCCATAGCAATCCTACCGATTCCCGGCGGCCAGTGCCCAGCCGGTTACGAAACCGCCGTTGATAATGCCCAATCGACTTCGGATACGGAGATATTTGCTTTCCTGCCGGAATTAAATGCGATGCTGGAAAACTACCTTCTGGCAGGTTACGACACCCTGTCTGCCCGTGTGCTACTGGGCTGCTTCGGCGGTACACCGCAGGGCAGTTTCAATCCGGGTCTTGGCTACCTGTCCGATGAAAGCACGGGGGGTACCACCGACAATTGCGGTTCCGGTGGATTCGCGGACATCTTCCTGCTGGCCGGGGACCTGAGAGACGAGCCTCCGGGTGTTCCCGAACCCCCGATGCTGCTGATGTTCGGTTTGGCTTTAGGTACGCTGCTGTTACGTCGGCGCTTCAGTTAACCGGGTTCCAGCCAGATCCGGCTTAGAACACCGTCCTATTGATAGCTCTTTCCCGGGAAAGAGCTATCAAACTGAGGCGTCCGAGCAGACCTTATTCCGCCCTGAGGCCTTGGCCTGATAAAGCGCTTTATCGGCGGCTTCATACCACTGATTGAAGCTCTGGCCCGGCTCATATTCCGCGACCCCAATACTGACAGTAAACGCCGGCATCTCCTCAACCCGGATTTGCTCTGAAGCCTGTCGCAGCTTCTCGGCCAGGATGACGGCTCGTTCCAGCGGCGTATCAGAAGCCAAAATCAGGAACTCTTCCCCGCCCCAACGTACCAGATGATCCGTTTCGCGCATCAACGGCACCAGGCTGCGGCTCAACAGCTGCAGGACCTCGTCGCCAACCCGATGCCCAAACTGATCATTGATGGACTTGAAGCGATCGATATCCAACAGCAGGATGCACACGGGGTTATTACTGCGGCGCCGACGTGCCATCTCCTGATTGAGCAGGCTTTCGCTGGCATGCCGATTCAGCAGCCCGGTCAACTGGTCGGTATTAGCCAGCAACAGGGCCTGATGCTCGGCCTGCTGACGCAACTGAACCTCTTCACGAAGTTTGCGATTGATACGGCTGTACCAGAACAGAATCAGGCTGAACAGCACCACAACAGCCAGCAGTGCAATCAGCACAGTTCTCCACTCAACCCCGTTGCGGTAGTTGAATGAGATCCAGTGGTTCACAATCTTCTGGCGCTCTTCGGGGGATAACCGGTTGATCGCCTTGTCGAAGATGCTCTTCAGCATCAGGTCGTCCTTTTGAACCCCCACGCTCAGGGCCCAGGTTTCTTCAAACTCGCCGGACACTTTCAGCTTGCCGATATAGTGATTTTGAATCCAATAACCGGCCGAAACCAACGAGTCCGCATAACCAAACAGACTGCCATTGGCGACCCGCTGCAAGCCCTCGGCGATATCGACCACCTCGACAAAGTTCAGATCTGGAAATTGTCGCTGCAGGCTACTCCCGAAGGCATACTCTTTGACCACACCGACCGTCTTGCCCTTAAGACCGTTGAGATCACTGATATAGGGGGCCTCAACCGCCGTGGTAATCACCAACGGGGTCTGAACATAGGGCTGGGTGAAGCTCAGAAAGTCCTGTCGCTGCGGCGTATTCATGATCAGCGGGAAAAGGTCGCAACGCCCCTCGCGTCCCGCCTGTAAAGACTCCTTCCAATTCCGGGTCGACAGAATCTGTACCGGAAGGCCGATAAACTCATTGAATCGCGCCAGGAAATCCGCGGCAATCCCGGTGTGCTTACCCTCCTTGACCGCTTCCAGGGGCATCCAGTTTGGATCGACGCACAGGGTCAGCTGCCCTTTCTCGGCCAGGTAAGCTCTCTCCTGCGAACTGAGATGCTGCTTGTTCGCTTTCCCGTTATCGGCATGCATCCACTTGCGTTTCAGCTCCGACACCTGTCGATAGCTGATCGCCGCGGCCGTCTTCGCCAGGATGCTGTTAAGCAGCATGTTACCCCTGGCCACCCCCATCGGCATCTGGGTCTTCACCGGCAGTTCAAAGCCCTCGGCCCCAATCACTTCGACATTGCTGAGCCAGAGCTTCTCGATATAGTAATTCAGCGCCGGCAGACTTCCGATCACCGCATCGGCCTTACCCGATGCGACGGCCTTAACCGCTTCACTGGTGGACGACGTCAGAAGCAGCACTTGATTGGGGTGATTGTTGGTTAAATAGGTATGCAGAAAGGTCTTGTTGGCCACCGCAATAACCTTGTCCTTCAGGTCCTCCGGCCGCGAAATCTCCACACCTCGACGAGCCGCCATGCCAGAGGTGTACTCAATATGGATAAACGGTGTGAAATCGATAAACTCGCTACGCTCTTCGGTCACGGCAATATGGGGAATCACATCCAGTTCCCCGGTTTTGAGCATCTCAAGATATTCATGCCAGGGCCGGTGACTGACATACTCGATCCGGGTCCCCATCAACTTACCCATCAGATTCATAAAATCGATGCTGTAACCGGCCGGTGATCCATCTTCGTTGTAATTGAACGGCGGGAAGGTGGTGAGATTCTGCACCCGCAGGACGGGATGGGCAGCCAGATAGGCCTTTTCCTCGTCGCTAAAGCGTATTCTTGGACCCGGATCATTTTCCGCCCAGGTCCAACGGGAAAGGATCCGCTCGCTATCCTTCAGCGAAAACTCAGCGACCGCTTTATTCAAAATTCTTGCGAGAACGGAAAAATCATCCCTGAGAGCGATCACACTGTCCGGATTCAAGCCATTGATGACGTGAATCGGTTCCACTTCAACAATGCTGTTTTGTGTCAGCAGGTAGCTGTCGATATTCATCCCGACGACGACATCGACCTTTCCGCTGACCAGTGCGTAAAACGCCTTCTCGGGGGTCTCCATGGGCAGCGCTGTTGAGTCCTTCAGATGCTCATCAAGATAGCGCTGGATATAGCGTTTATCTCGATGATAAGCGACCCGCAGCCCCTTGAAGCTCTCATCCCCGTTATAGACGAAGTCTCGATTCTTATTGGCGAACACCAAGGTCGAGAGGTTCACCGGCGACGGAACGGTGTGAAATCCTAAACGGCGTGCCGTCTCTGCATTCATCGCCCCGACGAGGTCCAGTTGACGGTTACTGACGCCATCAAGAATCCGGGACCAATCGTCCGCCACAAACACAAAGCGAACTCCCAGCTGGCGACCGATGAGATCAAAGGTATCGGGGAGGATCCCCTGCAAGGAGTTATCCGGGCGCTGGATCAACAGGGGTTGAAAATTGGGCGTTTCACCAACCCGGATCTCCGGATGTTCAGCCAACCAGCGTTTCTCTTCCTGCGTTAACGTCAGCCCCTGGGAGGTGGTGGAGACCAGGGCCAGGAATAAAACGACAAACAGCGTGAAAATCGGATGGTCTGTCGAGGCAGAACCCTGCCTTGAAGAGGGGTTGCGGAACTTCCTAACCATGTAGCCGGTACTTCGTTGTCCGAAAAGCAACAGTCCCGACCTGAAATTCCGGGACTAAATAAGCCATCAATTATAAAGCAAAAGACGCCCTAACCTGAGGGTTATTCGTATAAAGTCGGATACCGAAGTGCCTGACAAACAGATCTGTTTGCGCCGGGTTTGTCAGCAACCAGATGGCGTAGGCGGCAAAGCCCTATCCGATCGGCTTAACGCGACGCCCCGCCATCGGTCCGGCCGCTTTAACCCAAGCCGCCAAAGCGATCAGAAAGAGCCAAAAAGTCCCCGGAGTGGGCACTTCAGTCGAAGCATCGGGGTCACGGGCCCAAATGCTGATGCCGGAGATGCCATTTCCAAAACCGGTCGACTTGGTGTCGAATGTCCCTTCAATCAGATAGGGCACATCAAATTCGATCAGGTCATCGTCGGTGAACAAGACCCCATCCAAACCACCGGCAAGAATGTTGAAATCAAAATCGATCACACCCCAGCCGTTACCGGCTTTGACCAAGAAGTCGAGGTGATCAAAAAAGGCATCTTCTCCCAACAGATCACCACCAACCTGCAGCGCCTCCGGGAACACATCAATGGCCCAGGTCCCGGTGCCGCAATCGCTGTCAGTACATTCAAAGCTGATGTTCAGCAGCTCGCCGATACTGATGGGATCCGGTCCCGGCCCGATGGTGCTGTATTCAATATCGATGGTGTTGCCCTGGGTTTCTGCCCCACCCAGGCGGATATAACCCGGATCAACTCCCGTCCCTTTATCATTGAGTTGATCAGCGGTGATAAACATCAACGGGTCGAAGTAGTAGCTGTTTTTCCCCTGGGTAATGAGCTCGCCGTTCAATAGGCCGTCATTCCAATCACCGAGGTTAGTCATCACGGTGCCGGGACTCTCGGGATCCCCGCTTGACTGCGGATCAGCGATTTCACCGACGGTAGAGGTCGACGTGATAACGCCACTGAACACCGTTGTTTCATCACCGGTAACATTTCTATCGCCAAGATCCGTAATCCGGGTGATCTGGAACATGGAGGAAGTGAAGCCGAGATCGTTCAGGTCGGAGTTTGATGGGGTGGCAGGCTCACCGTTTGCCTTCAATACCGGCGTGACACTCGCTGTGTTGTAGGCGGCGTCATACTCGCTGACCCCGGATGAGTACACATAGGTGCCAGCGGCACTGTCATACGTGATCGTGGCTCCAGTGGTCGAATAGGTTACCGGTACAGCGTGCGCCGCCGAACTACTCAATGCGATCAGGGTGATCAAAAAACTGGCTCTGTCCATCACGGGCCTCTCCTACTTCAAGACGATCCTGTCTTACTACAGGTTTGTAACGCCCTTGCAGCAAAATCGTTCCCGATTCAATCTTGTTGATAAAAATCAATCGGATAGTTCTAAAGAATTCGAGACTGATGATGGTTGAGACGGGTACATGTAAAATTTTCCGGCATACCTGCGCAAAGTTGATAACAATTCATGGCAGCACCGCCTTTGCCGGCTCAATACATAAAACCGGAGCACAGTGTCCGTCAAACTCTTCAGGCCCTTAACCGGAGCCAATACTGAGCTGTTCCAGAGCGGCTAACGCGGCCTCGGCCTTACCCCGAGGCACAAAGATATGGTCGTGAAAGTAAGCAGCGATGACATTGGCGCTGATTCCCTGCCCGGCCAACTGAGTCGAAACAGCCGCGGTCAATCCAACCGCATCAAGGCTGGAATGCACGTTGAGGGTGATCATCCGGAATACCCCGTCAAACGCCAAGCCCGATTCAACGGCGCACTGATGCTCCAACACCAGCGTGAGCCCCTCGTTTTCACGGAAGGTTGCCAAAGGCTCCAGTGCCAGATAATCCGCCAAGCTGCCGTCAACACTGCAGAAGACAAAATGTTGATCGAGCAATTGGGGAGACATCGACTGCAATAGCCGCTCTAAATCGGTAATGCCGCTCATCGGTTAAACCTCCATTTGGGACTGTTGCCAGCATTCAGGGATACGCGCATACCCCAAGTATCAGCTCGGAATTAGCTGCGCACACTTCTCACGAAGCATTTCCCTCAGGGCAATCACCGCCGGGGTTACCTGCTTCCTGCTCGGGCAGAGCAGGTAAAGCTCTATCGGCGGTGAATGGTAATCTTTCAGCAGTGGAACCAAGCTTCCGTTGTTCAGGTCCGCCTCGACATCAAGCTGGGCCCGGTGGGCTATTCCCATTCCAGCAACGGCCCAGCGCCTGACTATGTCGGTATCATTACTGATCCGGTTACTGCCCACCCGAATCCGGTGACTGCCGGACTCACCGGCGAAGTACAGGTTGATTCCCGCTACCCCGAGAAGCCCGGAAACCTGGTACTTGGCGCTAACGCCAACCGCCAGGCTCTGGCGGCTTTAGCGGAGTTCGGCGCCGTCAACAATACCCATATCTGGCCTCAATTAGGCCATGCCGGCGCCCTGGCCTCCCCGCTGATCAGCCAGCCGAAAGGGCCGTCGTCACTTCAGCTCGAGGATCTTCGTTGCGCCGGAATGACATTAGCCGAGATTCGCCTGTTACCGGCGATGTACGCCAATGCAGCGCTGCTGGCGCAGGTGGTGGGATTTACCGGGGTCCAAATTCATGCAGGCCACGGGTTCCTGCTCAGTCAGTTTCTTTCCCCGCTCTTTAATCACCGGCAGGATCAGTACGGCGGCTCAATCCAACTACGTTGCAGACTGATCGTCGAGATCATCGGAAAGGTTCGCGACGCTGTTGGCCCCCATTTTCCTATCGGGATCAAGATCAATTCATCCGATCAACTGGATGGCGGTTTGACCAAACAGGACGCGCTGGAACTGATCCGTATTCTGGACCGGACCTCGCTTGATCTGATCGAAATCATTGGCGTCACCTATTTCCCGTGGCCAAAGCCAGCTCAGACGGCGCCTCATCTGGGCCCTATTTCACCGGTTTTTCTCAGCAAGCCAAGCGGCTGACAACCATCCCGATCGTCACCACAGGCGGTTTCAAAACCCGTTCCCAGGCTCTGCAGGCCCTGCATGAAGAGGCGACCGATATGATCGGCCTGGCCAGGACCTTGGTGTTAAACCCATTCACCGCCCAGCACTGGTTGGATCGGTGCAGCAATGAGATCCGCTTCCCCCGTTTCCCGTCCCCACCACCGGGGGCGATAACGGCCTGGTACACAATGCGCTTGACCGCTTTGGCGAAAGATCAGGAACAGCAGTTCGATCTGAGTCTGGAATCGGCGCTACAGCAGTATCTAGAACGGGACAGATTACGCGCCGATCGATGGCGACAACGGCTCTCTACCTAACTCGATCTCAATCCGCGCCTAGGCAAAGCCGGCGAGCTTAGCGACAGTAATGCTCCAACAGCTGCTGTCGCAGCGACTCGTGCCGAGCGCCCCCCCTGGGCGCCCCCTGCCAGCGGTAAACCACCCGTGTCGGACTATCGCCGAGGACCAAGATACGGTCGGCCAGATCCAGGGCTTCGTCAAGATCGTGGGTTACCAGCACCATGGCAGTGTCGGGATGCTGCTCACGTATCCGGTGAATCAGTTGGCGCATCTGCTTCGCCGTCGGCGGGTCCAGCGACACAAAGGGTTCATCCATCAACAACAGTTTCGGTTGGTTGATCAGCGCCCGCGCCAGGGCCACCCGTCGCGCCATCCCCAACGATAAGCGGTTGGGATACAGCGAGGCACTGTCGGTCAACCCCATTAAAGCCAGCATCGGTGTAATCGAATCCCGTCTGGCCGGCTCGGCAATCAGTTCCAGATTTTGCCTCACAGTGTACCAGGGCAATAACCTGGGCTGCTGGAACATATAGCCGATTGCGCCGGGACGTTGCAGTGACGGATCGAGGCGGATCCGCCCCTGAAATTGTTGATCGAGGCCCGCCAACAGGTTGATCAACGAGGTCTTTCCGCAACCCGACGGCCCCAATAAACAGAGGAACTCACCCGCCTGCAACGCCATGTTGAAACCGTCGAACAGCGTCCGGCCACCGAAGGCTTTGTTGTCTAGCTGTAGCTCAAGCATTGAAGTCCGCCCTGCGCCAGCGCTGCTGCAATCGATCCAACGGCTGCAACAGCAACCATTCGATCAGTTGGACGATCAGGATAAAACTGAAGCTGTAGGCCAGGATCATCGGCACATCGAACATCTGAAAGGCCAGGTGAAGCTGAAAGCCCACCCCGTCACTACGCCCCAGCAGTTCAACCACCAGCACAATCTTCCAGATCAACGCCAACCCGGAGCGGGCGGCGACCAGGAAATAAGGCGCCAGTTGGGGCAGCAACAGCGCCCGCAGATAGTTCCAGCGCGACAGCCGATATACCCGGGCCATCTCATCCAGCTGCGGATCCAGACAGCGGGCACCTTCGCGCAGCGTCACCGCCACATTGGGCACCTTGTTGATCACTACCGCGACTATCGCCGCCAGCTCGCCCATGCCCAACCAGATATACAGCAGCAGTATCACCACCAGCGCCGGAAGGTTGAGGCCGGTGACCAACAGTGGATCCAGCCAGCGGTTACAGCTTGGGTAGATCCCCATCAGGATCCCGATGGTCGAACCCAACAGCATCGCCAACACAAAGCTGATCGATACCCGGCCCAGCGTTGCGCCCAAATGAACCAATAGCTCGCCGCTCTGATACTGCTGCCAGGCTACCGCCAACACCTCGGTCGGCAGTGGTAACAACGGCTGCTGCAACAGCACCGCCAACAGATACCAAACCGCGATCAACCCGATGACCAACAGCGGCTGCCAGCCCCACCGCCGATTCTGACCGGGACCGACCCTAGCCTCAGGGCGCAGATCCGGGCCGTTAACGGCGCGGGGACGGCTGGAGTTCATCATCGCACCCGGCACCGAAGCCGCTAACGGCCGCCGTCGGCTCCCCAGAAGCCGGCCCGGTCAAATCCATCCGTACGTCCCATCAACTGCGGACCGCCAACCCGGTACAGCAGGGCGAACATCCTTGCCGCATCGTCGATCTGTTGCGTCTCGATCGGCCCGGGAATACCGGCCAGATAGCCTAGACGGAGCTGCTCGAACACTTGATCGTCATCGGCTTTCATCAGCGGCCGCAGCGATTGCCAACCCGCGTCCTGCGCTTGCAGATAGGTCTTGGCCTCCCTCGATGCCCGCTGCAATCCCGTCACCAGCTGTGGGTGCTGCTCAGCCCATGCCTGCTTGAAGACAAACCCAAGCATCGGCAGATCGGTTCGTAATCCCAGCTCGGCACTGATCGATTTCAGATCGATCAGCACCGGGTAACCCTTAGCCTCCAGCCGTGCGGCGTAATGCCAGAACGTGATGACGGCATCGACCCGCCCCTGTTCCAACGCGGCATTCAGCAACGGCGGCGCGCCGAACTGTTGTTCGGTCTCGCCCTTCAGATCAAACCCGAGCTGCTGCGCCCGGGCCTGCAGTAACAGCCAGCCCTTGCTGGCCGCGCCACCGGCGATCCCGAGCCGCTTACCGCGCAGATCCGCCAGCGAACGGATGCCACTGTCGTGTCCCAGCACCACCTTGCCGATGGCGGTGGAGAAAGGCACAAACTGCAACGCCTGTCCCTGTTGCCGCTGACGGTTGACCCAGATCCAATCGGCCACGATCACATCGGCCGAATCGCTCAACAGTGCGGTGCGGGTGGCACTCAAACCGGCCAGCGGGATAACCTGAAGCTCGAACCCCTGAGCCCGGTCCAGGCCCTGCTCCTTGATGGTGTTGAGCTCCCAATTGAGGGTCCCGAATTTTAACGCTGCCACCCGGATCGACGAGGCTTCAGCCGCCGCGGTCAAGGGCCATGCCAGTAACAAGCCGATCAGCAATATCACTGGAAAGCGGTGCGGTAACAGCATCTTAGCGGCAGTCAGCATCACAAACGCCTCTGGGATTTTATTCACGTAGCTGCTCTGCCAGGCGAGCCCGACCGGCCCGCAGCCACACCATAAAACCAGCCTAACGGCGACTTTTGCTTGCCGGCATAGTACTTTCGACCCCTTTTTTGCGCCCGAAGGTAGCATGTTGATTTATCGCATTTAGGGTTCTAATGGACTCATATAATAAGAAGGTCAGAAGGAGTTAAACGATGCAATCGCTCCAGCCCCCGATTTCGCAGTCCAATCCGGCGACTAATCGGCCGGATCTCAGCGGTCAACCCTCCCGGCAGTTTTCAGCGACCGACAAAATAGGTCAGAATGAGGCTATCGACGGACACACAGACGATACCCTGCCTTTGGAGTCATCCGTGTATAAGCTACTGATTGCTGACGACCACCCTCTTTTCCGCGAAGCGATCGCCGACGTGATCCGCGCCCGCTACCCCGATGCCGAGATTCTGCAGTCGGAAGATCTTGAAGGAGCCCAGGCGTTGGCCGAAGAGCACGACGATCTGGATCTGATCCTGCTGGATCTGAATATGCCGGGCATGTACGGTCTCAACGGTCTGATGCAGCTTCGCAACGAAGCCCCAACGATTCCCGTCGTTATCATCTCCGCCGAAGAGGACAAGAACATCGTGCTGCAGGCGATGACCTACGGCGCCGTCGGCTTCATCATCAAGTCCCTGCCCCGTGACAAGATGACCCAGGCGTTGGAGCAGGTGCTGGCCGGACAGGTCTACCTGCCCTCCGATGTCATCCGCGCATCCGGCGACAACAGCCGTACCCGTCGCCGCCAGGATGAAAACCAGATTCCACCGGAGATGCTCAACAGCCTGACCCGTCGCCAGCTGCTGGTGCTCGAGCGGATGGCCAACGGCGAATCCAACAAGCAGATCGCCTACAACCTCTGCATCGCCGAAACCACCGTCAAGGCCCATGTATCGGCGATTCTGCGTAAGCTCAATGTGCACAACCGCATCCAGGCGGTGCTGTCAGCGGGCAATATCGACTTCAATCAGTACCTGAAACGCTGATCCCAACCCGACGGCCGCGACCAACCGGCGGCCATCGCCAAAACCCGGAGAAGGCGCACTCGACTTGTCTCAGCTCGGACATCATTGCGTCCTGGTTTGCCCCGACTTGCCCCTCGGAGTGCCTGTTCCGTTTCGACGCGATGCCGTTGAGGTCAGAGTTCTCATTCACCGCAGCGCCATGGCACAATAGCGCTCTTTTTTATCTTTTTGCCTTTGCCCTCAACGTCGCAGGAGAACACCGTGCTGCAGCTGATTCTGGTTCTGGTCGCCATCATTGTCTTGTTTGTGCTGTTCAACCGTTTTGCCAACAACCCCAAGGCAGCCGCCGAAAACGTCCGCCTGGGAGACGAGTTTCTGGCCCAGAATAAAGCGCGTGAAGGGGTCCTGAGCAGCGATTCCGGCCTGCAGTTGGAGGTGATCCAAAGCGGCAGCGGTAATCGTCACCCCGGCCCCAAAGACAAGGTGAAGGTGCACTATCACGGTACTCTGATCAACGGTTCGGTGTTTGACAGCTCGGTCGAGCGCGGTGAGCCGATCGAGTTCGGCCTGAACCAGGTTATTCCCGGTTGGACCGAGGGACTGCAACAGATGGTGGTCGGTGAGAAAAGTCGCCTGTATATCCCCAGCAAGCTGGGCTACGGCAATAGCGGCGCGGGCTCGATTCCACCGGGTTCGACCCTGATCTTCGAGGTTGAGTTGCTGGCGATCAACGGCGAGGCCGACTGAAATCACCTAACCGATCAGGTGCTGCATCACCGCTTTGAGCTTGGCGGGTTTGACCGGCTTGTTCATCAGTCGGTAACCCAACGCCCGTACCTGCTGCTTCAGATCATTGCTGTAATTGGCGGTGATCATCAATACCGGTGCCATCAGCTGCAACTCGGACCGGATCCGGGCCACGGCTTCGAGTCCGGTCCGGTTATCATCCAGATGGTAATCGGCGATCACCAGATCCAGCCCACTCAGTTCCTGCCGCTGCGCCACCACCTCGTCATAGCCCAGCGCGGTGATCGTTTCGCACCCCCAGCCCTCAAGCAGCAACTGCATCGCTTCGCAGATCGCATGATCATTATCGAGCACCAGCACCCGCCGATGACGCAGCTGCTGGTCGGCCAACTGCTGCCAATGCGCACTCTGCAGCGGCGGGCTGCGTAACTCCGGCGCTGCCGGCTCGCCGTAGGGCACCAGTACCGAGAAGCAGGAGCCCCGCCCCGGGGTAGAACGGACGCTGACATGATGACCGAGAATCCGTGACATCTTATCGACGATCGCCAACCCCAGCCCCAGGCCTTTATCCTGAGCCGAGTTGTTATGTCGCACCCGGTTGAATTCGACAAAGATATCTTCGAGCTTGTCGGCGGCGATACCGATACCGGTATCCCAGACCTCGATCGACAAGCCTTCACGACAGCGGCGACAACCCAGCAGAATCCGTCCCTGTTCGGTGTAACGCAGTGCGTTGCTGAGGAAGTTGCGCAGTATTCGCGCCAGTAACTGACTGTCGGTGTTGATCACCGCCGACGAGCCGATCCAGTCAAAACGCAGCGTACTCTGGGCCGCCAGCGTCTGGTACTCGTTGGCCAGGTTGGTCAACAGGTCGTTGGCACTGAAGGCCGTGACGTCGGGCTTCACCACCCCGGCGTCCAGCTTGGAGATATCGACCAGTGCGGCCAGCAGGGTTTCGACGTCCTCCAGCGAATAGTTCAACGATTGCACCAGCGCGCGGGTCTTGTCCTCCAGACGGTGCTCCAGCAACGATGCCGAAAACAGTCGCGCCGCATTCATCGGCTGCAGCAGATCGTGGCTGGCGGCGGCCAGGAATTTGGTCTTCGATTGGTTGGCCTGCTCGGCCTCCTTCTTGGCTTCAAGCAACCGTTTTTCGATCAGGCGCCGCTCTTCAATCTCCTGTATCAGCTGGTGGTTAACTTCGGTCAGCTCGATGGTGCGCTCCTCCACCCGCTGTTCCAACAGTTGGTGCGATTGCGCCAGGGCTTCGGCGCTGCGGCGTTGCTCGGTGATATCGTGCACCAGCACATAGAACCCCTGAACCCGGCCGTCGGCGTCGTGCTGGGGGCGGTAGTTTTTGATCACGTACCGGTCTTCACCGTCGATGGAGGGGTCGGCGATCTCAAACCGAACCTGCTCGCCGGCCAGGGCTTTTTCGATATAGGGCTGCAACTTGGCCAACTGCGGCGGTGGCAAAACCTGATCGAGCTGTTGGCCCAGGATGTCGTCCCGCTCCCAACCGTACCAATCCTCGTAAGCACGGTTGGTAAACTCAAAGCGCAGCTGTTTATCGACATAGGCGATCAGTGCCGGTACCGCATCGGTAATCAACCGGATCCGCTGTTCGCTGCGCTCCAGCGCCAGCACCGCCCGCGAGCGCTCGGTGATATCGGTATAGGTATTAACAAACTCACCGCTGGGCAGCGGGTGGCTGCAGATCTCCAGAATACGGCCATCGGACAGCTCCTGCTCCAAGCGCAGACGGGGTTGCCCCCGCTCATCACGACTGGCCGGATTGAGGTCGGACACCTCGGTGTCGACCATCAGTATGCTGAAGGACTCACCGGCCCTGATGTCATCAAACTCGACCCCGATCAACTGGCTGAAATGGCGGTTCCAGGCTTCCACCTGATTTTGGCGGTTGACCAGCACCACCCCCTGGGACAGGTTGTCGAGGGTGTGCTGCAGCACCTTAGATTTGTTTGCCAGAGCCCGCTCACGCAGCGCCCGCTCGTTTTCGATCAGCGCCGATATATCCTTGTAAAGCACCACCAGCCCGCCATCACCGGTCTGCCGCTGGCTGACCTGCATCCAACTGCCGCCGCGCATCCGTACGACCTTACCGTCGCCCAACGGTGAGCCGCCGGTATCGATATCATCGCCGTAGTAACGTTCGATCAGGCGCCGTTTCTTGGCCAGCGCCAGCACCTCCTCGTAATGCATGCCGGGCCGGATCTTAACGCCGGAGGCCTCCCAGAATGTCTTGAAGTTGGAGTTGGCCAGCAACAGCCGTCGGTTGCGGTCGTATAGTACGAAGCCGTCGGAAATGCTCTCGATCGCTTCCTGCAGGTTCTGGTGGGCTACCTGGGCTTCGGCATTGGCCTGTTTCAGAGCCTGATTGCTGAGCTTGATCTCTTCCAACGCGCTGTTGAGGGCATCGGTGCGGTCGCGCACCTGCTCGGCCAAAAACACCGCATGCTCAAAACTGCCGTAGGCGCCCTCACTTCGACTGGGCCCGGACTCGACTCGCTCCATTAGGGCCTGGTTGATCTTCCTCAGCCGCCGGTTATCCTCGCGCAGCTGTTCCAGCTCCTGCTGTAACGCAGCCGCTGAAGAAGCGGCCTTAACGCCCGTCAGGGATTCAACCTCAGCGCTGCTCACCGTCGCATCCTCCCAGAGCCACTCCGGTGAAGGTCTGATTCAGGTGCATCCCATCAAGCTGCTCACCGTAAGTGTTGAATCCCAGTACCCGATAGCGCTGAAAGATCTGTCGGATCGACTCATCCAGCCCCAACTGCTGCGATTCCAGCCGCCTGAAAATACAGTCGTAACCGATCACCAACTGCGGCGGTCCGATCTTGCGCTCGATATCATCAAACAGCTTCTCCAATCCCTCTACCATGTCGCCGCACCGGGCTCGGGTCAGCACGATCCCGGTCTCCACCGCGCAGTAGAAGGTCAGACTCAGGTCATCGTTGACCTTCTGGATCGCACGCGAATAAAACCGGTCTCCGATCCGCACCGACAACGGATTCATAGCAAACACATCGGGGGTTAACTGGTCGATCCCCAATCCGATGGTGCGGGCATACTCCTGTGCCGCCGGCGCCGCATTGAGTTCAAAGACTCTCCGTTCGCTGCTGTCGGCCTCGGTGACCACCAACTTATCCCGGGTATCACTCAGGTGATCAATGCTGAACACCTCGAAACTGCAACGGCTGTTGATCACCATCAGAATCGCGGCGTCGGAATGAAAACGCCCTTCGAAATAGACGTGGGTATCACGGAAATAGAGATCATCGCCGGCCGAACCGCCCAGCAGCGGAATACTGCCCAGGTGGGCATTCAGAACATTGAGCAGCTGCTCCTCACGCACCGAAAGCCCGTCCAGCAACGCCAACGCAAAAGAGTGACCCTTGATCGGCGCCACCTGACGGGACCGGCAACCGTCGAGGATTCCGTGAACCAGAGACTGAGCATCGGAGAAACTGAAATCCGCCAGGTTGTTGACCAGTGCGGCCTCGATGGCAAAGTCCTGAGCGCAGAACCCGATCGCACTGATACTGCCGCTGATATAGCCATCGGTGCCGATCTCTCCGGCGGTGGTGCAACCGACCAGCGGTATCTCGCCAAAGCGACGCTGCAGCGCTCCGGAAAGCGCTTCCAGATCGTAGTGGCTGGCGCAGAAAAACAGCACCAGGCTCAGTGGCCGGACGGCCAATTCGGCATACAGCTGCTGCGCTGCCGCTTCGACGTCCTGGTCGTGGGTAACACTGGTCAGCACCCCCGCACGGGTCGTTTGTCTGAGCTGTTCGCCAAGAGGTTGGGTAGCTAGCACAGTCTCTCCCGGTCTATCCCTTTTAGATTGATTCTAGGACCGGGATAGCCAGCAGCGCCATAATACTTCCGACCCCTTTCGCTAAGACCATATGCCGAACAGGGATTAAGGACTCAAGACGCCGAACACAGCCCCCGAAAATTGGCAGAAGATGAAATAGAAACGGCGCCCTGGGGCGCCGTTGAGATATCCAGCCAAACGCTGATCAGTCGATCCGGAAACGGCCGACCAGACTGCTAAGGCTATCAGCATCCCGGGCCAGTTCATTACCGGCTGAGCGGCTCTGCTGGGCGATATCCACCGAACGAACCGACTGATCCGAGATCGCCACGATCCGCTGGGCAATATCATCACTGACCTGATTCTGCTCGTTGGCCGCGGTAGCGATCACATCGTTAACCTGCTGCATACGATTGATGTTATCTGCGATTTTCTGCAGTTCCGCCGAAGCCGCTTCGGATTTTTCCACCGCTTCATGGCTGCGCTCGAAGCTCTGCTGCATCGCCGCCACCGAGGTTGAAGAGCCCTGCTTGAGCTTCTCGATCATGACGTGAATCTCTTCGGTGCTGCTATGGGTCTTGGTCGCCAGAGTCCGAACCTCGTCGGCCACCACGGCAAAACCACGTCCCTGCTCGCCGGCACGAGCCGCTTCGATGGCGGCATTCAGCGCCAGCAAGTTGGTCTGTTCGGCAATGCCCTGGATCACGTCGACCACCGAAACGATTTCGTGGACGTTGCCCTCCAGCTGTTTGATCGCCTCGTTAGAGGAGTTGATATCATCGGCCAACTCCACCACCACGTTGCGCGAATCGGTGACGATCTGCTCGGCGCTGCGGGCGTTATGGTCCGCTTCAGAAGCCGATCCGGCAGCCTCGGTTGCACTGCTGGCGACCTCCTGGGCTGAGGCCGACATCTCGCTCATCGCGGCAGCCGCCTGCTCGGTCTGCGCATTCTGCTCGCTCAGCAAGCCGTCGATCTCTTCGATCTGTGAGGTCATCGCCGCAGAACGATCGGTCACATGGGCAGACAGCGTCCTTACCTGGCCGATCATATCCTGCAGGCTGGAGACGAAGGCATTGAAGCTGCCCGCCAACTGGCCCAGCTCATGCTTACCGGACGCATCCAAGCGGGCGGTCAGGTCGGCATCGCCTTTGGCCAGATCGGCCATGGAACTGCTGATCTGACTCAGCGGCTGCATGATACTGCGGCTGATCAGACCGCCGATGATCACGGTCAGCACCAGCAGCCCGACACTGGTCAGGGCAAGGGTGGTGATCATGCTGGTACGGCTATCATCCGCGGTCTGGCGGATGTCACCAACAATCATATTGACATCATCAAGATAGAAACCGGTACCGACCATCAGATCCCAACGATCAAGGAAGATCGCGTAGGAGAGCTTCGGCTCCGGTTCCGCCTGTCCCGGCTTGGGGAAATGATAGGTCACATAACCGCCACCGCTTTTCCCCGCCGCGATCAGCTCCTGTACCAGTTTCTTACCGTTGGAATCGGTCAGATCCCAAAAATTTTCACCAATTCCCTTGTTGCCTTTGCCGATAAAGATCCGATCACCTTTACCGCTGTAACCAAACACATAACCGTTCTCTCCGTATTTGATGCTGCGCAGAATCGGCAGGGCTTCTTCCAGTGATGCACCACTGTTATACAGGGCTTCAATCGCACTGTACGTCACTTCAACGTAGGCTTTAACCTCCTGCTTTTTCAGGTCCAGCAAACTGGTTTCAGCGCTGCTGGATTGGCGCTCGGATAACGAGCTGGCTTCCCAGGCGGTAATCAACAACAGAATTAACGCCAGGATAGTAACCGGCGCGACGGACAACACCGTCAGACGGGATCGAATCGAAAAACTCATTAGACAGGCCCTAACTGTGTGAATCGGCCCCGGTAGTCACCGGATACTTCATTCCTGATACGCCACTGCTAAAACCGATTCATCAATTCTTCTATCGATGGGGATACCGCTCAAATCCTTGCCCGGCAACCGCCCCCATCGGGCGTATATCCCGTTGAAGTATAGACATATCCTTTTTTTTAAAAACGACCCAGATCATGATAAATACACATTGAGTAGGGACATTAGTCTAATGCCGCGGATGGATATCAATCGGTAAAAAATATCAGTCCGCCACCACGCTGATTAATTAACGATCAGCACAAGAGCAGTGACACCCCAATGGATCAATTTATCGACTGACCCAGGGCGAAAAGATAACCAAAAAACCGGGCCTGCGAAGGGGAGCAGAGCCCGGTGATGCAGGGGTGGGGAGCCCCTGAGATCGGCGGCAGTCAGATCGCCGCCTAGACCGCTGGCACAGACTTGTCAGGTCATCATTCAGCGCCGACTCAATCAGCAGCTAGTAACTGAGTACGGCACCGATCGTGATTGAGCGAACCTCCTTGCTATCGGATTCGGCTTTGTCGTACTCGGCGACAAGCTGGAAGTTGTCATTAACCTTGTGGAACCAGGCCACGGCATGATTTTTCAAATCCAGCTCGCTGCCACCGGGAGTGGTACCGCCCTTGTTCTTGCCGTAGGACAGCACCAGGCGCTCTTTGCCAAAGCTGTAGGAGGCCTGTAGCAGATGGCCATCGACATCGGCATCATCGCTGGTCACCGTATTGCCCAATCCCGCAGCGCCAACCCCGGTGGCATCAAAACCCGAAGCGCTCAGCGATAGCCCACCGAACTTGACATTGGCACCGTAGGAAACCCCGTTGGAGTCGACTTTGCCACCGCCACTGACCTCCTTCGAAGACTGGGTCATACCGCCCAACCAGACTTTGTAAGAGCCCTGATCGAACTCGCCGTTATAGGTCGCCTCGGCCTCGATTCGGGGGGCGCTCTCTTCGGAGGTGGTAGAACTCTTGTTCGGGTCGAATACCCCGGCGGCGACCTGAAAACCGCCCATATCGGGGCTTCGATAGGTGATCTGGGAAACCGGGAACGGATACAGATAACCGGTACCGATATTGCCGAATGAGACATTGGCCGCATCGGAGGTGACGGTATGGGTCTGACCATAGCCAAGCAGAATTTCATCACCGAGGATATTACTTCGGTTAAAGAGACCGAAATCCTTACCGATCAGCACCTCCCCCCAGTCCGATGCCACCGTTCCATAGAACTGACGCACATCGATGCCGGTGTCGGTAAAACCGTGGGTTGAGTTCTGGGTCCGAATCGGATCGCTGTCGTTGATGGTGACCCAGAACGAAGAACGGGCGCCGACCTTCAGATCATCCACCTGTTTGGCGAAATTGAAGCCGATCCAGTTGGGCAGAAATCCCATCATCACCCGGGACTGATTTTTGGTTTCCGTGGCGGTTTTCTCCTCGGTACTGACCAGAAAGGTATTGATCATGCCGTCGGTGGAGAAGCTGGTATCGTCCTGCTCATAGAGGGTGATGGCCGCCTGTGCCTGACTACTGAGGCTGATCGCAACCGCTAACGGCAACATTTGGGAAAAAGGTTTTTTATTGTTCATCGCATGGCCCTTCGTCGTTGGTGAGGATCGCTGTATCAAGACAGCAACGACGGCCAGTATCAGATGCCGAACACTGAGCTAACATCACGCTTTAAAAGGAGTTTTCTAGTCAGATGGCAGTTCTATGAAGGTTTTGCGACGACCCGACACTAGCGCCTAGGGTCAGAGCCCGGGATGCTCTACGACCGGCGTCCTCAGCCTGGCCGGCTGCAGGCAGTAAGCCGTTTGGCCTACCCCTGTGGTTTCGAAATCGGGACCGTTTAGGTTAAGCAACCGCCGGCACCTTCGTGGATAGGCCCTGATCTTCGACCCGTTCCGAGAAGTCGTAACACCCTCAACTAACTCGGACTGCCACGATGCTCTATTCCATCGACCTCCTGCTACCGAAGTCGTAGTGGTTTGCTCCCCAAGTGCCATTGTCGTTGCCCACCCGGTAATTAGGATGGAACCAGGCACCTTCCGAACAACAACAGGAAATACGGGAGACGCTTATCAGGATGCCCAATCAAGATCGCACAACCCGTCCGCGAGCCCAGCTTCTGCTGCCGTTGCTGTTGGGACTCTGGCTGCTGCTGAGCGGCAGTCCGGTGCTGGCCATGGAGTATCAGGCCATTATCGAGCAGCTGTTTCCCAAAGCCACCCGCATCGAGCCCAAACAGCAGGATTACCCGGTTTACCCGGTTTACCAGCTCAACGAACTGCTGGGCTACGCCTACGAATCCACCGACCTGAGCGATCTGCCCGGTTTTGCCGGTAAGCCGATCAAGCTGATGATCGGGCTCGACACCAGCGGTCGCTTTCAAGGGGTCAAGGTGCTGGATCACCACGAACCGGTGTTTCTGCACGGTCTCGGTCAGCAGCCGCTGTTCGATTTTGTCGATCAGTACCAGGGCCAGTCACTGACCGATCCGATCGTCATCGGTGAAGGCAACCGCGAAGACGGTGGACCGGTGTATATCGACGGCGTCACCAAGGCGACGGTTTCGGTGGTGATCGTCAACGATACCGTGCTGGCCACCGCCCTGCAGGTGGCTCGTAACCGGCTCGAAGGCTTTGCCCAGGCACCGGCTGCGCGTCCCAAAACGGATCTCTTCGAGCCGCTCAGTGTCGAGGAGCTGATCCAACGCGGTTACCTGCAACATTGGCGGCTTGATCGCGCTGAGGTTGAGCAGGGGCTGGGGCAATCGCTGGACAACTATGACGCCATCGATCTCGAGCACGATCTCAACCTGACTCCGGAGCAACAGCAACGTATCGAGCAGGATCCGGGCCTGGCGATCTTCAGTGAGCTATGGGTCGCCTACCTCAACGCACCGATTATCGGCCGCAACCTACTGGGTGAGCAGAGTTACCGGCAGCTGATCCAGAGTCTGAAAAAGGACGAGCAGGTGTTTGCGGTGCTTTCTCGCGGCCCCTTCGGCCATGTTAAAGAGAACTTCAAACCCGGCACCGTGCCGGGCCGCCTGTCGCTGCAGCAGCAGGGGCTGGCGATTGAGCTGCGCGACCTGAACGCACTGGAGGACAGCAGCGATCCGGGCGCCTTTGTTGAAGGTATTCCCGAGTTCGATCAGGCCCACCTGTTCCGAATCAAGGGCCACGCCGGCTTCAACCCCGGTGCCGAATCCCAGCTGGTGCTCAATGTCGACCTGGCCCGTAACCACCTGATCAGCGACCAGGGCAGTTTCAGTTACAGCCACCAGCTACCGAATGAGCTGTTCGAACAGGTCGAGGTGGAGGTCCCCGCCGCACCGCTACCGCTGTGGATGCAGATCTGGAAAGACCGCACCACCACCATCGCCATCCTGCTGCTGGGGCTTGGACTGCTGAGCTGGGTCTTTGTCCGCCAGCGCCGCTACAGCCACCAGAGCCGCTTTATGCACTATTTCCGCTGGAGCTATCTGTGGTTCACGCTGCTGTTTATCGGCTTCTACGCCCAGGGCCAGCTGTCGGTGGTTAACATCTATACCCTGCTGCTGGCGCTCTGGGACGGCTTCGATATCAAGCTGTTTTTGCTCGATCCGGTGATCTTTATCCTCTGGAGCCACACCTTTATCAGCCTGTTCCTGTGGGGCCGCGGGCTGTTCTGCGGCTGGCTGTGCCCGTTCGGGGCGCTGCAGGAGATGGTGGCCTGGGTTGCCGCCAAGCTGAAAATAAAACAATGGAAGATACCCGAGCCGCTGCACCGGCGGCTGATTTTGATCAAATACCCGCTGCTGGCCGGGCTGGTCGCCACCGCCTTCGGCTCCTTGACGCTGGCCGAGCAACTGGCCGAAGTCGAGCCCTTTAAAACCAGCATCACGCTGGTGTTCGTACGCCACTGGCCGTTCGTACTCTATGCCGTACTGCTATTGGCGGTCGGCCTCGTTGTACACAAGTTCTACTGCCGCTACCTGTGCCCGCTGGGGGCCGGGCTGGCGGTGCTCGGTCGGCTGCGACTGTTCAACTGGCTCGATCGTATCGAGCAGTGCGGCAGTCCCTGCCAGCTGTGTAAGCGCCGCTGCGGCATCAACGCGATCCACCAGGACGGTCGGATCGATTACGACGAGTGTATCCAGTGTCTGGAATGCGTGGTAATCCTGAATGATTCCAAGCAGTGTGTGGCGTCGCTGCAGCAGGCCAAGAAACAGCGCCGCCGCAACCAATCACTGGCCGTCGAGATCACTTCAGGCCCGGTCAGCGAGCCTCAACCCGGGATCAAACCGGTGGTTGGATAAAACACCACCATCGCCACCAAGCGCAGTGTTAGTCAGGCCTGCAGCAAGGGCTCCCAATCCTATGCACAACATCATCCACAGATTTTGTGCACAACCTCGCCGAGGTCTTCTGGCGCCCGTTGGGCAACAACAGCTCCGGTCAATGCTCACAGGCCCGGGGCATCCCTGCTAACATGACGGCATCTTTATCCCTAGTCACCCGGAGTCCCTATGAAACAAACGGTTGTCATCACCGGTGCCAGTCGCGGCATCGGCCTGTCGCTGACCAAACTCTATCTATCCAAGGGCTGCAACGTCTTCGCCCTCTGTCGTCAACCCTCGGCTGAACTCAGCACCAGCGGTGCCACGGTGGTCGAAGGGATCGATATGGCGGATGACCGCGTCATCGAGCGTCTTAAGAATACGCTGGCGGGTGTCCGGATCGATCTGCTGATCAACAATGCCGGTATCCTGCAAAACGAAGTGCTGGGGCAGATCGATTTCGATTCACTGCGGCAGCAGTTCGAGGTCAATACCCTCGGGCCGATCCGCGCCGTTGAAGCGCTGGCATCAAATCTGGTGACGGGTGCGAAGGTCGCGATGATCACCAGCCGCATGGGCTCGGTGACCGACAACACCAGCGGCGGACGTTACGGCTACCGGATGTCGAAGGCCGCACTGAATATCGCCGCCGTCTCAATGGCCCACGACCTGAGCCATAACCATGTCAGCATCGCCATCATTCATCCGGGCCTGGTCGGCACCGAGATGATCGGCGGTCATGGCGATATCACACCCGATCAAGCGGCTGAGCGCATCGCTCAACGTATCGAGGTTTTGACGCCGGAAACCAGCGGCACCTTCTGGCATTCCAACGGCGAGGTCCTGCCCTGGTAACAATGACCAACCATCGGTTGGTCGCTGTGTTGGTTAGGCTTGGCGGCTCAGTGCGCCGCTAGACGCCCTGGCTTAGCCAATGACGGGCTTTGTATTCATCGACGGCGGGAAAGAATTCGATCTCTACCGGCCGTAGCCCCTGCCCGGTGAAGAGCAGCGCCTGCTCTTGCCAGCGGGGGTCACCGACAATCGCGATCCGTCGAACATGCTGGTCAAAGCTATCGGAAAAGAGCTGGCCTTCCCAACCGTCGGAGTGTTCCCAACCTTCGAACTGCTCCAACAGGATCAGGATCTCGGTCGGTAATACCTGATCCAGACTCGCGACAAGCTGATCGGACACCCGGGCGAACTCATCGACCTGAAGCTCACCACTGACGCGAATAACGACACGATTACTCTGTTCAAATTGAAGGGCGACGGACATCCTTGGGTTTCCTATGCAACGGGATATATCGGACTAGTCTAGAACAACTATCGACAGATCAGTGACTTGAATGAAGATGGCCCTGGTCACAGTAATTACAAGTAATCTTACAAGCCCCCCTTACATTTCCAGCCATCAGCGGTACACTGGGTCCACTCCATCATTAGCCATGCGCCAACATAGTGGTTCCCTATGGCAGTTTGTACGCATAAAGAGTCACCCTTCCTAAGCGCCTTGCTGCGGGCTCTCGTGCTGTATCTAGCCGTTACCGGTACAGCCTCGGCGGATAAGCTGGAATCGCCCCCCTATCTGATGGTCGGCACCTTCTTCCCCTACGTGCTGGAGCAATCGATGGATGGCAGTCCCCAAGGATTGGCTGTCGATGTTTTGAATAGAGTCTCAGAGCTGACCGGCGATCGGTTCAAAGTCCTGGTCCTTCCCTGGCCCCGCGCCCTGCGTTTGGTTGAAGTGGGCGCCGCGGATGGTCTGATCGGCCCCTACAAAACCGATCAACGCGAGGCGATACTCGATTATTCGACCACCGAAATCTACCGCGACCATATGATCTTTCTGTCGCGCTCGGAGGACTTTAAAACGATCCGGCAATGGCGCGGCAATCTTCAAAGCGTGCTCGATCAACGGATCATCACCGTCCGAGGCTGGGCCTACGGTGCTGAATTCGATCAGATCAAATCACGCCTGCAGATCGTCGAAGCCAATACCTTTTCGCATGGTTTGCAGCTACTTCAGAAAGGTCGGGGAGAGCTGCTGGCCGCCAACGAGCGCAACGCGATCTTTGAAGTCCGTAAAGAGCAGCTGCAACCGCAGATCGCCTACCTCAGTCCTCCGTTTGGAAAGATGGTCGGCTACTTCGGCTTCTCCAAGCAAAAAACCGATCTCGACTTCCAACAACGCTTCAATCAAGCCCTACAGACCATGCATCAAAATCATGAGATGGATGCGCTTTGGAATAAACATGGACTGAAGCTGTATCCCGAAGCGCCCTCTGAGAGTACAGAGCCCTAACCGGGTCCTTGCCGAAACTGCGCTAAGACGCCTCTCGTCTACGACCTACCGGTGTCGGTACATTCCTCTGCGTCAACGAACAGGCCCGCAGAGGCAATCCGCCAACCGATAACACCAGTCGTGGAGGGACAAATAAACCGTAATTCTTCGAAACTATTGCGTAGAAATATCAGGGGAAAACCACGAGCGGAGATGCTCGAATGTTTTAGATAGTGGGAAAGTTGGTCGGCGTGAGAGGATTCGAACCTCCGACCCCATCCTCCCGAAGGATGTGCGCTACCAGGCTGCGCTACACGCCGATCTTTTCTTGCAGGGGCTGTTTCCAGCGGCACGCATGATAGATAAACCGCCCGGTGAACACAACCATTTCGTCATCTTTTTTTAACGGTTTTCGCGATTTATCGTCGATCGGTTATTTGTTGTACGGCCCCCACCCGCCGGATTGTTCAAAGCTTGTTCAAGCGGCCAGGATCTATCCAAATAATTCGCTTCTGGGTTGTACTAGGCTTGGTGCTCAAGCTGGTCCAAACAGTGGTCGCGCAGGTCGATGTAATCCAGATCAGAGAGTCCCAAATATTCCAGCGTCGGCAACAGCTCCGAGATATCCGGACTAGAGCTTCCCAGACGCCAGTAGCGTCGATAACGCTCACTGATATTTTTGGCTAGCATGATCAAACAAAACAGCGTCCTACCGCTGTCGCTGAACTGATCCGTCGCATCCAGCAACGCCGTCGGATAATGCAGCTGCAATCGGATCGCTTCACAAACCTGGGCCGGCATTCCCCAGGCTGCGGCTATTTCCGTGCCGACGCTGAAATGATCGACGCCGTAACGCTGCTGCTCCTGCCGGCTCAATGCCGCCAGCTCCTGGCCCTCAATTCCGCCCAGGAATTCCCGGTAATCCGTATAGGTTTCGATCATCAACGGAATACCGCAATCGTGCAGCATCCCGACGGTGTAGGCGTCGTCAGGATTTTCTTTGGAGAGCTTTGGTGCCAACAAGGCGGTGAGCTCCGCGACCTCAATCGCAGTATCCCAAAAACGCTCCAGCCGTCCCGCTTTCGACAGTGCCTTTTTCAACACGATCAACTCGACCAGCGAATGCAGTCGCTTTAACCCCAGTCGCATCACCACCTGCTGTAGCGAGGTGAATGTCTGCACCCCGGCAAACCGGGGACTGTTGGCCATCGCCATCACCACGGTATAGATCGATACATCGCCTTTGATGGTCGCGACGATGGCGTCGAAATCAGGATCATCGGCGTTGAGCAGCTGAGTCAGCGATAGAAGAATCTCCGGGCGCGGAGGAATAAGGTACGGCTTGCCTGGCATGGTTCTTCGATCAGTCCTTTGAGATGGTGTTTAGCCGCAGTGTACCAGTACGTCCGCCTAAGAAACAAAGTGCGTGGCCCCCTCAAGATCCGCCAACGACCCAGCCGAGTCTTGACGAAGACCGAGGGGATCAACATGCTCTTATTCATCGGGATAACTGGGCTAATTCACCGACCTGATTTGACAGTTTCTTCTTTGCTGACTAGTACTTGTAGCAGGCTTTTCGCCGCCAACAGGTCTTGAAGACCGGCACCCAAACCGGCCTTAATGCGGACCTGTTCGCTTTTTTAGCGGTCTTTAACAATCAATGCTGCGGGTATCAGAACCATGATAAAACTCAAGAATATTGCTGTTGTCGCACTGTCCACCTCCCTGGGCCTGACGGCCTCGCTCTCGACCCACGCGGCCGAACAGCGCTTTGTAACGATCGGAACCGGCGGGGTCACCGGGGTTTACTATCCGACCGGGGGTTCCATCTGCCGACTGGTCAACAAAGGGCGTAAGGAGCACGGTATCCGCTGCAGCGTCGAGAGTACCGGCGGCTCGGTCTACAACCTCAACACCATTCGTGAAGGTGAGTTGGATATGGGTGTGGCCCAATCCGACTGGCAGTACCACGCCTACAACGGCACCAGCAAATTTGAAGACAAGGGCGCCAATAAGGATCTGCGCGCCATTTTCTCGGTCCACCCGGAGCCCTTCACGGTGGTCGCCCGTGCCGATGCCGGTATCAAGACCTTTGATGATCTGAAAGGCAAGCGGGTCAATATCGGTAACCCCGGCTCCGGTCAACGCGGCACCATGGAAGTACTGATGAAAGCCAAGGGCTGGACCATGGACGACTTCGCGCTGGCATCCGAGCTCAAGTCCGCCGAGCAATCCTCCGCCCTTTGCGATAACAAGATCGACGCGATGGTGTTCACCGTCGGCCACCCCAGTGGTTCGATCAAGGAAGCAACCACCTCCTGCGACAGTGTGCTGGTGGAAGTCAGCGGCGATGCCGTTAACAAGCTGGTTTCGGATAACAGCTATTACCGGACCGCGACGATCCCTGGCGGCATGTACCGCGGCAACGATAATGACGTCATGACCTTTGGTGTCGGCGCCACCTTCGTCTCCTCAACCAATACTCCGGATGATGTGATCTACGAGGTGGTCAAGGCGGTATTCGAGAACTTCGATACCTTCAGAAAACTGCATCCGGCCTTCGGTAATCTGAAGAAGGAGCAGATGATCAAAGACGGCCTGTCCGCCCCGCTGCATCCGGGCGCTGCGAAGTACTACAAAGAAGCCGGTCTGATGTAAGACCCAGATCCCCCGGAGCCTAGGCTTCGGGGGATTGTCTTTTCTACCCCCTTAATAAGAATCGACCCCGGCTGTCAGGGAGCCTGCCATGAGTCACAATGATGATACGGCCGACAAAGAGATCCAGGAGCTGGTCGCCTCCTCCGACAGCGGCGCTCGCGACCCGGGAGGCTTACCCGGTAGAATCCTGTTGATCACCCCGGTCTGCTGGGCCCTGTTCCAGCTCTGGTACGCCTCCCCACTGCCGTTTATTCTCAACTTCGGCGTTCTTAACGACACCGAAGCGCGCTCGGTTCATCTGGCTTTCGCCATCTTCCTGGCCTTCACCGCCTACCCGGCAATGAGCAGCTCTCGCCGTGACCTGATACCGATTCAGGACTGGCTGATGGCCCTGGTTGGCGCATTCTGCGCCGGTTATCTGTTCCTGTTCTATGCCGAGCTGTCCGATCGGGCCGGCTCCCCGACCCAGTTCGATATCGTCACCGCCGTAGCCGGGATGCTGTTGCTGCTCGAAGCAACCCGGCGGGCCTTGGGGCCACCGCTGATGGTGGTTGCCTCGGTGTTCCTGCTCTACACCTTCGCCGGCCCCTATATGCCGGACGTTATCGCCCACAAGGGCGCCAGCCTCAACAAGACGATGTCGCACCAGTGGCTGACCACCGAAGGGGTGTTCGGCGTCGCGCTGGGGGTCTCGACCAGTTTCGTGTTCCTGTTCGTGCTGTTCGGCGCCCTGCTCGACAAGGCCGGTGCCGGTAACTACTTCATCAAAGTCGCCTTCTCACTGTTGGGGCATATGCGTGGCGGCCCGGCCAAGGCAGCGGTGGTCTCCTCCGGTCTGTCCGGACTGATCTCCGGCTCATCGATCGCCAACGTGGTCACCACCGGCACCTTTACCATCCCGCTGATGAAACGGGTCGGTTTCCCCGGCACCAAGGCCGGCGCGGTGGAGGTCGCCGCCTCCACCAACGGTCAGCTGACGCCGCCGATCATGGGCGCGGCCGCGTTCCTGATGGTGGAATATGTGGGCATCTCCTACGTCGAGGTGATTACCCACGCGATCCTACCGGCGCTGATCTCCTATATCGCGCTGATCTATATCGTCCATCTGGAAGCCCTCAAGGCGAATATGCAGGGGCTGCCCCGACGGACCAACCCAACCCTGGCCCAGAGTCTGCTGTCGTTTCTGACCACATTCCTGGGCATCTGCATCATCGCCGCGGTGGTCTACTACGGCGTCGGCTGGACCAAAGACCTGTTCGGCGGTACCGCTACCCTGGTGCTGGGGCTATTGATCTGTCTGGTCTATGTACTGCTGGTACGTTATTCGGCCCAGTATCCAGAACTGCAGATGGACGACCCCAACGCTGAAGTGGTGGAGCTGCCGGAAGTCGGCCCGACGGTGAAATCCGGGCTCTACTACCTGCTGCCGATCTTCGTGCTGGTCTGGTGTCTGATGGTCGAGCGTTTCTCGCCGGGACTGTCGGCCTTCTGGGCCACCCTGTTCATGATCGTGATCGTCATCACCCACCGCCCGCTGCTGGCCCTGTTCCGTCACCAGGGGGATCTCAAGTGCGCGCTCTACCGCGGTTTGATGGAGCTGTTTGAGGGCCTTGCCAGTGGTGCCCGCAACATGATCGGTATCGGCGTGGCCACCGCTGCCGCCGGCATTGTGGTCGGTACCGTAACCCTGACCGGTATCGGTCTGGTGATGACCGAATTCGTCGAGTTTATCTCCGGCGGTTCGGTGTTGCTAATGCTGTTCTTCACCGCGCTGATCAGCCTGATCCTGGGAATGGGGCTGCCCACCACCGCCAACTACATCGTCGTCTCAACCCTGATGGCACCGGTGATCGTCAACCTGGGTGCCGCCCACGGACTTATCGTACCGCTGATCGCCGTCCATCTGTTCGTGTTCTACTTCGGCATTCTGGCCGATGATACGCCGCCGGTGGGGCTGGCGGCCTTTGCCGCCGCCGCCATCGCACGATCCGACCCGATCCGCACCGGTATCCAGGGCTTCACTTACGATATCCGGACCGCGGTGTTGCCGTTCATGTTTATCTTCAATACCCAGTTGTTGCTGATCGGTATCGATTCGGTGGTATCGCTGATGCTGACCATCTTCAGCGCGGTGGTCGCGATGCTGGTCTTCGCCGCGGCAACCCAGGGCTTCTGGCTGGTTAAAACCCGCTGGTGGGAGACCGTCGGACTGCTGTTGGTGGCCTTCTCGCTGTTCCGTCCCGGCTTCTGGTGGGATGAGGTCTACCCCCCCCTGGTGGAAGCACCGGCCACCGAGATTACTGAACGCGCCGAACAGATCGCCCCGGACGGCAACTTGCGAATGCGGGTCAGCGGAATCAACCTGGATGGCGACGAGGTCTCCAAGATCGTATTACTGCCGTTGGGTGAAAGTGGCGACGGGGAAACCCGACTGTCCAACGCCGGGCTGATGCTGCGCCAGGATGACGACCGCACGGTGGTCGATATGGTCGCCTTCGGTAGCCCCGCCCAGGAGCTGGGAATCGACTTTGACTGGGAGATCCAGCAGCTGCTGATCGATGCCGAGCGGCCCCCCAAAGAACTGGTCTTTATCCCGGCACTGGTGCTGCTGGGCATCCTCTGGGTCGGCCAACGGCGTCGGCGGGATCAACAGTCTGAAACAGCCACCGCAACCTGAGCGCCCCCTAACGCGGTTACCACGGAGAAACCGGCATGTCCAAAGATATCCTGATACCGATCGATGCCCAGAAGCCGGAGCTGGCTGACAAAGCGCTCAAGATCGCCATATCGCAGGCCCGTGAGAGCGGAGGTGAGTTGCATGTCATGACCGTTGTGCCCGGATTCAATATGCCGATGGTGGCGGCCTATTTTCCCGCCGATGCGATGGAAAACGCCCTCAAGGCGGTGGAGAAAAAACTGCACCACTATATCGACACCCATATCCCCGACGATCTCTCCAGCTGCCTGCACGTCACCAACGGCAACCCCTACAAGCAGATCATCAAGATGGCTAAACAGATCAACGCTTCGATGATCGTGATTCCCAGCCGCAAACAGAGTTCGGTCGATGAGGCCCTGATCGGCTCCGTCGCCGGTAAGGTGGTCGAGCGCGCCAGCTGCTCGGTACTGGTGATCCGCGATTAAAGGGTATCCACCGGTTTAGGGTGGATACCCGGTACGAACCCGCTCGCGACTCCAATCGGGAGCGGGTTCCGGTCAACGACCGCCGTCGCATCCTGCAACGGCGGTTATTTCACCCCCCCCCAGCCTGAGGTTCGGGCGCTAACTTCGGCTCAACCGCGGCCGTTGCCTTCGCTCTTGAGTCCGCCGCCTGGGGAATATCCGCCGCAGGGCTGGCAGAGGGATTCAGCTCGATCACGCGTCCGTCTTCCAGTTTCAAACCGATATCTTCCAGCAGGCGTGGGTCTAGACGGCTCAGCTGCTGGTAGCTGAGATTCTCGGTTGCCCGGCGATCAAGTTGGCTCAGGGCACGCTTTACAAAACTAAACAGGATCATCCTATTGCTCCTAAATCAGGAGGCAGCGGACCTATCGGGGATTAACAAAGGGATTTTGTGCAAGGCCGCGATAGGATCCGCGGCCAGAAAGGGTTTATCTAATCAGCACACGGACAGGCAGGAGCAAACATCCAAATCGGATTGGAGACGTTTTTTCGTGAATGCCAAGTTGCGATAAAACGGAACATGGGTTCAGTTGCTACCTATCGTGAACATGAATGCCCGAGAAATGGGCCGCTTCATTAAACGTCAGCCTGCGGCAGCGGGTCAACCCTTAAACTGGGTTAAACCGGGCGTTGCGGCTAAAGTCGAAGCAAACGGCCTAGCGAACCTTATCGATGGTCGAATTGAGCATCTCATGGGGCCAGCACAACTGAACCACCACCCGATCCTGCTGGTTAAAGATCGCCACATCGGCCTGTTGAGCCCGGGCGATCAATTTGACCACATAAAGTCCCAACCCAAGATGGCTACCACCGACCTGCTGCCTTTCGCTGGAGAACAGCTCGAACAATTGCTCAGACTGCTGCTCATCGATGGGTGAAGCACGGTTGCTGATTCTCAGCACCAGCCCCGGCGGCTCGAGACTGAGCTGCAGTTGGATCGGGGCAGACTCATGATTGAAATCGCGTGCATTGTCGATCAACTTATCGAGCAACTGCTCCAATCGAAACTCGTTCGCCAGCAGCCACACCGTCGAATCCGGCACACTCAATTCGAACGGCTGGTCCGGGAAGTCGACTCGACAGCGCTCCACATAGCGTTGCAGCAGGGTCGACAGTGCCACCGCAGAAACCGACTCCACCTTCAACGCATCCTCCAGACTGACCGCTTCGGTGATACTCTGGATCGTTTGCTCCAACTTGCTGACCCCTCGACGGGCACTGGCCACCAGGCGCTGCTGGCGTGAATCCATCGGCGGATCGGTTTCGGTGTCGAGTAGCTCCAGTGAGGTACTGATGGTGTTGAGTGGATTACTCAACTCATGCCGTAAGGTGCGGGGCATACGCTCCAAAAACTGGGTATAGCCCTGTAGTCGCTGCAACAGCATCTGACCATCGCGGGACAGTTCGCCGAGCTCATCTCCGGCTTGCGCGTCACTGAAGGGGTCAACCGACTGCAAGCGTCCTTGATCGTCAAAGCGCTGCTTGAGCTCGCTACCTAACCGTTTGATTCGAATCGCCAGTCTGGAGGCAAACCACAGCAATCCGGCAATAACCGCCAGCAACACCGCCAGGGTCTGCCAGCCCAGATCAAACAACGATTGCCGCTGCACCAATGCCATACGGTCGCTGGCGATCTGTACCACCAACCTTGGCCCGTCGGGGCGTTGCGGATAAACCGGCACCTGAACGGCCGCCCAGCCACCACGGATGCTCGCCTCACGGCCACTGTCGATAAACTGCTGCAGGCGATGCAGTGACAGCGGTCCCAATCCTTCGGTAATCGCCAGCGTCTGGCCGTTGGCATTCAACAGCATCAGTTGCTGGTCACTCTGAGAATAGTTGCCCAGCAACTGCTGCAACTCGGACACCAGCGGCGTCAGGCGCAGTGGATAGGAGCGAACCGGTCCGGTTCGGCCGTCGAAGTCATGAGCCTGAATCAACAGTTCCGAGGTCGATTGCAGCAAAGAGACCGGCAGCGTCACTTCGAGCTGATAGCGGCCCTCCCGTTCCCACCAGACCGCTTCGATCGGAGTCGACCGATGACGGTATCGGCGCTTGGGAATCCGAGCCCGAAACAGCCCCGGCCCTTCAGCCATCAGCCGAAAACGCTGACCATCATCCAGGACCAGATCCAGGTAGTCGTAACGAGCCGGATCACTGAAATCGATACCGGCTCGGGCGTAATAGCGACTGCCGTCTTCCACCTCGATCGCCAGATAGAGCCGTTGCCTATACTGTGCGGCCCGTAGCTGCAACCCTTCAAGCCGGGTCAAGCCGAAGTGTTCGGGCCAGTCACTGAAAAAGCCGTCGAGGGTCAGTGGCTGACGTAGGCCGTACACCGGAATCGTTGCCGGATGACTTGCTGGCGGAGAAGTCGTGGAAGAATCGACCCTGTTGGGATTGTCGGGCGCAGCGGCCTCCAAGTCATTGCCACTGTCGACCGGGTTCGCAGATAGCGCCCACCAGTTTTTCGTCTCGGCCCGGTTGACGATATTGGCTGCCGCCGCTTCGGCCACCAGACGGGCCGCCTGGATCTGGCTCTGATCCACCACCTGATTGATCGCATTGAAATAGCGCAAGCCCAACCAGGGGAGCAACCCCAGCAGCGGCAGCATCAACAGTAGTTTCTTGCGTAGCGTCAGGCGCATCTCAGGCGACTCCGTCGCTCTGTTGCCATCGATAACCTAATCCATAGACACTGACCAGGCGGTCGAACTCGGGATCAACCGCCTTAAATTTATTTCGCAGATGGCGAATATGGGTACTGAGGGTATTGTTGGTGACCACCGTCTGGCGGGTTTTCTGGGCCAGCGCATCAAAGCTGACCACCGCCCCCTCGGCGTTAAGCAACACCTCGACAATCAACAGTTCCGTCACGGTCAGATTTAACGGTAATCCTCGCCAGCGCGCCCGGGCCCCGCTGATATCCAGCGCCAGCTCCGATGTTGTCTCGGACGAGTCGGCGGAGCGATCCGCGACGGTTTCCGAGAGTTTACGGGCCCGTTTCAGGATTGCCGCCACCTTCTCCTTCAACAGCATCAGCGAGACCGGCTTGGTCAGATAATCCCAGGCTCCCAGGCGCAGGCCGAAGATCTGGTCGATCTCGTCGCAACGGGAGGTGATAAACAGCACCGGCAGATCCGGATAGCGTCCCAGCAACCATTGGCACAGTTCAAAACCCGCATCGGGATTGCTGCCCAGATGAATATCAAGCAACGCAATATCCGGTTCGATATCCAGTTGCTCACGCACCGCCTGGTCGCTGTCGAACGCCTTCACCTGATAGGCAGATGTGGAAAGCGCATCACAATAGTTTTGTAACTGGTCGGGATCATCTTCGACGATCAGGATCTGTTGCTGCATCGATTATCCAGCTCGGGTTAAACGGTGATAACTTTGTCCGACTCCGGGAATCGTAAATAAATCCCAGACCCTTCAACACTTTGACATAACTGGAGCGGGGCAGCTACCGCTACCCCGCCCTCTGTTTCCGTTCAGTCGCTCACCGGCTACCGAACGTTTACACCCCGCAACTTCTGAATTCTATCCGACCCTTACTGGCGGCTGACAACTGCGTCCCGGGGATCAAAGGTAAAGCGCAGATCCACGCGGCGATCCTCCGGGGCATAGATTTTATCGGTCTGGGCATTGAGTGAGCCCAGTGCGTTCTGGTCGATCAACTCGGCGGCTGTACCCGAATCCACCAGGGCCTCGCTGACCTGTTGATTGCGCTTGTTGGCCAGCTGCTGGTTATAGTCGGACAGGCCGGCCCGATCGGTATGGCCTTCAAGATCGATCCGCATTCCCGGTACCTGCTGAGGTCCCTGACTGATCGATTGCAGCATCGGCTGATATTTGTTCTTCAGACTGCTGCTGTTGTGATCAAAATAGACCGACAGACGCAGACCACTAACCCATTGCTGCAGCGCCTCATGCTGCTGCCCCAGGCCGGCCAGCTGTTGTTCAGCCTGCTCAATCTGGGCCTGTTTTTCAGCCAGTTGCTGCTCAACCCGTTGCAGTTGGCGTTGCTGTTCGACCAGCCGCTGCTCGGTGTGTCGGGCCAGCTCTTCGGTCTGCACCAGCTGGCGTTGTTTCACCTCATCCTGGCCGATCATCGCCCCAAAGGTACCGCCAAGGATCGCACCGATAGGTCCGCCGACCACCGCACCGGCCACCGCACCGGCACCAAAGCCCAGATGCTGCGGAGTGTTGTCGATCGGCTCTACCGCTTCGGCGGCCTGCAGCGAAGTGCCGACCAGGGCCGCCGTCAACGCCAGTGCGGCAACGCCGGCGGTTTTGCTTGAGTGGTTAACTGATAGGTTAGTGATAAGTTTCATCCTGACTCTCCCGGCCCTCGGGCCTGTTATCGCAATGCTTGCTGTTCTGTGGATTGCGCCCTGAGTGGCCGCAATCCTCATCAATGTCGTGGGGTTATTGAACCGCAGCAGCGATCACCAAGATGGGAGTCGGGACGGATAAAGCATGGAGAAATAATGGAGCGCCGATCATCGCTATCGACAGCCTATCCACATCGAATAGGGCAAGGCCAACTCACAGCGATGACCAGGGGTGTGGGCCATAACGAAAAACGCCGTGCTGGGCACGGCGTTTTATAGACAGGAGGGTATCGAGTTACTGGTAGACCCGGTCTTCGAACAGGTTCAGCGGATTTTCCAACTGGTCGTCACCTTTGAAGAAGGGTGTTTTATCCTGCAGCATCAAACCCTTGGCACTGAACCAACGCTCAATCTCCTCCATCGCATCTTCCGACTGAGCCCTCTGCATATAGGCACTGACAATGCGATAGAAATAGACCCCGAACATCGCGGCTGCCGCACCCAGGAAGAAATCCGAAGACATCGAAAACAGCAGTGCCAGTACCGCAATCATCCAGACACGGCTGGATTTGGCCTGCTTGAGTTCCAGGTTGGCGCTATGGCCTTTGTCGTAATGCTCTTCAAAACGGCGGTAATGCTGCTGGAAGTCGCTTTTCAGATTGGCAGCAAGATGGCTTTGCATAATTTAACTATCCCCTAACACTTATAAATATTCTTATCCGGCCCACCTGCTGGCGACCGGTTCTGGTCACACCGAGCTGTTCAGCGGTTGCTGGGGCAGCTCTTCCCCGGGGTGGCGCTGCAAGAAACAGCCCCATCCGCTTGATCTGGTATCCGACTGGGTCAGTATAGTTTGTCAGAGCTACGTTACCCTTAGCTATTGGCTATAGGGATAAGTTCGACCCTGAACTTCCAGTTAAATTCCAATCACTTCACGGGCGCTGGCACAGGGTGCCAACGCGTAACCGGAAGTTGCCTAGCCAATCATCAGGCCAGACTCTTACTGACAATCTCGTAACTGTCTTTGGACAACTCACCGGCCATGATTCGCTCCAACTGGGCGCGCATCAGCGCCTGACGGCGGCTGTCGTAACGTTTCCAGCGGGTCAGCGGAGTCAACAACCTTGAGGCGATCTGCGGATTGAGTTTATCCAACGCGATCACCTGATCTGCCAGGAACCGGTAGCCTTCTCCGTCGGCTCGATGGAACTGTACGGCATTCTGACCACAGAAGGCGCCGATGAGTGCCCGAACCCGATTTGGGTTGGTCAAATCAAACAGGGGTTGAGCCATCAACGCCTTAACCTGGGTCAAACTATCGTCCCGAGGTGAGGTTGCCTGCACGCTAAGCCACTGGTTGACCACCAACGGGTCCTGTTGCCATTGCTGATAGAACTCGGACAAAGCCTGCTGCCGTTCGGCTTCAAAGCCTGAATGAGCGATCAGCGACAATGCCGCCAGCTGATCGGTCATGTTGTCGGCGCTGGCAAACTGATGCTGAGCCAGCACCAGAATACGCGGCTGCTCCAGTGTCATCAGGTAGGACAACGCCGCATTCTGCAGGCTGCGACGAGCGATCGCCTCGGCGCTGAGTTGATAGTCGCCTTCGCTGCGATTGTGGCGATAAGCGTCCATCAGCAACCCTTGCAGCGCCTGGGCCAACTCCCGCTTCACAAACTCGCGTACCAGGTGAATCGCTTCGGGGTCGATCACCTCGGCCAGCTCCGCCAGATAGGCTTCGCTGGGCAGTAGCAACAGTTTGGCCACCATCGCCGGGTCCAGGCTACGATCCGACAGCACCTTGGTGTAGGCCTCAACCAACGACCGATCCAGCACCAGTTCACGACCCTGCTGGTAATCGGCGATCAGTCCCTGCATCAGGTCGACCGCCAACCGCTGGGCCGCATCCCAGCGGTTAAAGCCGTCCGAGTCATGGGCCATCAGGAATACCAACTGCTCGGCGCTGTAGGGGTAGCGCAGCTTAACCGGGGCCGAGAAACCACGCAGCAACGACGGCAGCGGGCGGCTGTCGATCCCTTCGAAGACAAATTCCTGCTCGGCCTCGGTCAGATGCAGGGTTTGGCTGGTCTGGCCGTTACCAAGATTCAGGTCATTACCCTGCTCATCCAACAGGCCAACGACAAGCGGAATATGGAAGGGGAGCTTGGTATCACTCTCCGGCGTGGCCGGGCAGTGTTGCCGAGCTCGGAGCACGTAGCGGCGCCGCTCGGCATCGTAATCGTCACTGACTTCAACCACCGGGGTGCCGGCCTGGGAGTACCAGCGACGGAACTGCCCCAGATCGACGCCTGAAGCGTCCTCCATCGCCTGAACAAAGTCATCGGTGGTCACCGCCTGACCGTCGTGTCGGTCAAAGTACAGATCCGATCCTTTACGGAACCCTTCCGCCCCCAACAGGGTATGGATCATCCGTACCACCTCGGCACCCTTCTCGTAAACGGTCAGGGTGTAAAAGTTGGAGATCTCGATATAGCTGGCCGGACGTACCGGATGGGCCATAGGACCGGCATCTTCGGCGAACTGGGCGGTTCGCAGAAGTGATACATCTTCGATCCGTTTGACGGTACGCGAGCCCATGTCGGCGGAGAACTCGGCATCACGGAATACCGTAAAGCCTTCCTTGAGGCTGAGCTGGAACCAGTCACGACAGGTAACCCGGTTACCGGACCAGTTGTGGAAATACTCGTGCCCGACGATCCCCTCGATCCGCTGGAAGCCGGCATCGGTGGTGGTGGCCGGGTTGGCCAGCACGCAGGAGGAGTTAAAGATATTCAGCCCCTTATTCTCCATCGCCCCCATATTGAAATGGTCGACGGCAACGATCATGAAGATATCCAGATCGTACTCCCGGCCGTATACCTTCTCGTCCCAGGTCATGGAGCGTTTCAGCGAGGCCAGCGCGTGGTCGCACTTATCCAGGTTCTGCGGTTCCACAAACAACCGCAGCGCGACCTCACGGCCGCTCTGGGTGGTAAAACTGTCGTCGACCTGCTCCAGCTTGCCGGCCACCAGGGCAAACAGATAGGCCGGTTTCTTGAACGGGTCTTCCCAACGGCACCAGTGACGGCCATCCGGCTGCTCGCCTTGATCCACCGGGTTACCGTTAGACAGCAATACCGGATAATCCTGCCGGCTGGCGACGATGGTGGTGGTGAACACCGACATCACATCGGGACGGTCGAGATAGAAGGTGATCTTGCGAAAGCCCTCCGCCTCGCACTGGGTGCAGAACATGCCGTTGGATTTGTACAAACCTTCTAGGGAGGTGTTCTCCTGCGGCCTGATCAAGGTGACACATTCCAGCACGAAGCTGTCCGGCAGCTGAGCAATGGTCAGGGATTCATCGTTACGCTGGTAATCGCTTTCGGCCAGGTCTTCACCGTCCAGTTGCAGTCGCCGCAGCACCAGTGATGAATCGCCGTGCAGCTGCAACGCCGCGTCGTTTTCATCACTGTCGGGATTACGCCGCATACTGAGCCGGGACTTGACCAGGGAGGCCTTTTCACCGAGTTCGAAGTGAAGCTCGGTGCGATCGATCAAAAACGGCGGGACGCGATAATCTTTTAGGTGGATAGCTCTGGGATTGTCCTTGCTCATGCGCTCTTAACTCGGCTGTGGAAAATGGTAGCGGGTATCATCGGGCCAGAAGCCGGCCCTCCGCTAACAGGTAGTTGCAGGTATAGTACAGATTCAACTCAGGCGTAGAAGTCGACCTGATAGGCCCCGAACTTGCGAATATTGATCACCCCGGTATCGAGGATCAGGTACTGGCCCTTAATGCCCTGAAGTACGCCTTCGACCACGGCTTGCTTGTCAAAGTTCAGCGAACTGACCTTGCTGGGATATTGGCTGACCGGATAGTTCAGCTCGACCGGGGCTACCTGGGTCAGCGGTTGCACCGCCGCCTCACCGTACTGCTGCTGCAGCTCGGCAACGCCCTCGGCACAGAGGCTGAACAGCCGCTCCCGTTCGGCCACCAGGTCGAGTCTTTCAACCTGCCCCTTGAGCATCGCACGCCAGTTGGTGCGGTCGGCCACATGGTTCTTGTAGAGGATCTCCACCAGACCGGAGCGGTAGCGGCTGTCGACCCGGAAGATCGGCAACGCCTGGATTGCACCCTGGTCGATCCAGCGGGTCGGCACCTGGCTGGCGCGGGTGATGCCGACCTTCAGTCCCGAGGAGTTGGCCAGGTAGACCACGTGTTCGGTCATGCAGTTGCGCTGCCCCCAGTCGGCATCGCGGCAGGTGCCGGCGTCGAAGTGGCACTTCTCCGGACTGACGATACAGCTGTCACACTGGGGTAATTTCTTGAAACAGGGGTAACAGTATCCCTGGTTGAAGCTCTTGCGGGTCGCACGACCACAATGCTGGCAGTGAATCTCGCCCTGGTAGACCAGTCGGATCGGTCGCCCGATCAACGGATTGAGGGCGAACTCCTGCTGGTCCAGCGGCAGCCAGTAGTGGCAGGGGGACTCGGCATCACTGCCCGGGGCGGTCCGCATCTTGGCCAGATGGCCGCTGCCCTGCAGCGACAGTTCGGTGGCAAACAACTCCATCATCCGTTCGGTAAAATCTTGACGATATCTTCGGTGCTCTGGCTAGGGCTATGATTCGAGCCGTCGGACTTCTTGCGGGAGATGTAGCCCACCCGCTCCTCCTCCGGTACGTGCTGCTCGTCGTAGGCGATCACCGCCTGCAAGCAGGCCTCTCTTTCCTCATCCGTCAGGCGCCGACCGTCGGCCCACTTACCCAGCTCAACCGCAGTCTTCATGGTGGCGTGGATTTCTGGGGTCATCGATTTCAACAGTTCTTCAAAGGTCATAGTGGCTACCTGTGATCGGTTAACGGATTGCAACGGGGCTGCCGATCATACCATATTCACCCATCATCGCCGTCACGATGACGCCACGATCAACCCCATCTATACTCTGCACGCGACACCCGGGACTAGTCGCAGATTCCTTCAGCCGTCCCTGATTCATCCATCAATGGAGACCCTATGAACGACAACGACCGTATCCAGCTTGAAGCCGCCGCCTTTCGCGGCCTGATCGCGCACCTGCAGGAGCGCAAAGACGTACAGAACATCGACCTGATGAACCTGGCCGGCTTCTGCCGCAACTGCCTGTCCAAGTGGTTGTTGGCCGCCGCCGACGAGCGGGGTGTCGAGCTCACCAAGGATGAAGCGCTGGAGCAGGTCTACGGCATGAGCTATGCGGACTGGAAGGCCAACCATCAGGCCCCCGCCAGCCAGGAACAGATGGATAAATTCGAAACCACCAAGCCGTTGCACGCCAAGATCAGCGGTCACCGTTAATCAGCCTGCCGAGCGCCTGAACGCCGCTTTTGCCAGGCCCCAGGGCTACTGAAAGGCCTTGACCCGTTCGCTGGTCTGCGGATGGGTCTGCAGGTAACGCTGAACCCCCTGCTCCTCTTCATCCCGACCGCTCTGCTGCGCCAACCGATTCATCAGATCCGCAAACCGTCGCGGTGGAATCTGATGGCGTTGCAAGTAATCCAGCGCAAAGCGGTCCGACTCGCGCTCGTGTTCGCGCGAATAGGCCAACTCGGCAAACAGGATCGGCAGCCCGAGCACCAGATCGGCGGTGCCACTGGCATCGCCGGTAATCAGCGCCAACACAAACAGGAACATCGAATTCTGGATGATCCGCCGCAACCCGTGACGGTGCGCCACATGGCCGATTTCGTGGGCCAGAATCGCGGTCAGTTCATCATCGTGTTCCGCCAACCGCACCAACCCATCGGTGAAGATGATGGTACCGTCGGGCAGCGCGAACGCGTTGGCGCCGATCGCCTCACTATGACGGAAGATCACCCTGAGCCCCAGGTCGGCATATTCCGTCAACGCCGGCTCAAAATGTTGCCGCAACTGCTGCTGCCGTCGATCATCCAATTGACTCGGTTCGAGCCAGTATTGATCGAACAGCGCCAGGGTCTGCTCGGAGGTCTGATCCAGCAGTGACTGGGGCAGCGCTTTGGCCAGCTGCTGCGACAGATAGGGCACGCCGTAGTTCACCGTGCCCCAGACACTGACCACCACCAGAACCAGCGTCAGCGCCACAAAACGCCAGTTCGCTTCGAGTCGATGGATCAGTCCCTGAGTCAGACCCGGACGGAAGCGGCTCAACCACTGGTCAACGGTCTCATTCTCAAGGGTCTCGATACGCTGCCCCTCAGGAAGATCCAGATAGCGGGGACTATTGGCCAGGCGGTCACTGACGGTAATCTCGTTCTGGTCAAGACGGGCCAGCACCCGCTCCTCCGCTTGAGCGATAATCTCCACCCGACCGTCCGGGTACAGGGCTATTCGAACCGACGTGCGGGAGGAACCGCTACCGTCGAAATAGTCACCGTCCAACTGCAGCCAGGGAGCGGAACTCACACACCGAACTCCACATCGAACACTTCACCCAGCTCCTCACCCAACGCAGAGACTTCCTGCTCCTGGGCCACGACAAAGTGATCCAGATCCTGTTCGGCCCGGAGTTCCAGATGCTCGGCCTTGTAGCTGGCCAACCGAACCAATGCCCAGGGCAGATAGAGCCCCAGGGTGCATAGGGTCAACACACCGTTGATCAGGGTCAGGCGGAAAAACGAACCATCGCGCCAGGTGCTGGAGAAACTCACCCCGGCATCGGCGACCTCGGTTTGGTTAAACAGCAGATTGTTGGTGCGGACCGCGACAAAAACATACAGATAGAAATAGGCCACGGCCATCACGAAGGGGGGAATAACCGGAAGCACCGTAGCGACCCCGAACATCAGTGCGCTACCGATAAGGATGATCAGCAGGGCTTTAACATAGATCAGATAAAACGCCTTGCCACAGGGTTCGAGGGTAAAGCGACTGGTTCCAAAGCGGGTATTGTTGATTACAAACTGCATCTGCTTATAGATCACCACAGGCATCAAAATGCCGGCGATCAGCACGCCAATCGGCAGCAGAATAAACAAATACTCCGGTTGTTTAATCAGCGCAAACCATGCCAAAGGTCCCACACACAAAAAACCGATAGCGGGCCAGAAAACAAAGGCCTTGGCCGCCTCCCAAACCGTCCCATCAAACCCGAACCGGACATTGCGCCACGCCGTCATGCGGCGACTGAAACGCAACGAGCGCACCACAATCCAGGGCAGGACGATCACAAACAGCAGGGCCATCGCCGCACCGACCATCGGATTAAACTCGGACGCCAGCGAATAGATCACGAACACCGCCACCGCGATCAGTCGCCCTTTCAGAATCGTCAGCGGTTTCGCCAGATAGGCGAATCGACTACCGTCCAGCTCGGTATGACCATGAAAATACTGCGCATTCCGCACCTTGGCCCAGGCACTGTAGATCCCCAGGGTGGCGATGGTCAGCAGCAGGTTGACGATCCAGATCCGGAAATACTCAGCTCCCTGTCCGTGAAAACTCAGCGCATAAGAGGTTCCGCTTCGGTGTCGGATGCTCGATGATTCGTTTTGACTGGTTTCTCGATAGAACGGATCGTAACCATCATCATCGGTAGCCTCGTGCCGCTGCGGGTTGGATGACCCGACCGCTGCCGCAGTTGCCGTCTCAGGCTCGGCATTCACCGCCGCGTGCGTGGAGTTCTGTTCGCCGGAGTTGGACCTGGTCGGAGTGCTGGTGATGTCGTTCTGACTTTCGTCAACGGTTTCGTTCCCGGCAACCGACGGCTGCCGACGCCGGAACGCGACGACGCCGATCCGAGCCAGCCGGTCCAGATAGCGGTTGACGGATTCCTCATCGAGATCCTTTTTAATGACCCGTTTGCCCTGCGCTAAGATCTGCCTGGCAAGCGTTTCCTCGATAGAAAAAAGTTGAGCGAAGTCGCGCTGAACCTGCGCCGGGTCGAAGCCATCAACAACGTCGCCGCTGATGACCACACTGAAAGTTGCATCGGACATATCCCTTTCCCTGTTTTCACATCCCTATGTGTGTTGCTGATTATGCCTCAAACCTGCTTGAGTACAACCGGCCCGGTCACTCCTGCTGATAGCGGTAGGGTAGCCCCTTCCCAAGCCTTGAATCATCATCGCTTTCGGGAAGTCGGGAGACGGCCCGGGACAACGGCAAGTGGCTATCGCGCATCAACCGTCTCAATACCTTGCCGACCTGGCTCTTGGGTATTTCATGACGAAACTCTACCTGCGAGGGCACCTTGTAGCCGCTAAGCCGTTCGCGACAGTAATCGCGCAGCTGCTGCACACTCAGCAACGGATTGCTGGCCACGACAAAGAGTTTCACCTGCTCGCCACTGACCGGATCGGGAACACCGATCACCACACAATCCTCAACGTCCGGATGCGCCCGCACCACCGTCTCGACTTCGTTGGGGTAAACGCTGAAACCCGAGACATTGATCATGTCCTTCTTGCGATCGATCACGGTCAGATAACCCTGCGCATCGAGCCGCACAATATCTCCGGTACGCAGCCAGCCCTGCTCATCCAAGACGGCCGCCGTTTCCTCCGCTTGCCGCCAGTAGCCCTGCATCACCTGGGGGCCCCTGACGCACAATTCACCACAGCCGCTGACCGGCACCTCCATTCCCTCCTCATCCAGCAGCCGGATCTCGGTCGCGGCGATCGGCTTGCCGATGCTTCCCGTTTTGATGGCATCGGGCGGGTTCACGCTGATGATCGGTGAGGTTTCGGTCAGACCATAGCCTTCCAGGATGCCGGTGTCGGTCAGCGTCTGCCACTGTTCCGCCACGGACGGATTCAGCGACATGCCACCGGATAGCGTCCATTTCAGATCGGACCAGCTTAGCTTGTCGAATCCCGGCTCTTTGATCAGCTCGGCAAACAGGGTGTTGAGGCCGATAAACAGGGTCGGCCGACAGCGACGCAGCTGACGGACGAAATCACCAAGATCCCTCGGATTGGTAATCAACACCACCTCCGCGCCTATCTCGATCATCAACAGGCAACTGACGGTCAGCGAATAGATATGATAGAGCGGCAACGGCGCCACCAGCACCTCGTGCCCCGGCTGGGTTTCCTGTTCCAGCAGGCTGCGGACCTGGATCAGGTTGGCGAGCAGGTTGCGATGGCTCAGACAGGCGCCTTTCGGCCGTCCCGTGGTACCGCCGGTATACTGCAGCAGCGCCAGGTCGTCCAATTGCATTGGAGGTGGTGTATAGGGCTGGCGACTGCCCGCCTGCATCGCCTCGACATAGTCGATCGCGTCGGGCAACGAGTAGGCCGGCACCATCTTTTTCAGATACCGGACCGAGACGTTGACCAGTGCCCGCTTCAAAGGCGGCAGAGCGTCTCCCAGCTCGGTAACAATCAGGCACTCGATATCGGTCTGTTCGAGAATCCCCTCGACTTTATCGGCGGCATTAGCCAATACCACCAATCCACGGGCTCCTGAATCGCGCAGTTGATGCGCCAACTCCACGGGACAGTTAAGCGGATTGAGATTGACCACCACCAAACCGGCACGCAACGCGCCCAGCAACACCACCGGATACTGGATCAGATTGGGCAATTCGATGGCGAACCGGTCACCTGGCTCAAGGGGGGTACAGTGCTGCAGATAGGCTGCAAAATCACGCGCCTGCTGATCCAGCTGGCGGTAGGTGATGGAGGTGCCCAGGTTGCTGAACGCGGGTCGATCCGGATAGCGTCGACTACTGCGCTCGAGCACATCGACCAAGCTGGTCATTCCCTGATAATCGATTCTATCGCCGGCCGCACCGAAGTCATCGACTCGCTGCGGGCCTGACTGTTCGTGCTCTGCGCACGGATCCTTGCGTTGCTTAGCCGCCTGCACATCTACTCCATCAAACTATAGTCGCATAGTTATACTAAGGTTGTACTCGCGATCCATAGCGAGGTCAACCCTTAGTGGAGTTTCGACAAGCGTAAGAATTTGAAGACGATTTTCGTGGCTATTGCCGCTTAGTCCGAGGCCTCATGCGGTACTCCCTCGACGAACACCTGCATCTCCCCCGCTTCCATCCGATGCCAGGTTTCATTATCGGTCAGCGGCTCGGTGGCGATGACCGTCACCACATCGTTGGGTTGGGTCTCTTTGCAGAAATCCACCACCAGGTCGTCATCCTTCAGCGACGCCTCGCCGAAAGGTGCCCGTCGGGTAATCCAGGTCAGTTTGGTGGTGCAATAGGCGAACAGGTGGTGCGAGTCGGTCAGCAACATGTTGTAGACCCCCAGCTCGCGCAGTTGATCACAGTGCCGCTGAATAAAGCCGCAAAGCTCTTCGATCGGCGGCGGGCTGTCGTAGCAATCGCGTAATTTTCCCAGCAGCCAGCACATGGCGTATTCGCTGTCGGTGGTACCCACCGGACGGTAGAACCCCAACGGCCAGTCGAAGAGCGTCTTATCCAATTGACCGTTATGGGCAAAGGTCCAGTGCTGCCCCCAGAGCTCGCGGCTGAACGGGTGCGTATTCTCCAGATTGATCTTGCCCACGTTGGCTTGCCGGATATGGCTGATCACCACATGGCTCTTTATCGGATGCTCACGGACCAGTTGAGCGATACGCGAACAGGAGCTGGGCTCCGGATCATGGAAGCTGCGAACCCCCTTACCCTCATAAAACGCGATCCCCCAGCCGTCGCGGTGCGGACCGGTCTGGCCCCCTCGCTGCATCAAACCGGCAAAACTGAAACAGATATCGGTGGGGACATTGGCGCTCATGCCGAGCAGTTCGCACATAGCAACTCCTGATCATTGAGTGAATTGCTATCAGATTACTGCAATCGCCGAGTCAGCTGAAGTTTGATGTAGACTTATTGTCAGGCTTCCAACCATCGACCACCGGCACCGACAACCCCCATGGACTATCTGATCCCCGCCATTGAGTTCGCCGTCATCGGCCTGATTCTGCTGGCCCTGTTGCTGCCGCCACGAAAAAAACCGCGCCCCAATCCCAACCCTGATAAGGACAGTTCCGATGAAGGTTGATTCGCGACTCCCCAAGCCGCTAGCCAAGGGTCGATCGATCATTTTGGGATTGATGCTGATCGCGCTGATCAGCGCATGCAGTAACGACCTCAGGCTGCCCCAGGGGATATCGATAGCCTCCCCCGTCGGCAATTATCAAAGCCCGGTGGACTCATCAACCAAGCAACAGGACGAACTTGAGTCGGATACCGAGAGCCAGCCAGCCCCGGAGGACGACTCCTCGCCGCAGACCATCGCGCCGCCACCGGCAGCCTCAGAAGATCCGCAGTAGGATCGCGGCCAGGTAGCCGAGCACAAACTCGTAGAGGCGTCGCCACAGCGGCCTGGCCAACCAGCGTTTCAGACTGACCTGTCGACTGGATTCAAAATCCCGCCTCAGCTGCTGCTCCAACTGCCGACAAAGATGTGGATCGATCACCTCCTGGTTGGCTTCCAGGTTCCAACGCAGATTCCAGTGATCCAGATTGCAGGAGCCAATCGAAACCCAGTCGTCACTTAAACAAACCTTGGAATGATTGAAGCTAGGCCGGTATTCATAGATCTTCACCCCCGCCAGCAGAAGCCGCTGATAGTAGCGCCGTGAAGCAAAAAAGATCCCCGGGTGATCGGACAGATCGCCGGGCAGCAGCAGCCGCACATCCACCCCCCGCCTGGCTGCTCGGCGCAAGGCTCTGCGTATCGACCAGGAAGGCAGAAAATAGGCCGTCACCAACCAGACTCGTTGCTCGGCCTCGTTGATCCGCCGGCGGAAGTTGATTTTGATCTCCTGCTGCTGCGGCCCCTCACAGGTTGAAACCTTCATCAGCCCGCCGCGCTCTGCAGCACGCTCTGTACTGGAATCAAGAACGGTTTGGTTGACGACACCGGCGGCCGCCGGCCCATAGCAGGTATTGCTGAACCGGAACGGGGTGAACAGCAGTTGCTGAGCCCGACACCAGCGCCAGACCCGGGCAAACAACCGTTCCCAATCGGTCACCACCGGTCCTTCGACCCGCAGCATCATCTCGTGCCAGCCGGGCCGACCCTGCTCCGGCAGAAACTCGTCGCACAGCCCCGTGCCGCCAACGAAGGCCACACGTCCATCCACCGCCAATAGCTTGCGATGATCCCGGGCAAAGTTACGGTTCCATTTGTTGACCCGCAGCGGATTGTAGAATGCCAGTTCAACTCCGGCATCGAGCAGCCGTTGCCTGTCTTCGGCGAGCAATCCGCGGCTGCCGAAATCATCCAGCAGAAAGCAGACCTTCAGATTACGCCGGCGCGCCCTCTCCAGGCTGCCGATCAACTCATTCATCACCCGGCCCGAGCTGACCAGATAAAACTCCAGCAGGATACGATCACGGGCCTGCTCGATCGCCTCCAGCATCGCCGGAAAGTAACGCGGCCCACCCACCAGCAGCTGACTGCGATTGGCATCACGCCACGGCCACGGGGCCCGGCGAGATAAAGTGGTCTGATTCAGTTGGCGAGCGAGTGATCCTTTCATCGGCACAATCAGCCATCAAGATCCATGTAACCCTCTAAGGAAGCCTAACAAACCGGCGATAACCACAACGGAAGGCGCCGTTTTAGGACGCCGCCTAGGGAACCTGCGAATAAGTCCTTGCGAGCTTCTGGCTTTCAGCTTGGTTCGCAATCCAGGCGCAGTTTTGAAGCAATGTCTAGACCTTGCGAAAAACTGCAACGCAGAGTGCGGATCAAGCTGAAATCCCCGCAGGGCAAGGCCTGAAGCACACAATTTCGTCGTTACAACCTTTGCTAAGGGCAACGGCCATTAGCTGCAGCTTGCGCCTATAACTTGTGCACTTCAGGCTCTTGCAGAAGCCGCAGAGACTTATTCGCAGGTTCCCTAGTGCTGGTAGTCACCATAGAGTTTGGCGTACAGCCCATCACTTTCAAGCAACTGCTGGTGACTGCCGCTCTCGCAGATGGCGCCGTCCTCAAACACATAAACATGGTCGGCCTGTTTCACCGCACTGAGCCGGTGAGCCACGATCAGGGTCGTACGCCCGGCCAGAAACGTCGCCATCGCCCGGTGCAGTGCGAATTCGGTCTCCGCGTCCAGCGCCGAGGTGGCTTCATCCAGAATCACCACTTTGGGGTCGGTCAGAACCATCCGCGCAATCGCCAAACGCTGCCGCTGACCGCCGGACAGACGAATTCCCTGGCGCCCCACCAGGGTTTCCAAGCCCAGCTCCGTTTGCTCGATAAAGGGTTTCAGCTGTGCCACCTCCAGCGCGTGCCAGAGTTGCGCTTCATCCTGGGGTTGCCCCATCTCCAGATTGGCGCGCACCGTGCCATTGAACAGTGCCGGTTGTTGCAGCACCGTGGCCACATGCTGGCGAACCTTGGCCAAACCGATCTGCTCCACCGGCACGCCATCGAAACGGATCTGCCCCCGGCTGGCGGGATACAGCCCCAGCAGCACCTGGACCAGGGTCGACTTGCCGCCGCCGCTGGCGCCCACCAGCGCGATCTTCTCCCCGGGCCGGATCGACAGGCTGATGCCATTGAGAACATCGACCCCGTCCTGATAGGAAAAATGTACATTTTCCAACTCGATGGCCACGGTCTGCTTCCCGGCAAAGGGGTCCTGCACCTGGGGATACTGCGGTTCTTCGTGCAGCGCCAACAACCGGTTAATCCGTCCCAGCGCGGCATCGGCGGCGTAGTAGCTGTACTGCATCCGCAACAGCTCCTGCACCGGTCCCATCATGAACCAGAGGTAACCGAACACTGCGATCATCTGGCCGATGCTCAGACTCGACAGCATCACCATCATCATCGCCACGGCCCGGAACAGGTCGAAGCCGACCAGGAACACCACAAAGCTGAGTCGATTGGCCGCGTCCGAGCGCCATTCGAACGCGCAGGAGTGCTGGCGTACCTGGTCGGCGCTATCCACCAGCCGCGCCAGGTAGTGACGCTCGCGGTTGCCGGCCCGGATCTGCTGGATCGCATCCAGAGTTTCGGTCAGGGTTTCCTGGAAGATCTCATAGGCACTGTTCTCGCGCCGCTTGAGCCGTTTCACCTGCCGCCCGATCCGCATCGTGATCCAGATCACCAGCGGATTCATAAACAGGATGAACAACGCCAGCTGCCAGTGCAGCCACAACAGCACGCCGGCGGTACCGATAATACTGAGGCTGGCCACCAGTAGTTTGCTGACCGATTCGCCGACAAAACGGTCGATGGTGTCCAGATCGGTGACAAAGTGGGAACTGACTGCACCGCTGCCGAGGGTCTCGTACTCGGCCATCGAGATCCGCTGCAACCGGGTCAGCATCCCTTTGCGCATCCGGAAGATGATGTCTTTGGAGATAATGGTGAACTGGCGCCCCTGCCAGACGTTGAACACCAGCGCCATAATCCGCAGCAGCACCGTCAACCCCAGCACCGCAAAGATATACAGCGCCGGCGAGCGCCAATCACTCGGGAACAGGCCATCGATGGTCGCCACCATTGCGCCCGGTTGCTGCAGCAGAACCTCGTCGACCAGCAACGGCATCAACAACGGTAAGGGGACCGCCGCCAGGGCCGCCGCGATGGCCACCAGATTGGCCAGCACCAGCTCGCGCTTATGCTGGCGGGCGACTTCGAGGATAAAACTCCAGTCGTACCGGCTCACCGGGGTTGCCGGTTCGGTTTCAGGCTTGGACGCGGAATTCGGCATCAACCATCGATCTCCAGTGCTCTCTCGTCGAAAGAGTCAACGACGAGGCCAGGGGTAGAGGATCGGAGTCGCGGTTAGTTTTTCGGGCTACCGGCACAGCGGGCCGAATCGGGCACCTGTCCCCCCTTGGCCTGCCACTCCTCGGCACTGAAGGCGTGGATGACCAGGGCGTGAACCGGCCCATCCAGCTCCTCACGCAGCAAGCCGTAGACCAGCTGATGACGGGCTACTGGACGCTTACCGACAAAATCATCGGAGACCAGGGTCAGTTTGAAATGGCTGTCGGTGGCCGGGCCACTGTGCATGTGGCTCTCATTATCGATGGCCAGATGAATCAGGTTCAGGCCTGCGCGGAGTTTCTGTTCGATCGTCGACTGCATAGATACCTCGTAATCTTATCCGCCGGCGGCCGCGCTACCAATCAGCGCCCCGGCTAACCCAAGCATAGCCGACCGGACAAAGCGCTGATTGTAGGCAGATAACAACGGCGAGAACAGCCGGATCCGCTATTTCTCCGACTTCCCTGCATCCTGGGGATGTCGCTCCAATCGGTTGAAATGGCGATGGATACGTCGTGTCGCCGCCCAGATCACCAACATCACCAGCGGGATCGACGCCAGCGTGGCCATCTCCGCATTGATCGGCACGCCCAGCTTATCCAGCAGTTCAAAGCCCAACTGCAGGATGCTGATCAGGTAGTAGCTGATCGCCACCACCGACAGCCCTTCAACGGTCTGCTGCATCAGCAGCTGAATCTTGCCGCGCCGATCCAGCGAGCTCATCAGCCCCTGATTCTGCTCCTCCAGGGTCAACTGTACCCGGGTCCGCAGCAGCCGGCTGGCCCGGTCAATTCGGGTCGACAGGTCATCCAGCATCCGGCCGGTAGACTCACAGGTACGCACCGCCGGAGTCAGTCGGCGTACCAGAAATTCATTCAGGGTCAGGTGACCGGCCACTTCCCGGTCCAGTTCGCGCAGCACTTCCAGCCGCTGCTCCACCACTTGGTGATAGGCCTTGGTGGCGGAAAAACGGTAGTTGCTGCGGGCGCGGAAACCCTCCACTTTGGCCGCCATCGATGACAACCGATCCAGCAGCTCGCGCTCCCCTTCCGGACTGTCCAGATCGGCGATCTCGCGCATCACCGCTTCGAGCTGATCATCCAGTGACTCCAGCTGCGGTTGGATCTCCCGCGCCAGCGGCAGCCCCAGGGAGGCCATCAAGCGGTAGGTTTCCAGCTCGATAAAGCGCTGTGCCATCCGTCCCAGCTGTGACTCACTCAGGCCACGGTTATACAGAATAAAACGCCCGAAGCCGTCGCTGTGAAGTCGGAAGGTGGTCCACACCGAAGCTTTACCATTGGCCGGTTGCGAACCGACTAAACGCAGATTCTCAAAGTAGCCGGCCACCTGCTCAACCGGCGGTTCCGGTTTGGTAGTTACATCTTCAATCAGCATATGGAAGGCCGCCACCACCGAGCCCGGAAGCTGCGCCAGCCAATCCGGTGGCAGCAGGTCAACGGCGTTGTGGGCGAACGGCATCCCCTGCTGTTCCCCTTTGCGGATAAAGGTGTAGCCGGAAAACTCGGTATGCCGCTCCCAACGCAGCTCGAACAGTCCGAAATCCTGATGGTAGCAAGGCATATTGGCGGTGGGTGCGGTCACCTGATAGCGGTCGCACAGTGCGGTCAGGAGCTCCAGCTCACGCTGCTGATCCTTGCCGCCATGCTTGATCGCAATATGGGTCAGCTGCGACGGTGAAGGCAGAATCCGATAGGGTCGACTGTGCAACTCGTTATAGAGCCCTTCGCGCAACGGATGGGGCTGTAACGGCCCCTGCCCCAGCTTAAATGACGGCGCTGTCTCAACGGTTTCGAGCCGCTGAGTCGCCGGTGGCGTGTTTGACATGAATATATCCCCAAAAATGTTGTGCAGGCATATATAGCATCCGACGAAAGTCTTAGAAACTACCTATCACGGTCATTTTATGTAACCAACCCGGCACTTTGGCACTATTACCCGGTGGACAAATAGGCTTCTGCCTAATTGCCCATCGCCTATCAAAAATCGGCACAGTTGCGCGGAACTGCTTGTTTTTAATAGGCTCGCATTGGCTTTCAGCCAATGATTGATACAAGGATGTATCAATGTATTAACCCGGCGGGTTAATAATCGGGTTACCTCATCAGGGGTATCAAGCGGGCGAGAATCTCGACGCCATCACAGGCCTAAGTTACAGCGAAGCCAGCATCAACGGCTCTCGGGCTGCATCAAAAGCCAAACTCAGCGGCTTCAATTCGAACCACTGCTGCAACAGCTCCTGGCTCAGGGGCTCGGGCCAATGACGGCCCAGCTCATCCCAGGCGCCCAGCTCGTTTTCCAACAGTAACTCCCAGCTGTGCTGGAGCTGGATTGCCAACAACTTCGCCGCGTCCGGCTCGTCGTCATCGGCCTCATCGAGCAGATAAACCCTGCCTTCGGCCTCCAGTGCCGCCATGTCGAGCGGTTGCTCCAGTTCACTGATCTCCGACGGCAAGGCGTTGATCCAATCCAGGTAGGGTTGACGGGGAAGTACCAGTAGCGCCGAGCGATTGAGCAGTTTCATGTGGGTTCCGAACGTTGACTGAAAAAAGCTGATTATAACCGGCAGCGGCAGTATGCTAAGGGGCTTATTCGCAGGTTCCCTAACCTTGAAGACCACCCATACGCCGATCACCGTGCATGAATATTCGCGTTCTTGACAGTCTGCAAACCCGCCAGCAGTGGATCGAATTCTGCCGCCGCGAACAGCCTTACTGTTTTGTACGCCAACCCGATGTGCTGGTGGATTTTCAGAGCAACCACCTACAGCTGACGCTGCTGAACCGTCAGGTACGCCATGGCCAGCAGGCCCTCAAATACAGCATCGGCTCCCGGACCAGCGTCGCACCGGCCTGGCAGTTTATCAAAGCCTGTCAGTTTGACCTTTGCCGGATGATCGAGCTGCTGCAGCAGCAGGATTTCGACGGCAATGCCCGCGACAACGCCGCGCTGGGGCTGATCCGAAACATCACCATCAGGCAGTTCTTTGCCAAAGAGCGCAGTGTCATCTCCCCCGCATTTCTGGGACCGCTGACCCCGCTGACGTCGGTACCCGAGTTCTGGGACCTGCACAGTTGCTGTCGGTTACTGGCCAATCGGCAGTTCGATGACCTGCGCTGCGACAGCCGCAGCCATCCGAGCCAGGGACCCAACCCTCGTGCGCTGCTGCTGGCCCTGATCGAACAACCGCAACACTGGCAGTTGCAGCAACGCCAGGATCGATTGTATATCTTTAAAGACCAACGGCACCTGTACAGCCTGCGTCCTGATATTGCACCAGAAACAACCGCGGCCGTCGGCGCCCTCGGCCATCAATCCACCCCCTCGTCAGCAATGGAGCTCAGCCCGTGAATCAACCCCAGCATCCCGATAACAGCAACAGCCCGAGTTCGTGGTATCAACAGATGGGTCAGATGGTCGAGCAACTCGGGGCTGATGGGTTTTTCGCCGCCATGTTCGATGCACTCTCATCCCAGCTGTCATTCGATCACCCCCAGGTCTGGCTGTTCCGTAGTGATAAACTGCCGGCGCTGCTGTATCACGCCATCGCTCGGGGCGACCGCGAGGTACAGATCGACGGCTATATCGCCGGCGCCTACCGCCAGGACCCGTTCTACCGTCAGGGCCGCAGCGGTGCCGATGGCCTGTTCCGAATCACCGAAATTGGAGCCAACCAGTTCAAGCAAAGCGAGCGCTACGCCGGCTACTTTTCCCAGATGAACGTCTGTGACGAAGTGGGCTACCTCTATGAGCTGGGCGAAGGCACCTTTATCAATCTGACCCTGCAGCGACGTCAGCACGGCGATCGGTTCAGCGATGAGGAACTGAGTTTCCTGCATCGGGCCGAGCCACTGATTCGAGCGCTAACCGAGAAACACTGGAGCCTTTATCGCGAGCAGCTCAGCAGCCAGAATGAGCTGGAAGACAGCATCGAACGGGCAATCCGGCTGTTCGGCTCCTCGGTGCTGACCGAGCGCGAGCACCAGACCCTGCAGCTGATGCTGCGCGGTTACAGCTCCCAATCTGCCGCCGAGCGGCTGGAGATCTCAATCGAAACCCTGCGTCGCCACCGCAAGCATATCTACCAGAAGCTCGACATCGGCTCCCAGGCCGAACTGTTTTCGCTGTTTATCAACTGCCTGCCCTACCTGCCCACCGATGCCGACGGCGACCCGCTGGTACCCTATCAATCCCCCCAATCCAGCGAACCTTAAGGAACCAGTTTTTCGCAAGGTCTGGACATTCCTTCAAAGTTGCGTCTGGATTACGACCAGGCAGAAAGCCAGAAGCTAGCAAGGACTTATTCGCAGGTTCCCTAACGACTGGCACCATCGACTGACCCGTTTAGGGCATACGCACTAACAGGCCGCGGCGATAGGCTATGGAAGCTAGCCACGATTCCGGTCGTGCACGGCAACCGGCACCAACGCCTATTTACAGCGGAGAACAGAACATGGGGCAACCCGATCCGAGCCTGGGCTGGCATCACGCACAGCAGTTCCTCAGCGAAAACCCTGATCTGGAGCTAATCGAGGTCTTGCTGACCGATCTCAATGGCACCCAACGGGGCAAGTGGATCGAACCTCACAAGCTCGACAAGCTGTTCCAGTGGGATTTCAAGATGCCGCTGAGTGCGGTGATGCCGGACATCTGGGGCCGCGATATCGAGCCGTTGTGCGATCGCACCGGCGATGCCGACGGTCTGATCAAACCGATTGTGTCGACACTGAAGCGCGAGCCCTGGCTGCCACGCCCCACCGCGCAGATGATGATGTCGATGGTGCAGCAGGACGGCTCTCCCTGGGGCTGTGATCCTCGCGTGGTCCTGGAGCAGGTATTGGCGCGCTACCAGGAACGGGGCTGGACCCCGGTGATGGCACCGGAGCTGGAGTTCTACCTGTTCCAGAGCCAGCGCGGCGATCAGGGCCAACCGCTACTGCCTTCCACCAGTCTGCACGGTGACTGCCAGATCGGCGGCCAGGTCTACAGCACCGAGATGCTGCAGGACAGTGCCGAATTGCTACACGAGATTCGCCAGTCCTGTAACGAGATGGGACTGCCGTTGGACGGCCTGGTTAAGGAGTTGTCCGCCGGACAGTTTGAACTCAACATGTTCCACCAGCAGGATCCGTTGAAGGTGGCCGACGATGTACAGTCCCTCAAGCGCTTGATCAAAGGAGTTGCACGCAAGCACGACCGCACGGCCTCCTTTATCGCTAAACCCGCTGCCGAGTTGGCCGGTAACGGTATGCACGTTCATGTCAGCCTGCTGGATGCCGACGGCAACAACCTGTTCGACGACGGCACCGACCAGGGTAGCGAGCTGCTCCGCCATGCCGTGGCCGGTCTGGCTCAAACACTGCCGGAGTCGGTCCTGCTGTTGGCGCCCCATCTGAATTCATACCGCCGGATGGGTGGGGTCCACACCCCCAAGGTGGCCTCCTGGGGCTATGAAAACCGTAACGCCAGCCTGCGTATTCCCAACGGTGCCGCAGCAGCACGCCGAATCGAATATCGTCTTGCCGGCGCCGACAGCAATATCTATCTGCTGCTGGCCACCATGTTGGCCGGGGTGCTCTACGGCATCGACAACCAACTGCAACCGGAAGCGCCGTCACAGGATTTTGAAAGTAGCCAAAACAGTAAGATCAAGCTGCCGACCAACTGGTACAGCGCACTGGAGCAGTTTGAGCGTTCGGAATTCATGCGTGAATACCTCGGACGCGACTTTAGCCAGGCCTATGCCATCATCAAGCAACGGGAGCAGGACGAGTTCCGCCAGCATATCTCCAAACTGGAGTACGAAACCTACCTGGCGCTGGTCTGAGCCCGGCTCAGACCCGGTAGATTACTGGCGATAATCAACAGCAGCGCCGGGATCTGCATCAGAATGCCGTACAGCAGCACCGCCGCCGACATCTGCGGCTGCTGCAGCACCGCACCGGTGACCAGCAGTGCGGTGCCGGCATTCTGGATTCCCACCTCAATCGCCAGCGTCCGCCCCGCCGCCGCGTCGGCATCCACCAGCTTTGCCAGCCGGTAACCGAGCAACATCGCCAGGGTCGCGATCAGCAGTATCAACGGGGCCAGCAAGCCCAGGTAGGATTCCAGTCGATCCCAGTTGCTCCAACTGATCAACCCGATCACCGCCAGCATAAACACCAGCGCCAGCGCCTTGACCAGCGGCTGGATCCAGAGTGCAAAGGCACTGAAGCGACGCCGCAGCAACATCCCCAAAACCACCGGAAGCAAGGCCATCAGCACCAGTTTCAGCATCGTCGGCAGTACTGGAAACGGCTGATCCAGGGTCCCGG